>NZ_JADNQN010000019.1:0-131666 GCF_047608695.1 Amycolatopsis sp. cmx-11-32 | reverse complement strand
GAAGTTGCCAACAACGCGCCTACCGCAGCCTGAAGCGCTGACACCACCGGCCTCACACCGACACGGCCAGGTCCTCCAGGCGGACCGTGCTGAGCGACTGCTCCGCACGCTCCCCGCCCACCGGCTGTAGTACTAGAACAGAAACTCCAGGTTCTTATAATCATGACTACAGTGTTTGAATAGGGGCGTCGGATTTCATGAGGGCGATGACGTCATCGACACGTCAACTCAATGCCATGACGGAGACGATCGCGGTTGCGTGTCGAAACCAGAAAGCGCCCCGATCACGTCGTTCATCCCATTGGGCCGCGATCACGATCGCCACTCCGCTCGCTCAGAAATACCCGCAGCTGGAGCAGATCTTCACGCCGATCGCCGCGAAGCTCGACACCGCGGCGCTCACGGACCTGGACAAGAAGGTCAGAGTCGACGGCCAGAAGTCCGCCACGGTCGCCCGCGACTGGCTCAAGTCGGCGGGCTTCATCAGCTGAACCGTCCGCGCGGGCGGACGGGGCTTGATCAGCGGACCATGTCGCCGCGCCGGGATTCCGCTGCTGTCGCGCATCGATATACAGACGATTATCAAAGTGCGAGGTATCGGCATCAGCACGCCCTTGAAAGGCGCTGAATGATCCGGGCATGATATGGGAACAGGCCGGTGAGCTGAACAGGAATACGCGGTATTCGTAGCTGGAGACTGTGCGCGGGGGAAGACGCCGGTCGAGTGCGGAAAGCTACGCATTGCCGACCGTCCGGTTCGGCCTGTTCCAGGCATCCAGTGGCAAGCAGATCCCGAGGCGTCAGCCTGCACTATTCCTTCAAGCGAGGAGAAAGAAACATGCGATGGTTAAGAGCGGCGGTAGCGATGATCGGTGTGGTGACAGCACTTGTCGTCGCCGCGCCCACGGCGTCGGCTTCGTCGTCCGGTACTACGAACGAGCAATACTGTAATCATCAGGTCTGCATGGAGGTGAACAGCAAGAGCGGGGGCTACTACAGCGTCCGTGCGGCCTTCCGATCCAACCCGCCGTTCGGCGCTACGCACTGGGGTCACTTCCATCTCTGGGGGCCCGGCCTGGACAAGTACACCCCCTCTCAGGAACGACCTGCCTACCAGTGGACCGAGTGGTTTCTGGCCCGCGGGGTGGGCAACGTCTGCGTGGAGGGCTGGTCCCTTTTGGACGGCAACATGAGGTCGATCGGGTTGCCCTGCGGCCCGACTCACAGCTGACGACACGAAACCGTCGCCGTTGGCCAGGCCGCAGCAACGGCCAGAAATCCGTCCTTGCGGTGGACGCGGCCGAGCGGGAGAGCACCCGGTATATACCCGAGCGGTCGTAGGTTCGATCCTGCCGCGCCCACCGAAATGACGCGACAATCCGCCGGCGGATCTTCTCAACGCGGTCGAGACCGTGGACGAGATCGGCGAGAACTACACCGCGGAAGACACCCTCCGCCGCGGTGTCGGCACCACGCTCGTGGAAGCCGGGGTCGCGGCGGAGAAGGTGTTGCACGGGATGCATCACCCGGCGTCGAAACTCGTGGTCGACGTCAACCGGCCCGAGCAGATCGCCGGACTGGCCGAACAACGAGGACTTCCGGTCGGCGCGGAACGAGTTGTTCGAGGACCACTGGAGTGCGGTGCCGTCCCCTAAAAAGCTGCGGAAGAACCAGACGGTTCGTCCCGAGGTCAGCTTCCTGCTCCGGGGACGCCGACACCGAGGCCACCGGCGTCCGCGACGCGCGTTTCATGGCCATCGGAACGCTCCGGGTCGCCGCCGAGCAGGGTTACGACCGCGCCAGCCTGAACGTGGACGCGGCGAGTTCGGAGTCTTCGAGAGAGCGGGCTTCGCGCCGAAGATGCGTTAAGCGCGTTGGGCCCTCGAAACCTGACGCGGACGTGCCCCAGGCTTGAGCAAGATGCCAGGCACCGTCGACAGATGCTCGGTCGAGCACGTAACTGCCGTACCGCTCAAGCCGGTCGAGATGGTCGAAATCCTCCCTGGCGTCGCTGCCGCCGACCTGGAGGAAGTAGTCCTGACTGACAGTGGGGCTCACCACGACCGTCACCCGTCCCTTGCCCGGCAGGCTCTGGAAGGTGTGCGGCACATTCCGCGGCCCATAGACGATCCCGCCGGGGCCGACATCGTGCACCTCGGCGGTCGCCAATGAGGTGCCTCCGATCCAGTAGCGGAAGACTAGGCCGAGCACTTCGACGTCCTCGGCGTCTCCGGGTGCGGTGGGCCCGTTCTCGCGCTCGCCGACGGGCGTCGTGTCGCTGCCGGGGCGGGTTAGTAGCTGGGCGGCGCGGTCTCGATCTCGGTGCGGCACCGCGGGCACAGTATCCCGCCGGGCCCCGTTTCACGATCGCCGCACTTCGAGCACTTCTTGGCACCGGATTCCGTCTCCACACCCCGACCTTAGGCCATTAGAGTCGGCCATGTGTTCGACACGGTCCCGCCTGAAGATCTGCCGATGCGGCCATCACAGTCGACGTCGGCGGGCGAACACTGCCCGTGGGGCTGTGACCTGTCCCTGGCGGGGTCCAGGCCAACTACTCCCACTGGTATGGCACGTCGGCGTTCATCTGCACGGCGTGCCGGGACGCCGGCGGCCTGGAAGCGGGGGAGTGGATCACGATCAACCCGTCGCGCTCGGCGCAGAAGCATCCGAGTGAGGTCGACGGGCTGACGATCGCGCTCGTGGTGCTGCCGCCGGGGCCGGGCAGATCCAGCTGATCCACCAGGGCTCACGTCTGGATAACTGGCGCCCCGCTGAGCGCGCGGTCAAGAATGTCGGCGGCCTGAGGATTCGCTGTGCCGGCCACTACATAGTGCGTGCACGTGAAGTCACCGGTGGCATGACTGCCGGCATGGCTCTTGAAGTCAGGGACGCCGATCCGCCTCCGCATCGTGTACAGCGCATTACCGACGTTCTTGGGCGTGCGCCAGGTGCCCGTGTAGGGGTGGGGGAACACGAATTCATCTTCGGCGACGTCGGCTGACTTGCGCAGGTTCGAACGCTTCGACTTCACTGGGGTGCGCTGGGCTCCCAACCCGACCGGCTCAGTGATCGTCGCATTGATCCACAGGTGCTTTGGCGGGATCTTACGTGTCTCTTCGCCGGGTGTTCCGGCGAACACAGTTCGTGTGATCGGTTCGTCACTGAGGTTGACGTATTGCCATGAGAGGGCCACGGTCTCGCCAAGCCTGGTTCCTAGACCAAATAGCGCCCGGGTGATGGTAGGCAGGTCAGCGTCACGCGCCAGCTTGTCGCCGTCGATTTTGGCGAACAGCGAGGGAACCGCCTCTGCGGTGACCGCTTTTGCGGCGTTCTGTGGTCCTCCCACGATTCGACGCATCGACTTGACCGGGTTGTGGGTGGGTGAGTATGACTGCCTCCACGCCGAACTGAAGCAGGCCGCGGGTGACCTCACGAACAACGCGTCGTGTCGTCGGTGCCAGCTTCTTGGGCTTAACTTGCTTTGCCTCTCCTGTGGCTTGAGGTGCTGCTTACTCCTCAACCCAGCCTCGAACTGCTGCAGACGACTGACAGTGCACTCGGTGAACAGGAGCTGCCCAATCCCAGGAATGATGTGTGTCTTCAGCGTTACGACGTACCGGTCCACTGTGGTCGGAGCGCATTCCTCGCGAACGCGCTCAAGGAACGCAGGTATAGCCTCGATCAGGCGTGAGGATGCGGTCAGGGGCTTGCTAGGAGTGATGAGAGGCACAGGTGAGAGCAGTGAGAGCAGGTATCGATCGGCACTGGTCACGGCTGTGTCGGGGAAGGCTGTGGGGCTTGTGCCTGCGTCAGCGACGACGGTGATGGCTCGAGCTGCGTTTCAACTCGGCGAAGCAGGTGAGCAGGGTTTCGCCGGTGTGGTTGCGGTAGTTTGCCATGGCGCCATCGGTGTAGGCGAATCCCCCTGGCAAGCTTGGTCTTGGGGATCCATCGTCCATCAACGTTGCCATAGAGTCGAATTCGCCGTGGGTACCGAGTGGGAGGGGCCTGCGTGCCCTTCGTCATCTCCGTGAGCATGGATTGCCGTGCTGCCCTCGGTTTGACCTGACTGGGCTGGGCGATTGCCCTACCAGCCATGGCTCATGGTGGTGCCTGCGCTACCAGGAGTCTTCACCCTTGCGGGGTCGATCGCGGTCATCGTCATCCGTAGGTTGTGACGAGACAGATCACCACCGGTTAAGGGGAAATGATGAATGCAGGGGGCACGTGCGCCTTGGAGCTGGAATCCGTGAGCAAGGTCTACGGATCCGGTGATGGCGCGGTCACGGCTTTGAACGGGGTGACCGTAGGGGTGCGCAGGGGCACGTTCACCGCTGTGATGGGACCGTCGGGATCGGGCAAGAGCACCTTCCTGCACTGCGCGGCCGGGCTGGACCGGCCGAGTTCGGGGCGAGTGCTGCTGGGCGACACGGAACTGAGCAGGCTGAAGGAGAAAGCGCTCACTGAGCTGCGGAGGACCCGCATCGGGTTCATTTTCCAGGCCTACAACCTGCTGCCGTCGCTGAACGTTTTGCAGAACATCACGCTGCCGATGCGGCTGGCCGGGAAGAAGCCCGACCCGCAGTGGATGCGCGAGATCGTCGAGGGCGTCGGGATCGCCAAGCGGCTCGAACACCGCCCGTCGGAGCTGTCCGGCGGCCAGCAGCAGCGCGTCGCGATCGCCCGCGCGCTGATCACGAGGCCGGAGGTCGTCCTCGCCGACGAGCCGACCGGAGCGTTGGACACCCGCACGGCGCGTCAGGTCCTCGACCTGCTCCGCTCCATTGTGGACGACATGGGGCAGACCGTGTTGATGGTCACACACGATCCGGTCGCGGCGTCGGCCGCGCATGGCGTGCTGTTCCTGGCCGACGGCAAGCTGGCGGGTCACCTTCCGCAGCCCACCCCGGACCGGGTGGCCGAGCGCATGACCCACCTCGGGGAGTGGTGACGTCATGTGGGATTTGGCATGGCAGACGATCAAGACCCGCCTGAGCGGCTTCATCGGCGCGTTCATCGCGATCCTCTGCGGCACGGCGCTGGTCGCCGGCTGCGGCATCCTGATGGAGTCCGGGCTGCGGGCGGGGGTCCCGACGCAGCGGTACGCCGACGCGGCGGTCGTCGTCGGTGGACAGCAGACGGTCGACCCGCCAGGGGCGGGCCCGATGGAAAGCCAGCAGGTCGGAGAGCAGGCCTCGGTGCCGGTGGCGATCGCCGGGACGATCAAGTCGGTGCCGGGGGTCCGCGGCGTGGTGGCGGAGCAGAGCTTCCCCGCCAACGTGGTGAAGGCCGACGGCCAGGCGCTGACCGGGCCGGAGGGCGGCCAGTCACTGGGGCACAACTGGGACGCCGCCACGCTGGCCCCGTTCTCGCTGCGTGACGGCCAGGCACCCACGCGCGCCGACGAGGTGGTCCTCGACGCCGACTTGGCCGCCCGCAGCGGTGTCACCATCGGGCACCCGGTGAAGATCGCCGTCCGTTCGACGCCGGTGGACTACCGGGTCTCCGGGATCGCCGCGCCGAAGTCGGGTGACGGCCTCTCCCGCCAGTCCTCGGTCTTCTTCTCCCCGGAGAAGGCAACCGAACTCGCCGGGATACCAGGCCAGGTGCACGCGATCGGCGTACTGGCGGACCCGGGTGTCACGCCGGGCGACCTCGCCGACCGGATCAGCGACGCGGTCGGCACCGACAAGGTGACGGTGACGACCGGGGTAGAGCGCAGCACGGTCGAGTTCCTCGACGTCAGCCAGACGCGGATGCTGCTGATGGCGCTCGCGGGCTCCTTCGGTGGCTTCGCGCTCCTCATCGCGGTGTTCGTCGTGGCCAGCACGCTGGCGCTGGTCATCAACCAGCGTCGCCGGGAGTTCGCGTTGCTGCGGGCGATCGCGGCGACTCCTCAGCAGATCCGCAAACTCATCGGCGCGGAGACGATGCTGGTCGCGTCGGTCGCCGGTGTGCTGGGCAGCGGCCTCGGCGTGGCGGTGGGCTTCGGCCTGAGGAACGCCTTCGGCGCCATCGGGGTGATCCCGCCGGACTTCGAACTGGCGCTCAGTCCGATCCCGCTCGTCGCCGCACTGGTGCTCAGTCTGGGCACGGCCCGGCTGGCCGCGTGGTCGGCATCGCGACGTCCGTCGTCGATCCGCCCGGTGGAGGCGCTCGGCGAGGCCGCGGTGGAGCGGCGTGAACTCGGCCGCGTGCGCGTCATCATCGGCTGCGCGCTGGTGGTGGCCGGTCTCGGCGGCTCGATGGTCCCGATCTTCCTGCGCGGCGACGCGGGACTCGCCGCTTCGTCGGGGTCGGCGCTGATCATCGTGATCGGACTGGCCGTGGTCAGCCCCAAGGTGGTCGCGTTCATGACGCGGTTGATCGCACCGGTGCTCAACCGGACATCGCGGATCAGCGGCTACCTGGCCGCCGCGAACAACCAGGCCAACTCGCGGCGCCTGGCCGCCGCGGTGACGCCGGTGATGCTGGCGGTCTCGTTCGCGCTGACGATGTTCTACAGCCAGACCACCGCCGCGGCCGCCCGGCAGGAGGAGACCGTCGAGTCGACCACCGCGGACCACGTGCTCGCCAGCGGTACCGGCGGCCTGTCCCCGGAGGTGGCCGAGGCCGTGCGGCGGATCCCCGGCGTCGCCGTCGCGACCCCGGTCGTGCGCACCGAGGTGATGAACACGGTGCAGGAGCAGGAAAGGCTGCGCGTCGAGCGGTACGGGGCGCAGGGTCTGGACGGCAATCAGGTGCGCGGGAACCTGGACCTGGGCGTCGTGTCGGGCAAGATCACCGACCTGACCGGGAACACCGTGGCGATGAGCGAGTCGGAAGCCGACTGGTACGAAAAGAAGATCGGCGACGAGGTCGAGTTCTTCTACGCTGACGGCGCTCCGGCGAAACTGCGGCTGGTCGCCACCTACAGCCACGACCAGGCGTTCGGCCGCTACGTGCTGCCGGTCGAGTTGGCGAGGGCGCACACCGGTGACCGGAGGGACGATTCGGTGCTGGTGCGGCAGGAAACCACCGCCGACACCGCGACGGTGGCCGCCGCGCTGCGTGACCTCGCCGTCCGATATCCGGGGCTGGTCGTGACGCCGGGATCGGCGGTGGCCGCGCCCGACGGCGGCCAGCAGCAGGCTCAGTTCTACGTGAACCTGGTCGCGGTCGGCGTGATCCTCGGCTACGTCGTGATTTCGGTGGCCAACACGCTGGTGATGAGCACGGCGCAGCGTTCGCGGGAGTTCGCGCTGCTGCGGCTGATCGGCACCACGAAGCGCCAGGTCGTCCGGATGATGCGGTTCGAAGCGCTGGCGACGGTGGGGGTCGCGGCCCTGCTCGGCACGGTGGTGGCGGGGGTTCCCCTGGTACTGCTGAACCTCGGACTGCGAGGGACGCCGCTGCCGTCCGGTCCGGTCGTCGTCTTCGGCGGGGTCATCGCCGGGGCGATCCTGCTCGGCGTGGTCTCCCTCGGCCTGTCCACCCGGGTGGCGTTGCGGTCGAAGCCGATCGAAGCGATCGGTCTCCGCGAATAGACGGTTCCCCGTCGTCCGGTCAACCCTCCGCGGCAGGCCGGACGGCGGGGATCTTCCCACCGCGGAAGGCGTCCACGAACAACCGGTGATCTTCCCGTGACTGCTCGGCGTAGGCCATCCCGAACTCGGTGAGCGTGCGGACGAACTCGTCCTCGCGGTCGCCGATCACCCCGGCGATGGCCGCTTCGCTCTGGAAGTCGACCAGTGTCTGATCGGAGTCCGAATCGGACACACAGTGCATCTTCGCGGTGGCCCGGCCCAGGTAGTCGAGCACCGGACGCATCTCCGACGGCTCGGTCAGATCCGACCAGTCCAGGTCGTCGACGTAGGGTGACAACTCCGAGACGACGAACCCGGTGCCGTCGATCTCCGTGTACCCGAGCCAAGGATCCGCGTGTGCCTGCAGCGCGCGCTGCGAAACGGCGGTGCGGTGACCCTCGTTGGTGAAGTAGCCGCGGATGCTCTGCTCGGACACGATCCGGCTCGGCGCCGCGACATTCCCTTGTTTCATCGACAGGACGACGTCGTTCTCCAACGCCTGGGTACGTCCTTCGACGAGGATGTTGTACGCGGGCAGCCCGGCCGAGCCGATGCCGAATCCGGTCCTGCCGACGATGTCCTTGACCCGGTAGGTGATGCTGCCGAACCGCTTGTGCTCCGGGATGGTGTCCAAATAGGACTCGAAGGCGGCGATCGCGGTCTTGCGTTCCGCCTTCTCCAGGACCCGGACCCCCGGCCCGTGCCGGAACCTGCGGTCGTAGTCCTCCACTGTGGTCACTGCATCGAGCAGGTCGATCCGGGTCTTCAGCCGGGCCCGGAGCAGCACGTTGTGCAGGATGCCTTCGGTGCTGTCGAGCTGGAGCCGGACAAGCTCGTCGCCGGGGCGCTCGGCGTACTCGCGGACCTGCTTCACGTAGGCACGCAGATAGGTGCCGATCAGCGTCTCGATGTCGTCGTCCGAGATCGCCTTGCTCCACGCCAGCAGCGCGACACTGGCCGCCAGCCGCTTGAGATCCCAGGTGAAGCAGCCCAGATAGGCCTCGTCGAAGTCGTTGACGTCGAACACCAGTGTCCCGGACGAATCCATGTAACTGCCGAAGTTCTCGGCGTGGAGGTCGCCCTGGATCCACACCCGGCTGGTCTCGTCGTTCGCCCACGGGTCGTCCTCGTGCGCCATGTCCGCGTAGAACAAGCACGCGGAACCGCGGTAGAAGGCGAACGGCGCGGCCGCCATCTTGCGGAACTTACGGCGGAACGCGTCGGCGTCCGCGCGCATGAGGTCTTCGAAGGCCTCCACCAGCACCTCGACGATCCGCGCCTGCCGATCGTCCTCACCCTGCTCGCGGATCCATTCGACCACACCTGCCATTGCGACCTCCAGACGGCTCTCACCGTGCCACAGGTCGGCGTGCCGGGCAGCTCAGATCTTCCGGAATCGCGCGTCCAGCAGCGCGAAGGCGCCGAACGCGGCGATACCGGCCGCGAGCGCGAGCAGCATCGGGCCACCGTAGGGCTGCGCGACCAGCGTCTTCAGCGCGACGTCGAGCCCGCTCGCCTTGGCGGGGTCGAAGGTGACCGCGGCGATGACGGTCAGGACGCCGATGGTGCCGTACGCGGCGGAGAGCGCGATCCAGCCGACCTGGCCGAGGCGGATCGTCGTGGTGCGGGTCGTTCCGGAGGCACTGCCGAAGTCGAGTTCCCGCACGAACGTCTTCCGGAACCCGCGCTGGGCGAGGAACACCGCCACCGCCACGACGGCGATCCCGACGACGGTCACCAGAACCTGGCCGTAGGACTGCGCGAGGATGTCGGCGACCAGCGAGCCTTGCCCGTCGTCGGCGCCCGCGATGGCGACCTTCACCGCGCTGTAGGAGACGAGGCCGTACAGCACGACCTCGATCCCGCTGACGATCCGGCGGACCGTCCGCCGCCGCGCCTTCACCTGCCGGTGCCCGGTGACCGCCTCGCTGAGCTGCCACAACGCCAGTACGGCGAGACCGGCCGCGATCAGCCACAGTAGCCACGCGCCGCCTTCCGCGACCACCACCTGCAAGGCGCCCGCCTTGTCCGCCTTGGCCTTGTCGCCGAGCGCGACCTGCGCCGCGAGCCACGCGACGAGCAGGTGCACGACCGCGTAACAGACGAGCCCGCCTCGGGCGATCAGGTCGAACGTCTTGCTGTCGCGCATCGGGTGATCCTTGTCGAGCGCGCGCCTGTTGACCAGGGCCGGCCGGAGCAATGTGTCCGATCTGTCAAGTTTCGTGATCAAGCCGCACTTGATCTCCACCTAAGTGGAGGGTGAATCCTGATGTGACCGACTTGAAGGAGTGACCATGAGTGAGGACAAGGGTTTCTACTCGATCATCGAGTACGCGGTCGACGGACCCGAGACCCAGACGGCGTTGGTGGAGGCTTTCGCCGAAATCCAGGACCGCTGGGTCCGGTTCTACCCGGGCTACGTCTCGGCGCGTTTCCACGCGAGCATCGACGGGACACGGGTCTTCAACCTCGTCAGCTGGGCGAGCGAGGCGGACTACCGGCATTTCGAGGAGACGTCGGACACCGCAGGCCGTCTTGAAGCCATCCAGGCGGCGCTCGACGGCCTTCCAGGAGAGGTGGAGTCACGGGTGAGCGCGAACCCGCGCTATCGCGTCGTCCGCGAGACGGGCCCGGGCCCGCGGGTAGGTGGCTGATCGCGTCGCCGGGAGGGCCGAAAGTCCCGGTCCGCCGGTCCGGGCACGACCACCCCGCGTCGCCCGGTCGGCTCCGTCCGCCGGATCCCGCGATAGCGAGCACGGATCCCGAAGGCCGCGAGCAGTCCGAGGACGGCGAGCCCGAACGGCCGGAGCGTGACCGTCCACGGCCACGCGGCGCCGCCGAGCGCCAGGTGTCCGGTCTGGTACTCCAGGGTTCTGGCCGTCCATCGCGTGGTCGCGGTGTCCGTGGTGCGCACCAGGTCTTGGAGCACGGCGTCGAACGGGAAGCCCGGCCCGGTGTGCAGGTACACGGGTGAGTATCCTTCGGCGGCGTGCGTCGCGGCCGCGTCGGCGCCCGGCACGATCAACCGGTCGACGTCGTCCTCGGCAGGCGTGCCCCTCGGGGCGAAAGTCAGCCCGTGCCGGGACCGGATCGGCGCGCCGTCCAGGCCGACGGCCGTTGTTTCGACCGCCAGCGATTGGCCGTAGGTGTCGAACACCGCGGCGAGTTCCAGCTCACGGATCCCGGTGGTCAGCAGGACGCCCAGCATCGGCTTGTCCCACCGGAAGGCGGTGTTGAACCCGACGACGGTGTCCGCGGCCTCGAAGGTGTGCTGCGCCATCGGCGTGCTTGCGCCGGGGGAGTAGTGCGTCCACCCGACGGCCTCGGCCGCCTTCCGTGCGGTTTCGGTGCCGGCGAGCCGCTCGGTGACCCGGAGCGCCCCGTCGATCCCGGACAGGATCCCGGCCGTGGTCACGATGGTGCCGTCGTCGACATAGCGCGTGCCGCGGATCCAGTCCACGGCGGGGAACTCGTCGTCGAAGCCGCCGATACGCGACCAGTGCGCGGTGGCTTGCCGCCCATCGAGAAGCCCGGCCGAGGCGAGGACACCCGAACCGTTGCAGACACTCACGAGCAGCGCGCCCTTCGACGACTGCTGCCGGAGCCAGTCGGTCACCGGTCGCGTGGTCGGCTCGCCGAGATCCGGCAAGGCGGGCACCACCACGACGTCCGGGGCGGCGGACGAGAGCAGCCTGTCGAGGTCGGCGAAGCCGAGGTCGGGGATCAGGTCGAGTCCGCCGGTCAGGGTGACCGGCCTGGCCTCGGGTGCGACGGTGTAGACGTTGAACGCGCCGCTCGTCGCCAGGACTTCGAACGGGGCCAAGGTATCGGAGACGACGGCGCCCTCGTTTCCCACGACGACCACCGCGGTCGGCTTGGCGGAATCGTGCGCCCGGCGCACCGGCTGTGGCGAGATCCCGTCGGTTCTCGGTGTGTAGCGGTTCTCGAAGCTGGCGCTGAGCGTGATCCCGCCCAGGGTGAGCGGCAGGGCTAGTGCGGCGACGGTGAACGCCAGCACGGTCAGCGTGACGCGGAGGAAGGCGCGCATGGTCAGGCCCCGTACTCGACGCGGCGGCGGAGCATGGCGGCGAGCATCGCGGGCACCATCAGCACGTGCCCGGCCGTCATCACCGTCGGTCCGGAGACCAGTCCGGTCCAGAAGAACGGCAGGACGAGAACGTAGGGCAAGTACATCGCGGCCGACATCTCCGCGATCGAAACCCAGCCGTGGCGCCGGATCCGCATCCACAACGCCATGCCGAGCGACATGTTTGTCGCCATCACCAGCGCGCTCGCGGTCACGTTCTTCGCCAGGTCCGGCCACAGGAACGACCAGACCGGTTCGAGGACGAGCATCCCGGCCACCATCGCGAGGAGCATTTCCACGGCGTGCCGGATGAAGTGCAGGACGGCCCGGTTACGGGTCTTCGGTTCGATCGTGTGATTCATTTTCGGCTCCCTCGATCGGTTCGATGGGAGCAATGTTCGGCCGCGGCAAGGCATGTCGGCAGGTGCCGGAAGTCATGGACGGGGTCATGTGACCCGTCAGAAGAGGCCGAGTTCTCTCGCGCGCAAGGCCGCCTGGGTCCGGTCCCGCACCTGGAGCTTGGCCAGCACGCTCGTCACGAGGTTCTTCACCGTGCCCTCGGCGAGGAACAGCGTTTTGGCGATCTCCCGGTTGCTGTGGCCGTCCGCCAGGAGCCGGACCACTTCCAGTTCACGGTCGGACAGCGGCGTCGTCAGCGGCTGGGCGCGCGGTGTCTCGGCAGGCAACCGCGCCACCCTGGCGACGAGCTTCGCCGCCACCGACGGTTGCAGGACCGACTCACCTCGCTTGGCCGCGACCAGCGCCTCCACCAGCCGGGTCGACGAGACGTCCTTGAGCAGATAGCCGACGGCCCCCGCCCGCAGCGCGGCAAAGACGTCCGCGTCGTCGTCGAAAGTGGTCAGCGCCAGCACGCGTACGCCAGGTTGCTCGGCCCGCAACCGGGTGGTGGCCGCGATCCCGTCCAGCACCGGCATGCGCAGATCCATCAGCGCGACGTCAGGACGGAGTTCGGCACAAAGCCGCACGGCCTGCTCCCCGTCACCCGCCTCACCGACGACCTCGATCTCCGGCTGGACTTCCAGCAAGGTCGCCAGTGCTTCGCGGAACAACGCCTGGTCGTCGACGATCAGGACGCGAACGCTCATCCCGGCACCTCCACGGTGAGCGTCAGGCCGTTCCCCGCGTCGGAGCCGACAGAGACTTGCCCGCCGAGCCCGGCCACCCGCTCCCGCAGCCCGACGAGCCCGAAGCCCTTGTCCGACGGGCAATCTGCGGCGAGCCCGAGGCCGTCGTCACGGACTTCGAGCCGGACACGATCGGTGACGGCGTAGTCGAGCACCACGGTCGCCGCGTTGGCCCGCGCGTGCTTGCGTACGTTGGTCAGTCCTTCCTGGGCCGCCCGGAACAGCGACTCCTCCACCTCGGCGCGGGTCTCCCTCGCCGTCCCCTTGATCTCGAACCCGGTCGGCACGCCCACCGCGGACGCCTCGTCCGCGAGCACCCGCAACGCGTCCGCGAGTGGCTTGGAGCGCGGCTCCCGTAATGCCGAGACTGAGCGGCGGACCTCCGCCAGCGCCTCCCGAGACTGGTCCTGCGCCTTGGCGAGCATCCCGTCGACCCGCTCCGTGCCGGCGGTACCGATCACCGCGCGGGCGGCCTGCAACATCATCTGCACGACCGTCAGATGATGGCCGAGTCCGTCGTGGATGTCGCGCGCGAGCCGGTTGCGCTCCTGGGTCGTCGCGAGTTGTTCGGCCTGGGCGGCGTAGTCACGAAGCCGTTCGTGCGCCTCGGCCAGTTCCTCCCGCGCCCGCTTCTCCCGGACGACCAACTCGGTCACGACGGCGGCGAACACCATGACCGCGAGCGTCCCGAGCCCTTCGCGGAGCCCGTCCAACGGCGACATCGGCAGGTGGATCAACGGAATCAGCACCGCGACCCCGAACGCCACGGGCAGTGGCAGCGACAACACGGTGTGGCAGACGAGGACCACGAGAAGCAGGACCGATCCGACAGCGGCACCCGAGAGCGAGAACAGGGTGAAGCCGAGCGGTAACTGAACACAGACATACGCGATCGCGAGGGCGCGTCCGCGTTTCTGGACCCAGGGGAAGCCGACGATCGCGATCGCCGCGTAGACCAGCCCGACGACGAGCGTCGGCAGCACGAGCGTCTCGTACTTGGCCGAGCCGAGGGGCAACGTCACATACGCGACGAGGGTCAGCACGGCCAGGGCCCGGTTCACGGACACACAATAAACGCAATTAGTCCTCTAGTTGCGGTACTTCGTACCCGGAACTACCGCAACTAGAGGACGAAACGCGGAGTCAGGCGATCGTGCTGTTCCGGATCTCCAGCGAGAAGGGGGTCTGGACGTCTTCGGGTTCGAGGTCACTCCCGCCCGCGATGCGGCGCCTTAGCAGATCGACCGCCGCCCGCGCGATCGCCGCCTTGTCCGGGGCGATCGTCGTCAGCGAGGGCAGGCTGTACGCGCTCTCTTCGTTGTTGTCGAAGCCCACGATCGCCATGTCGGACGGCACCTGGACGCCCCGCTCGGCGGCGGCGCGCAGTGCACCGATGGCGAGGAGGTCGTTGAAGCAGAAGACCGCGTCCGGCGGTTCCGGCAGCGCGAGCAGATGCGCCATCGCCTCGGCCCCGTTCGCGCGGTGGTAGCGCAGCGCGGGCAGGACCAGTTCCGGCGTGGACGCGACGCCGGCCTCCTCGAGCGCGAGGTGGTAACCCTCCAGCCGTTGCGCGGCGGTGTGGCGCTGCGGATGCGCGCCGATCGCGGCGATCCGGCGACGGCCGAGGGAGAGCAGATGCCGCACCGCGATCCGGGCGGCCTGGACGTTGTCGATGCCGACGTGGTCTATCGGGACGTCCACGACGTGCTCGCCGAGCATCACCAGCGGCACGCCTGGCGCCAGATCGCCGAAATCTTCGGTGTGCAACGCTTCCGGGCTGATGATCGCCCCGTCGATCAGATGCGGGCCCAGCGCGGACAACGCGTTGCGCTCCCGATCCCTGGTGCCGAGGGTCTGTTCGATGAGGACGTTCCACTCGTGCTCCTGCGCCGCTTGCAGCACCAGGCCCGCGAGCTCACCGAAGTACGGGATGCTCAGTTCGGGCAGCATCAGCCCGAGGAACCCGGTGCGGCCACGGCGAAGGTTGCGGGCACCGAGATTGGGCCGGTAGCCGGTCGACGCCAGTGCCTCCTCGACCCGCCTGCGGTTCTCCGGCTTCACGAAGTCGTAGCCGTTGACCACGTTCGACACGGTCTTGACCGAGACGCCCGCAAGCCTGGCGACGTCCTTGAGCGTGGCCACCCTCGCTCCCCTCTGAGAGATCCGGCACAGATCCGGCACAGCCTAACCGCGCGAACGGCGGATTTACAACGTTGTACCAACGATGTAAATCTGGCATCGTCCCTGTGAGTGACATGGGTCACCGCAGGCCCGTGTGCTCGACTTCCCCGAGGAGCGATCGATGTCCCTGCCCATCCGCCGCACCCTGGTCCTGGTGACCGGCCTCGCGCTCGCGCTGACGGCCTGCACCAGCCGCGAAACCCAGCAAGCCGCCCCGTCGGGGGCGGGACCGGCCGCTTCGGCGGCGCCGAGCCGGGCCGCGACCGGGCCGGGATGCGCCCGCGAGAAGACCGGATACCCGCAGGTGGACGTGAAGAACGCGGTCATCGGCTTCTCCCAGTCGGAGAAGGAGGCGAACCCGTTCCGGATCGCCGAGACACAGTCCATCAAGGACGAAGCGGCGAAACTCGGTGTCCCGGCGGACAAACTCCTGGTCACCAACGCGCAGAGCGATCTCAACAAGCAGGTCAGCGACATCAAATCGCTGCTGGACCGGGGCGCGCAGCTGCTCATCGTGGCGCCGCTGAACTCCGACGGCCTGCAGCCGGCACTCGACGCGGCGAAGGCCAAGAAGGTCCCGGTCATCACGATCGACCGCAAGGTGACTTCGCAGCCGTGCTCCGACTACCTGACCTTCATCGGGTCGAACTTCGTCGAGCAGGGCAAGCGCGCGGCACAGGAGATGGTGAACGCGACCGGCGGCACCGGCAAGGTCGCGATCCTGCTCGGCGCTTCGGGCAACAACGTGACCACCGACCGCACCAAGGGTTTCAAGGACGAGATCGCCTCGACGCCGGGTGTCTCGATCGTCGCCGAGCAGACCGGTGAGTTCGACCGGTCCAAGGGCCAGGGGGTCATGGAGCAGCTGATCCAGAGCAACCCCGAGATCACCGCCGTCTACGCCGAGAACGACGAGATGGGCATCGGCGCGGTCACCGCGCTCAAGGCCGCGGGCAAGACACCGGGCAAGGACGTCAAGATCGTCTCGATCGACGGTACCCGCAACGCCGTCCAGCTGATCGCCGACGGCAGCTACAACGCGGTCATCGAGTCCAACCCGCGCTTCGGCCCGCTCGCGTTCTCCACGCTGCAGGACTTCGCCGCAGGCAAGGAGATCCCGCCGACCGTGGTGATCTCCGACGACCAGTACGACTCGGCGAACGCGGCGCAGAAGCTCGGGAACGCGTACTGAAGATGGAACCGGTCCTCGAGGTCGAAGGCGTGACGAAGACGTTCGCCGGGGTACGCGCGCTGGACGACGTGTCGTTCGCGCTCCGGCCGGGTGAGGTGCACGCGCTGGTCGGCGAGAACGGCGCCGGCAAGTCGACGCTGATCAAGGTGCTCACCGGCGTGCACCGGCCGGACTCCGGCACGATCCGCGCGCGGGGCGCGATCTCCACGATCTACCAGGAGGTCAACCTCATCCCGCTGATGAGCGTGGCGAGCAACGTGTACCTCGGCCGCGAGCCGAGGAAGCGGTTCGGGCTCGTCGACCGGGCGCGGATGAACTCCGACGCGGCGGCGCTGCTGGCGGACTATCGCATCGACGCCGACGTCCGCCGTCCACTCGGGACACTCGGCGTCGGCGCCCAGCAGATGGTCGCGCTGGCGCGGGCGGTGTCGGTCGACGCCGACGTCGTGATCATGGACGAGCCGACGTCCTCTTTGGAACCGCGTGAGGTCGAGACGCTGTTCGAGGTCATCGGCAAACTGCACGAACGCGGGATCGCGATCGTGTACGTCAGTCACCGGATGGACGAGCTGTACCGGATCTGCGAGCGCGTCACGGTGCTGCGGGACAGCAAGCGTGTCCACACCGGACCGCTCGCCGACCTGCCGCGGCTCGAACTCGTGTCGATGATGTTGGGCCGCAGTGTGGGCGACATCCGCAGCCACGGTGCGACAGCCTTCGAGGGCGGCCACGAGTCAGGCCGGGAACCGGTGCTGCGTGCGGAGAACCTCACCAGCGGCAATCGGCTCGCGGATGTCTCGGTGTCGATCAAACCCGGCGAGATCGTGGGGCTCGCCGGGTTGCTCGGCTCCGGCAGGACCGAGACCGCGCGGGCGATCGTCGGCGACCTGCCCCTTTCCGGCGGCACCGTGCTCGTCGGCGGAAAGCCGGTCCCGCGAGGGAATGTGGCGGCCGCGATGCGCGCGGGTGTCAGCATGCTCGCCGAAGACCGCAAGACCGAGGGGATCATTCCCCATCTTTCGGTGCGGGAGAACATCGTGCTCGCCGCGTTGCCGAGGCTGTCCCGCTTCGGATTGGTCAGCCGTGGCCGGCAGGACCGGATCGTCGACACGTTCGTGAAACGCTTGCGCATCAAGGTGTCCAGCCCCGATCAGAAGGTTTCCGAACTCTCCGGTGGCAGTCAGCAGAAGGTGCTGCTGGCCCGCTGGCTGTGCACCGAACCCAAGGTGCTGCTGCTCGACGAGCCGACGCGAGGGATCGACGTCGGCGCGAAGGCGGAGGTCCAGGCGCTCATCGACGAACTCGCCCGCGACGGGCTGGCCGTCCTGTTGATCTCGTCGGAGATGGAAGAACTCCTCGACGGCGCAGATCGGCTGGTCGTGCTCAAGGACGGCGCGGTGGTCGGGGAACTGGCGGGGGAGCAGCTGACCCAGGACCATGTGCTGGCCGCGATCGCTTCGGGCGGGGACACGGAATGACCAGCACCCAGCAGAGAGCAGAGGATCCTGGAAGCACCATGGCGGACACGGGGAAAACGGTGGACCGGACCCGGGTGGCGCGCTGGCTGCAGGAGTACGGCGTGTACGTCGCCGTCGTCGCGCTGGTGCTGTTCAACATCGCGTTCACGGCGAACTTCCTGACCGTCGGCAACTTCCGCACCCAGCTCATCCAGGCCGCTCCGGTGCTGGTGGTGGCGCTCGGGATGGCGCTGGTGATCGGCACCGAGGGCGTCGACCTGTCGGTGGGCGCGGTGATGGCGCTGTCGGCCGCGCTCGTCCCGCTGTATCTCGGGGCGGGGACGTTGCCGGCGGTGGCCATCGCGCTCGCGGCGGGTCTGGCGGCCGGCGCGTTCAACGGCGTCCTCGTGGCCAAAGTCGGCATTCAACCGATCGTCGCGACCTTGGCCTTACTGGTCGGTGGGCGCGGTCTCGCGCTCGTGCTCGCCGACGGCCAGCTCATCCAGCTGCACGATCCGGCGTTCCTGGCGTTGGGCACCGGCGAGGTGCTCTGGATCCCGGTGAGCGTGCTCATCGCGGCCGTCCTGGCCGTGCTGGTGGCGGCGCTGGTCGGGAAGACGGCGTTCGGCAGGCGGCTGGTCGCCATCGGCGGCAACCGGCGGGCGAGCGTGCTGGCCGGGCTGCCGGTCAACCGCGTCCTCATCGGCGTCTACGCGCTCTGCGGGCTCCTTGCCGCGCTGGCCGGGGTGCTTTCCACCGCCCGCCTCGGCGCCGGTGACCCCGCGGACGCCGGGCTGCTGATGGAACTGTCCGCGATCACCGCGGTCGTGGTCGGCGGCACCCCGCTGACCGGCGGGCGCGTCCGCATCCTCGGCACGGTGATGGGCGTCCTGCTCATGCAGCTCGTCCGCGCCACGCTCATCAAGCACAACCTGCCGGATTCGACCGCGCAGATGATCCAGGCCGCGATCATCGTCGGCGCGGTGTACGTCGCACGGGAACGGAGCAGCCGATGACCGCGGCGCCCACACTGGCCGGTCAGGACTCCACCCGGCGTGAGCTGATGACCGGAGTGCTGCAGAAACAGGGCGCTGCGATCGCGCTGGTGCTCATGGTCGCGGTGGCGTGGCTGTTGTTCCCGCGCTTCGGCAGCCTGGACAACCTGCGCGACATCGCCCTGCAGAGTTCCTTCCTCGCGATCATCGCGCTCGGGATGACGTTCGTGATCATCACCGGTGGCATCGACCTGTCGGTGGGGTCGGTCTACGCGCTCGGCGGGGTCTTGGCGGCCTACGGGTCGCAATGGGGATTCCTCCTCGCGCTGCTGCTTCCGCTGGCGGTATGCGGGCTGATCGGCCTGATCAACGGGCTGCTCGTGGCGAAAACCGGGATGGCGCCGTTCATCGTCACACTGGCGACGTTGCTCTTCGCGCGCGGCTTGTTGCTCGCGATCACTTCCGAAGGCGCCACGACGTACAAGATCCCTGAGAACGAGGCGTTCGTCGAACTCGGTCGCGGCACGATGTTCGGCTTCGGCTATCCGGTGTTCATCGCCGCGGCCCTGTGCCTGATCGGCGGGCTCATGCTGCGGCGGACCCGGTTCGGGCAGTCGGTTTTCGCGACCGGTGGCTCGGAGCAGTCCGCGAAGCTGATGGGACTGCCGGTCGCGCGCACCAAGGTCACCGTCTACGTGATGAGCGGTGTCCTTTCCGGGCTCGCGGGCGCGCTCACCGCGGCCTACCTGCAATCCGGCGTCACGGTGATCGGGGTCGGCCTCGAACTGGACGCCATCTCCGTCGTCGTCATCGGGGGCACCCTGCTGACCGGCGGGATGGGCACGATTCTCGGAACGGTCATCGGAGTGGGCATCCGAACGGTCATCCAGAACGTCATCAATCAGATAGGAACTCTCGACAGCAACTACCAGTCGGTGGTCAGCGGCGCGTTCCTGCTGGTGGTCGTGGTTCTGCAGCGGTCGCTGGCCCGTACGACCACCCGGAGATAGGGAGATCGCACGCACCGAAGAACCGCACGCGCCCTGACGTCTTGGCGCGCGGCCCGGCCGCGCACGTGTCGTCCATCCCGTCACGCGTGACGTCCAACCAGTCACGCGAAACGGCCAGCCCGCTATCCGGGGCACGCTCACTCACTCACTCACTCCTGCCTGCCTACCGCAAGTAGAGGACTAATTGCGATTGGGCAGCAGCGGGAGAAAGAGTGGGACACTCCAGATCCTGCCGCAAGACCGCTGGCCGCTGCGGAAGGCGTCAGTACCGCGTGGGAGTCACACCACGCCCGGTAACCTTGCCGCCATGACCGGCCCGGACGTACCTCTCTCCTTCAAGCTCGCGTACGTCCCCGGCGTGACGCCCTCGAAGTGGGTCCGGATCTGGAACGAGCGGTCGCCCGGCGTTCCGCTCGACCTTGTCCAGACGACTCCCGCCGAAGCCGCCGCGCTGGTCCGGGAGCGCGAGGCGGACGCCGTCCTGCTGAGACTCCCTATCGACCGCGAGGGCCTGCACGCGATCCCGCTCTACACCGAGACGACCGTGGTCGTCGTCCCCAAGGACCACCTGGTCGCCGCCGCGGACGAGGTCTCTGTCGAAGACCTCGCCGACGACGTCGTGCTGCACCCGCTCGACGACACGCTGGACTGGGAGCGGCCGCCCGGGAAACCCGCGCTGGAGCGCCCGGCCACCACGGCGGACGCTATCGAACTGGTCGCCGCCGGCGTCGGGCTCCTCGTCGTCCCGCAGTCCCTCGCGCGGCTGTACCACCGGCGGGACCTGACCTACCGCCCGATCTCCGGCACCCCGGAGTCCGGCGTCGCGCTTTCCTGGCCGGAGGACGAGACCACCGACCTGATGGAGCAGTTCATCGGGATCGTCCGTGGCCGGACCGTCAACAGCACCCGGGGCCGCCAGCAGCCCCAGGAGAAACAGGAGAAGAGCAAGCGCCCCCAGACCGGCGGACGGAAGCCGCCGTCCGGGAAGGCGACGGGACAGCGCGGCGCTCCCAAAGGCGGGAAGCGTGGAAAGCCTCGGCGCAAGAGCTAGCTCTCGCTGTGAGCGGCCTTCACCCGCGCCTCCTCCTTGCGGACCTCGGCCTGGGTTTCGCGCTCCCGCTGGAGCCAGTCGGGGTTGTCGGTCTTGACCGCGTCGATCTGCTCCGTGGTGAGGGCGTGGGTGATGCCACCCCGCGCCAGGCCGCTGATGGAGATGCCCAGCTTCGCCGCGATGACCGGGCGCGGGTGCGGGCCGTTGCGGCGAAGGTCCCGCAGCCACTCGGGCGGCTCGGCCTGCAGCGCGTTCAGTTCGTCGCGGGAGACGACACCCTCCTGGAACTCCGCCGGGGTGGCCTCGAGGTACACACCCAGCTTCTTCGCCGCTGTCGCGGGCTTCATGGTTTGAGGGGTTTTCTGCGACGTCATCCCCTCAGGGTAACGAGCGCCTCGGACACCTCCGATCACGCCCGGTGATCAGCCTTCCCGGTGTCTCGAGAAGGTTGTGAGCCGTCTGGGTCGGCGCCTGCTTCCCGCCAGAACACCGTCAGACGCCCTTGTCCGGGAGGGTCACGACACCGAATCCGGCGAGCACTCCGACGACGGCGACCGCGGCGAGGACCAGCCAGGCGACCGGATGCCCGAGGTTGAGCGTCCAGTAAGTCCCGACCCGCCGGTGCACCAGCAGCGCCGGGTCGTCCCGGTTCAGGTAGACCATCCCGGCCGCGTGCCAGTAGCGCTCGTCGTCGCGCTGTTCGTACCGGGTTTCCGCTTCGTCGCCGGTGGGTGACAGCCGGTGCCCGGCGTCGCCCGCCCGGACGGAGAAGACGATCCACGCGATGAAAGCGGCAGCGAGGGGGAGGTAGGCCACGATCGTGACCGGCACCGTCGTCTCGATGACCTTCCACAGTTGCAGCGAAACGACGAGCAGCGTCGCGTTGACGCAGCCGGCGGAGATCAGCAGCAGGCTGAGCACGCCGTGCAGGTACGCCCGGTACCGCGACGCCGACGCCGCCGGTTGTGCGGCGTCGATCTCGGGGCGGGCCCTGGCGATCGCGACGGTCAGGAGCGAGACCAGCACGACGACGAAGGCCTGGGCGAAGACAGTCGAAAAGGCCGCCAGGTCGTCGAGCAGGCCGATGACCGCCGTGGCGACGGCCAACAACACCGACGGCGCCAGAAGAATCCACTGTGGACGAACCGGGTCCGAGCGCAGCGAAGTGTCGGTGGCGACCGCTTGCCGTGTTCCGGTGTACCAGCCGCCGTCCCGTTTCGCGGCGACGATCGACCGGTGCGCCAGGGTTCCGAACAGGGGGCAGCCCACGATGAGGCCGATCAGGACGACGTCGGGCCCAGGCCAGTCGAAAAGAACGGCCGCGCAGGCGAGCAGAGCGACCGCCACGGTTCCCTGGTGGTAGCGACGGCGTACGAGGGCGATAACGGGTTCGCCGGTGCGCCCGGCGGGGATCCGGACGCCGAACGGGAGCGTCGGCCGCGCCAGCGCTGGCGCGGAAAGGAAGACGGCGGCGGTGCACCCGATCAGGGCGAGGCGCAGCCAAACCGGGCCGGTCATCGCCGCGCGTTCACGGCGAAGGAGTCCAGTACGGTCTCGCAACGCCCTGTCACCTCGCGCGGGCCGAGGCCGAGCGCGACGGCCTCGGCGAGCAGGGTGCGCAGCCGCTCCTGCCACTCGTCCGCGTAGCCGTCCTTCGCCGGTCCGGACGCCGCGTCGCGCCGGACGATGGCGCCGGTCTTGCGGTTGATCCGGATGAGCCCCTGCGTCCGCAGCAGGTCGTAGGCCTTGTTGACGGTGTGGAAGTTGATCCCGAGGTCGGCACCGAGTTGCCGGGTGGAGGGCAGGGCGCTGCCCTCGGTCAGCACTCCGTCGGCGACGGCTTCGACGACCCGGTCGCGGATCTGCTGGTAGATCGGCACCTCGCTGTCGAGGTCGAGAGTCAGCAACACGCAGCAAGGATATCTGCTATACACTTACTATAACAACTACATCAGATTGATAGCGTTGGAAGGTGATCGTGATGGCGAAGGTGGATGTCACCGGCGGAGGGTTGCGCGTGAGGTTCTCGACCTGGGAGCGACTGGCGGTGTGGCGCGACGAAGTGGTCGTTCCCCTGACGGCGATCACGGCTATCGAACACGTCGAAGAACCGGTCGGCCGGGCGCGGGGCGGACGTGCCGGGGTGTTGATCAGCGGTGTGCTGAAGGTGGGTTTCTGGGGGCTGGGGACAGGAGTCCGGCAGCTGGTGTCGGTACGGAGGGGAGTTCCGGCGCTGCGAGTCGGGATCGACCGCGCCGCCGCCGGGCTGCACTTCGACGAGCTGCTGATCAGCGCGTCCGACTCGGCAGAGGTCGCCGAGGCGCTGACCGCCCGCGTCTAGAGGTAGTCGAAGAACCGGTCCCACCACGACGGCGGCCGATCGGGCGGGTAGAGGCCGTCGAATCCGCTGATCCCGGTGTACTTGGTCCACAGCGGAGGTTCGGAGACGGGCAGGTAGTCGAGTGCTTCCAGCTCGTCTTCGATCCGTTTTCGGTCATGGGCCGGGAAGAACTCCTGCTCTTCGTCCTCGTCGTAACTGCCGGGATTTCCCAGTGTCACCACGGCCAGGCCACCGAAATTGCTGATCGTGACCGTCAGATGGTCCGACGCGGAGGTCGCGCCGGCCGGGATCTCGATCCTGCCGAGATGGCTGGCGTCCTGGACGTGACGGTCGACCTCGCAGGAGCAGTCGAATCGCCGATCGAGCCGCTCGGCCAGTCGCTCGAAGCGAGCCCGTGCCGCGGGTCCGTCGAAATCGTGCGGCACCTCCCAGTGGCCGGGTTCGTCCAGCTCTCGCAGCACTGCCCAGGTCTGCTGTTCGTCGAGGGGCATCGGCGCCTCCCGGCCTCGGGTGGTCTAGTCCACTTACCGAAACTGACCTTAACCAGCCGCGTCCCGCGCGGACAATGGTGGGACGAATTCTGGTCGGAAAAAAGTTCCCTACTAACAGGGGTAGCGCCAGCGCTACCGGTGATTCGGCGGCCTGCCCTCCTGATCTTCGAATCCGGTTCGACCAGTGTTGTCGGTGTTGATCCGGTCGAAGAAGGAGTGCGAATGACGGTACGCAAAGGCGTTGTGGTCCTGACGGTGGCGGGGCTGCTTGGCGCCGCGTGGACCACTGCGGCGGACGCGGCCCCGGCCAAGGGAACGGAGCTGCAGAAGGGCCTCGACTCGTTGGTGCGTCAGGAGAAGTTCCCGGCCGCGCTGGCCTACGTGACCGGCCGCGGCCGCCCGACGTCGCTGGTCTCGGGGTCCTCGCGGATCGACCGTCAGGTCCCCGTCCCGCGTGACGGCGCGGTTCGGGCGGGCAGCAACACCAAGACGTTCACCGCGGTCGCGGTCTTGCAGCTGGTGGCCGAGGGCAAGGTGCAACTGGACGCGCCGATCGAGAAGTACCTTCCCGGGATCGTGCGCGGGGAGGGTATCGACGGCACCAAGATCACCATCCGGCAGCTGCTGCAGCACACCAGCGGGCTCCCGAACTACACCGAACACCTCGGGCTGCGGGACTTCGAACAAGTGCAGCACCGCTACTTCCCGACCCACGAGCTGCTCGCCGCGGCGTTGAGCCACCCGGCGAAGTTCGCGCCTGGCACCAAATGGGAGTACAGCAACACCGGCTACCTGCTGGCGGGCATGGTGATCGAGAAGGTGACCGGACGCCCGATTCAGGAGCAGATCACCGAACGCGTGATCAAGAAAGCGGGCCTGAAGCACACTTACTGGCCGCAGGTCGGCGACCAGACCATCAAGGGACGGCACCCGCAGGGTTACGCCGTCGGCGATGTCGCCACCGGCAAGGTGATCGACGCGACCGAGATGGATCCGTCGTGGGCGGGCGCGGCCGGTCAGCTGATCTCGACGCCCAGCGACCTCGGCAAGTTCTTCCGTGTCCTCCTCGAAGGCAAGCTGGTGCCCGCCGCGCAGCTGGCCGAGATGCGGAAGACGGTCGACGCGCCTTTGTTCCCCGGGACGAAATACGGCCTCGGCCTGATGAGCAACCCGCTCACCTGCGGCGGGGTGTACTGGGGGCACGGCGGGGACATCGACGGGTTCGAGACCCGCGGCGGCGCCACGGAGGACGGCCGCACTGTCGGGCTCGCCGTGACCGCGATGCCGGGGGCCTTCGGCGACGGCGAGAAGGGAGCGAAGGCCGTGATGGCCACGGTGGACACCGCGTTCTGCAAGTGATCGAGCGGGGCGGTGCGCGGCCGGAAAACCGGTCCTCGGACCACGCGGGGTGTGGCTACCCTCGCCACGGAACTCACCCCGACGAGAAGGACTGGACCGTGCGTCATCACCACGCCGACGTCGTCCCCTCGGTTCGGTTCGAGGTGATCCTGGTGGCTCCGGGTGCCCGGTGCCCGCCGTCCGCAACCTTGGCATCCTCGCCCACGTCGACGCGGGCAGACCACACTCACCGAACGGATCCTGTACGTCACCGGCACCACCTACAAACGAGGTGAGGTCCACGACGGCACGACCGTGACCGATTTCGATTCCCAGGAGCGAGACCGTGGCACCACCATCTTCGCCGCCGCCGTCAGTTGTTCGTGGGACGAACGATCGCTCCGTGTCCTCGACGGCGCGATCGCGGTGTTCGACGGCGTCGCCGGGGTCGAACCGCAGCGCGAATCGGTGTGGCGCCAGACCGATCGGCACGGCGTGCCGCGGATCGCGTTCGTCAACAAGCTCGACCGCGCGGGCGCCGATCTGGACGCGGCCGTGGAATCCAGCCGGACAGGCTCCATCCGCGTCCGCTGGTGGTCCAGTTGCCGACGGATGCGACCGCTGGCCTGGGCCGACGGTGCCGAGACCGCCGAGGACGGGCCGGTTCCGGAGTCCTTTGTGGATGAAGCGAACCGGTGTCGCTGCCTGCTCGAAGAGCCTGTGACGGAACTCCACCCAGTCGTGTTGGAGGAGTTCTGCGAATCGTCGGTGATTTCGACGGAAACGCTGGTTTCGGCGCTGCGGGAGCTGACCCGGACCGGCGGGGGGTGTCGTAGTGCTGTGCGGTTCGGCCTACCGCGACCGTGCCCTTGGCGGAACTGGTCGGCTACGTGACGTGACTGCGCAGCCGGACACAGGGCCGGGGCACGTTCACCGCCCGGCCGACCGGCCACGCCCCGGCACCGGAAGGGCTGCCCGCCGGGTAGAACGACGATGGCCCGCCCACGACATTGTGGGCGGGCCATCGCTCGATCCGCTGCCATCCGGCGATCGGGCGCCGGGCGGCAGCAGTCTTCACCAGGTCACGGCGCGGGGTGCGGCGGACGGCAGTTCTGTCGCGGCAACGCGTGCGAACCGTTGGTGTACACACCGTCCGCGATCGTGTCCTCCATGATCGAGCGGTGATCGGTGGGACGGGCCCACTGGTAACAAAGGTGCTGCGCGAAGTACCCGCCAGGAGCTTCGAAGGTGTCGAAGTGGCAGACACCGTCGGTCTCGATGCAGTAGCGGATGAACGGGATGCCACCGAAGTCGGTGCGGCCGGGCCCGAACGACACGTAGCCGCCGAACGGCGACGGAGCACCGGTGCCAGGAGGGAGCACCGCGCTGATCCCGCGTCCCGGCGGACCGACGGGCTGCATCGGGTCGGCGAAGATCTTCGCCCTGAACCGCGACTTGTCCACGGCGAGCCTGCCGCCGGCGATGTCGTTCAGCACCAGGTTCGCGACCAGCGCGCCCTGCGAGTAGCCGACGACGGTGAATTCCGCGCCGGGGTTCTCGTCGAAGGAGCTTTGGACGACGCGGCGGGCTTCTTCGTGCCCGCGGGCGACGCTCTGGTCCATCGGTGTCTGGTCGCAGTTCGGTGCACCGGCGGCGCCCGCCGGGTAGTGGACCACCTTCCGGATCCCGCCCCGCAACCAGGCGTCGTTGTACACGCTCGCGGCCCCGTCGCAGGTGCCGCCGATGAGGATGTAGTAACGCGCCTGGTCGGCCTGCTCGGCTTGGGCAGACGGCGCGACGGCGCCGATCAGCCCGGTGGCCAGTGCGGCCGCCGCCAGGACCCCCCTGAGTTTCTTCATATTCATCGTCCTTCCGTTCGACTACGGTGCGTGTCGAAACGTTAGGGATGCGTCATGAAATTTTGATGAAACCCGCTGTCAGGGCCAACGAACTGGGCTGAACGGCCCTAGCGGTGGGAGAGCACGTTGACCACGTGGCCGCTGGGATCGCGGACGAAGAACCGCCGGACGCCCCACTTCTCGTCGGTCAGTTCGTGCACGATCTCCGCGCCGGAGGCCTTGGCCTCCGCATACCTCGCGTCGACGTCGTCGACCTCGATCGAGGCGACCGGGACGACAGGCGCTGTCTCGTCATGGGTCATGAGGCTCAGCTGGACCTCCGGCCGATCCGGGTCGGCCACGGTCACGATCCAGCCTTGGTCCATCACGACCTCGAAGCCAAGCACGTGGACGTAGAAGGCTTTCGCCTGCTCAATCGACTGGGTTTCGAGGTCGGGGACCACTCTCTTGATCGTCATGCGCGAATACTGGCACAGGGGTCCGACACTTCCGGGGGAGCAGGAGCGGCGTCGCGAGCAGGAGAGCGCCGGCGATGCCGACCGCGGCACGCGGGCCGGTAAACGCGGCGAGCAGACCCCACAGCGCGGTCAGGGCAGCCGTGGAGAGCTTGCCCGCGATCGACCAGGCCGACAGCGTGCGCGCCGCACGGTCGGTGGGCACCTGTTCGAGCCTGCTGGTGGCGAGCACCGGGTTGAACACTCCGATGCAGGTGATCAGGGCGAATTCGACGACGATGACCAGGATCAGCCCCGAGACACCGGGATGGATGAAGACCAGTCCGACGGGCCAGCAGACGCGCAGCCAGCCGGAGACGAAGAGGACCCGGTCCCGGCCGAACCGCGGAACGACCCTCCGGGAGAGTCTCGCCCCGATCAGTCCACCCAGACAGGGCACGGCGAAGGCGATCGCGTACTCGAACGGTGTGAAGCCGAGCTGCCCGAGCATCAGGACGGCGAACAGGGGCGCGGTCGCCATGATCAGGCCGTTGACCACGATCGTGTTGACGAACAGGGGTCGCAGCGTCGGATGGGTGAGGATGAACCGCCAGCCTTCTCGCAGGTCGCGGCCGCTCAGCCGAGGGCCTTCCGGCTTCGCGGGTGGCGGTTCCGAGCCGCCGACGGCGCGGATCCCGGCCGCCGACAGCAGGTAGCTGACCGCGTCGGCGGCGATCGTGACCACCGGTCCGAACAGGCCGACGGCGAAGCCGCCGAGCGGCGGGCCGAGCACCGTCGCGGTCCAGGTGGTGGATTCGAACCGGGCGTTCGCGACGAGCAGGTCCTCCGGTGGCAGCAGCGATTTCAGGAACGACCCGCTGGCGGCCAGGAACGTGATGTCGGCCGCGGCGACGACGACCGACACGGCGAGAAGCTGGCCGAAACCGAGCAGTCCCAGCGTGTACGCCACCGGAACGGTCAGCAGCGCCCCGCAGCGGACCAGGTCCATCGCGATCATCACCGGCCGCTTGCGGCGGAACTCGACCCAGGGGCCGAGCGGCAGCGCGACCACCGCGCCCACGACGAGCCCGGCGGCCGCCAGCAGCGAGACCTCGGTCGTGCCCGCCCCCAGTGTCACGATGGCGATGAGGCTGAACGCGTCGAACGCGAACCTGGTGCCGAAAGCGCTGGCCGCGTACGCCGCCCAAAGCCAGCCGAACCGTCGCCCCAGCGATCTCCCACCCACTCGCGAGATCAAAGCAAGCCGGGGCCTCGAAGTCGAACAACGGATCGTCGGCGGGTCACAACCGTGAGTTGTACGACTCGCTCAGAGGTCCCCGAGCGCGGTGACCGGCGACTCGACGCAGTCGGCGACGAACCGCAGGAAACCGCCGGCGGTCCCGCCGTCGCAGACCCGGTGGTCGAAAGCCAGCGTCAGCTCGCAGATCTTCCGCGCCACGAGCGCGCCGTCTACGACCCAGGCGCGGTCGATGATCCGGCCGATGCCGAGGATGGCCGCCTCCGGATGGTTGATGATCGCGGCGGAGCCGTCCACTCCGAACACGCCGTAGTTGTTCACCGTGAAGGTCCCGCCCGTGAGACCCGCCGGGCCGAGCTTTCCTTCCCGGGCTTGTGTGGTCCGCTCGCCGATCGCGGCCGAAAGCTCTCTTGTGGACAGTGAGCCCGCGTCGCGGACGACCGGCACGACGAGTCCCCGGTCGGTCTGCGCCGCGAAACCGAGGTTGATGTCCCGCAACTGGACGATTTCGTCGCCTTCGACGCGCGAGTTCAACTCGGGGTACTTCCGCAGGCCCGCGACGGCGAACCGGGCGACGAGGCCGAGGAGGCTGACCGGGCGATCCGGTGCCGAGGCGTTGAGCGACTTCCGCGCCGCGACGAGTTCGGTCGCGTCGACGTCGACCCAGACCGTCGCCTCGGGGATCTGACGCCGCGAGGTCGTCAGCTTGTCGGCGACCGCCTTGCGGACCCCGGTCAGCGGTATCCGCTTCTCACCCTCCCGCGGCTCGGGAACGGTGAGCGCCGCTTCGACGTCGGCGCGCCGGATGATGCCGCCGGGGCCGCTCCCGGTCAGCCTCGCCAGGTCGATCTTGTTGTCGGCGGCCATTTTGCGGACGAACGGCGATATGACGCCTGGTGTCTTCGACGGCTTCTGGGGAGTGGTGACGGCGGTGCGCGTGCGACGGCGCCGGGTCGTGGTCCCGTAGCCGATGAGGACGTTGCCGCTGCCCTCGCTCGCGGTCGTCACGCCGGGTTCGGTGAAGCCGGGGCCGATGGTGAGCAGGGGAGCGCCGACCGGCAGCGACTGGCCGGGTTCGCCGTGGAGGCGGGTGACGACGCCGGCGAACGGTACCGGCACCTCGACCGCGGCCTTCGCGGTCTCCACTTCGACGACGGGCTGGTCGACGCCGACGGTGTCGCCTTCCGCGACGAGCCAATTCACGATCGACGCCTCGGTCAGTCCTTCGCCGAGGTCCGGGAGCAGGAAGTCAGGCACCGGCCACCGCCGGTTCGTCGTTCCACTGCAACCGGGCGACGGTGTCCAGGATCCGGTCGACGTCCGGGAGCTGATGGCGCTCCAGCTTCGGTGGCGGATAAGGAATGTCGAGTCCGGTGACTCGCAGGACGGGCGCGTGCAACTGGTGGAAGCACTGCTCGGTGACCCGCGCGACCACCTCGGCGCCGTAGCCGCCGAACCCGGCGGCCTCGTGGACGACGACCGCGCGCCCGGTGCGGCGCACCGAAGCGGTGACGGTCTCATCGTCGAACGGGTTCAGCGACCGGAGGTCGACCACTTCGACGTCCCAGCCCTCGGCGGTCGCAGCCTCCGCGGTCTCCAGCGCGGTGGCGACCATCGGGCCGTATGCGATGAGCGTGACGTCCTTGCCGTCACGGCGAACGACCGCGCGGTCCATCGGGACGCTGTCACGGGTGAAGGAGACGGGTTCCTTGGACCAATAGCGGCACTTGGGTTCGAGGAAGATCACCGGATCCGGTGAGTCGATCGAGTCGCGCAGGAGGTCGTAAGCGTCCTGGGGAGTGCCGGGCGTGACGACGCGCAGACCGGGCGTGTGGGTGTAGTAGGCCTCGCTCGAATCGCAGTGGTGCTCGACGCCGCCGATCCCGCCCGCGTAGGGGATCCGGATGACCATCGGCAGCGACAGCGCGCCACGGGTGCGGTTCCGCAGTTTCGCGACGTGCGAGGTGATCTGCTCGAAGGCGGGGTACGCGAAGGCGTCGAACTGCATTTCGACCACCGGGCGGAACCCGCCCATCGCCATCCCGACCGCGAAGCCGACGATGCCGGACTCCGCCAGCGGTGTGTCGAAACAACGGTCCTCGCCGAAGTCGGCGGTGATGCCGTCGGTCACCCGGAACACGCCGCCGAGCGGGCCGACGTCCTCTCCGAAGATCAGCACGCGGTCGTCGTCCTTGACGGCGTCGCGCAGGGCGGCGTTGAGCGCCTGGGCCATCGAGATCTCGGTCATCAGCCCTCCACGGCTTCCAGCTCGGCCGCGACCAGCGCCCGCTGAGCGGCCAGCTGACGGGTCGGAACGGCGTACACGTGCTCGAACAACGACAACGGATCCGGCTCCACGTCCGCGTTCAGCGTGTCGCGCACCCCGGCCGCGAAAGTCTCCGCCTCGGCCTTGAACCGCTCGATGTCTCTGCCGGACAACAGGTTCGCGGTGGTCAGGTAGGTCTCGAGGCGGCGGACCGGGTCGGCCGCGCGCCACTTCTCGACCTCGGCCTGGTCGCGGTAGCGAGTGGCGTCGTCGGCGTTGGTGTGCGCGTCGATCCGGTAGGTGTGCGCCTCGACCAGGACCGGTCCACGACCGGAACGTGCGTGCGCGACGGCGTCGTTTAGCACCGAAAGGACCGCGACGGCGTCGTTGCCGTCGACCTGTTCGGAGCGGACGCCGTAGCCGACGCCCTTGTAGGCCAGCGCGGGCGCGGCGCTCTGCTTCTCGAACGGCACCGAGATCGCGAACCCGTTGTTCTGCACGAAGAACACCACCGGCGCTTTGAACACGGCCGCGAAGTTGAGCGCCTCGTGGAAGTCGCCTTCGCTGGTGGCGCCGTCCCCGATGAGCGCGAACGCGACGGCCTCCTCGCCCCGGCGCTGCATCGCGTGCGCGAGTCCGGCCGCGTGGAGGGTCTGGGTGGCCAGCGGGGTGCATTGGGGAGCGACACGGGTCTCGGCCGGGTCGTAGCCACAGTGCGCGTCGCCGCGAAGCAGCGTCAGGATCTCACCCGGTTCGAGCCCGCGGGCGACCAAGGCGACCGAGTCACGGTAGGTGGGGAAGAGCCAGTCGGCCTCGGTGAGGGCGAGCGCGCTCGCGACCTGGCAGGCTTCCTGGCCGGCGCTCGACGGGTAGACCGCGAGGCGGCCCTGTTTGGTCAACGCGGTCGCCTGCACGTCGAACCGGCGGCCGAGCACCATCAGCCGGTAGGCCTCGACGAGCCGATCGGCTGGCGGCTCGAGGTAGTCGCCGTGCTCGTCGACGCGCGTGCCGTCCTCGGCGAGGAACCGCACCGGAACCGGTGACGGCAGCAACGCGGCGGCTGGGGTCTCCCGCGACATGGCGCAGCACCACCTTTCACAGACATATGATGCTGAGATCGTGGTTTCTGGAGTCCTGGTGTTCAAGAGGTAGGCGAAATGAGCGACAAACTGTCCACAGGATCGGTTCAGCCATACCAAGCGTCCACAAGTGGCGTGGCTCACGGACCCGATCCGGGACGAACGGTCCTTGCCCTCGACGACATCGACCGCGCGATCCTCGCCGAACTGTCCGCCGACGGCAGGCTCGCCGTCCGCGCGCTGGCGGAGCGGCTGCACATCTCGCGCACCAACGCCTACGCTCGCCTCGACCGGCTGATGTCCGACGGCGTCATTACCGGCTTCGGCGCCCGGATCGACCCTCGGCGGGCCGGGCTCGGAACGAGCGCGTACATCCTGATCACCGTCGAGCAGACGTCGTGGCGCACGATGTCCGCGGAGTTGCGGGAGATCCCGTACGTCGAGCACGTGTCATTGGTCGGCGGCGATTTCGACATCCTGCTGCTGGTGCGGACACCGGACAACGCGTCGCTGCGGGACGTCGTCCTGGAACGACTGCAGGCACTGGACGGCGTGCGGTCGACCCGGACCTGGCTGATCTTCGAGGAACAGGCGGGCGCCGCTCCCCGCGTTTAGTCCTCTAGTTGCGTTTATCGCAGGCGGTCCGTGACCCAGCCGCCGACGAGTCGGTCTCGCGTGTCCCTAAGGACGCATTGGGACACGACCCGAGCTTCTGTAACGTCGTTCGCCTCAGCGCCGAATACAGCCTGGTTCGATGGCGGAGGCGACGGCGCCTTGCTGACTGTCAGGCAACACCGGCAAGCCCATTCGGGTGATAACGGATCGGCATTCGATGTATCTGACCTACTCCCCATTGACACCTCCCTACGATCACGGCGACGGGGCGGAGGACAGCGGTGACGGTGGAGAGCGCGGGGCAGGATTATCTGACGCGGCAGGTAGGGGCACTGCTCGAAGCGATTCGCGAGGAGGGGCCGGTCGGCGAGGGCAGGCGGAGTTTCCGGCTCGCCGGGCATCTCGCCGCGGAGGGCGGGTTCCACCTCGGTGACATCCTCGCCGCCACGGCGCAGCTACTGGCCGTCCACGCTTGGAACAACGGCTACCTCGGCGCGGCGGAACTGCTGACGCGGCGCATGCGGGACTTCGGCGCCGAGTCGGTCGAGCTGGTGCGGTATCTCGTGCGGCTGGAGACCGGCTGCGAGCAGGGCTGGCTCCCGCACGCGGATCGCGATGAACTGATCGCCTACGCCCGGCGTGTCCAGCGTGCGGACATCGAGGAGCGCGCGCAGGCCATCGAGCCGTCGCTGCCCGGGGTCACCGACCCCGAGCGTCCTGATCGGATGGCCAGTGAGTCGTGAGATGGTGCTCGGGATCCGCGAGGATGCCGCGGATCACCGAGCAGGCCGCGCCGCGGACGGCGGCCCCCGTGCCGAGCGCCGAAGGGACGACGCGCACCGGCGACCACGCCGTGCTGGGTACGCGGCGTTCCAGTTCGGCGAGGAGTGGCTCACGAAGCCACGGTTCGAGGCGCGCGTAGGTTCCGCCCAGCACCACGGCGGGGACGTCCATAAGATTGACCACAGTGGACAGTCCGATGCCGAGATGGCCCGCGGCGGTGGTGACGGCGGCGAGCGCTGTGGCGTTTCCCGATTCCAGCGCGGAGATCAGGTCGTCCACCGTCTTCGCGTCCGCCAGTCGCAGAATCTCTTCCTGTCCGGCCATTCTTTCCAGGCAGCCGTTCGCGCCACAGGAACACGGCGGGCCGTCGGGCGCCACCGGCAGATGGCCGATCTCGCCGCCCGCGCCACGCACGCCCTCGAACAAGGCGCGGTCCAGCACGATTCCCGCGCCGATCCCGATCTCGCCGGAGACGTGGACGAAATCGGGTAACGCGGTGCCGTGCCAGAGTTCGGCGAGCGCGGCGAAGTTGGCTTCGTTGGCGACGGCGAAGGTCTCGCCGAGCCGATCCGCGAGATCGACGTCGCGCCAGCCCAGGTTGGGGGCGAGCCGCACGAGGCCGGATTCGACCAGACCCGGAACCGCGATACCGACACCGCCGACGGGCACGCCGAGTGTTTCCGCCTGCTTCCGCGCCTTGCGCAGGAACGCCGACACGCGCTGGAAGACGCGCGGAGTCCGGTTGTCCGCGTACCGGACCTCCTCGAACCGGACGGCACCGTTCAGGTCGACGAGGCAGGACGCCAGGTAGTCGACGCCGATCTCGATGCCGAGTCCGTGTGGCCCGGTGGGGGAGAGCGACACGACGGTGCCGCGCCGTCCCGGTCCGACGCGCCGCTCCGGCGCGCCTTCGGCCACGAGATCCGCCGCGATCAACCGGTCGACCACGCTCGACACGGTGGCCTTCGTGAGTCCGGTGTCCGCGGAGAGTCCCGCCCGCGAAGTTCCCGGGCCGTCCGCGATCGCGCCGAGGACGAGAGCGGCGTTGTGCTGCCGCACTGTGTGCTGTCCCGCCGGACGCGTGCCGATCATCGCGCGAGTGTATTCGTTCGATGCCTGAACGAAAGCCTTGACCCGCGCGGGTGCGCGTCGATAAGTTCAGGCATCAAACTAATTGGTGGAGGCGTGATGACTCAGGCACCGAGGCGTGAGGACAAGTTCAGCTTCGGGCTGTGGACCGTTGGCTGGCAGGGGAACGACATGTTCGGTCCGGCCAGCCGGGGCCCGCTCGACCCGGTCGAGGCCGTGCACCGCCTCTCGGATCTCGGCGCCTGGGGCGTCACCTTCCACGACGACGACCTCGTCCCGTTCGGTTCGGCCGACGCCGAACGCGCGCGGCATCTGCGGCGGTTCCAGGCCGCGCTCGCCGAAACCGGCCTCGTCGTCCCGATGGTGACCACGAACCTGTTCAGTCATCCCGTCTTCAAGGACGGTGGCCTGACCAGCAACGATCGCGACGTCCGCCGCTACGCCCTGCGAAAGGTGCTGCGAAATCTCGACCTCGCCGCCGAACTGGGCGCGGCGACCTTCGTGCTCTGGGGCGGCCGCGAAGGCAGCGAGACCGACGCCGCGAAGGACGTCCGCGCGGCGATGGATCGCTACCGTGAGGGCATCGACTTCCTCGCCCAGTACGTCATCGACCAGGGCTACGGCCTCCGGCTCGCCCTCGAACCGAAGCCGAACGAACCGCGCGGTGACATCCTGCTCCCGACCGTCGGGCACGCTCTCGCGTTCATCTCCACGCTGCGGAACCACGAGATCGTCGGCGTGAACCCCGAGGTGGGGCACGAGCAGATGGCCGGGCTCAACATCGTCCACGGCATCGGGCAGGCGCTGTGGCAGGGCAAGCTGTTCCACATCGACCTCAACGGTCAGCGCGGCCCGCGCTTCGACCAGGACCTCGTGTTCGGTCACGGCGACGCGCTGTCGTCGTTCTTCCTGGTCGACCTGCTCGAGCACGGCGGCTACGACGGGCCGCGCCACTTCGACTACAAGCCGCTGCGCACGGAGAACATGGACGGAGTCTGGGCCAGTGCCGAGGCCAATATGGCCACCTACCTGCTGTTCGCCGAACGCGCCCGTGCCTTCCGTGCCGATCCCGAGGTGCGGGCCGCCCTCGAGGCCGCCCTCGTCCCGGAACTGGCGACGCCGACGCTCAACGGAGGCGAGACGGCCGCGGACCTGCTGGCCGACCGTTCGACGTTCGAGGACTTCGACCCGGACAAAGCGGCGGAACGCGGGTACGGGTTCGTCCGCCTGTCCCAGCTGGCGCTCGAACACCTCACCGGGGCCCGCTAGAACCTGTCGACGTCGATGACGGCCTTGGCGAACTCCTGCGGCACGTTGTGACCGATTCCGTTAAGGACGCGTGCTCGTACTTGCCGGCGAACTTCGACCAGTGGGCCTTGCCGTCGGTGTTCGGGCCGTCGAAGGTTTACTTCGGCGACGCGACCTTCCGGAACAGCTTGTTGAAGTCATGTCGGCTCCTTCGCTGCCTGCGGTTTTGAGAAACACGCCTAGGCGACTTCCGGTTCGACCCCGAGGAACGCTGCCTCCAGACGGCGGATGCGGGCCCAGAACTCCGCCTCCCTGCCGGAGTCGAGAACGCCGAGATGACCGCCGGGGACGACGCGCCCCACGAACGGGCCGGACGTCCACACCCGCCAGCCACCGGTGGCGTCGTCGCCCGTGGCGAACGCGGGATCATCGGTGCCGCGCATCGCCGCGATCGGGCACGAGAGCCGGGTCCTGGCGGGCCCACGGTAGGCGTTCAGCAGCTGGAGGTCGCCGAGCAGCAGGTCCAGGGCGTACTCCCAGCTTTCGGGTGAGTCGCGGTAGCCCGCGACCGGGGTGAGCCCGGTGCGGCCGAACACCCGGCCCATGGCCGAGGCCCCGGCCTTGGCGTTTTTGTCCGGCGAGCGCCGCTGTGGGGCGCACGCGTCCACGACGATCAACGCGCCCGGGACGGCGCCCAGCCGTTGGGCCGTCTCCAAGGCGACGAAGGCTCCCATCCCGAAGCCGATTACCACGGTGCGGGAGAACCACTCCGACGTCATCTCGTCGGTCAGCCGCGCGGCCAGTTCTTCGACGGACGCCGCCGGGGTCTCCGCGAGCCGTTCCCCGTGCCCGGGATATTCGACGCCCCAAACGTCGGTGTCGCTCGCGGCGGCGAGCGGGCCGAAGGCGCGGGGTGTGCCTCCAGCAGGCGGAAGCAGCAGGTAGCCGGGCCCGCGACCGTCCGATGTGGACAGTGGAACGAGTGCGGGTGCCATGATCCGAAAGGTACGCGTCGTCAACCCGAATGGGGTAGCGCTTTGGCTTCGACCAAGATCAAATCACCCGGTAGGGGGAGACCGCGAAAGATCTTCGAAAAAGGCTGCCCGGCTGTCGTATCTGGCGTTCGCCCATCGACGTCCCGATAAAAGCCGGAAGGAGAAAGCGATGAACACCACGACACTGGCCTCGACCACGCGGCTGAACCCGGTGAGCCGCACCCTGCCGGTCCTGTCGGCGATGGAGGACGACGCGGAAGATGTCGGCCGCCTGTCCCCGGACGACCGCCTGACCTGCCACGTGCACGGACGCTGGATCCACCAGTGTGTCGCCTCCCCGCTGCACGTCAACCCGATCACCCGGCACCGCTGGTGCCGTTCGTGCACGACCGCGTTGACCGTTTCCGTCGACGAGCTGTTTGGCGCCGTCACGATGTCCTGCCCGCTGTGTGGCCACGGTGAAAGCGCCGCCTCAGCCCGGCTGATCGCGGCGTGCCGGGCCAGTCTGGTCGCCGCGCGCCGGGGCTCCGGTGCGCGGGCTGCCCAAGCGAGCCACTCGAGGAGGCGGTCGACGATCAGGTCGCGATCCTCCGGCCGGAGATAGAGGTAGTGGCCGGCGTCGGGCAGGATCTCGACGTCGGCATGGGGAAGCAGGCTCTCGAAGCGGGCAGCGGCAGCGACCGGATCGTGCACGACGCTACGCCCGCCGAACAGGGCGAGCACCAGCCGTGGCGGCGGGCTGGTCGAAGATGTCCTCCCGGCGGACCACGTGAGGAAGCCACCACAGGCGTTCGCTGTCGAGCACGGCAGCGGGCGCGCCGTACAGAACACCTTCCGGGCGAACAGCGCCGAAACGATGCGCGCGTCCAGCAACCCGATGGACGCGAGCCTGCCGGGTGCGTGGATCGCCTGGTTGACCGCGTGCCAGCCGCCGGTCGAACCGCCAACGAGGTGCACCGCGGTCAGCCCCAAGGTCTCGAAGACGTCATCGAGAGCGGCCGCACGGTCGCGGATGTCCTCGAACGGCGCCGTTTGCACGCTTCCGCCCGCCTCGCCGAGGGTGTCGATCGCGTAGACCGCGTGCCGTTCGGCCAAAGCGGGGTGCAAGGCCGAGCCGCCGCTCTTGGTCCTGGCGCTGAGGTTCGGCGCGTACACCTCGGACAGGTCGGTGCCGTCGACGTTCGACAGCTTCGCGCGGACGAAGAAGAAAATTCTGCCATGCAGTTTGGCCTTGTCCCCGTCCTTGAGCGGCAGGCCGTCGATGTCGGCGTCGGATGCTTTGACCGAGTCCACGGTGACCGTCAGCCCGACGACGCCCTCCGCGGCTGGGCTCGACCGCCTCCCCGGTGACCTCCAGTGTGGGCGTGGTGGTCAGACACGGCTTGGGTGTCGTCGTCGGCTCGCTGGCGGACGTCGTGGCGCCGGCGCTCTTGGCCTGGCCGATGTTCGACGGCTGCGTGCAGCCGACCAACGCCGCGCCGAGCATCACGGCGATGGCGGTATGACGAACTCTCGGAGCACTCCACACATTGAGCGTTCCTCCGATCGGTGGAGGTAGGTTGCGGGCATGACCCAGGTTTCGACGCCTGCCGAGGCGGCCGCGAGGATCACCGGACGAGCCGTCGTCGAACAGCGGGACCTCAAGGGCGCGGTGGCCGAAGTGATGCTGGACAGCGGCGACACCGTGATCGTCAAACGGGGTCACGCGCGGAACGCGACGACCGCGGAGGCGGCTGGACTGCGGTGGCTGGGGGAAGCCGGCGCCGTGCGGGTGCCCGAAATCCGCGGAAACGACGACGAGTGGCTGGTCACCGAATTGGTGGGTGGCGGGCGCCCGACGCATCACGCGGCGGAGCGGCTGGGGCGGGGAATGGCGGCGTTGCACGAGGCTGGAGCGCCCACGTTCGGCGCGGCGCCGCCCGGCGGACCCGGCGACGCGTGGATCGGCCTGGCCCCGATGCGGAACGTGGCGGGGGAGGACTGGCCGCGGTGGTACGCCGAACACCGGGTCCTGCCCTATTTGCGCGGCGCTGTCGACGAAGGCACTTTGGCCGGTGACGAAGCCGCGGTCATCGAGCGAGCCTGCGCGCGGCTTCCGGAAGCGGCAGGGCCGGCCGAGCCACCGGCCCGCCTGCACGGCGATCTGTGGAACGGCAACGTCCTGTGGGGTGCCGTCGAGGCCTCACTCATCGACCCGGCCGCGCATGGCGGTCATCGCGAGACCGATCTGGCGATGCTGCAGTTGTTCGGCTGCCCGCTGCTCGACCGGGTACTGGCGGCCTACCAGGAGGTCTCACCGCTCGCCGACGGCTGGACCGAGCGCATCGGGGTACACCAGCTGTTCCCGCTTCTCGTCCACACTGTCCTTTTCGGACGGTCTTATGCCGGGCAGGCGGTCGCGGCCGCGCGAGCGGTCGGCTAACGCGATACCCGGTCGAGCCATTCCGCGAGCAGTGCGTGCTCGGCCTGGGTCAGCTCGTTCCCGGGTTCCTTCGCCAGCGCGGCCTTGAGCGCGATGGCGCGGCTGGGGATGTCCGAAGCGTCGTCGGCACTGTCGGTGGTGATCGTCTGGATGACGTGTTCGCGTGCGGCGATGATCAGGTCAGCGTCACGCTGCTCGGGCGGGCTCGCGATGAGGGACAGGATCACCCCCATTCCGGTCGCGTGCACCAATTGCGCGGCTCGTTCGACCGGTACGCGCAGACGACCGGCCTCGGCGATGCGTTCGACGATCCGGCGGAGCATCGCGTCGGCCTCCTTACGTGCTTCGCGGACGCGAGGTTCGCCGTACATGAGCATGTAGAAGGCAGGCCGGGACAGGCCGAACTCGACGTGCAGATCCCAGCCGCGCCGGAGATCGCCGACCGGGTCGTCGGATTCGCCGAGGGAGTGTTTTCCCGACAAGTAGCTCTGGAAGCCGTGGGCGGCGACCGCGTCGAGGAGGCCCTCCTTGTCGCCGAAGGTCCGGTAGAGCGTCGGCGCCTGCACACCAGCGGCGGCGCTGACCGCACGCGTCGACAACGCGTCGCGTCCGCCGTCCACCAGTAACTCCGCCGCCGCGCGGACCAACCGGTCTTTCGTCGTCAACGTCATGTATCAACGGTAACACAATTGCGGTAGCGCTGACTCAGTATCGATGATACGTTGATCGTGTTATCGACGGAAACATCTGATGGGAGCCTTACATGACACGCGTAGCGATCGTCACCGGCGGGTCACGCGGCATCGGCAGGCAGAGTGCCGAGCGGCTGGCGTCCGACGGATTCGCGGTCGTCGTCGTTTACGGCGGCAACAAGGACGAGGCGCAGGCCGCGGTCGACGCGATCGCCACCGACGGCGGCCTGGCGATCGCCGTCCAGGCCGATGTCGCCGACGAGCACGCCGTCGCGGCCCTCTTCGACACCGCGGAGAAGACCTTCGGCGGGATCGACGTGGTGGTCCACGCCGCCGGGACGATGTATCTCGCGCCGGTGGCCGAACTGGACCTCGACCGGCTGGACCGGCTGCACCGCACCAACATCCGCGGCACCTTCGTGGTCGACCAGCAGGCCGCCCGCCGCGTCCGCGACGGCGGCGCGATCATCAACTTCTCCACCTCGGTGCTCGGGCTGGCTCTACCTGGCTACGCCGCGTATGCCGCCACCAAGGGGGCGGTCGAGGCGATCACCCTGGTCCTCGCCCGTGAACTGCGTGGCCGCGACATCACTGTGAACGCGGTCGCCCCCGGCCCGACCGCCACGGCGCTGTTCCTCGACGGCAAGGACGAGGAAACCATCGCGAGCATGGCCGCGCAGCCGCCCCTCGAACGCCTCGGCACCCCGGCCGACATCGCCGAGGTCGTCTCGTTCCTCGCCGGTCCGGCCCGCTGGGTCAACGGCCAGGTCCTGCGCGCCAACGGTGGCATCGTCTGAGTCATCGTCGCGGGTGTCGTGGTGTCCGGTGAAGCACGGGCGAGCATCCGTGGACGGGCTACCCGCCAATCAGGCGGGCTCGCCACGGAAATACGAGCCCGCCCAGCGTGTCCTTTGTGGACAGAAGGTCAGACGACGGTGCCCTCGGAATCGTCGTCGGAGTCCGCTTCCTCGATCTTCCACTTCAGCTGGAACTCGACCTCTTCCTCGCCGTCACCCCGCTCGTGCTCGATCGAGAACTGCGCGCGGGCAGGGACACGGAAACGTTCCCCGGCGATCTGGATGCGGAACGAGGTCTCAGTCTCGAGAGCGTCGGCGAGACGGCGTAGTTTCGCGACGACGTCGGCGGTGGAATAGACGCGTTCGACGTCTCGGGGAGCGGGTCCGGTCACGGTGTCCTCCAGGGTCCGACACCCTGGCCGGGTGTTCGTGGCGTCATTCAATCGTGTGACCGTCGTGCGCTGTAGGCGGGGTCACAGTGTCCGGGCGAGGCGGAAGCCGACGTCGTCGACGCGGAAGGTCGGGTGGCTCCGGCGCCGCACCGAAGCCCGGCAGCTCCAGTGTTCGTCGAACCATCCGCCGCCCCGCAGGACCCGGTACTCGCCGTACACCTCAGCGTCGTAGACGTCCCAGCACCATTCCCAGACGTTGCCGAGCATGTCGTGCAGGCCCCACGCGTTGGGCGTCTTCCCGCCGACGTCGTGCACAGACTCCGCCGAGTTTTCCCGGTACCAGGCGATCTCGTCGAGCGGTCCGTAGCGGGGGCCGGTCGTGCCCGCGCGGCAGGCGTGCTCCCATTCAGCCTCGGACGGCAGGCGGTAGCCGTTCGCGGACCGGTCCCACGACAACGAGTCCAGTCCGTACGCCGGGGTCAGCCCTTCGCGTTCGGACAGCGTGTTGCAGAACTGGAGGGCGTCCAGCCACGAGACGTCGACGACGGGAAGCCTATCGCCCTCGCGGGTGGCCGGGACCGGCGCGAGCAGGAAGGACTCGACGTCGACGGTCCAGTTTCGTTGCGTCCGCCGGTCCGAAAGCGTTACTTCGCCCGCCGGGACGGTGATCATCTCCATGGTCCGGCCGATGTTACCCAGGTCGGCGGCCTCGATGCGCCATGATGGGCCGGTGCCCCTGCTCATCGGACCAGCCCTGCCCGCCGGTACTTTCCGGGCCGTCAAGCAGCCGTGCCTGATCGTCGACGACAGGCTGGTGTTGCGCCCCTGGTCCGCTGACGACGTGGAGGGCGTCGAAGCCGCGTTCGCCTGTCCCGCGATCCAGCGCTGGCACATCCGCCGTATCGACGGGGAGGACGAGGCACGCGCCTGGATCGCGGGCTGGGAGCAGCGCTGGGCTGACGAGACGGACGCGAGCTGGGCGGTGGTCGACGCCCGTGAAGACCGGGCGGTCGGGCAGGTCGGCCTCCGCACCATCTCGCTTTTCGAGGCCTCAGCGCAGTTGTCCTACTGGGTTCTCCCTTCCGCGCGGGGCACCGGGATCGCGGGCGGCGCGGTGGCGGCGTTGACGCGGTGGGCGTTCGAAACCATCCGGTTGAACCGGTTGTTCCTCCTGCATTCCATCGCGAACGCCGCCTCCTGCCGTGTCGCGGACAAGACAGCCTTCGGTCTCGAAGGCACCCTGCGTTCTTCGATGTTGCACGCGGACGGCTGGCACGACGTCCACCTGCACGCGCGGCTCAGGAGCGACTCGGCACCCGCGTGAGCGCGACGACGGCGAGTGCCGCACTGATCCAGATGGCGTACCGGTAGTCGCCGGTCGACTCCGTGACCGAGCCGGCGAGCACCGGACCCAGGAACGCGCCGAGGTTGAGCGCGACGGTCGCGAACGAACCACTCAGCGCCGGGGCGCCGGGTGCCACGTGCATGACCCTGGCCACGAGTGCCGAACCGCAGCCGAACGACAGTCCACCTTGGACAGTGGTCACGAGGAACAGGGCGACCGGGTGCGAGCTGGTCGCCGCCAGCACCGTCCAGCCGACAGGCAACGCGCACAACGCCAGGATCAGACCGCGCCGAAGTCCGCCGTCGCCCGTGCGGCCCGCCACGGTGACCCCGATGAACGCGCCGACGCCGAAGGCCGCCAGCAATCCGGAAACCGCCGCGGCGGGGAGACCGGCGACGTCCGTCGCGATGACCGCGAGAAACGCGAACGTCGCGAAGGTCGCGCCGTTGACCAAGGCCGCGAGGATCATCGCCTGCCGCACTGGACGTGTTTCAAGCTCGCTCGCTTCGCGCTTGATCGAGATTTCGCGCGGGCCGGCCGCGTCGGCGGGCGCCGAACGGAACACCAGCACCAGCGCGGGCAGGCACGAGGCGGCGACCGCCCAGAACGCCGAGCGCCAGCCCGCGAGATCACCCAGCACGGCTCCGGCTGGCACGCCGGCGACACACGACAGCGTGATACCCGCCAGCAGGACCGCGGTCGCCCGCGCCTGCTTTCCCGGTGGTGTTAATGCGGCCGCGACGGGCATGGCGACGGCGAGGAATCCGGCGTTGACGACGGCCGCGACGATCCGGGTGCCGAACAGCACCGGGAAACTCGTCGTCAGCGCGCCGATGACGTGCACCACGACGAAGGCGGTCAGGAACCCGGCCAGCGCCCGGCGGCGAGGCCAGCGCGCACTGAGCACGGCCATGGCAGGAGCGCCGACGATCATCCCGACGGCGTACGCGGACGTCAGCGTGGCGGCGGCGCCGACGGGGACCGACAGGTCGCCGGCGATCCCGGGCACGAGACCGGAGGCCATGAATTCGGAGGTGCCTTGCGCGAAGACGGCAAGGCCGAGGACATAGACGAACAGGGGCAACTGACGACTCCCAAGCAGAAGGTGAACAGGAGAAGCCGTGCGCTGGACAGGGCGAAGCCCGGCCGGGCGCACGGAACAGCGCTCCGGTCACCGGAAAGCGAGAGAGCCGCCGTTAGGCCGTGTCCTGTAAGGAAACGGCCTAACGGCCGGTCACGACGGCTCGCCGCCGGATGACCGGCGGCGGGGTTCTGTCCGACTCGGGGCTCGTCACGAACGGGAACAATACACACCAGGCTCGCAAACGGCCGAACCGGTATTGCCGCTCAGCGAAGGGAACGGTGTCCGTTCCGCGTACCGGAACGCTTTCGTTGCCGCCTCGAATGAAGCCGAGTAATGCACTCTGACCTGCGGTTTTCGTAATTGTTTCGGTACTGGGAACCGATCGGGGATTCGGTTAACCTCGACTCCATGATTCCCACGGTTGTCTGGGGTACAGGCAACATCGGCCGCGCCTCCATCCGGGCCGTCGACGCGCATCCGGCGCTGGAACTGACCGGTGTGCTCGTGCACGACCCCGCGAAGATCGGCCGCGACGCGGGCGCGCTCGCCGGTGTCGACGGTGAACTGGGTGTGGCGGCGACAGATGACGTCGAAGCGGTTTTGGCCGCGGGGCCGCGGGCGGTGGTGTACGCGGCGTCCGGCGACATCCGGCCCGCTGAAGCGCTGGCCGACATCATCCGCGCGATCCGGGCCGGGGCGGTGGTCGTGACACCCGCGCTCTACGCGCTGTACGACCAGCGCAACGCGCCCGAAGAACTGCGAGAGCCCGTACTCGCCGCGATCGCCGATGGCGGTGGTTCCCTGTTCGTCTCCGGCGTCGATCCCGGCTGGGGCAACGACATCCTGCCGTTGCTGATCAGCGGGCTCGGCACCACCGTGGACGCGGTGCGCTGCCAGGAGATCTTCGACTACTCCACTTACGACCAGCCGGATTCCGTCCGCTACCTGGTCGGCATGGGGCAGCCGATGAACTATCAGCCGCCGATGCTGGCCCCGTCGGTCCCCACGATGGTGTGGGGCGGGCAGGTGCGGCTGATCGCCCGCGGCCTCGGCGTCGACCTCGACGAGATCCGCGAGACGCTCGACCGCCGTCCGCTGGAAGAAACCGTGACCACCCGGGCGATGGGCGAGTTCGAAGCCGGCACGCAGGGCGCGGTCCGGTTCGAAGTGCAGGGGATCGTGGACGGCGAGCCTCGCATCGTCATCGAGCACGTCACCCGCATCCACGCCTCGTGCGCTCCGGACTGGCCGACGCCGCCCAGCGGTGACGGCGCGCACCGGGTGATCATCGAAGGCCGCCCCAGGATCGAGGTCTCGATCGAGGCCACCGACGAGGGCGAGAACCGGTCCGCCGGCGGCAACGCGACCGCGGTGGGCAGGCTGGTCGGTGCCATCGACTGGCTCGTGGACTTCAAACCCGGTCTCTACGACGCACTCGACGTCCCGTTGCGACCGGCCACCGGCAAGCTCGGAAGGAGCGCGCGATGAACATCGACATCCCGGAGGGCAAGGACCCGATCGGCTACGTCTGGGGTGAGATGGTGCCCGGCATCGGCGTCGCGGCGTCGAAACTCTCGCTCGCGGTCTACTCGCACACGACGCTCGGGCTCCGCGAGTTCGAGGCGGCGAGGTTGCGGATCGCGCAGATCAACGGCTGCGTCTTCTGCCTGGACTGGCGGACCGATCGCGACGGCGTGAAGGTCGAGGAGGAGTTCGCCGACGCCGTCACCGAGTGGCGCACCACCGACGCGTTCGACGAGCGGACCCGGCTGGCCGCCGAGTACGCCGAACGCTACGCGCTCGACCACCACGGCATCGACGAGGAATTCTGGAAGCGGATGGGCGAGCACTACAGCCAGAAGGAAATCGTGGAACTGAGCATGAGCATTGGTTCCTGGCTCGCTTTCGGGCGGCTGAACCACGTTTTGGGAATCGACACCGTCTGCGTCCTGCCGACCATATAAAAGTGCTCGTCTGAAGAATGAGCCGGGGCGACCGCCCCGGCCCTCAAAAGATTGTCTTCACAGATCAGTGGCGACGATCTTTTCGATGTTTCTTTCCGCCAGCGCGGTAATGGTGACGAACGGGTTCACCGAAGTATTACCCGGAATCAGTGAGCCGTCGATCACGTAAAGCCCTGGGTGACCGTGTAGCCTGCCGTAATTGTCGGTCGCCTTTCCGAGCACCGCGCCGCCGAGCGGGTGGTAGGTGAGATGATCGCCCCAAATCTTGTAGATGCCGAAGAGGTCGGTCCGGTAGATCGTCCCTTCTTTGGAGTTGATCTTGTCGAAGATCGTCTTCGCCATGTTGATCGACGGCTGTTTCCAGGCGGTCTGCCAGTCGAGGTCGACCTTGTTCGCGCTCGCGTTCCACGAGAACGTCGCCCGGTTGGGGTTCTTGGTGATGGACAGGTAGAACGAGGCGAAGGTCTCGATACCGGTCGGCAGCGGCGCGACCTCGGCGAACGCGCCGCCCGCCGCCCAGTTGTCGATGCCGGCGGTGGGGATGGACGACTGCAGCGCGCCGGTGGCGTCCCATATGTGGTTGGCCCGGCCGCACATGACGTTCCCGTTGTCGCCCCAGCTCTTTCCGACCTCGTTGCCCAGGTTGGGCAGCGCGCCGGTCGCCTTGAGCTTGACCAGTAGTTTGCTCGTGCCGACACTGCCCGCGGCGAAGAACACCTTGTCCGCGGTCACGGATTTGGTCGCGGTGACCGTGCCGCTGGTGTTGAGCTGTTCCAAGATCACGGTGTAGCCGCCGCCGGACGCGGGGGTGACCGTGGTGACGCGGTGCAGGGGTGAGATGGTCACGCGTCCCGTCGCCTTGATCCGCGGAAGATAGGTCTGCTGCAACGACTTCTTGCCCGCGTTGTTGCCGTAGAGGATCTCCCCGGCCAGTGCGGACTTCGGAACCGTGCCCGCCTGCTCCTTCTTCATGTAGTCCCAGTCGTACACGTCCGGGACGAACAGGAACGGGAAACCGGACCGCCGCGCGTGTTTCCGGCCGACTCGCGCGTACTGGTAGCACTCGGCCGTCTCGAACCAGTTCGGGTCGATGGTGGCGACACCGAGACCAGCGTTGGCGCGCGGGTAGTAGACGCCGTACATCTCGTCGGCGTCGACCGTGGGCAGAACCGCGCCGAAGTTCTCGCGTTTGGGCGTGACGGCCATCCCGCCGTTGACCAGCGAGCCGCCGCCGACGCCGCGCCCCTGGTAGACGGTGATGCCGCCGAAGTCCTCGGCGTCGAGGATCCCGGTGTGGCGCGGGACGTCCTTGTCGATCGGGAACCCGAGGAAGTTGCTCAGCGGCTGTTTGGTCCTGGTCCGCAGCCAGAAGGACCGGTAGTCGGGGGTGGTGGTGTTGGCGAAGATCTTGCCGTCCGTGCCAGGGGTGTCCCACGCCATGCCGAGTTCGACGAGGTGCACGTCGACACCCGCTTCGGCGAGCCGGAGCGCGGCGACACAGCCACCGTAGCCGGAACCGATGACGAGCGCCGGGACTCGTGCGGCGTCGGCGATCGAGTTGCTCGCGGACGGCTTGTTCCCGGCTGAGGCGGAAGCGGTCCCGCCAAGCGCCGCGGCGCCCAAGATAGAACCAGTTCCTGCGATGAAAACGCGGCGGGATAATCGTCCCGATGTGCTTCGCCACTTGATTTCGTCGCTCATGTGATCATCCTCACCGTTGAGGGATTTAGAACAAGTTATACCCAGTACCTCGACGGGTGGCAATAATCGCCGGCTTTCTTTTCTTCAAGTACGGGCCAGGTGGGTGGGCATCGCGAGCGTGGATGGGCCACTATGTACGGCTGTGGAGTCCACTCGAGTTGATCGCTGGCTGTGGGCCGTCCGGCTGACCAAAACACGCCCGGACGCCGCCGCGGCATGTCGTGGCGGCCATGTCCGCGTGAACGGCAAACCCGCCAAACCCGCGACCACGGTCGTGGCGGGCGACGAGGTGCGTGCCAGGGTCAACGACACCACGCGAATCTTGGAAGTGACGCGGGTGATCCAGAAACGCGTCGGCGCCGTCGATGCCGCGACCTGCTTCATCGACAGGACGCCCGCACCGCCGCCCGAGTCCGCGATACCCGTGGCGCGGCGGGAGCGAGGTGCGGGGCGCCCGACCAAGCGGGAGCGGCGGGTGCTCGACCGCTTCCGTACCGGGGAAGGCTGAGCAGGCTCGGTCTTGGCTGCGCCTGAGGTGGCGAAGGGTGCTCCCGATGTGGCATTGGAGACGCTCAGCGACCCAATGTCACAGTGGGGTCACTGTGAAGGCCGCGCGGGGTCACATTGGTTGCGGAGCTTGATCAACAGAGGTTGAGGAACATGCCTCCCCAAGGAACCCCGGCACATGCCCGAGCGGGGAGGTCTCGGACGTTGAACGTCTCCAATCCTCCCCGCTCGAGTCTGGCAGGCACTAGCGACGACAAGTCCGGATTGCCGCCGGCAGCTCTGCGACTCTGCCCGGACCCTGCTCTCAAGGTAGGAAGGAGGCCTCCACGGCTTGGTCGCACCGTGGCGCACACTTCCGCGACGGCAGTGGTGATGGACCGTTCACATACGTGGACGTGGTTCACATCTGTTGACGGGCGACAGGGATGTGAACTATAAAGACGGGGTCCGGGTGTACACGCCGCAACACCTTCCGTCAGTCCGTCACGGAGGTTTCGGGTGTCCCGAAAAAGTCCTCTTCGTCGTGCCGTCCTACCGGCGGTCGCCGCCGTGGTCGCCACCGTCGCACTCCTGCAGGTACCACCCGAGGTGGCGGCCGCGGCGCCGGGCCCCGGTGCGCTGACCGGCCTCGATGTCGGCGCGGCCAATCGCCGCGTGCCGGTCACGGGGCTCTATGACTGGTCCAAGGCCGGGTACCGGGGCGGCGGCGCGCTGCCCGGCTCCGGGGAAGTGAATCCGAACGCCACCTGCCAGGTCACCGCGGCGGAACTGGCGAGCCAGTACAACGTCAAGCCCGACGACGGCGCCGACGACACGAACGGGATCCAGGCGGCGATCGACGGGATCAAGGGCGCGTGCTCGCCGTCCGGGAGCTACACCAAGCTGAGCACGATCACCTTCCCGGCCGGGCGGTTCGACGTCACGCACGAGATCCACGTCGACGCGGACTACCTGATCCTGCGCGGCGCGGGTAGGGACGCGACGAAGTTCGTCTACAAGCCCGACACGAACACGCTGTACGACGCCCTCACCCCGGACGGTTCCGACTGGGACGAGGACGGGATGACCTCGGGTGCGGGCAAGGGTGGCTGGCTGTGGCCGGGACGCGGGCTGTTCCGTGTCCAGTCCAGGGGAGTGCACTCGTCCTACGCGAGCGACTACTCGTCGGCGCCCGCCAATCGCAAGGACATCTTCGAAGGCACGATCAACGTCCATTGGAAGGCCGGGGTGAAGCTGCGGGGCAAGCCGGGTGACACCGCGTTCGCCGCGCGGACGGGGGAGCGCGTCGTCCACCTGGCGGGCAGCGGCGCCCTGACGTCACTCGCCGCCGGGAACCTGGTCAACCTCCGTGCGGCCAACTCGCGGAAGTTCTACGAGCAGCAGCAGGCCACCCCGACCACGTTCCCGCTCCTCAATATGCACATGCGCCAGCAGATCTTCACGATCACCGCGCTCGACACGTCCGCGCGCACCATCACCCTCGACAAACCCCTCGAGTACGACGTCCCGGTCACGTCCACTTCGGACGGCTCGGCCCCGATCGACGGCGCCACCTACGACTCCAAGGCGGCGCCGCTGGTCGACCCGGTGCTCGGCGTCGGATTCGAGAACCTCGGGTTCACGCAGGACATGCCAGGCCTGAACCCGGCGGAGGCGAACAACAACTACGGGAACATGGCACCGGCCGCCGAGATGCACGGAATCGTGTTCAAGTGGGCGGCGAACTCGTGGGTCCGCGGCATCCGCGCGGAGATGACCGGGTCGCACCCGATCGTCACGGAAGAGGCCAAGAACCTCCAGATCGTAGACAACGAACTCAACGGCTCGTGGAACAAGGGCAAGGGCGGCAACGGCTACTTCCGCGGCTCCCGGGTCTGGGACTCCCTCTACGCCGGGAACACCACGACCCTGCTGCGGCACTTCACCTTCCAGTGGTCCGCCTCGGGCAACGTGGTGATCGGCAACTCGTTCGACTCCGACCTGAACCTGCACGGCGGCTGGGAGCGCAACAACCTTTTCGAACTCAACACGGTCAAGGTCCCTTACGCGCACCGCTCCGGGAACTGCCGGGCCAACTGCGGCGAGGAGGGCGGCGGCGGTCCCGACGATTCGAACTGGTATCCGATCTGGTGGGGCGCGGGCAAGAAGGCCGTCAAGTGGTCGGGCGGTTCCGGCTACCGCAACGTGTTCTTCAACAACGCCATGACCAAACAGCTCACGGACAACGGCCCGTATAACGACTTCTACGCCGAACGGCACCGCGTCTACGTCTTCGGCTGGGATGGCACCGCGTACAAACACCTCGACGTCGGAGGCACACCGATCGCCGACTGGGCGAAGAACGAGCAGCTGGACTACACCGGCGGGCACGGGGTCGACGCGAGCACGACCGACGCCGCGTCTTCGCTGTTCCTGAAGTCCGTCGACGGGACTCCGCCGTCCTCGTCGACGGGCACACCCACCACCACGACCACGCCGACCATCACGACCACGCCGAATCCCGGCGCGTGCCTGACGGCGGCGTTCGCCCGTAAATCGGTGTGGGACAGTGGCTACGGCGGCGGTTTCACCATCACCAACACCTGTTCGGCCACGGTGGGGACGTGGGCGGTCGAGTTCGACCTGCCCGCGGGGACGACGGTCAGCAGTTCGTGGAGTTCGGTGCTGACCAAGACCGGCCGGCACTACCGGTTCGGGAACGCGACGCACAACGGAAGCGTCAAACCCGGCGGCACGGCGACGTTCGGTTTCAACGCCGCAGGTCAGGGACTTCCGGTCGCGTGCTCGCTCGCCGGAACACGATGCGGAGGCACGGAATGACGAGGAAACGACTGCGCGCCGCGATCGCGGCCACGGCGTCGGCGGCGGGCCTGTTCGGCGTCGTCGTCACGGCGGAGGCGGCCGGGCCCAGCCTGTCCGCCACGTTCGCCAGGGGTTCGGTCTGGGACAGCGGGTACGGCGGGAAGTACACGCTGGCCAACACCGGCGACGCGAACAGTACACAGTGGACGATCGAGTTCGATCTGCCTTCCGTGTCGAGGGCGGTGAACGGGCTGACCAACATCCCCGTCACGCCTTGACGGACTCCGGTGGCGGGAGCGGCACGGCTTCCGCCACCGGTCACTCCCGGATCGCGGAGATCGCGACGGTGGCGTAGCGGGTGGTGAACCGACCGCCCATGCCGTCGATCGTCGCGCCCACCTCGGCGAGAATTTCCTGTAGGACAACAGGTTCGACCCAGGTGAGCGAGCCGAACGTCGGGAGCTGTTCCAGCCATTCGTCGCGGGTGTAGACCCGATCCCAGTCGTGACGGCTTCGCTCCGGTTCGCCGAATCCGCCGACTTCTCGCAGGCCGTCTGCGACCTTCGCGATGAGCGGACCGTACGGGTCAGTAGGCTGTGTCGGCACGCTCTTGAGGTCGATCGGGGCGTCCGGCACGAGCCGCTGGTAAGCGTCCGCCAAGGTGTCCGTGACCTCCTCCGGCGGTTCGGGCACATGCCAGAACGCGGCGAAGACCCCGCCCGGCCGCAGCACTTCGGCGGCCTTGGCGGCGCCCGCGACCGGGTCGATCCAGTGCCAGGCCTGGCCGGAGACGAGCAGATCGAACCGGCGTCCGGCCGGTTCCCAGGTTTCGAACGTCGCGACCTCGACGTCGATTCCGCTCCGGCGGGCGAACGCGGCCATTCGCGGGTCCGGTTCGACGCCCAGGACCTGACAGCCCGCCGCCTGCAACTGGCGCGCTTCGATCCCGGTACCGATGCCGACGTCGAGGGTTTCGCGGCCTGGAGCGGAGGTGATGAGGCGGTCGATGAGTTCCGGGGGATAGGCGGGCCGGGTGCGGTCGTAACGCTCGACGTCCCCGCCGAAGGATTCCGCGGCCTGCCGATGCCGGTGAGGCTCCCGCCCCGAAGCTAGAGTGGGCATGCGCCCACCCTAAGTGGGCATTTGCCCACTCGTCAACGCAAGGGAGCCGTATGCCGACCGGGGTAGCTCTTCGTGCCGTGCGCGCGCAGTTGTTCGACGCCGCTGAACGGGTCCTGCTGCGGGACGGGCCGAGCGGGCTCACCAGCCGCGCGGTGACCACCGAAGCGGACTGCGCGAAAGGCGTGCTGCACCGGCATTTCGACGACTTCGACGCGTTCCTCGCCGAGTTCGTGCTGGACCGCGTCGAGAAGCTGGACCAAGAGAGCCTTCGCGAGGCCGTCGGTACCGGAACGGTCGTCGACAACCTGGCGAAAGCTCTGACGGCGGTGTTCGAGTCGGTCGCGGTCGCGATCGTCCCGCTCGTGATCTTCCGCGACGAACTGCGCGCCCGATTGCGCCGCCAGTGGCCTGCCGGGGTCCCGGTGCTGACCCAGGCCGCCGTGATGATCGCCGGCTACCTCGCGGCGGAACGCGAAAAGGGCAGGATCACCGAAGACGCCGACGTCGACACGCTCGCGGCGACGCTCATCGGCGCCACTCACTTGCTGTTCGCCGACCGCACCGGCGCCGCCCCCGAGGCAGAGCAGGTGCGGAGGACGGTGGCCGCCGTCGCCGGGTCCTGGATCAGGCCTGCGCGGCGGTGACGGTGTGCCGCAGCAGCAGTGACGTCGTGACCGGGCCGACGCCGCCGGGTACCGGCGTGATCGAGCCCGCGATCCCCTCGACAGCGGCCTGGTCGACGTCGCCGACGAGCCCGCCTTCGGCCGTCGGGTTGGTGCCGACGTCGATCACCACGGCACCGGGCTTGACGTGGTCCGCGCCGATGAAGTGCGCGCGGCCGACCGCCACGACCAGGACGTCCGCGGTCTTGGTGACCGCCGCGAGGTCCTTGGTACGGGAGTGGCAGACGGTCACCGTCGCGTTCTCGCCGAGCAGCAGCAGCGCGGCGGGCTTGCCGACCACGGTCGAGCGGCCCACGACGGCGACCTGGGCGCCGGACAGGACGACCTGCTCACGCTTCAGGATCTCCAGCACCGCGGCGGCGGTGGCGGGCGCGTAGGTCGGGAGGCCCGCGGTGAGGCGGCCGAGGCTGACCGGGTTGGCGCCGTCGACGTCCTTGCGCGGGTCGATGTGCGCGCCGACGTCGTCCAGCGTCACGCCCTCGGGCAGCGGCGTCTGGCAGATGATGCCGTGGACCGCCGGGTCCGCGGACAGCTTGTCGAGTTCGCGGGTGACGTCCTCGCCGGTCGGTTTCTCCAGCTGGACCACCCGGCAGTCGACACCGACCTTCTTCGCCGCGCGTTCGATCGAGCGCACGTACCAGGCGGTGGCGTCGTCGTCGGTCGGCACGAGCACGGCCAGCGTCGGGGTGGTGCCCGATTCGCGCAGCTTGGCGGCGGTCTCGGTGACTTCGGCGGTGATGGCGGCGGCGATCGCGCGCCCGTCGATCAGCGTCATCGGGCGATCCTCTCGCGGACCTTGGCGACGAGCGCGTCGGCGCGCCCGGCTGCGGGGGTGTGCTCGGCGAGGCGGGCCTCGGTCTCCTTGCGCAGTTGCTCGTCGGACATCGACGCGAGGTTGACCTCGACGTTGACCACGGCCGACTCGAGCGCGGACTTGGCGGAGGAGGCGGCGACCGCGATGTCGGAGATGACGTTGGTGTTGGCGCCTTCGAGGATCGAGGCGGCGACATCGACGACTTCGGCGGCGAGGGCGGCCGTGCGCAGGGGAACGTCGGCGGCGCCGACCAGCGCGGCCTGGATCGCGGCGCTGCGGGCCTGCTTCTCCTCGTCGGTGGCCTTCGGGAGCTTGTACGCGGAGACCACCGCGTCGAACGCGGCGGCGTCGTCGGCGGCGAGGCCGAGTGCGCGACCGCGGAGGTCTTCGGCCTTGGCCAGTGCTTCCGTCATCGTCGCTTCGTGCTCGGCGTACTTCGGCTTGCCGATGGTCAGATTGCACACCATGGAGACCAGGGCGGCACCCACGGCGGCGTTCATCGCGGCCGCCGCGCCACCACCGGGCGTCGAGGCCTTCGAAGCCAGCTCGTCGAGCCACTGACCGACAGGTTGAGCCTCCACGCGATGTTCCCTTCCCGCTGGTTTTGCCGTCGCGCCGAAGCCTACTCGGGGCTTCCTGGACGGCCCGAAGGCCACCTTTCGCCGATGATCGACGTCGGCGGAAGGTGGCCTTCGGGAAGCGGGTCACGCGCGCTGGTACTCCTCCCAGGTGAGCTTCGGCGAGACGGCGGGGCCGTCGTCGGAACCTCGGCCGGAGAGGCCGTTGTACCCGAGGTAGTAGTCACCGGCCTGGTGCTGCGCGCCGGACGACAGGTCCGGATCGGACAGAGCGATGGCGTGGATGTGGTAGGCGAAACCCTGAGCCGGAGTCCGGACCCAAGCCGCGAAGCCCACCTGGCGCAGCTTCTTCGCGACGTCGGTCCGCGTGGCCGAGGACATCCCCTCGACGCCGATGTCGAGCGCGCCGCCGCCGTCGTGCGTCCCGGCCGAAGCGCCGACGCCACCGGGGTTGTACGAGCCCTGCGTGATGGTCAGCTGCCTGCCGAGCAGACCCTCCGCCTTCACCAGCATCGCCTTGGTGCGGGTGTTCATCGCCTTGCCGTGGTAGGTCAGGCGGCTACCCGCCGCGACCGTCGCGGTAACGGTGTACCGGCCGTCGCCCAGCTTCTCGAGCGACGTCTTGCCCGGCAGACCGGAAGCGTCGATCCCGGTGTACCCCAACGACTTCTGATAGCTGGAATACGCCGTGATCGTCGACGTGCCGAAGTGGCCGTCGACGTATTGCTGGTCGAGGAGTCCCTTGTCGGCCAACGCCTGCTCGACCAGCAGCACGCTGTCCTTGGCGCCTGGTGTCAAAGCGTTGTCGGCTCGTCGCGGGTCGATCTGCGCGGCCTTGAGCACCGCTTCCATGCTGGCCGCGGGCAACGCGGTCACGGTCACTTCGGCACTGGCCGGTGCGGCCACGCCGAAAGAGAGCGCGGTCGCTGTCGCGAGCACGGCTACCTTGGTCAACAATTCCTGCCTCCTGAAACGAACTCGCCCGTTGTCGGGCCAGCATGAGCAGCGCGAATACAAGGGCCGTACAAACGTGCCTTCCCGGGATCGTGATATCCCCCGGTCGGGTGTCACTCCGGCGGAATCGGGCGTGACCTGATATGACTTCCCGTGGACGCCGAAAGGTTGAGACCCCCATGGTGCTACGGACTTCGCCACCCTCACGGGCTCATCTCAGACTGCTCACCCCGGCGGACTCGGCGCCTCCGGCGCGAAGACGGGACCGGTACGGCGAGATCGCCGACCGGCGGTTGGCCGCGATCCTCGCCGCCGAAGACGTGGCGGAGGAACACGGGCTGAGCGCGCACGCCCGGACCACCTGCTACGTGCACCGCTGCTGGGTGCATCAGTGCATCTCCGATCCGATGCACATCGTGGTCGTGACCGGGCACCGCTGGTGCCGCCGGTGCGATCGCACGGTCGTCGTCGAGGTCGACGAGACCGCCCCGGGATCGGTCGAGCTCTCCTGCGACGGCTGCGGCGTCCCGCCGGACACGGCCGCGAACCGCGAAGTACTGCTGGCCTGCCGGGCCAGCCTGAGTGCCATGCACGGCGGGGAAGCTTCGACGCTGTACGTCGTCCCGGACGCCTGAAGAGGCCACATAGGGGTATCCGGGCGGCAGGATGGCCGTATCCGGCGGAGCCGCCAGGAGTAGTCAGTGGTTTGGACCACCACTGTTACCGAAGCGTGATCCGGACATATCGCGCGGAAGGTTACTTTGTTGTGGCGCGCAACGAATTGCTTCGCCCGTGGATTTCCAACGCCGGAGGTGTCACGACGTGAACCGAATCCTTGTGCGGCCCAAACGACGGACAGAGGTCCGGGGGGTGCTCGCCCTCGGCCTCTCGGCGCTCCTGATCGCCGCTGGTCTCGTCGGTGCCACCGCCGCCGCGGCCGCCGACTACAGCCAGAGTGCCGCGTCCTCGAGCGCGACCCAGGCGCAGCTCTCCTTCACACCGGCGACGACCGCGCGGTACGTCGACCTCCACTACACCGGTGTTCCTGGGGTGGGGCAGCAGAACGTCCGGATGACCGACAGCGGCGGCACGTGGCGGCACACCGTCGGTTCGCTCGCCACCGGCACGGTGCTCGACTACTGGTTCACCTACGAGAAGAACGGGCCGCAGTACGAAACCCCGCACTTCAGCCACACGCACGGCGGCACTGGCACGACGGTCGCCGCGCCGACGTTCGACCCGCCTGGCGGCAGCTACCCGAGTGCCCGTTCGGTGACGCTGTCGACAGCGACCGTCGGCGCGACCATCCGGTACACAGTGGACGGTTCCATGCCGACCGCGTCATCCACTGCGTACACCGGGCCGATCATGGTCTCCGCCTCCTCGACGGTTTCCGCGATCGCGCTGCAATCAGGCTTGGCGAACTCCTCGGTGGCCTCGGCGAGCTACACGATCGGAACGACACAGGCGTCCTGCCCGGTCCAAGCCGACGTCCCGGACTTCGGCCCGAACGTGCGGATCTTCGACCCCGGCATGTCGGCGCAGTCGGTCCAGGCCCGGCTGGACGCGGACTTCAACCAGCAGAAGGACACCCTGACCGCGCAGTTCACCGAACGCCGGTACGCGCACCTGTTCAAACCCGGTGTCTACAGCGGGATCCACGACGACGTCGGCTACTACACCTCCGTCGCCGGTCTCGGGCAGAACCCGGGCGACGTCGTGATCAACGGCGACGTGACCGTCGACGCCTTCAACGAGTCGGATAAGGGAGTGGCGCTGCAGAACTTCTGGCGCTCGACGGAGAACCTCGCCGTCGTTCCGAGCAGCGGCGCGACCCGCTGGGCCGTCGCGCAGGCCGCGCCGTTCCGGCGAATGGACATCCGCGGTGGGTTGAACCTCTTCCCGGCCAGCTATGGCTTCGCCAGCGGTGGCTACACGGCTGACAGCAAGGTTTCCGGTAAGACCGCGTCGATCTCGCAACAGCAGTGGTACACCCGCGACAGCAACTACGGCAGCTGGGAGGGCGGCGTCTGGAACATGGTCTTCTCCGGGACGAACGGTGCCCCGGCGAACACCTTCCCGAACCCGCCGGAGACGACGCTCGGCACCACGCCGGTGTCCCGCGACGTCCCGTATCTCTACCTCGACGGCTCCGGCAAATACCGCGTTTTTCTGCCTTCCTTGCGCACCAACGCTTCCGGGCCGAGCTGGGTCAACGGTGGCACCCCTGGCAGCTCGCTGCCGATGAGCCGGTTCCACGTCGTGAAGGCGGGGGACACGGCGTCGTCGATCAACACCGCGCTTTCGCAGGGCTGCAACCTGTTCTTCACGCCTGGCGTCTATCACCTGAACCAGACGCTGAACGTGAGCAAGGCGAACACCGTCGTCCTCGGCATCGGATATCCGACGCTGGTGCCCGACAACGGCGTCGACGCGATGCGGGTCGCCGACGTGGACGGTGTGCGGCTCAAGGGCCTGCTGTTCGACGCCGGCACGACCAACTCGCAGTCCCTGCTCACGGTCGGCCCGGCGGGCTCGACGGCGAATCACTCGGCCAACCCGACGACACTGCAGGACGTGTTCTTCCGGATCGGTGGTCAGATCGCGGGGAAGGCGACGAACAGCCTGATCGTCAACAGCCGTGACACGATCATCGACCACATCTGGGCCTGGCGAGCGGACCACGGCAACCCGGGCACGTACGGCTGGACGATCAACACCGGCGACACGGGCGTGGTCGTCAACGGCGACAACGTACTGGCGACCGGTTTGTTCGTCGAGCACTACCAGAAGTACCAGGTGATCTGGAACGGCCAGAACGGCCGGACGATCTTCTTCCAGAACGAGATCCCGTACGACGTCCCGGACCAAGCGGGGTGGAAGAGTCCCAACGGGCTCAACGGTTACGCCGCCTACAAGGTGGGGGACAACGTGACCACACACGAGGCGTGGGGCCTCGGCAGCTACTGCTTCTTCAACGACAACCCGTCGGTGAATCTGTATCACGCGTTCGAGGTGCCGAACCGCTCCGGCGTCCGGTTCCACAATCTGGTGACGGTGTCGCTGAACTACAAGGGGACCATCACCCACGTGATCAACGACGCGGGGGCGGCGACCCCGCAGGGGACCACGCCGAGCAACCTGATCAGCTACCCGTAGCGCTCGCCTCCTCGCCCCCTGCGGTCCTGTCGCGCTGAGGCGTAGTTCGTGGTCCGTGAAGGCCTCCTTAAGGGACCCAGAGTCCCTCAAGGAGGCCTTCACGGACCACTCCTCTGTATAACGCCCTATACTGCTTGGCGTTGAACTGGCCGCAGTTGCACTCACGTTGTTAGGCTCGAGATCATGATCAGCAGTGATGCGCCCGCCATCGTCGATGCCCTGCGCCAACTCTTCCGTTCCGGTGTCACCAAACCGGTGGCCTGGCGGCGGACGCAGCTCATGGGGTTGCGCGCTCTCCTGTCCGAACAGGAGGACGTCTTCCTCGAGGCGCTCTACGCCGACCTGCGCAAGAACGCCGCCGAGGCGAAGCGCGCGGAGATCGCGCTCGTACGCAACGAGATCGACCACACGCTGGAGAACCTGGACACCTGGCTGAATCCGGAGCCCGCCGACATCCCCCGGACCCTGCGGCCGGGGAGTGGCCGCGTCGTGCGCGAACCGCTCGGAGTCGCGTTGATCATCGGGCCGTGGAACTACCCGCTGCAACTGGTGCTCGCGCCCTTGGTCGGGGCGCTGGCGGCGGGCAACTGCGCGGTCGTGAAGCCGAGTGAACTGTCTCCGAACACCTCGGCCGCGATCGCCGAGCACCTGCCGAAGTACGTCGAAGGCGTGCGCGTCGTCGAGGGCGCGATCCCGGTGACGACGGCATTGCTGGAGCAGAAGTTCGACACCATCTTCTACACCGGAAACGGGACCGTCGGCCGGATCGTGATGACCGCGGCCGCGAAGCACCTCACACCGGTCACGCTCGAACTGGGCGGGAAGAGCCCGGCGATCGTCGAGCCGGGCGCGGATCTCGCCTTGACCGCGCAGCGGCTCGCCTACGGCAAGTTCGCCAACGCGGGTCAGACCTGCGTCGCACCCGACTACGTCCTCGCGATCGGCGGCACCGGTCCGAAGCTGGCGGAGCACCTGGCCGAGACCGTCGAAGGGATGTTCGGCGAGAACCCGGCCACCAGTGATTCCTACGGCCGGATCATCTCGACGCGGCACTACGACCGGCTCGCCGCCTTGCTGGACAACGGAACCGCGGTCGTCGGCGGCAAGGCCGACCCCGGCGAGAAGTACATCGCGCCCACCGTGCTCACCGACGTCTCTCCGGACGCCCCGGTGATGCAGGACGAGATCTTCGGCCCGATCCTGCCGATCATCGAAGTTCCCGACGTCGACGCGGCGCTGGCGTTCGTCAACGAACGCGACAAGCCGCTCGCGTTGTACGCCTTCACCGAATCAGAGGAGACGAAGCGCCGGATCGAGACGGAGACGTCGTCGGGTGGACTGGTGTTCGGCGCGGCGATCATCCACCTCGCGGCGCCTGACCTGCCGTTCGGTGGGGTGGGGGAGAGCGGGATGGGCCGCTATCACGGCCGCTACTCGATCGACACCTTCAGCCACGTGAAGGCCGTGTTGGACAAGCCGCTCGCCTGAACCGCTCACGAGGCGGGACGCCGCACCGGCGGCGGCGGAACCGTCTTCGCCAGCACGATATCCGCCAGCCGGATCGTCGCGAGACCGCGTTTGGTCTCCACGGTGCATTCCGCGTCGTCGCGGGAGCGCAGGTAGCCGAGCGCGTCGGTGAACCCGCCTTCGATCCGGTAGCGCACGACGACCCTCGTGCCGACCGGGACGTCCGGCAGGGTCATCGGTTCAGGTGCGCGGTGAGCTCGTCGTCGCTCGGTTCGACCAGGTGGGTTCCGTCCGGCCAGACGATGGTCGGGATCCGCCGCTCACCGTCCTGCAGTGCTCGCACGGTCTCTTCGGCGCCGGAGTCCGCTTCGACGTCGATGTAGTCGTACTCGACACCCTCGGCGTCCAGCAGGGCACGGCTGCGTTTCACGTCGGGGCACCAGCCGGCGCCGTACACGGTGAGGTCGCTCATGGATCACAGCATGCCAGGTCGCGGTCCGGCGGCGTGTTCGGCGAGGGCCGAACGGTCGGCGAGACCGGTCTTGGCGAGCAGGCTCGCGACGTGCTTTTCGACCGTCCTGGGGGAGATGTGCAGCCGGGCGCCGATTTCCTTGTTGCCCATGCGCTCGGCGAGCAGCACCAGCACCTCGTACTCGCGGACGGTGACGCCGGACGCGCGCAGGTCGCCGGGGACGCGGTCGACACCGGCACGGCGCTGCCGGACGGGTGCGCCGAGTCTGCGGAGCAGGCTCCGGCAGGCGGCCGCGACCGCCTGGATGTCCCGGCCGTGGAAGTACTCTTCGGCCTGCTTGAGCCAGCCTGCCGGATCGCCCCAGCCGTCGGCGGCGGCCGGTTCGGCGATCAGCCGGAGTCCGAGGTGCCGGGCCAGCGGATAGGGCTCCGACGTCTTCAACGCGGCTGCCACCGCTCGCCCGGCTTCGGTCGCGTCGCCTCGCCTGCCGTGCTCGACGGCGTGCGCGAATTCGACGAACTGCCGGTTCCATCGCATCCCGCTCACGGCGGATCCGGCTTCGGGGCACGCGGCGCCGCCGAGGGTGTCGACGAGCGTCCTGAGCCCGTGTTGCCCGGCGAGGTGGAACCGGCTCGGCCGCCGGTCCTCCAGTTCGGTCACCTGCTCGAGTTCCCGGCGTGCCCGGTCGAAGTCCTCCTCGAGCAGTGAGCAGAAGACCCGCGCCAGCCCGATGCTCAGCACCATCTCCTGCGCGTTCTCGCCGCCGCTCTCCCGGAAGTCCTCGAGCGCCTGTTCCATCGCCGGGCGGTCCGCCCGGTGCCCGGCCGACATCGCCGTGGTCATATGCGCGTACTGCAGCAGCGCGGTCAGCCGGAGCCTGCCGAGCACGGCGAGGTTCTCCTCCAGCAGTGCGTGCGCGGTCTCGAACTCGCAGCGCAGGATCGCGTGCATGGTGCGCACGGAATCGACCGCGCAGTGCAGTGTGATCGATCCGGTCCGCTGGGCGTCGGCGCGAGCGAGCAGCAGGGTCTGCTCGTCGCCGTTCATCAGCACGCGATGCCCACCGAGCCGGACCAGCGCCTGGGTGCGGAGGTGGTGGAGGTGGTTGTCCTCGGCGGTCCGCCGCGCGAGTTGCATGTAGTGCTCGGATTCGGCGAGGTCACGCGACAGCGCGAGCATGCCGAGCACCTGGAGCGCCTGGCAGACGACGAACGGCTGCGCGGTCTCCTCGGCCACTTTCCAGGCCTGACGTGCGAGTCGTTCCGCCGTGCCGGTCCGGCCTGGGACGTCGAGCCAGAGGTTCGCTTCGACGGCGTCGAGCGCGGCTCGCTGGGCGGGCGAGATCGCCGAACCGAGAGGAGCGCGGGCGCGTTCGATCTGGCCGAGGCATTCGTCGTGCCGTCCGGCGATGTAGGCGGCCCAGGCCAGCTGGGTATGCAGTTTCGCGGCTCGTTCGAGTGTCCCGATCTCGCCGAAACCGGCGGAAAGCTCGACGGCGCGGTCGAATTGACCGGTTTGCCCGAGTGCGTACAGCAGCGTCTCCAGGACTTCGGCACGATCACCCGCGTCGGCCCCGGCGAGCAGGTCGACGGCCTTGGTGAGCATCGTGACCGCGGAGTCCGCGGCACCGGCGTCGAGGGCGCGACGACCGGTTTCGGCGAACAGCCGTCCCGCCGCCCGCTCGTCCAGCGCGGTCAGCCGGAGCGAAGCGACGAGCGCGCACAGATCGCCCGGCAGTCCCGGGTACAGCTTCTCGACGGCGTCGGCGGCCTGACGGGCGAGCGCCGCCTTCCGCGCCGGGGACTGGCGCTCCAGGAGCGCTTCCGCGGTCAGCGGATGCCGGAAGGCGTACCAGCCTGGCGTCGTCTCGTCGGTGGTCACCAGGTTCGCCGACACCGCGGCGGTCAGGTGGTTGTGCAGCGTTCGGTCGTTGGTGCCGGTGACGGTCTGCACCACCGACAGCGGGAAACGGCGGCCGATGATCGCGGCGACCGACAGCAGTTCTCCCGCCTGTTCGCCGAGTTGCCCCATCCGGACGCCGATACTGGTGACCAGCGCGGCGGGCACGCGGGCGCGAAGCTCGCCGATGACGCGCCAGCCGTCCCGGCTCTCGACCAGCAGGCCGTCGTTCACCATGCCGTGGAGGAGTTCCTCGACGATGAACGGAAGGCCGGCGCTGTTGCGCCACAACAGTTCCGCGGCCGGCGCCGGCAGGTACCCCGGCTCGGTCTCCAGGCAGGCCGCGGCGAGGGCGCGGGTGTCGGCGAGGCCGAGCCTGCCGAGTTCGAGGACCGCGCAGCTCATCCGCTGGGCACCGGAGGTCGCCAGGCGGAGGGCATCGGAGGGTTCGTTGCGGAGTGTGCCGACGAACAGGGTCTGCGCCGCGGACAGGTTGTCGACCAGGTATTCGAGGATGAACAGCGTTTCGGCGTCGGCGTCCTGGAGGTCGTCGAGGACCAGGAGCGAGCCGCGGTCGCGGCTGGTGACGGCCAGCAGCCGGAACACCGCTTCGGCGAGCACCATCAAGGAGCCCGATTCCCGCGGCCGGTCGCCTTGGCTCCAGTCGGGGACGAGCTGGGCGAGTACCGGGATGAACGGGTCGAGTTCCGCCGCTTCGGGCGGGCCGCCGCCGCGGAAGTGCGAGAGCAGCGCCTGGGTCAACGGCCGGAACGGGACGAGCGGGCCGATCGAACTGGCCCTGCCCTGCAGGACCGGGATATCCGCGGCGACCGCTCGTGAAGCGGCTTCGATGGCGAGCCGGGACTTGCCGATCCCGCCTTCGCCCACGAGAAAGATCGCGCCGCCGCGGCCGGCGATGGCGCGATCGAGAGCTTCGGAAAGCTCGGCCAGTTCAGCGTCGCGACCGATCACCCGCGACGAACGGATCCCCACCGCCGTGACTATAGCGAGCGGATTCCCGTGCTACGGCGAAGAGTTGATCACGAAGGCGGGCGGCGCGAGCCCGCCTTCGTGAGCCTTTCTCAGATCCAGCCGCCGGCGAAGACGCTGACCACGGACGGCGAGCCGGGGTCGCCGGACAGGGTGGCGAGCGGGTTGGCGCTCAGCCGCGGCTTGCTGCCCGCCAGCGCGTGGTTGCGCGAGCCGACCTCAAGGGCGCGCGGCAGGTTCACGGCGCCGAGGGCGTCTTCGGTGGCGGGCAGATCTCTTTCGTACATTCGGGTTTTCTCCTCATACTCGGTTTGCCGGTTGAACGATGGTGGCCGCCGGATGCGGACGGTCGGGGCGGAGCAGGAGCGCGGACGGGACCAGATCGCCGAATCCCAGCCGCAGCAGCCCGTAGCCGATGCCCGCCAGGCCGCTCAGCAGCCCTGGCGAGGGGATCGCGCCGGGGGTCCCGCAGCGCGTACCGCGCTGGTCGACGGCGGCGAACAGATGGCCGGTCCGCCGTCGTACCGCCGCGGCGGCGCCAGTGTGCCCGTTCTCCGCCAGCACGCACAACACTTCCAAGACTCCGGACTCGCCGTGGCACAGACTGAGATCCCGCAAGGGTGCCTCGTCGGACAACCGTTTGACGGTCTGGTCCAGTTCCAGGGCGTTGGCGGGATCGGGTAGGTTGGCCGCCAGGCCGAGAGCGGCGCCCGCGAGACCGTCGCACCAGCCACCGGTGCTTTCCGCCCGATCGTCCGCCTTTCCGGGCGGTTCTTCGCCGGTCCGGTCGTGCGCACGCAGGACCCAGTCGATCCCGGCGGAACCGTGCGCGAAATCCGTCCTCTGTGGACGTTCGCGATCGAGCAACTGCTCGGTGTAGCGACCCGCCCGTGCCAGCGCCGTCTCCAGTCCTGTTTGGACATACACCGAGCGCATCGAGGCTACGCCGCCCGCGAGGCCCGTCGTGAATCCGGACGGCGTCTCGGAGGTGGCGTCGGGCATCAGCTCGACGGCTTGTTCGATGAGGTCGCCCGCGGGAAGACCGACGAGGGTGCTGAGCCGGGCGATCGTGTACGCGACGCCGCCGAGACCCAGCAGCCCTCCGCAGCCTGCGGTGGCGGCCAGCTCACGGTCGGCCCGGAGCGTGGCGAAGAGGCCGGGGAGCGGCGTGATCGCGTACGCGGCCAGGTCGCGGTAACGCGCGATCCCGGTCAGCTCGGCGAGCTGGGCGAGGAACAAGGCGACCCCGCAGTAGCCCTCACCGAGGCCCGCGCCCATCGGCAGCACGGTCCAGTAGCGGTCGTCGACGAGTTCGATCCCGAGCCAGTTGGAGCGGCGTTCGTCGGAGAAGGCGTTGGCGACGAGGTGATCGGCGATCCCGCACGCGGTGACCAGCAGGCGTTCCGCGTCGGGTGCCTGGTTCGGCACCGCCGTTTCGACGGTCTCGCCGCTACCGTGGTGCCCGGCGGTCGCCGTGCTGATGGCGAGGGTGGCCGAGATCAACCACTCCTGGTCGCGCTGGTCGAGTGGGTCCATGTCGGCGACCTTCGCGAGCACGGTGTCCAGCGACGGCCGGTCGACGACGCCTTCGACGCTGTCGCCGCGTGAGTCCTGCAGCGACGTCGAGCCGGGGGCCGAGGTGAACATCGGGACGTCGCCCGCCCATAGGTCGGCACGCTCGTGCGGCACGAGCCGGAGGAGCTTCTCCTCTCCGGCCGAGTCCTCTTCGAGCAGGTCGAACGCATGGTCACGGTCGGCGGCGTCGCGAAGAAGGTCGGGATGGGTGGTCTCGTCCAGCAAACGGAAGTAGAAGTTCGTCGGCCGGATGAGCACCCGGATGGGGTCCTCGGCGCAGCGCCGGAGGTGCTCGGCGAGTTCGTCCCGCGCGCTGGAGATCGCGTCGTAGCCGAGCCGGAAACCCGCCAGCAGCGCCGCGCTGTGCTCGGCGGGGGCGACGTCGCGGCCGTCGAGGCGCGGGAGGTTGTTCCCGCCCGCGAGTTCGCCGGGCACGCGGACCAGCCGCATGTGGTCGGTGCCGGGATCGGCCCAATCGACCCGGTCGGTGGGCAGCTTGCCGCCTCGGCCTGCCAGGCCGGAGATGTCGACGGCGCCGTGTTCCCCGGCGAAGAGCTGGGGGAGCAGCAGCGTGCGCTGGACCGACCGCGCCAGCATCGCCGCCGCGGGGTCGCCGTCCGGCGGTTCGGCAGGCGACGGCTGGAACAGCGTCTCGATGTCGATCAGCACCGGCTGGTCGCCGTCGGCGATGATGTTCTCGTAGTGCACGTCCGTGGCGTCGAGCGCGTGCAGGAGTGCCAGCAGGATGCCCTGGCGGCGGTAGAAGCGGTCGACGTCGGCGATGTCGCCGCACGGCCGGTGCTCGACGAACCGCAGCCAGCCGTAGCCGTCGCGCGGCAAAGCGTCCGCGGTCCGCAGTTCGAGGCCGGGAAGCCGTTTGTTGAGCTGTTCGACGACCTCGGTGAAGCGCTCGTGCAGAATCAGCGGCCGGGGTTTGTAGATCATCTTGGCGCCGTTGGAGAAGCGGAGCAGTTTCACCGAACGTCCCCGCGCGTGCGAGTCGCCGATCCCGCCCGCGACCTCGACGAGCGTGCCGAGTTCGCCGTCCGCGACCGAGCAGGGCAGAGCGTCGGCGTCGGCGGAGAAACGGGTGAGCGTTTCGGCGTTGGCTTCGGCGGCGCGAAGGCAGGACTGGGCGATCAGCCGGGCCAGAACCGGGTATTCGCCGAACAGCCGGACGAGTCCGGCCGGAGTGGACTGCTGCCGCACGAAGTCCGCGAAGCGCTCTTCAGGCGTCTCGCCCTGGAGGGTTCCTGCCTTGCGGGCACGGTGGAGTTCGAGGACCAGCGTGCGGACCGAGAGCTTCAGCAGATGCTGGTCGAGTTGAACCGCGAAACCCTGACGGAGCGCGTCGATGTCCGCGTCGGCGAGGTCGCCGGGGACCGCCGCACGGCACGCGGCGTCGACGAACGACCTGAAGACCCCGGCGAACGCGACACGCCAGTCACCAACTGGGGGGCGCTCCGGCAGAAGCGTGGTGACGGCGTGTTCGGCGAAGTCCGCCCATGCGGGCTTGTCCGCTTTCCGTTCGCGCGGGGTCTGGCCGTGCACCCACCACTTCAGCGGCAGGGACGTCGCCGGTAGCTGGGGCGTCACGGCAGTGATGCTTTCAGTTCGGCGGTGCCCGCACATGGGGGTGCGACACCCACATTCAGCGCACGCACGAAGATGCCCGGAGAGTGACGACCGCCCCGGCTTCACGTAACGTGAGTAGTCGACTACTCGCGGTAGGTGAAGGGGCACGGCAGCCCGGGAATATGGGGTCCCGGCACCCATGCGCCGGGACCGGTCCCGGGTCGACCATGGTCGGGTGGCGGGAACTCGCGGCGATCGTAGGGGGATCGCCGCGACGTCGGGCGCGGGCCGGTTCACTGGGGGTTCGGCCCGCGCCGCGGGAGTGGCGATGGCTGAGGAGACAATCCGCTCCGAGCCCGTCGATGTCCTGTATGACAGCGGTTCGCTCAGTCGATGAGGACTCTGAGAATGCACCTGACCGGGGAGAAGGCCGGACGAAAAACTCCTGAACAAAAACAACGACATACTGCACACCTCGTGCAGGCCTGGACACGAAGCTGGCGAAAGTCGATGCCGTCCTCACCGTGTTCGGATCTTCGCACCTCGTGTTCACCGCAGGCATCGTCCCGCGGGGAGAGACAGTGACGAGCGTTATCGTCCAGGCCTCCAACGACTGTTTCCTGGCATACGACCTCGTGGGCGGCCCTTAGTGCCCGCCCGGCGGCGCAAGAGCCACTAGGCGGCCGCGCCGCCCTGCCCGCCGCGCCCCACATAGACCGGATGACCCTGTTCCGGCCCGGCAAGTAGTCTCCAGTCGACGGTGGAACAGGGGGAGTGATCGTGTCCAGCCACTTCGAGGCGATCGGGATCAGTGTCACCAGCCAGGACGAGTTCGGGGAGAAGGTCGTCTCCTTGATCAGTGCGGGCACAGCCCGGCAGATCGCCAGGAAGATCAGCGAACATGTATGGACTGATCCCTCTGGCGCCCGGCTGGTCGCGCAGATCCGCAACCGCGAGATCGAGTTCCTCCTGCCGTGTCTGGCAGGCACGGCACCCGCGGTACCGGTGCGCGACGTCCGCCTCGTCGATGACGAGACCGCGATGCTCGAACTCCTCGACGGCGTCGATGGGGAGTTGATCTGTCCCATCGCGGTGGAGCTAGAAGACCGAGCGGTCCTCGCCCACTCCGGCGGGCGGCTCGAGAACGGATCCCTGGTGCTGGCGGCCCTGGCAGAAGACGTCACCGTGCACGTCGACGCCGAGGCCTACTACGCCGCACAGGGCGATGACGGGCCGAAATTCGCCGCCGACCACTTCATCCCCTCCGGAACTATCCGGCCCGTAGAACCTTCGCCCGGCTGGACGCCCTCCGCCCACGCGCTGTTCGCAGGCGAGGTCATCGAAATCGAGAATCCCGTGAATACCGTTACCGGCACGGCATTCCACCGGATCCGGGTCCGCACCATCGCCGCGATCGAACTCGACGTCGCTATCGCGACCACCGTCCTCGATCAACCACCCACGCGCGGCGACATCGTGAGTGGGACCTTCTTCCTGACCGGAAGATTGGGACTGCAGCCGACCGACCCCGCGGAAACCTCACTCAAGCGGCGGCGCTGGTTCCGACGATAGGCCCACCGCCGGCAGATCCGAAGACGCGCTCGACATGAGCGGAGCGGCGGCGTTCGGAGCGTGTTCGGTAGCGAGACCGGTGAGTGGGTCGTGTGGAGCGTAGCGGTTCCAGCAGGTGCCCGCCGGTGTGATGAGCACGTGCTGCGGGACGGCTGCGGTGCGCCCGGCCGCGGTGGGTGCACCGCTCGCCCGTCTCACGGCGGCAGGTGGGGGAGTGGGTCCTTACACGCCGCCACGACCGTGTTGTCGTGATGCGAGTGACTCGCCGGACCGGCAAGCTGGTGTCATGCGGGAACCCTTGTGGCTTTTCGCCGATCAGCTCGGTCCACACTTCTATGGTGGGGACTTGGCCGAGCGGCCGATCGTGCTCATCGAGTCGGCGCACGCCCTCGCGCACAAGCGATATCACAGGCAGAAGCTCCATCTCGTTCTCGCCGCACTGCGACGGCTCGAGACAGAGCTCGGCGAGCGGGTCACCTTGATACGGGCAGAGACCTACCGAGCCGGACTGGTGAAGCTGGGCAAGCCAGTCGTCGTGCACGAACCAGGGTCCCACGCGGCAGACCGGTTGGTGCGCAGACTGCACGCCGAAGGTCTGGTCACCGAGATTTTCCCGACACGCGGGTTCGTTCGTTCGAAGGCGGACTTCGCTTCCTGGGCACAGGGACGCAAAAGATTTTTGATGGAGGATTTCTACCGAGACCAGCGCCGCAGTTCGGGGGTGCTCATGGAACCCGATGGAGAACCTGCCGGGGGGCGATGGAACTTCGATCATGACAATCGAAAGCCGCCACCGAAACAGCGGACTCTCGACGTGGCGAAACCGTGGTTTCCGAGCGAAGACGACATCGACGAGCAGGTCCGCTCGGATCTCGAAACCCTCACCCGCCGAGGGAAGATTTGTCCGGTCGGAGCAGATGGCCCACGCAGGTTCGCGATCAGCAATGCCGAAGCACAGCGCGCACTCGAAGTATTCCTGGACACGCGGCTCGCCACCTTCGGGCGACACCAGGACGCCATGCTCAGCGAGGACTGGGCCATGTCTCATGCCCTGCTGTCCGTGCCGCTCAACCTTGGCTTGCTTGATCCCCTCGATGTGGTCGAGCAAGCCGAACGCCGCTACGAAAACGGCGTGGCGCCCCTCGGGAGCGTCGAGGGATTCGTCCGCCAAGTACTCGGCTGGCGTGAATGGGTGTGGCATCTGTACTGGCATCTGGGCCCGGACTATCTCGACAGCAACCGGCTCCAAGCCGACAACCCAGTACCGTCGTGGTGGTCGGATCTCGATCCGGAAGCGGTGACAGCCCGCTGTCTCGGCACCGTGCTGGCCGGAGTACGTGATCGAGGCTATGCCCACCACATCGAACGACTCATGATCCTCGGCAACCACGCTTTGCAGCGTGGCTACCAGCCACGTGAACTCAGTGAGTGGTTCGCCACCGCTTTCGTCGACGGTTTCCCGTGGGTGATGGCGACGAACGTGATCGGCATGAGCCAGTACGCAGACGGTGGCGTCGTCGCGACGAAACCTTACGCCGCGGGCGGGGCGTACGTGAATCGTATGAGCGATCACTGCGCCGGTTGCCGATTCGATCCCAAGGTCCGTGTTGGTCCCGACGCCTGCCCGTTCACGGCGGGCTACTGGGCCTTTCTCGATCGCAACGCCGCCAGGCTGCGGGACAACCAGCGCATGCGGCAGCCGCTCGCCGGGCTGAAGCGGCTGTCTGATTTGGACGCTTTGGTCGAGCAGGAAAATCGGAGAGAGGTCTTCTGAGACATGGCGGCGCCGATACGAGGAGTGTCCTTCGTGAAGCGTCAACGACGGACGAGGCTGCGGCATACTCGGTATCTGGGCGCGGAATCCCCGGCTGTGCCGACTACTCGCGCACCGCGTCCGAAGCTGGCTCGCCTGCTGGACACCGTTGCAGGCGGGTCACCGTACTGACCCGGCGAGGTCCGCGTCCGCCCTCGTCACACTCGTGCTCCGGTGAAGTACCGTGACTCGGCCAGGCGGTTGAGAACACCGATTCGGCCGCGGTTGGGAACCGACCGGACCGGGTGCCCGGTGATCCCCCAGTGCTGTAGCAGGGTGTTGGCCGCGGTCCAGCCGGTGGCCGCGGCGCGTTCCATGAGGGCGACTGGCAGATCGATGCGGATGCCGTCGCCCGCCAGTGCCAGTGCCGGGTCCGGTGTCGTCACTGTGGGGCGTCGCGCGAAGTCGCCGACGCCGAACAGCGGACAGTCTTGGCGCCACAGGTTGATCGCGCCGATCACGCCTGCCTCGCGCGTTTCCGGGTAGATCTCGTGCAGTCGTTCGTCCATGGCGCCTGCCAGGCTTTCCTGATCGGTTTCGGTGGCCGCGTAGGCGTGGAGTTCGACCACGGAGCCTTCGGTGTGCGCGGCCCAGCGCCGGGCTTCTCCCTCGAATCGATTTAGCAGGCTGATGTTGTCAAGGGGCGGGACGCTTCCGGTGCCGAGAAAAGGTGACCGGTCGGGGTGGACTGGGCGGTCGAGCCAGAGCCGTCGGATCAGGAAGGGGGGGGCCGTGCGCAGGGCGCCGACGGCGGTGCGCCAGGGAGCCGTGCCGAGTGTCGGTGACGCCGCGACGATCTTTCGCAGCCCGGTGACTTCGCAGGCGAGGACGACGGCGTCGAAGTGTTCGGTGCGGCCGGCTGCCTCGACGTCGAACCCGTCGGGGGTGCGCTCCAGCGCGCTCACCTCGGTACCGGTGCGGATCTCGACCCGCCTGCCGGCGAGATAGGCCGCCAGCGGATCCCACAGTGCCTGTGGGAAGGGCTCGGTCGGCACGTCGAAGACGAGACCTTCGCTGGAGCCCAAGAAATAGAGGTGGAACATGGTCGCCAATTCAGCGGCTGAGAGCTCGCTCGGGTCGGCGAAGAAGCTCCGCGAGAAGACTTCGAACGCGAGGTGCTGTGCTGCCGCCGGGAAGTTGATCGACTCCAGGAAGGACTTCGCATCCGTCTTGTCCAGCTCGTAGTACGTCTTCGGCACGCTGACCGTCGCCAAGGGCAGCGCGTCCCGGCCGCTGATCCGCAACAGGTCTCGCGGTGTGAAGGTCGGGCTGCGCCAGGCGAAGGCCAGCGCGTTCCAAGGTGGATTGCGGGGGAGCCCGGCGAAGGTGTCGGTTCGACCGTGCGCGTCGAGCAGTGGATAGTCGGTCAGCGGTGTGAGCCGTTCCAAGTGAGGATCGGTCCGGGTCAGCAGCGCGCGGAGATTGTAGTACTGACGGAAGAATGCGTGGAAGCCGCGGCTCATGGTGACGTCGGAGCCGTCCGGTAACCGCTCCCGCCAGCCGCCGACTCGACCGCCGAGATGGGTTTCACGTTCGAAGACGGTGACGGTGACGCCGCGTTCGGCCAGCCCGGTGGCCGCTGTGAGCCCGGCGATTCCCGCGCCCACCACCGCCGCGGTGGGACGTCGCCAGGTCTTTCCGGCGTCGGACAGGCCTGCCAGTGCCGGCCGGGTGACGATTCGAGGGTCGGTGCCCAGAGAGGGAGTCACGGTGTCTCCAGCGGATTGGTACCGAGGACGGTGTGCACGACACCGCGTTGCCAGCCAGGCATTGATTCGGTGCGGACATCGGTGAATCCCGCGTCGTACAGGCGCTGGGTCAGCGCCCCGATGCCGTCGAATTCCAGCACGCTGCGGCGAAGGTGCCGGTAGAGTGTCGCGTCGCCGGTGGTGACCTTCCCGAGCGGGATGATCACGCCCGCGCACACCACTTTCCAAATCCAGCGAGCACGCCGGGAATCCCGTACCGAGTACTCGTGCAGGGCGATTTGGCCACCCGGCTTCAGTAGCCCGCGCAGCCGCCGCAATTCGCCTGTGGGGTCCGCGAGATTACGGAGCAGGTACGCAGCCAGAAGGGCGTCGAAGGGTCCTTGGATGCCGGCGAGTTCCTTGACGGGCGTGTGCACGAACTCGACGTTGGCCGGCCAGGACTTGGCGCGAGCTCTTTTCAGCATCTCCCCGGACGCGTCGAACGCCGTGATCGCGGCGTCCGGCGCCACGGAGAGCAGTGCCGCTGTGGACGCGCCCGTGCCACAGCCGGCGTCCAGAAGGCGAAGCCCGCGCGTCTCGAAGGGAAGGTCGAGCCGCAGGGCGGAGAGCCGCAGATGTTCGTGGTAACCCGGATTCCTGGCGACCAGCCGGTCGTACCAGCGAGCCTCGGTGTCGAACGCCGAGGGGACGGTCGCACGGGGCAGACCGTCGCGCGCCATGCCGCTCACGCCTGCTCCTCTTCTCGTAGCCGGGCCCGTTCCCATAACAGCAGGACGGCGGTGACCAGTGCGTAGCCGAAAAGGAAGTCCTCGACCGGAATGTCCCAGGGAAACCGCCAACCCGTGAGGTGTTCGGGCGCGTACAGGACGATCGGTTCGGACAGTTTGGTCAGCCAGCCGTCGACCGGGATCTGGAAACCGGTGACGATGACGATCGTGATCCAGTACGGGAGCCGTCGGAACAACCCGGTCCGCAGCAGGACTAGTTCAGCGAACACGACCCCGGCGACCGCGACGACGACGGGCACGGTGTAGCCCCAGGGGATCATCGCCGGACCGCTTTCGCGCCGCGCCGCTGGAAGGCGGCGAGGGTGACCTGGACGATCTCGTAGGTCAGTACCCCGCAGATGGGGATCACGATGAAGAAGAGGATTTCTTCCAGAGGAATGGCGAAAGGCGCGCGAATTCCCGTGACCAGCTCGGGTGCGTAGCTCCAGACGCCGCCGGCGATCGCCACCGCGTCCCAGACCAGGAACACCGTGGCTACCGGAAGCAGCGCGCGGGCCAGCCGTCGCGGACGCCGGTACACCCGAGCACCTGCGAGTTCGAGCGGGAGCGTCACGATCACGCAGGCAGCCAAGACGAGCAGGTACTCCACTTTGCCCACGTCAGGCCACCGCCATCGGGGGAGCGGGCGCCGCATGCCGCTGTCGTGCCCACTGGGTGCGGGCGACGGCGCCGACGGCGACTGCGAGGCGGAGCCCGCGCGACACCGTGGCCCGGCCGGCGAAGACGTCGTGATCGGCGTCTTCGATCCGGTTCAGGATCCGGCCGTACAAGGTCGCCGCGGTACTCACGCACGGCCGTGAGATCGGATGCAGCATCGCGATCCCGGGCCTGGCTTCGGCGTAGATCCGTCGTGTTTCCGCGATCTGGTGCCGAATCGCGGCTCGCACCGCGGTATCCGCGCCGCCGTTGCTCGAGCACCAGCTCAGGCGGTCGCGGTCGACGCCGTGCGCGGACAGTTCGTCGGCGGGGAGGTAGACGCGGCCCCGTTCGAGGTCCTCGGCGACATCGCGCAGAAAGTTGGTCAGCTGGAAGGCCTTTCCCAGTGCGGCCGCGCGAGGAGCGGCTTCCTCGCGGCAGGACACTGTGCCGAGGACCGGGAGTACCTGAAGGCCGATCACCTCCGCCGAGCCGTGCACGTAGGTGTCGAGTTCGGCCCGCGTGGCGTAGCCGGTGACAGTGAGGTCCATCCGCATCGACGCGAAAAAGGCTTTGAAGTACGCCGGGGACAACGTGTATCGAGTCGCGGTGTCGATCACGGCTGTCAACAGGAGATCTTCGCTCTGGCCCGCACTTAGGTCGGCGAAGAAGCGATCCTCCACTGCGGACAACTGTGCGTCCAGAGTGTCCGGTGTGGCACCGGGCGCCGGCTCGTCGACGATGTCGTCCAGCCAGCGGGCAAACCCGTAGAGCGCGTGGATGGCCGGGCGCTGTGCCGGAGTCAGCAGCCGTGTCGCCAGGAAGTACGTACGGCCGTGCCGGGCGTTGAGCTCACGGCATCGGGCATAAGCGTCGCGAAGCGCGGGAGTGCCGATCCCGGCGGCATCGAGTTCTCGTCGTGTCATCGCGCGCCTTCTCTCGCCAGGTCGAAGGTTCGTGAGCGACCGCGTGTCACCCCGGTGATGCGGTCGGCGGCGAGCCGCCCGGAGATCAGCACTGTCGGCACGCCGACTCCGGGTACGGTCGCTCCTCCGGCGAGGACCACGTTCTCGGTACCACGCGGAAGGTTCTTCGGCCGGAACGGTCCGGTTTGGCCGAACGAGTGGGCATAGCTGAACGGTGTCCCGGCGACCAGTCCGCGCTCAGCCCACTCGGCGGGGCCGATGATCTCGGTGAACTCCGGTTCGAATCCGGGGAGCAGGCGTTTTCGGGCCAAGTCGAGGATTTCCGCGGCATAGGGCGCGGTTTCGATGCTCCAGTCGATGTTCCCGCGTTCGAGGTTGGGTACCGGGGCGAGGATGGAGTACAACTGCCGTCCCGGTGGCGCGAGTCCGGGATCGGTCGCGGTGGGCCGGGTGATCAGCAACGACGGGTCGGACATCCGGCGGCCGTCGGTGATGAGTTCGTCGAACGTCGTGTCCCACGCTCGCCCGAACGAGATCGTGTGGTGCGCCGTGTCTGTCTCGCGGGCGGGACCGCCCGCGTGCACGATCAGCGCGGACGGCGCGGGCCTCAGCGGGGCAGGCCGTCGCGGAGCGTGCCCCAGCAACCGATAGCTCTCGTGCAGCTCGGAAGTCAGGACTACGGCGTCGCACGGATGGCGCTCACCCGACACCGTTCGGACGGCCGAGATGCGGGGGCCGGTCCGTTCGAGCCCTTCCACCGCGTCGCCGTAGTGGAAGGTCACTCCGGCTGCCGCGGCGACCCTGGCGAGAGCGAGGGGGAGGGCGGCGACGCCACCGGGCGGGAAGTACACGCCGCCGACCGTGTCCATGTAAGAGATGACCGCGTAGAGGGCCAAGGCGCGCATCGGTGACTCGCCCGCGTACAGGGCTTGAAAGGTGAAGACACGCTTCAGACGCTCGTCGGAAAGGAACGCGCCGATCCTGGGTTCCAGTTTGCGGAAGCCGCCGAGCGCGAGCAGGCGGGCCAGTTCCGGCCGGACCATGCCCAGCGGGGAGTCGATGTTCCTGTCGATGAACCGGTCGAACTCGGCGCGATAGAGCCGCGTGAGCCAGTCGCGAAGCCGGAGATAACCGGCGGCCTCGGCCGACCCGGCGAACTCGCGGACCGCGTCCGCCATCGCCAGGCCGTCGGTGTGCACGGGGAGAGAACTACCGTCCGCGAACCGGGCCATGTAGGCGGGATCCAGACGGGTCAGCGGCAGCTCCGTGGCCAGCTCGGCACCGACGGCCCCGAAGGTGTCCTGAAGAATCGAGGGCATGGTCAGGACGGTGGGACCGGTGTCGAGCAGATAGCCGTCTCGGTCGATCCGGCCCGCCCGTCCGCCTGGCCCGTTGTCCCGTTCCAGGACGACGACCTCGCGTCCTCGACCCGCCAGGTGCAGCGCCGCGGCCAATCCCGAGAGTCCCGCTCCGACCACGACGACCCGGTTCGTCGGCCCCGGCACCGTCTTCACTGGTCTCGCTCCGTGCACCGGGCGGCGAGCACGGCGAGTACTTCCGCGGCGTGCCGCGGTACGACCGCCGGATCGATCACCGCGAGAGCCTTCTCGGCGCGCTCCCGAATCAGCTCTCCGAGGCGTTCTCGTGCCCCGGTCGCGACGATGAGCTCTCGCCAGCGCGAGACGGCAGCATCGTCCACAGTGGTCAGTTCGATGAGGTTCGTCAGCTCGGTTCGCTGCCCTCGGTCGGTCATAGTGGCTGCGAGCACGATCACGCTGGACGCCTTCCGGTCACGAAGATCCTGTCCCGCGGGTTTTCCGGTGATCGCCGGGTCGCCGAACACGCCGAGCAGGTCATCGCGGAACTGGAACGCCTCGCCGAGGAGACCGCCGTACTCCGCGAGCCCGGCGAGCACGGCCGGCCCGCATCCGGCCAGCGCCGCTCCGAATTCCAGGGGGCGCCGGACGGTGTAGTTGCCGGATTTGCGCCGCAGGACATCGAGAAGACCGTCCCAGCTGGGCAGGGAGCGCGCGTCGTTCACCAGATCGCCGAGCTGGCCGACGGCCAGTTCGGCCCTCATCAGGTCGTACACCGGCCAGCCCCGAGCCAGTGTTTCCGGATCCAGGCCGCTCTCCCGCAGCAACTGCTCCGACCAGACCAGGAACAGGTCACCGAACAGGGTCGCCGCCGATTCGCCGAACCGCGTCGCGGAACCGCTCCACCCCTGCTCGGCATGCCAGCGGGCGAACCGCACGTGCAGGGCGGGGCGTCGTCGCCGGACCGACGATCCGTCCATCACGTCGTCCTGCGCCAATGCGAAACAGTGCAGCAATTCCAAGCTGGACGCGGCACGGAGCGCGGCATCCGATTCCGGTCTGCCGCAACACCAGCCGACATGGGCGAACATCGGCCGCAGGCATTTACCGCCCGCCACGAACTCGGGTATCACGGTTTCCGCGAGTGCGCCTTCGCGATGACCCGAGAGATGTTCCGCCGCCCGCGCCGTGACGAAGTCGTGCGCCTCGGCGAGGCAACGCTCACCTACCCTGTCCAGCCACACGGCAGGTGACTCCTCCGCCGGCGCCACTCCCGCCGCCACGGTCACCGCCATCCGACCACCCTCCAGTTGCCGACCCATTCGATTCGCAACCGTTTCATACCTGGTGTAGCTTGTCCACTGGACCCGGTGATCCGTCGCACCTGGAGGACGTGTCGTCGACATGGCAAGGAAAGCGTCAGAAGGGCTGTTCGTCGTGGTGGTCGGCGCGGGTCGTTGACGAATCGAAAGTGACGTCCCGGTGAACGAGGGTGGTGTGGCCACCCGCCTGCCCTCGACGGGCCCGGTCTCGCCCCGCCGCCGGGTCAGGGCGCCCGCCGGGTGTGACAGGAATACATTCGTTAGTGTCGTCCCGATCATTTGGCAGTGTGTCGTGAAGACTTTTTTGTTGGCATGGTGGGAAAAAGTCTGTGTGGTGGTCGGCCAGGTCCATCGTCGCGTTGTGATGGTTACGCGGACTGCAGCATTCTCACGTTCCCTGACATTCCCTCGCGCGCTGGCCGCGTGGACCTTCGCAGCCGCGACCGTGCTCTGCCAGATTCTCTACTCGGTCACTGATCCAGGAGAGCGCACGCCGCTCACCATCCTGACAGTGGTCTGCTTCGCCTCGGCATCGCTCGCCGACGCCTGGGCACGTGCCGGGGTTCGCACGGTCGTGACGCTCGTCGTCGTGGCCGGAGGCGGCGGCTTGCTCGCCGAGATCACCGGTCTGCACACGGGCTTCCCATTCGGCCACTACCAGTACACCGATCTGCTTGGCTGGTCGGTCGCCGGCGTACCGGTCCTCATCCCACTGGCGTGGCTGATGATGGCTTGGCCCGCGCTCCTGGTCGGCCGAGCGCTGGCCGAACGACCGGCCGGCGTCGTCGTGGTGGCGGCCTGCGCCTTGGCGTCCTGGGATGTGTTCCTCGACCCGCAGATGGTGGACGAAGGCTACTGGACGTGGGTGTCGCCGGAGCCGTCTTTGCCCGGCGTCGTGGGGATCCCGCTGACCAACTTTCTGGGCTGGTTGCTCGTCGCCGCTATCATCCAGGCGGTATTGCATCTGTTGTCACCCCGAGCCGAAGATCCAGTGCCGAGCTTGGCCACCGGGCCTGCCCCGGTGATGTACCTGTGGACGTGGTTCTCGTCGATCTGGGCGCATCTCGCTTTCTTCGGCCGCCCGTGGGTGGCACTGGTCGGCGGCCTGACCATGGGAGCCTTGGCTGTGCCGTTCACCGTGCGCATCGTGCGGGGGTGGCTGTGGTCTCACTCGGCCGCCTGATCGTGCGGGCGGCGTCATCGGCCGCCGTCGCCGCGGCCGGGCACGCGGCCTACAACGCGCGCATCGTCCGGGTGCCACCGGAGAAACCGGACCGTTGTCCGGAGGCCGTCTCGATCCTGCTTCCTCTGCGGGATGAGGCTTCGCGTGTGGCGCCCGCTTTGAGGTCGTTGCTGGAACAGCAGGGGCTCGACGACGTCGAAATCCTGGTGCTGGACGACTGTTCGACCGACGGAACAGCGGAGGTCGTGCGGCAGGTCGCGGGCGAGGACCCGCGGGTTGCCGTGTTCACCGGAGTCGAACCGCCGGATAGGGTACTCGGCAAACCGCACGCGTGCCATCAACTCGCCGAGCGGGCCCGTGGCTCTGTCCTGGTGTGCGTCGACGCTGACGTCGTGCTCGCCCCGCACGCCGTCGCGGCGGCGGTTTCCCTGCTACGCGAGGCGCGTCTGGACGCCGTTTCGCCATTTCCCCGGCAGCGCGCGGACGGTGCCGGTGCTCGCCTGGTGCAGCCGTTGCTGCAGTGGTCATGGCTGGTGCTGTTGCCGTTGCGGCAGGCCGAGCGCTCGCCGCGGCCCTCGCTCACCGCCGCCAACGGCCAGTTCTTCCTGATCGACGCCGCGATGCTGCGCGAATGCGGTGGTTTCCTCGCGGTCGGCCATGAAGTCCTCGACGACATCGCGCTGATGCGGGCGGTCAAACGCGCTGGCGGACGCGGTGTGGTCGCGGACGGCAGCGGGGTCGCCGAATGTCATATGTACGAGACATGGCCGCAATTGCGCGACGGCTACGCCAAATCGCTCTGGTCGGCCACCGGATCGGCGCCCGGAGCCGTGGCGATCTCCGCCGCGCTGCTGGGGATTTGGGTCCTGCCCGCCGTCGCGGCCCTGACCGGATCCCGCGCCGGACTCGTCGGGTACGTCGCGGGCGTCGCCGGACGCGTGGTCACCGCACGCCGCACCCGAGGCCGGGTCTGGCCGGACAGCCTGGCTCACCCGGTCTCGATTCTCGCCCTTGTCGGACTCATCGCCCGCTCGTGGTGGGCACGAAAGAATGGGCGAATCGCTTGGAAGAACCGCGCGCTGCGCCAGAAGGAGACTGGATGAGCGACGTCGTGGTGGTCGGTGGCGGTATGGGCGGACTCGCGGCCGCCGCCCGGCTCGCCGCGGCCGGTCATGTGGTGACCGTGCTCGAGCGGGCTCCGCGATGCGGGGGGAAGCTGGGAACCTTCAGCCGGGACGGCTTCACCTTCGATACCGGTCCGTCCTTGCTGACTCTGCCGGGTGTCTACCGCGAACTCTTCGCGGCGACGGGCACCGACCTCGACGAAGTGGTCGACGTCGTGCCGGTCGATCCTGCCTGCCAGTACCGTTTCGCGGACGGTACCGAACTGGCCATGCCCCACGACCGGGCTGAGGTGTCCCGCAGCCTGGATGACGCATTCGGTACCGGTGCCGGTGCGGAATGGACTTGTCTGATGCGGGAGGCGGAACACCTCTGGGACCTCGTCGGCGAACAAGTCCTCCGGCGTCCGCTGCGCGGCACCCGGGACCTGCTCCGGCACGCCACCGGCGTCCGCGACCTCCTCGCCATCGCACCGTGGCGCACCCTGCGCGGGCTCGGACGCCGCCGGTTGCGAGATCCGCGGGCACGGATGCTGCTCGACCGCTACGCCACCTATACGGGATCAGATCCCCGCAAGCTTCCGGCGGTCATGGCTGTCGTGCCCTACGTCGAGCAGGAGTTCGGCAGCTGGCACGTCCGTGGAGGGCTTCGCCGGCTCGGCGACGCGCTACTGGGCAGGCTCGCCGAACTCGGCGTCGAGATCCGGACCGGCGCCGAGGTCACCGCGATCGAGACGGGAGCGGGGGGAGTGAGCGGGGTACGTCTCGCCGACGGTGAACGCCTGGCGGCGAAGGCGGTGGTGTGCAACGCCGATGCCGCGCATCTTTACGGCCATCTTCTCGACGACCCGCGCGCCCGGGCGCCTCGCCGGGCGCTCCGGCAGGTTCAGCCGTCACTGGCCGGGTTCGTGCTGCTGCTCGCCCTACGCGGGGTGACGCCGTCTCCCCGCCACCACCGGGTGCTGTTCCCCGCGGACTACGACGCGGAGTTCGACGCCATCTTCGGCAAGAATCCGCACCCGGTGCCGGATCCTACGGTCTACATCTGCGCTCCCGACGATCCCGACCTGCACCCGCCGGACTGCGAATCGTGGTTCGTCCTGGTCAACGCCCCCCGGCACGACCCGGAGTCCGGAGTGGACTGGGCGGCGCCCGGGCTGGCCGAGAAATACGCGGATCGTGTCCTCGATGTCTTGGCCGAGCGCGGACTCGACGTCCGCGATCGCTTGCTATGGCGCGAAATTCGCACACCGGCCACACTGGAACACGAAGCCGGGGCGCCGGGCGGTTCGATCTACGGCTCTTCGTCGAACGGCCCTCGCGCGGCTCTCCTCCGGCCGGCCAATTTCAGCCCGATTCCCGGCCTCTACCTTGCCGGTGGCTCAGCCCATCCCGGCGGAGGTCTGCCGTTGGTCGCGATGTCAGCCGCGATCGTCGCCGGACTGATCGGCCCAGCGGTCCGGGAGACCGCGGGCCACGGCGATCGAGAGGTGAATCAGGCCGATGACTGACAACCCGGCCCACAGCACCGCGCACGTCTCCGCCCACTGCCAGCCCGTCCACGGTGTGCCGGCCGGAGCGAGCGCGACGCCCGTCACCGCGACTGCCGCCACGATCAGGCGCGTCGGACGTTCGGCGACCGTGATCGCCCCGGCGCCCCGCAGCCCCACGCCCTGGGCACGTGCCCGGAGAAATTCGTGCAACAGCAGGAGCATCGCCAGCCCGGCGCACCAGGCGAACGGTGCGCCGAGAACGAAAAGCACCGCGGCGAAACAGAGTTCGGTGACCCTGTCCGCGACCGCGTCCAGTACCGCGCCGGCCGGCCGCGCCCGGCCGGTGAGCAGTGCGACCGCCCCGTCCAGCCCGTCGAACACCCCGGTCGCGAGGAGTGCCACCAGTGCGAGCCACAGCCACCAGCCGTTCGCCGAGGCCAGGAACACCGCGGCCCCAGCGCTCAGGACCCCGCAGCCGGTGAGCACGTCCGGAGGCACCTTGAGGATCGGTCGGGCCAGCGTCTGCACCGCACGCAACCAGCGGACCGTCAATGCGCTTCCGGAAGCGTCGTGTGCGTGTAACCGCGACCAGCCCGCGACTCCGTCTTCAGCCGAAGCCGGTGCGCCGGAGTGAGTGGCGGAAGCGTCCGGCGCCGGACCGGAGTGGTGCTGAGCGACGTCAAGCACTCCTTGCAGGGGCGTGACCTGTCGCTCTGGGCCGCCGGCGTGACGTTCTTCGCCATACTGGCTGTGGTCCCGCTCGCGCTCGTCGCCTTGCGCGGAGCCGCTTTCGTCGTTTCGCCGGAGTTCGTCCTCCACGGCGTCTCCCGGTGGGGCGACGCGTTGCCGCCCACTCACGATCCGGGCGCCGCCCTGGACGCGCTCACCTCCGCCGCGCTGCGTAGCCCGTGGACCGCGCTGGTGGTGACCTTGCTTCCCGCCACCTTCTACGGCGAAGGATTGCTGCGCGGGTTCGCGCAGGTGTCCGGCCATTCGCCCGGGGCATTCGTCGGCTGGCGCGGGCGCCTGATGTTCGTCCCTGTTCTTCTGATCAGCCCGACTTTGGCGATCGTGCCGCTCGCCACCGCGGATGTCGTCGCCGACTTGTACACCGGGGGTGGCTGGTCGACGTTCTGGGGAATCACGGTGTCCTTTCATATCGACTGGCTGATCATCGCCGCCGTCACCGCGATCGTGTTCGTCGGTAGTGCGCCGCGCGGTGCGCGCCGCAGACCCCTGCTGCTCGGCGCCCTCGCGGTGGCCTCCTTCCTCGCGGGGTTCTTCCACGGCTTTCTCCTGTTCCTTGCCATCCCGCTCGACTGGAGCATCCCGTTCGGCGGCCTCACCGGGGTGGGCGTCCTCTCGGCACTCGTACTCTGGCTCTATCTCCTGCACGTGATGCTCCTGCTCGGTTTCCGGCTCACGCTGAGCGTGGAGCGCACCGACGCTGGAACGACGCTGATCGCGCAAGCCCCCGCACGCGAGAATCGATGCGAAAACACACAGTAGAGTCCGGAGTATTTCCAGCTCAGGGCACGTTTCGGAGCTGTGTACGTCAATTGTCCCACTGAAACGTTGCGCAAGCGATTTGTGCGACCGGAAATCGGATCGGCTCGATCGATCGCAGCCTCGAAGGCGCGGTGCGGACCGTACGCGCACATCGCTAGCGCCTGAGTGTTCGGCGGTCGACGGAGTATTGTTCTGTACGGGTACAGCAGCCACACACGCTATGACTTGTGGCGCAAAACCGGTTGATGCTCATGATGTTGCGCGATTCAGGCGGACGTTGACCGGTTGTCAGCCGCCCGGAGGGAGGCAAGGGGAAGCGGGCGTGCCGACAGGCGGTTTCCGTCCTGTGGAAACGTGGAGTTGATGGACGTCGACGAGATGAATCACCCTGCCGGACCCCGGGGTGCGGGCTCGTGGACCCCTGGCAAGGTTGCGGAATTGCTGGGCGTCTCACCGGTCACGCTCCGAACTTGGGGGACGCGCTACGGGGTTGGCCCCTCGCTTCGCGCGGATGGGCGCCATCGCCGGTACTCCGATGCCGACGTGCGCAGGCTTCAGCACATGCAGCGGCTCACCGATCGTGGCATGCGTGCCCGCGAGGCCGCTGCGGCGGCGTTCTCCGGCGATGAAGACGCGATCCCCGAGATCTCCGTGAAGCGACGAGCCGACGAGATCGAGACGGCCGCTGAGGAGCTCGAGTTCACGTCCTTGGCGGCGCTGTTGGACGAGACCCTCGACGCGCTCGGCCCCGCCGGGATGTGGGCAGGCGTGGTGGTCCCGGTCCTGCGCAACCTCGGAGGCCGTTGGTTGCGCGGCGACGTGTGCTTCGAGTCGGAATGGGCGTTGACCGCCGAAGTCTCGCTGGCGCTCCAGCGTTTCAGCGGCAGGTTCGCCAACACCGCCCCCGGCCGTATCGTGCTCCTTGCCTGCTGTCCGGAAGAGCGGCACAGCCTGCCGATGGAGGTTCTCCGGGCGTCGATGGCCGAAGTGGACATCCCTGCTGTGTTCCTCGGGCAGATGGCTTCCGCCGAAACCACGTTCGGGATGGCGTCGAAACTGGACCCGGTCTTGATTCTGTTGTGGTCGATGTCGGTCAACACCGCCGACGACATGCTGAGCCAGCGTCTGCAGCGCCGCGGGTTCGACGTCGCCCTGGCCGGTCCGGGGTGGAAGGAACGCAACGTCAACGACATCCCGTGGGTCAACGAGCTGACCGACGCGCTGGATCTTGTCGCCGAAAGCTTGAAAGCCTGAACCTCCTGGCCAAAGCGTTGCGCAATCGCTCCAAATATCAGAGGATGCTTGTCGTCGGTCGGCTCGGTCGATCGCACGGCAGGAGTGTGACTTGTGGACTTCAGGCGACAGGTGATCGAACGCTGGCCGGAGCGGTGGCCGGTCCAGCCGTTCCAGGAGCCGGCCTGGGTGCGGCAGGAACCGACTTACCGCGACTGCAGTCCCACCTTGATCGCCGGCGCCGTCAAACGCGCCGACGCGCGTCCCGCGGGCAACTGGTACGTCGTCGCGGCCAGCCGTGCGATTCGTGCGAACGAACCCCTCGGCCTCCGGGTCGGCACGCAGGAACTCGTGGCCTGGCGCGGCGAAGACGGACTCACGACGATCGGCCCCGGCGCGTGTCCCCATCTGGGCGCGCCCCTCGATCAGGCTCGCGTGCACTGCGGCGAATTGGTCTGCCGCTGGCACGGTCTGCGGGTCGGTCCTGAGCGGCCCGGTTGGACGCCTTTCCCGTCCTATGACGACGGCGTCCTCGTGTGGGCGCGGCTCGACCGGCTTGGAGGTGAAGCTCCCACCGAGCGGCCGTTCGTGGCGCCAAGGCCGGACGGAAATGCCATGATCGACGCTGTCGCCACCCTGACCGGGATCTGCGAACCGGAGGACGTCGTCGCCAATCGCCTCGATCCCTGGCACGGCGCTTGGTTCCACCCGTACTCGTTCGCTCGGCTGCGTGTTCTCTCGGCGCCGCAAGGAAACGACGTCGCCGAGGCGGACGACCGGTTTGTCGTCGAGGTGACCTTCCGGCTCGCGGGCAAGCTGGGCGTGCCGGTGATCGCTGAGTTCACCTGTCCCGAGCCGCGCACCGTGGTGATGACGATCGTCGAGGGTGAAGGTGCGGGAAGCGTGGTCGAGACCCACGCGACCCCGCTCGGTGCCGGCCACGACGGCCGCCCGCGCACCGCCGTGATCGAAGCGACGATCGCCGCGTCGGACCGGCCGGGATTCGCCAAGGCTACGCGGATCGCGCCGATGCTCCGGCCGCTGATGCGCCGCGCGTCCGCGCGGTTGTGGCGAGACGATCTCGCCTACGCGGAGCGGCGCTACGAGGTGCGTACCGCTTACCATTGACGTGAGGGCGAGGCACGGACGACGCCGTTCGGCGCGCCGTGGAGTCTGCGGTCGCGGTGGGCTCGTATCTGCGATCAGGGATTCCCGAATACAGCCGTAACGAAGTCGCCACACAGGGGCGGGACGCCGGATGCAGCATGTCGATACCTGCCGCGCTTCGCGGTAGATTCTCCGATTGATCGCGATCTGCTCGGTGAGGGCGCGGCGTACTCTCGGATCCAGCCGCCGTTGATATAGCTGGTCGCGAGGAACTCGACTTCGGGCCCAGTGCTGGTCTTCCTCGTCGAGCAGGTGGGTAGTCCGCACGCCCAACAGGAATCGGACACCAGAAAGTGGCCCTCGAGCAGTAGGTTCCGTCCAAGCAGTTCGGTGCCGGGCAGGTGGAAGGCGCTGAGGAAGTCAGAGGGGTGAACTCGTGATCAGGTATCGACGCCTGTGCCCGGGACCACACTCCGTCCGGAGCCGGTGGCCCTGGTCGTTCGACACCCAGCAGATGCCGGTGGCGATCGAAAGTTCACGCGGGTGCGAGGACCTTGTCGGGGTCGTAGTGGATCTCTCTGGTGCTGAGATCAGCGAGCACGGACAACGGGTCGACGCCGCCCCACTCGATTGACAAAGCTGGATGCAAGCCCGTCAAGTGCGACCGAGGGCCTGCTCGCGAGTGGGCGGCCAGTCTGAGCGCTGTCGCCACGACGAGCCGGCTGGGCGTCATCAGGGTTCGGTCTCGACGCGGTCCCGGTTTCCCGGCGGGCCTGGTCCAACGCCGCCACAGGCCGTGCGTGGGCCCGCCTGCTTCGATCGCGGAGTCACCGTCGACAAAGCCACCGACAGCCCGGCGCGTTCCGGTAGTTGCTCGAGCAGGACGTGCGGCTTCGAAACGACGTCACGGTAAGCGCGGTCTTCCCTCGCGGCTACCGGAGTAAGCGGCCGCGCGCATCGACGCCAGCCATTGCGGCACCAAACGCAACCCGGGCGGTTGGGCCGTCACCGGGTCGAAGGCGATGCCCGGTCTTTCGGTGTCGACGCGCGACAGGACGATCTCGGCGACTGGGCGCCACGATGCTCCGGCCTCAGCTACCTTCAGCCGTAGTCGCAGCGGACCGTCGTCCAGCGACCGGACCACATCGGCGATCGAAGCACGATCCACCGGCAGGTCGGCCACCTCGGCACCGAACCAGAGGTTTCGGTCATCGACGCGGTAGGGCATGAGGCTGCAGTACCGATCGCTGTTCCAGGAGCGTAGGGGCCAAGGCAGCATTCGGCCGATGCGGCGGCCGGGCATCGAGGTGGTGAGCAGGAGGTCCCAGTGCCGGGGTGAGGTGCCAAACCTCAGGGCCAGCCCCAGCGCGTCAGGCACGGCGCCCGGCATTCCCGCGCCTTTCGACATCCTGGCGAGCACGGGCCCAGGCCGAAGTGGAAGGGATTCGGTTGATACCGAGACAACCTCGCCCGCTAGCAGCACACCACGGGGATGAACGGCAGATGCGCGCCTGAGCGCCGCTAACAGACGAAACACCGACTTGATCGCAGTGGTCATACCGCGGTGTTCCCCCGCTGAGCATGACCCAATCGCGTGCCGCAAGCGGCGAAGGAGCCAATACGCGGTTGTACCGGTCGCTCACGGCCACCAGCCAGCTCGAAGACGGCCGAGGAGATCCACGCGCCCAGGGACAGTGACGATCAGCGGATGCGGCTGGCACGCAGCGAACCGCGATGCTACGGCGGCGACAGGAAAGTCGGCCGTACGAAAGGACTCAACGACACGAAGGAACTGACGGGTTTCATACGTCAGGACTACCCGAGTCCGCGTTGGCTGCACGCCGGGACATCAGCAGGCCGATCACCACGAGTGTGGCGCCGAGCGCGAGGAAACCGAGGTCGTACCCCAGCTGATCAGGCCCGGAGCGAACGTGGTGCACGCCGAGAATCAGATGGTCGACAGTGCCTTCGACGAGATTGAACACGCCCCACCCGACCGCTACGCCGCCCCAGAGGGTTCGCGAGGGCAGGCGGCGACCGCGATTGAGCGACGTGATACCGGCGATCACGAAGAGAAGGCACAGTAAATGGAACAACCCGTCGCCGACCATATTGAGGTGCAGGTTCTCCGCGGTGTCCGGTGGATACCAGCTCGACAACATGTGGTGCCAGTTCAAGATCTGGTGGGCGACGATGCCGTCGACGAATCCGCCGAGGCCCAGCCCCAGCAGTATCGCCGCCCGGCTCACCTGGCTCATCCCGCCGTCAGCTCGGTGACCGCAGGCGGCTGCGTAGTTCCGAGACGAATGACGCATCCGTAGAGGCCATGACCGCCAGGTCGATCTCTGGAAGGAGGGCGAGAGCCGACGGAAGCACACTGTCGAGGATCAAACCCACGGCGCACAGCACCACGTCAGAATCCGTCGCGTGCGCGGGCAGGGTGACCCGTTCACGCAGACAAGGACTGAGCAGAACGTCGAATGTTCCCGGTGCGCGACCCCGACAGCAGTACTCTGCCCGGTAGCGGAAATTCTCGACACGGTCTATCCGCCAGATGGCGTGGGCCGTCGGGCGACTCGGGGGAGTGATGACGTCCGGCATGGCAACCGTATACCCGGCCGGTGCCGGGATAAACGAACAACCCGGGCGAATCATGCCGGAATGATTATTTTCCGCGTCGAAGGGCGTCCCTGGATCTCAGCGCCGGTGAGGGGGACCCGCTGTCGTGCACGAAAAGCCGAGGCCGGTGTCTCGTCATACCAACTTGCTTCAGCGCGCGCAAAACGCAGAAGCTCATCGATGGTGTGTTCGGTGAGATATCGGTGACGATGCAGTACTTGTTCCAGGGCTGGAACTGCCGGATGGAGGGCAAGTACCAGGATTTGATCATGGATACGACGACCGAGGAGATCGGCGATCATCGGTGACGGTGGGGCGTTGGCCGCGGATTCGAACGGCAACCTGTCCACCACCACCCCCGGTGGTCAAGCCACTGCAGCCCCACCAATCAGCTCACCTCGATCACCTCACGACCCTGGTCGTGCTGGCTGTTGTCTGGCCCACCATTTCAGCCCCACCGTTCGTTTCGCTCAGCCCGTCAGTACGCCGGCGCCGGTAACGACACAATGAGCACAGCACTCCACAGGCGAGGAGACAGCCCCTTCCGCGCGGACTCCAGCCGGCACTTGCAGATATCGCCTGCGTGCCCACCAGCACATTGTGACGACAGGCGATAGTTGGCATGCGACGAGGCGGTTCCAGGTTCGATTGGACGCCGAGCAGTGACCGCGGCCGAGCGCTTCAGTTGCCAGCTCAGCGCGGTAGTGGGATGAGTCCTCCACTAATCTGGCCTGGAAGCTCCGACTGCCACGTCCGCTCGTGCCGATGAGCGGACGATGCTGCAGGAGAAGAGACGACGAACTGCCGGATTGCCGATCACCAGCGTGCCGGCCCCCGCCGGACAAAGCTGACCCCGCGTGCCCGAGAACACCGCGGCGGGGCCGGGCTGGCGATCGGACGGCTCGGCCTGCCTGTCGTTCAAGGCGCGTTGCTGAAGTCGCACCCCGCGACCACAGCGAATGTGCAGGACGGCCAGCTCTTGGAACCGGCCGGGCTCGGCGAGACCTGCGGCCGCGTCACCAAAGCCCGGCTCAACCCGCAAGCGGCCGACCCTGTCCATCAGCAGACAGCTCTGGGCAGTGGTCGAGGACCGGCACCAGCTACCTCTGGACCCGGCACCACCCGTCGACCGGCGAGCGGCTGTCCCGACCGAGAGGCTGACTTACCGCCTCAAGTCCTGTCTGCGCTCATGTGCCGCAGGCAGCGTGCGAGAGAGGGTGACTGACGCGGGACGCGCACGGCTACTCCTCCTGGCCTCGTACCTCGAGCGTTCTCGCCAGTATGGGAGGTCAAAGAGCCTCAGCCCAGAACGACACGGGGTTACAGCTGGGCATTCCAGGACGTGAGAGCTACTGCGCAACTCCGTCGGCGCTCGCACGAACCGCGCCTTCGTCGACTCGAGCGTCTCGACCACCAGTTCGATCACCGCGCCGGTCCCCGGCCGTCCGGGAAAGAGTGGCAGCGTCTCATTGCGGCAGTTCCCTGAGCTGTTCCGGGAGGTGCACGTCCTCCGGCACCGAGTTCACCACCTCGTCGAGCAGCTCGGGCAGGCGCTTCGACAGCTTGCCGATGCCGTCGGAGAGGGCTTCGCACGTCGCGCGCGCCTGTTTGAGGTACCAGTGGAGGATGTCCACGCACGAGCTGGACTGTTCGGTGGGAATCGTGATCTCCTCGGGGTCCTGGCGGCTCTTCGCCACTGACTCGAGCTTCGAGGCCACCATGGAGGCCACCGCGATACCGAAGGAAAGCGCGTACGGCATAGCGGGGATGAATCCCGCCAAGGTCAGCAGCACTCCTAAGGTCTTGATGAGGTCGATCGGGGAGGCGTCCAGGTTGCGGATCGCTGCGTCCGCCTGGCCCATGATCCCGTCCAGCTGCTTCCTGGCCGACTTGACGAGAGCGGCGTAGGCCACCAGGGTTGCGCCGAACTCCGCGTGCATCGGCCCCCGGACGTGGATCAGGAAGTTCATCAGCTGAGTGAACTTGTTCAGCGCGGCGACCTGTCCGGGGCCTTCCCACACCGCCTCGGTCAGCACCTGTATTGCGCTGTTGAGCTCGGCGAAGTCGGCGAGGGCTTCCTTGACGTCCTGTGATGCCGAGCCCGTGTCGGCACCCTTGTCGAACGCGAGGTTGTAGAACGCCCAATCGATGGGCGGCGAGTAGGCGTCGGGACCGGCATACCCCGAGTCGCTCATCAGGACGTGCTGCCCGGACAGCACTTCGGCGAATGCCATGAAGTGCTCCGGCGTCGTGCCGAGGTGCTCGATCACCGAGGAGACGTACTGCGGCTTGGTCATCGCATTCAGGTATTCGTCGGGAGTCGCCACGGGGATCGAAGACGCACCGTAATCGTGACCAGGGACGCCGCGGTTGTGGAATTCGTACTTCACCTCGTAGAGGGTGCCGATGCACGGGATCCACGCGTAGACGTTGGAGCTGTTCGCCAGCGCCTCAAGACAGGCGGCGAACCCGGCGGCGTGCGGCATTTCGCCGGTGTCCACTTCGGCCAGCAATCTGCTCGACTCATCGGCAGGCGGCGGCCATTCGTTCACCATTATCCCCCCAAGGTGTGGCTACGGCATCCTGCCGAGGATGGATTCGAGTGTCGTGCGCGCGGCGTCGTCGGCCTCCGAATACATCGCGATGGCCTGCTTCAGTGCTGCACCGTGCTCGTTGATGAGGTCAACGAACCGTTGTTCGAGCACAAGCATTCTGCTGAACTGATTGTCCCACTCGCGGCCGAAGGCCTGATAACTCCGTTGGTACTGACCTGTCTCACCCGCGTGTCCCCTGAAGAAGGCGTCGTCGAGCGCGCCGGGCAAGGCCGCCAACCTGTCGGTCTTGGCCTGAAAGTAGGCCTTCACCTCGAGCAGCTTCTGCCGCGCTTCTTCCATGCTGACCACATCGGCGGTGAAACCGCCTCTCGTGTGTTCGTCAGACGTGTCCGGATCCATGGAACCACCTCCCCAGGCATTTTGGCGATGATAGCGCCCCGACCCCGCGCAGACGCTAAATCGGTCAAAAAGGCAACCTGCACACCGCGATAACGACACGGGCAGCGCAGCCCATGCCATGGCGCCACCGCCGGCACCGACCTCGCGAAGACCGTCGCCGAGATCAGATCCTGGTGCAGCAGCTGCGGGCACCACTGCGCGGTCCAAGAGGCGATGTCCGATGCGTACCACCACCCCCGAGTGCAGCCGCAACGCCCACACGGACTCCTGCGGGCTGGAGCTGATCCTTTCAAGCGATTTGCAACAATTGCTCTCCGGGGTCGATCGTCAAATCACCGGTCGCGGTCCAGCTCTCGTTTCCCAGCCGGGTTGAACTCTCAGCTGGACTGAGGGGACGAGCATCCCGAGGCGCGCCCGTATGGCCGGTCGGCACTGTCGATTGAAGGGTTCTACCGCCACCAAACCTCGCTCGGGATCAACGAGGAGTTGGGCAGGTTCCATCGTGGCGGTGGATGGTATTCCGCCTGTCGGCAAGGAAGGTGACCTTGACGTTAGGCGGCAGGGCTGCATGTCAAACTCGTGAAGATCCGCCAGTGTCGAGTCGAACGGGTGCCAATGTGCATGGCGCTCTGAGCTATCTCGGCCGTTGCTGGAAAGTTCCTGCCGAACAGACGACCTCGGCGGCCTTAGTAGCCGACGAAGTACCACTTGCCCCCGAAAACGCTGGCATCGAAGCAGTCGCCGACCGGACCGTTCCACAATGCCCTCGCGGTCAGGCAATTTTGTTCATGGGTAAACGGGCCGAAGACCCATTCCTCTGTGACGGTCATGGTGATCGGAATATCCGAGATACTTGTCGACGCTCCGGCGGCCGCCGCCGCCGAATCCAACGCGACATTTTCTGTCGCGATGGTGGCAGCAAGAATCATCACCGAAATCAGCTTCGTAACGCTCGACATTTCTTCTCCTCGATTGCCTCTACAGTGGTTGTGATACCATCTCCGCTCCTTGCGCTGGGCGCGACGAAGAAGCGGGCGCTACGGCCAACTGGCTGCAATTACTGGCTGGCAGGACAATCTCGCACACTGGTCGCCCATGTCGACAATTCGCCTGTTCCTCTGCTGTCGGATACCGATCTGCGGGTGGTCGCACGCCCACTTTCGGGGCTCGGTGCCGGGACGACATCGGCCAGGTGGCCGACGTTGTGGCGAGAATCGCCGAGCTGGCATCCTGGCCACCAGTCGGATGCCGAGGTCTGGCCGCGAAGAAGATCTGTCCAGGGGAGCGATCAGGCTTCGCCGCGGTACCGAGAATGGGGAGATGGCAAGTGCAACACGGCATTCCTGAGTCGAGTCGCGGCACCATGCCGGATCTTCCGGTCCAGCTGACAAGCTTCGTGGGCCGGGACATCGAGCGGACTCACGTGGAAAAGGCACTGACCGAGCGTCGGCTCGTCACGCTTGCCGGCCCTGGTGGCATCGGCAAGACCAGGTTGGCTGTGGCCGTGGCGGAGGCATCGGCCCATCGGTACGTGGACGGCGCGTGCTGGGTCGATCTGGGGTCGCTGGTCGACCCAGAGCAGGTCACGCGAACCGTGACAGCAGCTACGCAGGTCCTCGTACACCCCGCCGGCGACCCACGGCGGGCGCTGGTCGCGCAGCTGAAAAATCGGCAGCAGCTGGTTTGCTTGGACACCTGCGAGCACCTCCTCGTGGCCTGCGCCGAGTTGGTCGACCTGTTGCTACGCGGCTGCCCGGGTGTGTCGGTGCTGGCGACCAGCCGCGAGCCGCTGGGAGTTTCCGGCGAAGCAGTGTGGCGTGTTCCGCCCATGGGCATGGAGTCCGCGTCGCGGCTCTTCGCCGATCGAGCGGCCCTCGTGGTCCAGGACTACGTCGCGGGCAAAAGCGTGGAGCAGGAAATCTGCGAATGGCTCGACGGTGTTCCGCTGGCGATCGAACTCGCGGCGGCCTGGGCGGGAGTACTGGCTCCCGGCGAGATCGCGGCGCGGTTACGGCACCGGTCGACGCTGCTGCCCGGTGGCCCGCGGCTGGCCCCCGAGCGACACCGTTCGCTGACGGCCTCGCTGGCATGGAGCTACGACCTGCTCGATGAAACCGACCGCGAGCTGTTTCGCGGGATGGCCGTATTCGCGGGCGGATTCGACCTCGATGCCGCGAGTGCGGTGTGCACGGGGGGCGCGGAAGTGTTGGACGGCGTTCGGCGGCTGGTCGACAAGTCTTTGCTGGCAAAGGTCAACACCCCGACGGGTGCCCGCTTCCACATGCTGGAAACGATCCGTGAGTACGCTTCGGATCGTCTGGAGCAAGCCGCGGAATCAACCGAGCTGCGACGTCGGCATCTCGAGTACTACCTCGGATTCGCCCGGGTCGCGGAAGCAGGCTTCGAGCGCGATCAGGATTACTGGCGTATCGCGCTGCACGCCGACCATGACAATCTGCGTGCCGCCCTCATCCGGGCGCTCGACGAGTATCCGGGACACGGACGCGAACTCGCCGCGGCCCTCAGTCGCTTCTGGTTCGTCTGCGGCCACACGAACGAAGGCATGGGTTACCTGCGGCGGGCGATCGACCTGGCCCCCGACGACCGAACGCCGTTGCAGGCCGCGCTGTTGTCCGGCGCGGCCGCGATGGCCGTGGGCAACGCCGACGGAGCGGAAGCCGCAGAACTGGCCGAACGGGGCATCGACATCGCAGGCGTCGGCGACCGGCATCGGGGACGGTGCCTGACGTGGGCCGCGCACCGCTGGCTGTACTTCGACTCCGACGCTAGTCATGACCTGGCGAGCGAAGGCGGCCGGTCGGGCGTTCTCGCGGACGACCCATTCACCGTCGAGCACGCCGCGATTCTGCGAGCACGGACACTCGCCAACCGTGACCGGCATGCCCAAGCGCGTACGGAAATCGGTGACGCGCGCCGGCAAGCGCTGGCGCGAGGCGACCGATGTACAGCCGCCTTTGCCGTCGGCATCGAGATCTGGGCGGATCTGTTCACCGGCGAGGTCCCCAGTGCCGTCAGTGCCAGCCGGGAGGCCCTCACCTTGGTCGAACCGCTTGGGGATCACTTCGCCGTCGGACACATCACGGTCAACTTGGCGTGGGCCTTGGCCCTGTCCGGAGACTTCGACGGAGCCCGCGCCGCGATCGAGCCGGTACTCCGCTCGGTCAGCGACACTGTCCCCGAACTGTTGCGCTGCTTCGCGGTGATCCCTGGCCTGGTGGATTTGTGGCAAGGGCGCCTCGACGCTGCCCACCACTGGCTGACGATCGCCTCCCGTTTCGCCGAGCCGGCGACGGACAACTGGCATGTGGCGCAGGTGCTGCCCCCGCTGGCCGAGACGCTACGTCGCCTGGGAAGGCCCGGCGAAGCACGTGTTGTCGCCGAGCGCGCCGTGGCGTTGGCCACGACGCTGGACGTTCCCCACGTCCAAGCCGAAGCTCTCGACGAACTCGGGTACCTGGCCAGGGACAAGGGCAGCGGGGGCGAGGCCGCACGGCTCCACCATCGGGCACTGGACATCCGCGTCGAGCACGGTTTGCGCACTTTCTGGCCGGACAGCTTCGACGCGCTGGCAGGCGTGACGCGTGATCCAGCGGTCGCGGTCCGGCTACTCGCCGCAAGCGAAAGCGGGCGCGTCGCGGTGGGCCGCGGGTTTCGCCCGGTCGACGATGCGGGGCACACCGCAACGGTGACCACGCTGCGCGCGAAAATCGATCCGGACACATTCGCCGAAACATGGTCGGCGGGCATCGAACTCACCCTTGATGAAGCCGCGGACTACGCGTCCCGCCAGCGCCGTGGCAGATCCTCCGGCACAGGCTGGCAGAGCCTGACGCTCACCGAACGGCAGGTCGTCGATCTAGTCGTGGCCGGGCAGACCAACCCCGAGATCGGCGCACGGCTGTTCATGAGTCGATCGATGGTCAAGACACACCTCGCCCACGTCTTCGCCAAGGTGGCCGTCGCCAACCGGGCGGAGCTGGCGGCTGCGGCGGGACGAAGGCACGCGGTGGACGTCGACGCCGAGGCGGCGAAATCCGGGTTCCCCCATCGATGAGCGGGTTGTCAGCCGGCAGGCCAGTTCGTCGGACGGCGAGGCTGTGGGGCAGATCTGGCCACCTGGCCGATGCCTGCCCTTGCCCGAACGGCGAGGCTGACCGATGCTGGTCAGTGTGGTGACCACGTAATGCCATCTGGGGGTCTCATGTTCAAGCGAGTCGACAATCGTGCCCTGAACCCGCGGGAATCGGTCCGGCCTGCCGGGCAATCTCGCGTTTCCGGCGTGCGGAACGATGAGAGCTGACAGTGTCGAACACCATGGACGATTCTCCGGACGCTTCCGGCCCGCCGTATCCTTACCCTAGCCCGTTGCCCGCCGAGGCGGAGCAGGCGCACCTGCGGGCAGCTGCCCGTCAGCAGACCAGCATCAACAAGTGGAACGGCCTGGTACTGTTCCCCGGCATCACCTGTGCCGCGATCTCCATCGTCTGGGGCAATGGCCGCAGTTCCGGTCCCGGTGATCAGTCACTGTGGGAAAGCAACCTGGCGCTCGCGCAACTCCTGCTATTCGCCGGTCTCTTCCTGATCGCGCTCGCGACGGTCCAGATCGCGCGACGGGCGTCGAGGAAGGGCAAGCACGTCAGGTTGCTCAGGGCCTATGGCGTACCGCTGGACAGCCTCGGCGTGAAAATCCAAGCGCCCGAACAGGGCTGATGTGGAGAATGTCTTGATACCTGGAGCCAAGCTCAAATGACCTATCCTTCTCAGCCGGGGCAGCCCTATGGCCGACCGCCGTACACAGGGCACGCGTCCTCTATGGGATACGGCACTCCGCCGCCGAAGAAAAGCCTTGCTTGGCTGTGGATCACCCTTTCCCTGATCCTGGTCTCGCTGACCGCACTGGGGATCACCGCTTTCGTCGTGCCTGGGTTTCTTCTCGCCGCCGACCCGAGGGACACCGCGAACACCATAGTCAACGGGTTCAACACCAAAAACGCGGAGACACTGAATTCGGTCAAGTGCGCCGACGCGGAACCCCGGGTGCACCGCGCCGCCGGATACGTCGGCGACGTCGATCATGCCATGCTGGTGAACCCCAAGTCAGCCGGTGAAACCAAGAGTTTCGAACTGGCGCTGACCGATCGCGACGGCAAAGTCTTCGACATGCGGATCGGACTCAAGAAAACAGGTCGAAAATGGTGTTGGAACGATGTAGGCGCCATGGGCAGGCCTGGTAATCGAGAATGAGCCGCCGCTCCGGCGAATTCCTGCAGAAAACGTTCCTGTTTGGACTGTGCCGGGTCGGCTCGGGTCGACGAGGCGATCGTGCTGGGCGCGTGTCCGATGCGGGCGTCGGATGATGATCGCCGCGACGGTGTCGTCGTCGGCTGCACCCGGCGGCCTCGGCGACTAGCGCGTGGGCGAGGACGGCGAGGGCGCGGCCAACGGTTCGCCCCGTGAGGTCTCGCAGCCCGGAACCGGCTCGAACACGGCAATGCCCGGGGCGTTTCGCGGCCCTCTGATCGGTGGTTGTCAGGATTGCCGGGTGTGGTCGGGGCAGCAATGGGAGGTCGGCCAGCGGAGTTCCGCTACGCCGTCGCGGCGGGCCAGTTCGGTGATGTAGAGCTGCACGTCGACGAGGTCGGTCGGGGCATTTTCGCGGATGCGGTCGACCGCCGGCGCGACCTCCTCGACCCACCAGGTGCTGGCGAGGCTGTGCGCGTCGACGTCGGCGGCCTCGCCGTCGCGTTGGCGTCGGAATCCCCAGGCGAGTGCGGAGTCGGCCAGTCGTGACCAGTCCGCGGGGCGGTCGAGCCACAGGTCGCGGCGGACAGGCTCGGGCAGCGGGACCTCTTCCAGGAATCGCCGTTCGGCTGCCTTGGCGGGAAGGTCAGCGGCCGACACACAACTGCACACGTACGCGACGGAGCAGATCCGCCGGACGTTGGCGGGGATGTGGGTCCAGCCCTGTTCTCTGGCCGCGGCCACTCGATGGTGCCCGTCGGACACGAAGTAGAGCTGCCCGAGCCGTACGACCTCGACAGGCGGAGGAGCGTCCCCGGCACGAAATCGCGCGAGGACGGACTCGTATCGGGCTGTGCGCCTGCGGGGCCTGAACCGATGATCGAAATCCTCGGAGCGGGACACCGAGCCAAGCACCTGAGGCAGCGGAACCTCGCCCGCGTACGTGCCCATGGCTCCGTCCCCGCCCACCGCCTCCAGCGCATCGGCGAAGGGAATCAGACCAGGCTGCCGCCGTCGACTCACTGACTTCCACCAGTTCATATCGCGTGATCTACCCGCCCCCGCCGCGCTGTAAGCGCCGCGGGGACGGGGCGGTAGCCGAGCATCGCCGCGACGGCTGGTCTCGGCGCCAGCCCATCGGCCAAGGTTTCCGGCAGCCGATGCGTCAGATCGCTGTGACGCCCTGGGCCTGCGGGCCCTTCTGGCCCTGGCCGATCTCGAACTCCACGCGCTGCCCTTCATCCAGGGACTTGAACCCGTTGCCCTGGATCTCCGAGTAGTGCACGAACACGTCCGGCCCGCCACCGTCCTGCTCGATGAAGCCGAAGCCCTTCTCGCTGTTGAACCACTTCACACTGCCCTGAGCCATACCTGCACCTGCTCCTTTTCGTGCGTCAGAGCCCTGACGATGCCCTGATCTTGAGAGCCATTGTCGCAGGCGGCAGCCCATCTGCGCACCTGTCAGGACCGAGACAGGCGGCATCGTGTTGGTGGCCAGGTTGAACTCCCCGCTGACGGCCGGTTAGCGGGGAGTAATCCGGCCGCCCGCTCGGCTACGGAGCGTGGCTCTCGACAGATGCGGCCGTAGCCCGTGAAGAGCTGCCCGCCCGTCGGCTGGAGTGGCTTCGATCTATCGGTTGCCAAGACCGAGGGACCACCATGTCGCCGGTCGTGGGACCACGGACACCAGCGCAGAAGTGGAACGGGCTACCACGCGGTTCGTTGGGCCGCCGCCGCGTTCTTGAACGACCGCTCCGCGGTACGAGCGCGCGTTCTGGGAGCGGTCGGGCTCACGCTTGCGGATCGAGGTCGGCGTCGTGGACAAGCAGTGCGATTTGGACGCGGTTGTCGAGGTCCAGCTTGGTGAGGATGGCCGAGACGTGCGTCTTGACGGTGGCCAGGCCCAGGTAGTGGCGGGCGGCGATCTCGGCGTTGGAGCGCCCGGCGCCGACATCGATGGCCACGGTGCGTTCCCGCGGGGCGAGTGAGTCCAGGCGCTTGCGCGCGGCTTCGGCGCGAGCGTCGCGTCCGGGGCCCGCGCCGGCGACGCGGTGGATGAGACGGCGGGTGACCTCGGGCGAGAGCACGGGCCGTCCCTCTGCGGCCTGGCGGATGGCGACGACGAGTTCCTCCGGTGGGGTGTCCTTGAGCAGGAACCCTGCCGCGCCCGCGCGCAGAGCGCGCAGGACGTGGGCGTCGGAGTCGAAGGTGGTGAGTACGACGATCCGGGGCGCGTCGTCGCGGGCGCAGAGGGTCTCGGTGGCAGTAATACCGTCGGTGCCGGGCATACGGATGTCCATCAGGATCACGTCGGGGGCGTGGCGACCGGCCAGCTCGATCGCCTCCGCGCCGTCAGTCGCCTCGGCAACCACCCGCAGGTCAGTGGCGCCGCGCAGCATCATGGTGAGCCCGAAGCGCACGACCGGGTCGTCGTCGGCGATCAGCACGGCGATGGCCGGGGCGTCGCCCGGTGCTTCCTCGGTCACGTCGGCCACGGTAGCCGGACCGCCAGCCGCCAGCCGCCGGTGCGGGTCGGGCCGTGCCGGAGGTCGCCGCCGACGAGCGTGACCCGTTCAGCAAGGCCGCGCAACCCCGACCCGGAGTCAGCCGGTGCCGTTGCGGGGCGCACGGGTGGCGTCTCGTTGGCGACCTCCGCGCTCAGGTGCGCGCCGGGTTCGGCGGTGATCGTGACGGCGACCGGGGCGGCCGGGGCGTGCTTACGCGCGTTGGTCAGGCGGCTGCCAGCTTTTCGAAGTTCTGCTGGAAGCCGGTTTGCTGGGTGAGCCGTCGCGGCGGGTTTTCCAAGGTGGGGTCCACCACGCCGTCCAGTACCAGTGCGCGCACATTCTTGGGGAACATCTCGGCGTAGACCGCGCCGAGCCGGGTGCCGTAGCTCTGCCCCGCGTAGGTCAACTTCTCGTCGCCCAGAGCGGAGCGCAGGATGTCCATGTCCCGGGCGGCGTTACGGGTGCCGACCGCGGCCAGGATCTCCTTCCCGCCCGAGCCCTGCGCGCATCGCTCCGCCAGGCGCCGGGTGTCGTCCTCGCTCCACTTACCCGAAGACGCCAGCAGTGTGGTCTGGTCCTCGCCGCGATCGCGTTCCTGGTCGGTGAAACAGCTGATCGCGGGCGTCGACGACCCGACCCCGCGCGGATCGAACCCCACCAGGTCGAACCGTTGCAGCAGCGGGCTCTTCGCGAACGCGGTACTGAACGTCGTCGCCTGGGTCATGCCCGAACCGCCCGGCCCGCCCGGGTTGAGCACCAGTGAGCCGATGCGTTGACCGGGGTCTCCCTGGGCGGGAAGCCGGAGTACAGCGACCTGGATGGTCTTTCCCTTCGGGTCCCGGTAGTCCAGCGGCACCGTCAGCCGAGCGCACTCGAAAGGCTTGGCGTAGAGCTTCTTCTCCCCCGGCGTGGAGCCGTAGCCCTCACACGAGCCGAAATTCGGCTTCTGCCCGTAGTACGCCGCCAATCCGGCAGGAGACGGTTGCGACTCATCACCCGCCGAGGTCGGGGTGCTCGTGCAGGCAGTCGCCAGCGCGAGCACCACCGTCGCCCCGACAGCGGCACCCATGCGATCGGTGGCGCGTCGAATGACAGGCGGGCCGGAGTCGTGCAAGGCCATGGAAGCCTCCGGGATCGATTCGTTGGCACGGTGCGCCTTCAACGAGACACTCGGCCGTAGCGGCACACTCAACCCCGTACCGGTGTGACCTTGCCGACGATCTCCGGAGATATCCGCGACCTCGCGCGTTCCGCGATGGTCCACCGAAGACCTCCCCGGCGTCCACTTGACCATGCCCTGAGGGCACGGGTTCGGATGTGGGCAGGCCCGCTGAGGGTGGGTCAGACAGGAGACGGGAACGTTTCGTACACGGGGTATGGCCCTGGTGGGGACGCTGGGTCTGATGGGCGTCCTGGCCGCGGTGAATCCGGCGACAGCCGGGGAATCAGCGGCGGGAAAGCCGCGGCCGGCATGGGCGGCGTGTCCGGACGACGTGGTGGTGCCGCCGCAGGTGATACCGCAACTCCAGTGCGCGAAGGTGCCGGTTCCGCTGGACTACAGCGATCTTCGGCGCGCTGGGACTACGGGTGAAGAGCTTGCGTTGTGCGCACAGCTGTGCGCACAGGTTTCTCAGCTCGCGGCCTAGCAGCTTCAGGAGAAGGGCATTCCGCGGAAGCCGCTGCGCACGTCGGATGTCGAGATGAAGCTCGCGGCGAAGATGGCTCACGAAGGCATCACCGAGGCGGTGGTGGTGATCAACAATGTCGTATGCAAGGGCATCTTGAGCTGTGACACCCTGGTCCCCATCTTGCTGCCGGACGGGTCCGTGCTCACAGTCCACGGTGTCGAACCGGACGGCACGCCTTACGTCAAGCGCTACGAGGGAGGAGCCCACCCGTGGTGGCACTAGTGGCCTGGTTCGACCGTGAAGCACTCGAACCCGCGCAGGTCGAGACTGCCGCAGCACTCGACGAGGTCCTCGACGCCCTGGTAGCGACGCAGCGGCCGAACCTCGTTGAGTTGACCGTGTCCGGCGCCGCTGACCCCTCGGCCGACGCTTACTACTCGCGTGGCACCAAGACGGACGACGCCGAAACGATCTACTACTACATGGGCTCGGACACCGAGTTCCCGGACGACGCCGAACTGCCGATCAACGAAGTCAGGAAGGCCGCTCACCAGTTCCTGAACACCGGTGGTGAGCGACCGGACGGCATCGACTGGCAAACGGACAGCTTCTGACGGGTGCGGGCTCCTAAAGCCCGCACCCGCCACACCGCGTTCTACCTCTACGACTTCTGACCTGCGAAAACGGCACTTCTAGTTTCACTGCCTCAGTTGCAACTTGACTTTGCCTACTCTCACGGTAGGGAAGGAGACCTTCACGGACCTGCCACCTTTGACTTACCGCTGTTGATCGCGATCACCGGGCACCACACCCCGAACTACTGACCTGGATGGTCGTGCGGGTCGGACAGCAGTTTGTTGATGCGCCGGAGAACGTCCAGCTGCGCGCTGTTGTAGAGCTCCGTCAGGGCCTTGCCGACGGCCTGCTCGACGTAGCGTGCACTGTGCCGGGTGCCGGCGTTCGTGATCTTCACTTCAGGATGCTTCGCGTACAGCGTGCGTAGGTAGGGGACCATGTCCCGGGCCACCGCGGCGCGGGTCTGCTCATCGGCGTCCGCGGAAAGCGTGTCGAACCGTCCGGCGACCGGGTCGGTGACGGGCTCACGCAGCATGTCCGCCCAGGCTCGCAGGGCCTCTGCTCCGAGGACCCGGGTCAGCACGACGATGAATGAGCGGTCGGCGTGCGACATCCTCGCCACGACGTCGGGGGCCGCGAAGCCGGGTGGCAGTTCGGCCGGCGTCGGCTGCCGCAGGATGACGTCGAGTTCGGTGCGAGCGCGTTGGAGACGTTCGATGGTGGCCGCGAGTTCGGTGTCGAGGGCGCGCAGGGCCTCCACCGGCTGGTGGTCGGTGTCCTCCATGGTCGCGATCTGGGACAGCGAGAACCCGAGGTCCGTCAGGCGTTTGATGCGCAGTATCCGAACAAGGTGAGCCACCCCGTACTGCTTGTAGCCGTTGGCACGCCGCTGTGGTTCCGCCAGCAGCCCGATGTCGTGGTAGTGGCGTACCGCTCGCAGTGTGGTGCCGGCGAGTTGAGCGATCTCGCGGGTGCTCCAGGCCACTTCACTCCTCCGTCAACGGCCTCTCTTCGACTCAATGCCCGTCAGAGCCTGCCCGGGGCGTGGAACACGAATTCGGGGTCGTACCTTTGTTTGGCGGCGAGTAGTCGCTCGGTATTCGGCCCGAAGACGGCGGCGGTGCGCTCTGTGTCCTCCGGCCCGAGCAGATTGGGATAGCCGCCCGGAAGACGGTCGGTTCTCCGTACCCATGCCCGGTGTCGATCTTCACCGGCGTCCCCTGGTTCCCAGACCGCGATGGTCTCGACCATCAGGTGCGGCGTCCGGTCGCGGAACGCGGTGGCGTCGGCAGGCACGCGAGCGGCTGCCCCATGGAGGCTGTGCAGCGAGATTGCGGACAGCGGCGAGGTCTTGGCGCTTGCGGCGTCGAGCAAGATCTCCTGAACGGTACGGTCGAGTCCGGTGACTGTCCGCGTCGCGATCTCAACGTGGCGACCGGCCGGGAACATCGCGTCGATCTGTGCGAGCTGATCGACCATCGTGGTCGACCCGACCTGCGCCGCCAGCGGCTCGCCGAGCTCGGTGAACTGCTGCAGCACCTGGGTTCCCGCTTCGGGATCGCCGCACCAGGTCGGTGCGGCGAAGAGCGCCGGCTCACCGGTCGGGGTGGTGATGAAGCCGGCTTGCACGGTCAGCTCGTCCGGCCCGCGCAGCAGCGATTCCTCCAGTTCCGGCAGAGCGTCGAACCGATACATGATCATCCCGGCCAGGATCGACGGCACCGCGTGCAACTGGATCCGCATAGTGGTGACCACGCCGAAATTGCCTCCACCACCGCGCAGCGACCAAAGCAACTCGGGGTTGTGCTCGTCGTCGGCGGTGATCAGCGTGCCGTCGGCGAGCACTACGTCGGCCGACAGCAGGTTGTCGGCGGCGAGACCGAACCGGCCGCTCAGCGGTCCGTAACCACCGCCGAGCGTCAGGCCGGCCATACCGACCGAACCGGCTGTTCCGGTCACCGCGACCAGGCCGGCCCGCTGCGCGGCCGCGGCCACGTCGGCCGCGGTGGCGCCGCCCGCCACGGTGGCGACCGCGGTGGCCGGGTCGACGCTCACCTGTCGCATCGGGCTCAGGTCGAGAGTCAGTCCGCCGTCGGCCAGCGCGCGACCGGCCCAGTCGTGCCCGCCACCGCGGACCGACAGCGGGAGCCCCTTCTTCAGGGCGGTCCGAACCCCGGCCTGGACATCAGCCGTGTCGGCGCAGCGAAGGACGGCAAGCGGACGGCTGGTCACCGCACCGTTCCAGATGGACAGAACTGCTTCGTATTCCGTTCCAGATGTCAGCATGTCACTCACGTCGCCAGAGTAACCCCATACTCGTCAGAGCGAAACTCTGACGAACGACCTCCGGCTATGCTGCGATTGCCATGACCGAGCTTTCGAGAGGCCGCCGCGCCGAGTACGCCGCGGCCACCCGCACCGCCATCATCGACGCGGCACGTCTGCTCTTCGCCCGTAACGGATTCTTCGCGACGAAGATCGATGACATCGCGGCGGAGGCACGTGTAGCACCGGCCACGGTGTACGCGGTGGCCGGCGGCAAACAGGGCCTGATCCGGACGCTGGTCGACTTGTGGAGCCAAGCGCCGATCGTGGCGCAGACCCTCTCTCAGATCGAGGCCCTCACCGACCCGGACGAGATACTGCGGCACACCGCGGCCGTAGTCAGGTCCATGCGCGAGATATACGGCGACATCATTGGGCTGGTGCTGTCGACCGCGCCACACAACCCCGAGGTCGCCGAGAACCTGCGCGTGGCCACGACGCGCTACCGCGATGCCATCGAAACCGTCGCCACCCGGCTCCGCGACGTCGGCGGCTTGCGCGAGGGAACGACGGTCGCGGAGGCGAGCGACATCCTCTGGTTCTACTTCGGATATTCCGGTTACTTCACCTTGCACGATGACAATGGCTGGACCTACGAGCAATCGGAAAGCTGGTTGCTCGCTCAAGCCGCCGCAGCTCTTCGCTAACACTCGGCGCGCGACCGTGTCAAAGAAGCTCAGCACGATAGCCGCGCGCCGTCGCATTCCAGTGCGCCGAAGTGGGCACCGACAAGCCGGATTGCGCCCCGATCGCCGGAACCAGTGAACTCGGAATCACGGAGGAACACGCGCCTGTCGTTGTCCGAAGTCGGCTGCACGGATGTCTGAAGTCGTGTGCATGGGTTCGTTCGGCGGCGGGCGGGGGGCCGATTGCTTGCCGGGTGGCGCGTGGCCTCGAGCGGGTGGTTCGACCGGCGAAAGGGTCGCGGCGGTGAACCGGGCGTTGTTCGATCGGTTGGTCGGAGAGCCGCTGTCGCGGTTGTCGCGGTAGTGCTGCACGCTCCGCTCAAGAGGTCGCGGGCGTAGGCGGCATTGTCGTGTGCATCGGTCCCGGGGGTGCGGGGGTTCTGGTGACGGGTGCGACCGGGTATGTGCGCAGTCGTCTGGTGCCGCGGTTGCTCGGGGACGGTCATTCGGTGCGGGTGACGGTCAGCGACGCCGCGAAGGCTTTGCCGTGGTGATCCGATCGGGTGCGGGTCGGCATGCCCTTGGCCTGCTCGATCACCGGCTGCGTCGTCAGCATTTCCTGCAGCTGCACGACCGACTCAAGAGGAGCTGGCCGGTTCGAGGCGGCGATGGCTGTAGACGGCTCTCTGCTCGACGCCTGTTGTTGACAGGGTCTTCTTGTCCGGATCGTGTCACTGGACACCGCCGGGGGCGTTGAGCCGATTAATACTGCACGGATCCGGAACAGACCGCGTCAGACGGGACCCGACGCCGGCCGGAGCACGGCCGAGGCGGCGGTCGCGAGCGTGTGCGCCTCCAACTCGAGCCGTGCCTGGTCGCCGGGAAGAGCACGTTCGGTCAGCAGGCCGGTGACGACGGTGAGAAGGAAGCGGGCTTGGTGTTCGAGCGTGCCGGGGGCGAGCGCGCCCTCCTCGCGGAGGACGGCCAACCACTTCTCCACACGGTGCACGGCAAGTCGTTCGAGGGCCAGGAAAGCATAGGTGGCGCCCTCGGACGGGGGTGATGCGACGTAGGCGTCGTGCTGCGCGCGCCAGTGTTCGCGTGCCTGATCGCCCGTCCCCACCTGCGACATCAGCAGCTGCAGGCACGCCACGAGCCGTTGGTCAGGAGTGCGCGCGGTGTCCTGCATCGGGTCGTCGGGCAGCTCGACGTCGTAGATGCCGGCGACCACGGTGTCGAGCAGCTCCCGCTGCGTCGGGAAGAAGTGTCGCAGCGACCCGGTGCTCACGCCGGCGCGTGCGGCGACCGCGCGCACGCTCAGCCTTGCCGTCGGATTCTCACCGAGCATGGTCGCCGCGGCGATCAGGATCTTGTCTCGCGTGTTGTGCGGCATCGGTCCGTTCACTCCGTCCGGCGGGCGCTCCGACCATTGTTAGCACACTGTGCTACTGTGAAGAAACTAGTACAGTGTGACAGTCGAAGAGCAGGGCAGTAGGGGTGTCGACATGCCCGGAGCGGCTCGTGTCACTGCGACAGCCCCAGACGGTCACACGTCAAGACGACGAGGAGTAGACAATGACGGTCACCGACCACGGTCCCTGGCTCTTGCGAGGTGACCGCCCCATGTGGACGCCCGCGGTGCCGGCGGGCCTCGAGTACCACCGGGTCTACGCGACCGAGAAGCGACGCATCCTGCGCGGGATTGTCGCGATCGTGCTGCTGGTGGCCGGGTTCATCGGGTTCGCGGTCCTGTTCCAACGTCTCTCGGAGGTCGTAGACGCCGCGCTGTTCGCACGTTCCGGGCCCTCGACGCCGCTGCGTCAGGCCGCGGGTGCGCTGGCGCTGACTGCGCTGATCCCGTACAGCATGCTGGTGCAACGTGTCCTCTACGGCGTGCCCGCGAGGGCGCTGCACTCGGTGGCGGGGCGGTTCCGGTTCGGCGTCCTCGGCCGCGCGCTGCTGGTGTTCGGCCCGCCCCTCCTGGTCGTGATCGCGATCGGGTCGCTGGGCGCCGGCGACCCCGCTCCGTGGACGACCGCCGATCTGGTCTGGTTCTTCGCCATCGGAATGCTGCTGACCCCTCTCGGCGCGGCGGGGGAGGAGTACGGGTTCCGGGGCCTGATGTTTCGTGTGTTCGGGGGCTGGACGCGCGGGGCCCGGTCCGGCGCGGTACTCGGCATCGTCGTGACGACCGTGCTGTTCTCGCTCGCCCACGGAACGCTCGACCCGTTCCTGTTCGCCTCCTACCTCGTGCTGTTCTCGTCGATGGCGGTCGTCACCTGGCGCACGGGCGGACTGGAAGTCGCGGTCGTCCTGCACGGCGTCTACAACGTGACGTTCCTCGTGCTCGGCACGACCCTGCACGTCGACGTGGGCGCCGAGCTCGCGGCCCGGTCGGAGGCGGTTGGTTCGTGGGCGAACCTCGTCCCCAGCGCGGCGCTGGTCGTCATCACCGCCATCGTCTGGTGGATGACCCGCAGGACCGGCCCCGCGCGCACCCCCGGGAACGGGGGGCCGGCACGCGATACGCGCGCCGGCGGACCGGAGGTCGGCACGCTCGCCGGCACGACATCGGACGAGCGGTGACGCCCCGTCGGAATCGGCGGCGGCGAGCCGCGCGACGCATCGCGGTCGACCGCGGAGAGGGTCAGGAGCCATGAGCGCGAGCTGGAACGAACGTCGGCTGGCCAAGCGTGCGAAGCCGGGCGACGGGCGGGCGCTCAAGCCCTTCCGCTGGTGGCAGATGGTGCGGCGCTCGGTGTTGTCGATCACCCTCCCGGTCCACGGACGTCCGATCGTGCACACGGTCGAGGTCAAGCATGGCGGGGACGCCCAGTCGGGCGTGGTGCGGGCCGGACTCTACCTCGACGGCCGCCTCCGGCTGGAGTCGAAGCTGCCGGCGCGCTTTCCGGTCGCGGGCGGACACATCGAGGTCAGCAGGAGCGAGGGAGGCATGCGCCGCTGCCATTTCGTCGATAACGACGGCACGGTGCAGCGTCTCGTGCCCGACCCGCGATCCGCCGAGGGACGACGCATGCGCTTTGCGCGCGAGCATCCCGCCGCGAGCGGGCTCATCGGCGCCGTCTCGATCCTGATGCTGCTCATCGGCGTCGGATTGAACCTGCTGCAGATCGCAGAACCGATCTCCCAGATCCCACCGATCGCCGCCACGCTGGGCACGTTCGAGTCGCCGTTGCGGCTGCCGCTGTGGCTCAACCTGACACTCGGTGTCGGTGCCGCGGTCGGCGCCGTCGAGCGCGCGATGCGCATGCGCTACCACTGGCTCCTCGACAGCGGCGCCGGCACCTAGGTCAGTGGCGAGGGTCGTGCCGAGGGCAGCCGGGTGCCCGACACGAGCTGCCCGATGCGCACGGCCCCCGCAGCGCGTCCATGAGTCCGGCGCGCAATCCGGATCCGCTCAGTTCCAGATGCAGGGCGACGCTGGCCGTGGACGGCTGCGTGACTGAAGTGGCCCGGGAACACGCCGGACGCGGCGTGCGTGCCGTGGTCTGTGCTCGGTCCTGGCCAACGGCACTCTGGTGTCGAGTTGGGCATGCTGGACGAGAGACCTTGAAGGCGCGGCATCCGGGAGGCTGCATGGTGGCTGCCGAGCGGTGTGATCTGACCGTCCATATCGACACGGGTCGGTGGAACGAGACTGGATTCGTGCCCGATTCGATGATCGCGGTCCCCTGCGAGCCAGATATTCAGGTTCCTATCAGCGACCTGATGGGCGGGTCGATATGCGGGAGTTGGGAACCGGGCAGAATGACAGTGGGAAGAAGTTGGGCGCAGGCATCGACTGTTGACGCGAGGATGATCGGCCGGGGGAGTACCGTGGAGTTGTGCTTCATCGAGTGCACCGGAAAAGGCATTCCCTGGCAGATTCCGATCTGTCCGGGAAGAATTTGCTTCTGGCCTGTGAAGTCGTACTGGCTCCACACGCAAACCTGTCCCATGAGGCAGTCGTTGTCTGAGGCTGACGCTGGGGCTGCGCCGATCGACATCGTCAGGAGAACGAGTGTCGTGGCAATCGCTGATTTTCGCAGACTTCGATTTCTTCGCCGCATATCCATCTCCTTGGGCTGCAGAACCGTCGGCGGCCGAATCTACGCTTCGCGGGTAGGGCTGTTCACCCATTCTGGAGGACCGCACCCGGCTGCCGGGCAAGCGAACCCATACGTACGGCAGTTGGAGCTACGGAACGTGGCACATCGGCAGGCTGGGATCACTCGATCGCGAGGTCATCGAAAAGACGAACTTCGCCAACATCGGTTGGTCCTGCACCCGCAACGGCGGATCCCGCCAGGCCCCTGGACTGCGCCCGGCGTGGCCGGGCCCGCCCTGCTGGTGTTCCCGCGCCTCGTGCTGCCGATCACTCCCGGAGTTGCCGGGACCGTGCCGCCGTTGACGCCGGTCGAGGACGAACCCCGTCCGGGCCGCAGCCGCACAGCTCACCCGCCAGTACCTGCTCGTACTGGTTCTCCTGACGACGTCGGCCAGCGTGCGACGGGGCTCCTGCCCGAAGCTCGCCGCGGGTGTGGTTGCGAGGCCGTCGGCCATGCCCCGAGGGCGTGACGAAACGGTGCGAGGGCGCCGCGCAAGCTGTGGTGCCACCGGGACCCGATGCGACCGGCTCGGCCCGGGCCACGAGCTGGCCACCTCCGGGCCGTGGCCTGGAAGTTCATGCGCACCTGGTGCGCGGCCAACGACAACCCGTCCGCCACAACGACCTCCGCGAGAACACCGCTCTGAAAAACTGCGGCGTGATCGACCAGGCCGAGGCATCCTCATGATCACGGCAGAGCGTGGGCGGTACCGTCGGCAACGTCCGATCTACCAGTAGTTCCTTGTGGCCGCACCAAAGGCCCTCAACGAGCCCGAGCTTGGGAACGGGCACTTGGCACTGGTTCGTTCGGAGGTTCCTCGCACCCCGACACCCGCGCCAGTGCGAGGTCGGGGCGCTTCTCGCCCGGTCAGCAAGACGATGTCTCGCTGACCGGGCGTCACTGCGGTGTCGATGGACCGTCCGATGGAGTCGCGAGATCGAGCCTGCGGGTCAAGGCGCGTCGGCTTTCGCCGCCGCGGTGAGCGGATCAGCGGATGGCGTCGATCAGTTCGGTGAGTCTCCGGTGTAGCGGAAGACGCTGCCGCCGGAATTGACGCCCCACACGGTGCCGTCGGCGCCGGCGCCGATGTCTGACAGGGTGCCGTGGACGCCCGTCCACGGGTTCTCGTCGTCGTTGGTGTAGCGGTAGATCTGGCCGCTGGAGTTCACGCCCCACACGCTGGTTCTGGAGCCGACGTCGATCCTGCTCAGGCCGCCTGAAATGCCGACCCAGTGGTTGGCCGTCCAGGTGTAGCGATAGATCTGCTGGGACGAGTTGACCCCCCAGACGGTGCCGTCCGCCGCGGCCCCGATGTCGACCAGACCACCGGGGATCCGGTCCCACGGATCGGCGTCGTCGCCGGTGTAGCGGAAGATCCCGCCAATCGAGTCGACGCCCCACACGTTGGTCCTCGACCCCACCGAGATGCGCGACAACTTCCCGGGCACGTGGAGCCACGCGTTGTCCTCAGTGTCCCCGGTGTAGCGGAAGATGCTGCCACCGGAATTGACACCCCACACAGTGCCGTCAACACCCGCCCCGATATCCGCCAGCCCGCCCGGAATGCCGGTCCACGGGTTGTTGTCGTGGTTGGTGTAGTGGTAGATCTGGCTACCGCTGTTGACACCCCACACGACAGTCCGAGATCCGACCGCTATCGCCGAAAGACCACCCGTGATGTTCTTCCAATGAGCCACTGCTGACACCTTTCACACAGGATTTGAATATGTGCAGAAAGCAGGTAAATGAGGATCGACCACAAAGGTGATTGTCTACTCGCAAGCTTCCCGCGGCCTTGTTCTCCGGCTGCTTCGACCGTATCAACGGCGGGCTGTCCGAAACCCGGCGTTCGTCGCTGTCACCCCAATGACACAGGAAGATCCACCTTTGCGCGCGATCGTCGGCCGGGAAATTCGTCTCAGTGTGCCGCACAGGCGTCGGTGAGCTGTCCGGGTGAACCTCAGCCCTCTCCACAAAGGAGATGAAGGGAACCAACAAGCCATTTCAGGTATGCGGGCCGCCCACCACACTGATCGACCTCCGCTGTAACGTTCTCGTTTGTCAGCAGGCGAGGACGTGGCCGTCGTGCGGGCGGTGGTCGCAGGAGTGACGCAGGTCTGCCAGGCGAAGGTGCCTTATAGCCAACGGTCGGCGCCGTCGTAGCGGGGCGGAAGGCGATGCGACTGTGCACGGTGACGTGGTTGTCGATCAACGCCCGTTCGGGGCCGCCGACTGCTGAGGGCGCATATTCACCTGTCGCGAGTCCATCGGGTAAATGACGATATGCGACCGCCTGGCAGCAACGTTCCGTTCAGTACGGTGCTCTCTTGCCGATCTCGTCCGCCAGCTTGGTCAGTGTGCCGAGCGTGGCTGCGATCCGTTTCCGGCGTTTGATCCACGGGCCCGCGCTGCCGATCTGGTTTGCCCGATTTCCGTGAGTACTTCGCGCCCGCCGGCAGGATTTCGTGGGCGGCGAAGTTCCGAAGGGCGATTATCCGGTTCAAGGGCGTGTGTTGCTCCAGCTTGACTGCATCGTCCGGGACGTAACCCTTGATGGTTCGAATTAGACCGTCTCGAATTTTGAGGTCGCAAGAACCCTCCGCCGGTGACGAGGTACTCACAGACCTCGTCCGTGAAGTATTGGGGTCCGGGCTGAGATGGTGCTGATGTCGTTGGTGATCGCGGTCACGATGCAGTCGAGCATCAAATGCCCGAACACCACGTAGGTCTTGCGCAGCGCGACTTCATAGGCCAAGGTCACCGCCTGGTCGTCGAGATCGCTGTCGTCGATCTCCTGAGTGAAAGTCACGATGCGATCCAGGGTGCTCCTGAACTTCTCGGCCGCTTCTGCCCGCTCTTCTTCCTCGGCATCAGCCCAAATTGGCCCTTTAAACACGGTCGTGATCGCCTGGGGCGTTGCGGTTCCAGGATGTGCCTGCCTGTGTGGCGATCTTGGTGGTGGGTGACGGGTGGTGGCCAAGAGCGTCGGCGACTGCGGGTCGGTACCTGCTGCTGGATGGCCCCGCCGCACCCGCTCACGCGGCGATGCCACAGCTCGGCTGCCCGTACAGCTCGACCGCTTCGCCGCCCACCATCTCTTGCCGCCGACCCCACCGCGTGTGCCCCCACGAACCCGACCACGTCATGCTGCTGTGCCTGCGCCCCGACCACGACCGCGTCGCCGGACTGCGCACCGCCTGCCTACGCGAAGTGCTTCCAGTGCTGAGTTCCCAAACCCGCGAGACCCTGGCCGCACCGGAGTTCATCACCGCCCCACCACCCTCCTTCGGCACCGACAACCCGGACCCCGAACCCAGCCCGATCCTCACCGGCGCCCCCGAAGACCCCGACATGCGCATGGCCCAAATCGCCACCAGAGCCCTCACTCCACGCGCCACCGCCGCCCTGACCGAACTCGTTCACGCCTTCGACCACGCCGCGCGCACCACCCGCCTCGCCCCCGGCGATTTGGCACTGATCGACAACCGCGTCACCGCCCACGGCCGCACCGCCTTCCACCCCCCTACGACGGCACCGACCGCTGGCTCCAACGCACCTTCGCCCTCACCGACCTTCGCCGCTCCCGCGCCCACCGCGCCCACGACGGCTACATCCTCACCCGCTGACGACCGAGGACGACACCGAACCGCCGTGGCCAGCGACCTGCCTTCAGCGGGCCGCCCGAAGGCGCCACCCGCAAAGCTGTTCGCGCCACTGCTCGCTCGGTAGCGTCGTCTGCACCTGCGCGTTCGGCGATACCGTGGGCGTACCGGCCTCGGCGCCGCGGATCCGGTCCTGCGGAGAGACATGGCGACGACAGCAAGGACTCGGGTCAGGCCGACTGGCCGGCGGGTTCGATTCGGGGTGACAGTGGTAGTTCATGTGTGGGTCGTTCGTCGTATGAGGTGAGCGATTCGGGTGCTCTGCCAGTCCAGCAGAGGGCTGGCGGGGCGCACGGTGTCCGGGAACCAGGACGCCACTGCCGTGTGGCTCTCCGCCGGTGAAGGGCTCCTCTCACCCTGGAACATCAAGGGCTGGGGACGACACGGCGTGGCCGGTCAGTGGGCGATCCTGCCGAACAGGTGCGTGGCGGGGGCGTCGGGGTCGTCACCGTAAAAGAACTCCGCGAGCGCGCGGTGGAACTCGGTGCGATCCAGCCCGCCCGAGCGGTCCAGGTCCAACGCGTCGAAGACCGCGGCACAGTCCTCGGAGGGCACATTGCCCGCCAGGCCGAAGATCTCCCCGAACTCCGCCCGATCGACCCTGTCGTCGCCGTCGAGGTCGATCAGGTCGAAATAGCAGTCGGCCACCGGTCCGACCTGCTGCGGGTACAGGGCGGGATCGGTCAGCGCTCGCCGGAACCCCTCGGTCATCTCCCGCAGATCGACCTTCCCGTCACCGTCCCGGTCCATCGGCGCGATCACGGCGGTCCAGAACGCGTCCAACCCCTCGGTCAGCCGGCGGGCGGTCGCGGACTCCGGCGCGGCACCACGGGCCGCGACGTAACGCTCGCCCATCAACCGGACGTCCTGACGGGTGATCACCCCGTCGCCGTCGACGTCTGCGCCCTTGAACCACTGGCGGTACTTGAGATCGCGAACTCCAGTCATGACCGCGCAACGTAGCCAAGCAATACGGAATATCCAGGCGACGCGACCACCGGGGAGGCGGGATCATCCGTTCGGGTGGTGCCGCCGTCGTCCGCGTGGACGACGGCGGTGTCCGACTCCACGAAGCGGGACCGCGCTCGCGCCATGCGGAGTAGTCGCCAACGACCAGGTGCTGCCGGTCGTCGAAGGCGAAGCCGTGCCGCTGCACGGCGGCGCGCAAGCACACTGCCCGGGTATCGCACCTGGGCGTCGGCGACCTGCTCGACACTGGAAGGTGTCCAGCCGACGTTGAGCACGCGAGTTCTCGAACGACACAACCCGTTGGCGTTACCTGTCGTCAGCAGCCGCAGTGCCTCCAGTCTTTTCGCGCCATACCGCGACGCCGACAGGTTGCTGTCCAGTGGAACAGCCACTACCTCAGCGTCTTTCGCCTCGCACCACCACCGCCCGCGCCTGATCTGCGATGAGATCGAGACCTTCCGGCCCCTGGAAATGTTCGAAGCACTCGCGTAGATGATGACCTTCAGCGGCGGCCGATCGAGCCCGTGACGGCCTTGACTCGCCTTACCCTGAGAAGAACCCCAGCAGACAGCTGGTGGCGGTCGTCATTGGACCCTGAGGTGTACCAGGTGACCCCATCCGACACCTGAAATGCGCCCGGCAGGAACAATCATGCAAGTCTGGTGGCCCCGAAATCCTGATCATTTTTCAGCACGTAAGTGGAATCTCGGCAAAGTGCCCTTCGTAACGTCCGGTCACCGGCCCGCCCAAGAGCACGCCACTCATACCTCCTCCCGAGCACGATTTCTCGCTTTCAGGAAGGGAATCCGGGCAGCCGTAAGACCACCGAAAGGTCGGAACCCGCACGTTGCGACGCCCGTCGGAGCTCCGGTTCCAGTCCCCGGCGCGAAAGGTGAGTCCGATGAGCTACCCAGGTCCGTCAGAGCAGCGGAACCCGCAGCCCCAGCACTACTGGAACACCGTCGGCGCACCCCCGCCGCCCGTCAAGGGCAGGACCGGCTTGGCGATCGGGATCCTGATCGGCGTGCTCACCCTGGTCGCCTTCTGTATCACCGGCTTCGCCGCCCCGGGGTTCCTGCTCGCCGAGGGTGGCGGCACCTTACCGCCTGTCACGTCGTCCAGTCCCGCGCCGACTTCCGCGCCCACGAGCAGCGAGACCAGCAGCGAGACCAGCACGAGGGTCAGCCGCCCGAGCCGCCCGCGGGTCACCGTGACCAGGCGGCCCGCCCCCGGCGCACCCGAGAAGGGAGTCCAGGTGATCAGAGACTTCCTTGCCAAGATCGGCGGGAGCGACAAGGCGGGAGCGATCGCACTGGCCTGCGAACACCAGCGGCGGTTCATGGACGACAAGATCGATTCCCTGCTCCCGCTGGGCTCGCGCGTCGAAATCACCAAACCGGCGGAACGTCCAGGTTCGCCCTCGCCGATGTCGCCGGAACCGTCGAAAACCGGGCCGCCAAAGGCACGGTGATCGCCGATCGCAAGGACGAGGGAGAGTTCTGCATCACCACCTTCAGCATCCGAGACGCCTACTGAACGGGTGGCTGTCACCGATTTCACGAGCGGGCTTGCAGTCCGTACCGTGAGGTCACTCCGGGAAACTGCTGGCGCCTGCCCAGCTCGCCGAGATGAAGAAGGCCACGAGTTCCGGAACACCGTCACCGAAGACGGCCAACGGTCCGTGACCCTGCTGACTCAACACCGACGAGTACAAGTGGCAGGACGTCGACGTCGCCTTCGGCAATCTCATCGGGATATCCGCTGGAGCATAAAGGGCGAATACTCGTCTCCGCTGTATTGAATATACTGAACTGAAATCCCGGGGACCGGTCCCCGGGATTTCAGGGTTTTCTGAAAATTTAATTCGAAAGGTGCTCGCCGGTCTCTTCGCTTCCGCGGGCGGATCGAAGTGAAACTCGTCGGTACGGCTACGGCGGCTGGCTCGCTGAAGAACGTTGTCCCGAATACGCTATTTTAGTTCCTTCAAACTGCGAAAAACGCAGCCAGCTGGCCTTCTGGCAGTCGATCGCGAGATTTTGTTACAGATCTCCTGTAAGTGTTTACTGGATCTCCGGCGCCTTTTATGATCGTGATCACGGTGGGGAATGCGGATGTCGGCGCACTGGGGTCGCTGTTAGTGTCCGTACGGTGACTGTGGGGGTATCGTCCGGTGAAGTGGTCCGAAGGCGGCGACATCGAACTCGCACCGCAGGCGGCGCGAGATGCGGATCGAAGTGGCAAGAAGACAACCGGGGACGCCGTTACCGCGACCCGGGTGGGCCTTCGGTTTCCCGGCCGTGAGCTGGAATTTCAGGAGTGGCGGCGGGCGGGCGCCAAGATCAGCCGGATCGCGAATGCCTCCGCTTGGTACCTGGGGGACTGGGTGGCGTACGGCGAAGCACACTACGAGGATCGCTACCGGCACGCTGTCGATGCGGTGGGGCTCAGCTATCAGACCCTGCGTAACTACGCCTGGGTGTCTCGCCGGTTCGCGATGTCTCGGCGTCGAGACACGCTGACGTTCCATCATCACATGGAAGTGGCGAAATTTCCCGGTGCTGATCAAGATCGCTGGCTTGATCGAGCGGAAGAGGCCAAGTTGTCGGTCCGTGCCCTCCGCCGAGAGATCGCGAGCGCCCATGGTGGCGACGAAACGGACCGAGGCCCCGAGTCGAAGCTGAGAACGATTCAGGCCGAGCCTTCCAGAGTCGAGCGGTGGCGTGCCGCTGCCTCGCTCGCGAACAAGGATCTGGACGATTGGATCGTGACCGCGCTGGATGAGGCCGCGAAGCAGGGTCTGTCGCGGTAATCGGTTGCGGCGTTTGTTACGCGAAGTTTCAGTGGTGAGCGGTGTTCCGCTGAACGGTGCAACGCCTTACTCCGAGAAACGGCACCACCTGGCCACGTCCATCCGCCACGCGACCGAGTCGCGGCCGGCGCTGATGGGAATTCGCGCCCCTGGCCGTTCTTTACACCTAGCGCATGTTGTCAAACGAAGTCGCGTGCGGGAGCCGTGACGCCGGAGGAGAAGAACCTTACGAATCGCTCCATTTCTCCATAAAGGTGAGAAGTCATGGCGGCGGCTCTTGCTGACTCTGGTCGAAACCAGTAATGCTTGAGTTGGGGGTCATGGGGTCAGAGCCTGCCACTCGGCTCGGCGGCAGAGAGCCGGTTGGGTGTGCGGTCGACTCTCTCGGCTTGCCGGAAACAGAGGGGGACGCGGGGCCTGGTCTTGGAATGGTGTCGGACGTAATGGGGGATTTTATGATCGACATGAATGCACGTTCGTTTCGGTCGGTAACGGCACATGAGGAAATAGTGACGGTGCCGATACTTTCTTTGCGCGCAGGTGAGTCACCGCGGCTGAGAGGTGAGGACAAGAGGCATGTCGCGCGGCTCGTGGAGACGGATTCGCCGCTGCCGCCCATTTTGGTCGACCGGCGCACGATGCGGGTCATCGACGGGATGCACCGGTTGATGGCGGCTTCGATGCGGGGCCAGGACACGATCGAGGTCGAGTTCTTCGACGGTGACCCCGAAGAGGGGTTCCTGCGGGCCGTGCGGGCGAACGTGACCCACGGCTTCCCATTGTCCCAGGCGGATCGCCGGGCCGCCGCGATACGGATCGTCGCCTCCCATCCTCGTCTGTCGGATCGGACCATCGCGGAGATCACGGGCCTCGGTGCCAGGACCGTGGCGTCGATCCGACGGTCCAGCGACTCCATTCCGGAGGTGACCACCCGGATCGGCCTGGATGGCAAGGTTCGCCCGGTGAACCACGGTGAGGGGCGACGGCGGACCGCGGCTTTCCTGGCCCGCAATCCGAACGCGTCACTGCGGGAGGCCGCCAAGGCCGCCGGCGTTTCACCCGGCACCGTCCGGGACGTTCGCAAACGGCTCGAGCGTGGTGAGGAACCCGCGCCGCCTGAACCGCGGCAGGGTGGCTCGGCCGAGAGTGCGGAGAAGGAGTCCGGGCAGCAGCTCGAGCGTGTGGGGCGGGAACCTGAGGCGCTGATCGACGCGAGATTCGGCGCGGGGGTGGTCGCGGCGCCGGAAGCGGCCCACGAGGCGGCCCGGCACGCACTGGAGAAACTGTTGCGGGATCCCTCTCTGCGGCACAACGAGCAGGGCAGGCGACTCCTGCGGCTCATCCAGCACACCGCGACCGAGGCCAAGGACTGGCTCGGGGCGACCGAGGCCGTTCCACCCCACTGCCTGGTGATGATCACGAGTCTCGCCCGCCACTTTTCGGAGATCTGGCTCTCTCTCGCCGAGGAGCTGGACGATCGTGCGGCGATCGCCGACCCCTGGGGGGTCCGTCCGGCGGACGACGCGAAATGACTGTTCCCGACGGCTCCGGCACCGGCCGGAGGCGTCGGGCGGCATTCGTCACGGGGTGAAATCTCCTCGCGGCACGGTGTGACCAGCTGTCGCGCTGGGAAAACAACGAACGATCATGGCGTTCGGGTTTCGGCCATTCCGTTGCGTGGGTTTTGGCCGATTGTCAATTAATTCGCTGTATTTGTGTGCAACTGCGCGAAAGGCGGCAGTTGAACACGGTGGCTACGCGTCGGTTCACTGGGGCATGGTGCGTCATTGCCCGCACGATTTGCGGTGCGGGTCGATAACTAAGGAGTTGGAAATTGCGGTTCGCGCTGGGGCACGACGATCTGCATCCGACAGAAGAAGTGGAAATCCGTTCACTGTCCGTAGGCGACTCTCCTCGAATCGCCGGTGAGAGCTTGGAGCATGTGGAAACGCTGGTCGCCGCCAGCGTGCCGTTGCCACCGATCGTGGTGCACCGGCCCTCGATGCGAGTCATCGACGGCGTGCACCGTCTTCGTGCCGCGATGCTGGCGGGCCGCCAGACGATCGCGGTGCGGTTCTTCGAGGGCTCGGCGGAAGACGCCTTCATTTTGGCTGTCGAGTCCAATATCACGCACGGCCTGCCGCTGTCGACGGCCGATCGCAGACAGGCGGCGGAGCGCATCATCGCCACCCACGGCCGGTGGTCCGACCGGATGATCGCGTCGGTGGTCGGCATGTCCGCCAAGACGGTCGCCGACATCCGCCGCGGCGCGGAAGCCGGTGCGGCGGGCGAGTTCGCCCGCGTCGGCCGGGACGGCCGGGTCCGGTCCATCGACGTCAGCTCGGGCCGCAGGCTGGCCCACGAGATGATCACCGGCGATCCCAGCCTGTCGTTGCGCCAGGTCGCCCGCGCGGCGGGAATTTCGGCGGAGACCGTGCGGGACGTCAAGAACCGGATGCTGCGCGGGGAGGACCCGGTTCTGCGGAAACGGCAAGCAAAACTGGTGGGGCTGAGTGCCGACGATCGGCCCCCGGAGCACACCGTCGCCCGGTCCGAGGTGAAGCCGCCTCCGGCCACGGTGTTGGCGCGGCTGCGGGAGGACCCCGCGTTGCGCCTCAACGAGAACGGGCGGGATCTGTTGCGGCTGCTGAACATCCACCTGGTCCGTTCCGAGGACTGGAACAGGATCATCGACAGTGTGCCGCCACACAGTACGGAAACGATCGCCGAACTGGCGCGCTATTGCGCCGAGAAGTGGACGGAGATCGCGTTCCGTATCGAACGGAAAGGCGCGAAGTCGGCCTAGTGCCGCGTGTCGCCCGCCTCGGCGAAGTGACGGACCGCTCTGTCCGAGGTGTCGTCGAAACCTATTTCGGAGGTATCAAGTGGAAATCAGATCAGTCGACCACGTCGAGCTTTTCGTGGAGGACGCGGAAGGGACGGCGGCGAGGCTCTGCGACTCGTTCGGGTTCGCGCTCGCCGGCCGAGGTGGCGCGAGCACCGGCCTGCGTGGCTGCGAGTCGGTGCTCCTGCGCCAGAACGACATCGCGCTGCTGCTGACGACGGCCACCAGCCCGGACCACCGCGCGGCCGAGTACTTGCGGCACCACGGCGACGGTGTCGGGGTGATCGGCATCGGGGTCGGCGACGCGCACGCCGCGTTCGCCGCGGCGGTCGAGCGCGGGGCCGAACCCGTGGCCCCGCCCGAGGAGTTCGGCCCCGCGGGCGCGCGGGTCACGTTCGCGTCCGTGCTCGGCCTCGGGGACATCGAGCACCGCTTCGTCTCCCGTGAGAAGCCAGGGGGGCCGTTCGCGCCCGCCATCGAGGAGACCGGCGGAGGCACGTCCGGGAGCAGGCTGAAGCGGGTCGACCACTTCGCGCTGTGCGTGCCCGCCGGTGAACTGGACGAGACCGTCCGCCGCTACCAGGAGATCTTCGGCCTCACCAAGACGTTCGAGGAGCGGATCGTCGTCGGTTCGCAGGCGATGGACTCCAAAGTCGTCCAGAGCCGGTCCGAGATGCTCACCTTCACCGTCATCCAGCCCGACGTCACCCGCGACCCCGGACAGATCGACACCTTCGTGAAGTCCCACGGCGGGGCGGGCGTGCAGCACGTCGCGTTCCTCACCGATGACATCAGGACCGCGGTGCGCACCAGCGCCGAGCGGGGCGTTCGGTTCCTGTCGACACCGCTGAGCTACTACGAGGCGCTGCCCGGCAGGCTCGGTGAGATCGGTGTGCCGGTGGAGGAGCTCAGCGCGCTCGACATCCTCGCCGACCGCGACCACACGGGCGTCATGTTCCAGATCTTCACCGAGACCACGCACCCGCGGCGGACACTCTTCTACGAGCTGATCGAGCGCCGGGGAGCGCGGACGTTCGGCAGCAACAACATCCACGCCCTGTACGAGGCCGTCGAGCGGCAGCAGGCGGCCGACACGGCCGCCCGGAACGCCTGACGCTTGGGGAAGTAGATCAAGCTCAGGCGACCCCGGCACAGTCGAGTGGGGAGGGTTCAGGACCGTTCACCGTCCTGAACCCTCCCCACTCTTCCGGTTATGGAACGCTAGGGGCGGGGAAGCAACATGATCACGTTCTCCGCGTCGCGTTCGACAGCGGCGCGGCTGTAGTGCAACGGGAAGGTGCTTCCGGTCCGCCAGCGTTCCAGCAGGTCGCGGTGGTGCGGGCCGGTGGTGTCGCCGGACTGACCGGGCGCGCTGATCGCCTTGGAGTCGTCCCAGCGCCCGACATCGAGTGCCATTTTGAACGACGCCCCGACCCCCTGGTCGTAACTGGAGGGGTCGTACTTCGAAACGTCTACTGTGTACCCCGAGCCGCCGCGCTCCACCGGGCCGACGTGTCGTCCGGTGGAGCTCAGGAAAGAGGTGTGCTGCAAGGCGCCCCAGCGCCACTTACCCGGATCCTCCCCGAGTTTCGCGCGCACTTCGGCGTAGGCGGCACCGAGTGTGGTCAGCAGCAGCCGGTCCCTGGCTGCCGCCCCGCCGGATCCGAACCACCGGTCGGGATGTTCGAGCGCGTCGAGCATCAGACCGGTGTTCCCGCCGGGGAGCGCGGCGAGTGTCGCCGCTTCCTCGTTCAGGAAGACGCGGAGGAACGCCGGGACGAGGTGGTTGGTGAACCAGGGCTCGTAGAGCGCGGTGTGCGCCGAGTCGACGTGTGCGACGCCGTCGTACCCGCGGAGCAGGTTCAGCGCCCTCTCGATGTCAGGATCGGGGCTCCGCAGTCCGGCCAGCAACGGCACCAGACGGCGTGCCGGCAGCGACACCTGGTCGTTCTGCAGCCGGACCGAGTCGTCGACGGAATGCCGACGGCTTGCGGAGAGCACGTCGTCGATGCGCTGCTTGCGATACGGGGGTTCCCATTCGTAACCCACCTGGAACGGATGGCCAGCCGGGACGTTGTAGTCATTGGCGGAAGTGATGAATCCGTTCTTCGGATTGTAGGAGTGGGGCAGTGTGGCGCCGTCGTGAAAGCCGGTCCACTCGTGGCGGCCGTCCCCGGGGACCGGGAACAGGCCGTCGTAGCCGGAACGCTTCGGCGCCAGGCCGGCCGCGACCCAGCCGATGTTCCCACCGGTGTCGGCGTAGAGAAGATTTTCCGACGGCCCGCCCCACAGCCGCGCGGCGGCGGAGAAGTCACCGAAGTTCCGTGCTCGCAGGAAGCGCATGGAGCCGAAGTACGGTGCCGTCCCGGGTTCCGTCCAGGCCGTGCGCAGCGCGTACGCCACGTGGCTCGCCGCGTCGACCCGCAGGACGGGACCGTGCCGGGAGAACTGCATTGCGATCCGCTGCGGCGGCCCGTCCTTGACGGGCACCTCCTCGGTGACCGTCCGGAAGGATTCCCACCCGTCGCGGTAGCGGTACCGGCCGGGGTCGTCCGGGTCGAGCCGGTAGACGTACAGATCTTCCTGGTCGATGCCGAACACGGTCAGCCCGAACGCGACCTTTTCGTTGTGCCCGAGGGAAACCCCGGGCAGGAACGGCTCGCCCGCCCCGATGACGTCGAGACCCGGCGCCGACAGGTGGCTGATGTACCGCAGTGGCGGCGCGGTGAGCGCCCGGTGCGGGTCATTGGCCAGTACCGGGCGCCCGCTCGCGGTTCTTCCCGGCGACACCACCCAGCTGTTGCTGCCCTCCGCCATGCCGGAGGTGTAGGACGGAAGCCCGCCGAAGGCCGACTGCTCGGCCGGGGCGACGGGCTCCAGCACGTCCGCTGGTATGGAACACGGATCGATCCCGTCCGGCACGGCCGGAGTGTGGGCGGGCTGGAGCGCGTGGGAGAACTTGTCTGCCTCGATGCCGCCCGCGCAGACCAGCCGGGAACGGAGCACCTCCGATGCCGCGTTCATCGACAGCCCGTGCTTGCGGACGCGCACCACGTCCTCCGGCTGCCATCTGGCCGGTTTGAAGCCGAACTCCGAGAACTCGGGCGGCAGGCTTTCCGGGTGCCTCTCGATCCAGTCCAGCCGGGCGTTGATGCCTTCGGTGAACCGGATCGCCGCTTGTTTCGCCTCGGGTCCGTACGCCGCCCATTCGCGGTCCATGTCTCCGCGGTAGAGGAGCAGCCGGGCCGCGCGATCCTGTTTGACGAACGACGGACCGAGAATCTCCGAGAGCAGGCCGAGACCGCTTCGCCGCCATATGTCCATCTGGAACAGCCGATCGCGCGCGGCGTTGAACCCCTGTGCGAGGAAGAGGTCATCGATGTTCCGCGCGTAGATGTGGGGCACGCCAGAGTGGTCCACGACCATCCGCACCGGACGGCTCAGCCCGGGGACCTGGTAGGTCTCCGTCCGCGGTCCGGCCATCACGGCAGGGGGAGTCAGACCGGACAGCAGCACGGAGACGACCAGTATCGTGCCCGCCTTCCGGCCGCGACGCGTCATCGGCCCGGATCCGGTTCACACCAGGACATGCCGTCGGGCGTGGCGACGAGCCCGCCGTCGAAGACCGGGGTGACCTCGCCCGCCTCGTCGCCGAGCTGTGCCCTGGTCTGCACCTGCGATCCCTCCTGCATCGCCTGGCGCACCACCGACGACCGGAACAACGGCGCCATGTTCTCCTCGTGGGCTTCGACCAGCGTGTCGATGGCGTCGGCGAACTCCGCCGAACGCTGCTTGAGCCGCAGGACGCCCGACTCGGCGTCGGACAGGTCGAATTCGGTGCTGGACATCCCCGCCACGAGCTCGACGAACGACTCGAGGTCGGTGTTGCTGCTGTTGGTCACCTTCTTCGCCGACCAGAAGTACGAGCCCTCGTCGATGTGCATGTCGTAGAACGAGGTCAGGAACTCGTAGAAGACGCCGTACTCGCGGCGGTACCGCGCCTCGAACTCGTCGAAGGCCCGCTGCTCGTCGACGCTCCCGTCCAGGACACTGTTGATCGAGCGGGCCGCCAGCAGCGCGCTGTAGGTGGCCAGGTGGACCCCGGAGGAGAAGACCGGGTCCACGAAGCAGGCCGCGTCGCCGACGAGGACCATGCCCGGCCGCCAGAAAGTCGTGTGGTGGTAGGAGTAGTCCTTGCGTACCCGCAGCTGCCCGTACTGGCCGGTCGTGACCCTGGTCGCGTCGGCGAGGAATTCGCCGATCATCGGGCACTCGGCGATGAGGGAGTTCATCGCCGCCTCGGGGTCGCCCTGGATCTTCGCCGCGTCTTCCCTGCGGACGACCGCGCCGACACTGGTCAGTGTGTCGCTGAGCGGGATGTACCAGAACCACCCGTGGTTGAACGCGACGCACAGGATGTTGCTGGAGTTCGGCGACGGCAGGCGCTTACCGTTCTCGAAGTACCCGAACAGGGCCAGGCTGCGGAAGAAGTCGGAGTACTTCCGTGTACCCCCGACCCGTTTGTGGATGCGGCTGGTGTTGCCGGAGGCGTCCACGACGTATCGGGCCGACATCTCGTGCGTGGTGCCGTCCGGATCGGTGTAGCGCAATCCGCGCACCCGACCGTCTTCGCCTTCCACGACGTCGGTCACCGCGTGGTTCTGGCGGACGTCGACACCCTTGCGGACGGAATTGTCGAGCAGGATCTTGTCGAATTTGCTCCGCTCGACCTGATAGGCGAACGAGGTCGGCCCCGCGACCTTGGGTGAGACGGAGAAGGCGAAGTTCCACGGTGTGGGGTTGGCACCCCACCGGAAGGTGCCACCGCGCTTGCGGGGGAAACCCGCCTCGGCGATTTCGCCGTCGACACCGAGCAGATGGCAGATGCCGTGGATGGTGGACGGCAGCAGCGATTCGCCGATCTGATATCGGGGGAACGTCTCCTTCTCGAGAAGCAGGACGCGGTGGCCCCGCATGGCCACCAGCGACGCCAGCGTCGAGCCCGCGGGGCCACCGCCGACGACCGCTACGTCGAATTCCTCGTGTCGTGCCGTACTCATTCGACCTCCTGGAACGCGTTGCCGGTATCTCTCGTATTTCCTGGTCGCTCTCGGTTCAAGGGTTCCACAAGAATTGCTGGTGACCCACCTTGGACAGTTCTCTCGAACGGACACCGCGAACTGTTTCGCAGCACAAAAAATGCGCCGCCGGTAACAATCACCGACGACGCATTTCCCGGCGTGTCAGCTCACCCGGCGTCGTATTCGGACGAGGCTGAGCGCGACGAGAACTCCGCTGAGCACGAGGTAGACCACGGTCTCCAGCACCTGGAACGTCCAATAGCGACTGGCGGGCTGATAGCTGACGTCGACGTGGAGGTCGTGCTTGGCGAGGCACACCGCGGCGTCGCCGAACGTGCCGGTCGCCCCGGTTTTGGGCGGGGTGTTGATGCAGGTACCGAACTTGGCGCTGTCGATGGTCTTGCCGTCCGCGGTGCGCAACGGGCTCGTTTCGGCGATCCAGGCGTTGGGCGCGTTCGGGATCCGCACTCCGCCGATGACCGAGCCGCCGGTGATGCTGCCCAGGTTCTGCGCCTCGTTGATGACCTCGGCGGTCATCGGCAGCGTGGCGTGCTCGGCGGGCACGAGGTTGGGCCGCACCATGTTGGCGAAGAAGAACTGGAAGACGATGAATCCGACGAGGGTCAGCGCCATGGCGGGCAGTGTCCGCCGCAGCAGGAGCCCGGCGATGGTGCCCAAAGTGAACGCCAGCGCGGCGTAACCGATGGGGGCGATGTAGCGCGCGCCGAAGACGAAGGTGCTGAACTGGTTCTTGACGACCTCGTCGAACGGCGCCGCCGCCCAGGTGAGCGCCGCGCCCGCCACTCCGGTGAGGACCATGGCGCCGATGCCCACGACCAGGACCTTGGTGAGCAGCCAGCGCGGACGGGTGACGCTTTGGTTCCACGCCAGCGTATGGGTGTTCCCCTCGAGCTCCCTGGCGATCATCGGCGCGCCCCAGAACGTCCCGATGACGGCGGGGACCAGGGCCAGACCGGCCGCGAGGAACAACAACGTGTTCTCGTAGGCGGCGCGGAACTGGGCCGTCGCCTGCGCGCAGTCGCCTTGGCTCCGGCAGCTGGCCTGGAAGACGTCGTAGCCCTCGCGGACGTCCGTGCCCAGGTACACCAGATAAGCGACGATCACGGCCAGTGCGACGGCGCCTGCCAGCGCCTGGACCCGGAACTGCCGCCAGCTCAGCCACATCATCGCTGGGTCTCCCATGCTTCGGTCTGGCCGTCCACGCCGATGTCCATCCCCATGCCCGCGGCCCTGCCCATGTACGCGAGGACGAGCTCTTCGAGCGAGACCTGTTCGGGCGGGTAGGGCAGCGGCCCCGCCGCGGTACCGATGCGGACGACCACGTGGCTGTAATGGCCGTGGTGTTCCATCCGGATGACCTCGACACCAGGGGGCAGCCGGTCCAGCCCGCCGCGCGGCGCGATCAGCCGGGCGTGGCAGGCCAGCAGGTCGCGGACGTCACCCGCGACCTGCACCCGCGAATCGCACAGCACGATGAGGTAGTCGCAGACCTGCTCGATGTCGTCGAGCAGGTGCGAGGACAGCACCGCGCTGGCGCCGAGCTCGACAACGAAGTCCATCAGGTTACGGAGGAAACCCTTGCGGGCCAGAGGATCCAATGCCGCGGCGGGTTCGTCGAAGATCAGCAGTTCGGGTCGTTTCGCGGCCGCGATGGTCAGCGCGAGCTGCGCGCGCTGACCACCGGACAGGTGCCCCGCCTTCTGCGTCGGGTTCAGCCCGACCTGCCGGATGCGACGCTCGGCCAGTGCCGGATCCCATCCCGGGTTCATCTTCGCGCCGAGTGTCAGGTGCTCGGCCACGCTGAACGACCCGTACACCGGGGTGTTCTGCGCGACGAACCCCACCCTCGCCAGGTGTGCCGCGTTCGCCGCCGGACGAGATCCCAGCACGGTCAACGAGCCCTCTGACGGCTCGATCAGCCCGCAGGCCAGGTGCAGCAGGGTCGACTTGCCCGCTCCGTTCGGGCCGACCAGGCCGATGACCCGGCCGGCGGGGACGGTGAGGTTCACGTCGGCGAGTGCCTGCTTGCCGCGGCGGCCGTACTTCTTGGCCAGGTCCGTTGCATGGAACACCGGAGGGGAGTCTGCGAGTGGCATGCTCTCATCCTCGGATTTCCCTGTTCTTCCCGGCATCAGCCCAAAGCATGGTTTCCGCTTTCGACGGTCGCACTTTTGACTGGTTCTTCGCTGAAGTCCCGCTGCTGGGAGAACTGCGTCCGGTAGAGTTCGGCGTAGAGTCCACCATTCGCGAGCAGCTCCTGGTGGGTGCCACGCTCCTGGATCCGCCCCTGGTCGATCACCAGGATCTGGTCGGCGTCGTGGATGGTGGACAACCGGTGCGCGATGACGAGTGAGGTGCGTCCGGCGAGCGCGGTCTTCAATGCCCGCTGGATGGCCGCCTCGGACTCCGAGTCCAGATGCGCGGTAGCCTCGTCCAGCACCACGATCGGCGGCGACTTGAGCAGCAGCCTGGCCAAGGCCAACCGCTGCTTTTCGCCGCCGGACAAGCGGTAGCCGCGATCGCCGACGACCGTGTCCAGCCCGTCGGGCAGCTGGGAGATGGTCGACCAGATCCGCGCGGCCTCGCACGCCTCGACGACCTCGGCCTCGGTGGCTTCCGGCCGCGCGTAGAGCAGGTTGGCGCGGATCGTGTCGTGGAACATGTGCGCGTCCTGCGTGACCACGCCGACAGAGTCCTGCAGCGAGTCCAGGGTCAGGTCCTTGACGTCGTGGCCACCGATCCGCACCGTTCCGGAGGTGGCGTCGTAAAGCCTCGGCACCAGGTGGGTGATCGTGGTCTTGCCGGCGCCGGAGGGCCCGACGAGCGCGGTGAGCCGCCCCGCCGGGGCGTGGAAGCTCACCTCGTTCAGCACCAGCGCGTTCTCACCCTGGTCCGACACGCGCGCCGGCACCGCTTCGAGGGAGGCCAGAGAGACCTCGTCGGCGCCGGGGTAGCGGAAAGCGACCTGGTCGAACTCGACGTGCGGCGCGGTGCCGTTCCCCGCTTCCGGGGCGGGCAGGGGCCGGGCGTCCGGCCGCTCGGTGATGAGCGGTTCGAGGTCCAGCACCTCGAAGACGCGGTCGAAGCTGACCAGCGCGGTGATGATGTCCATCTGGATGGTCGTCAGCTGGTTGATGGGGTTGTAGAGCATCAGCAGCAGGCCGACCAACGCCACGAGCGTGCCGAGCTGCAGGGTGCCGTCGATGACGAACCAGCCGCCGAAGCCGTAGACCATGGCCGTCGTGATGGTGGTGAGCAGGGTGACCAGGATGAACAGCAGCCGTGCGTGCACCGCCATCGAGATGGCGATGTCGCGGACCTTCCCCGCTTTGCGGGAGAAGTCCGCGGTCTCCTCGCGTCGGCGGCCGTAGAGCTTGACCAGCATCGCGCCTGCCACGTTGAACCGTTCGGTCATCGTCGAGCCCAGTTCGGCGTCGGTCTGCATGCCGGTGCGCGCCAGCCGTTCCAGCCGCGTGGCGATGATCTTCCCCGGCAGGAAGAAGATCGGGATCAACACCAGCGCCACGAGGGTGATCGACCACGACAGGTAGAACATCGTGCCGAGCACCAGCACCAGGGTCAGCACCGTGGACAGCGCCTGCGACAGCAGCGTCGAGATCCCTTGCTCCGCGCCGACGACGTCGGTGTTGAGCCTGCTGACCAGCGACCCGGTCCGCGTGCGGGTGAAGAAGGCCACGGGCTGCCGTTGCACGTGCGAGAACACCTTGGTGCGCAGGTCGAAGATGAGGCCCTGGCCGACCCGGCCGGAGAACCAGGTCTGCGCGTAGATCGCGACGACGTTCACCACGGCGAGCCCGACGACGATCAGGCTCAGCGTCAGCACGACGGACATGTTCCCGGGGGTGATGCCGTCGTCGATGATCCCCTTCAGGAACAGTGGGGTCGACACCATGATGACCGCGTCGATCACGGTCGCCACCATCACGACGAGCAGTGACCAGCGATAGCGCAGGGCATAGGGGATGATGCGCTTCACCGTGCCGGGTTTGATCGGCTGTGGCTCGACTAGGCCTTCGACGCGCAGCCCGATCGTGCCGAGGCTCGGGTCGTCTCCGATGGTCACGAAAGTTCTCCTCAGTTGTTGTCGAAAAACTCGGTGATCGCCGCGTTGACCGCGTCCGGGCGTTCGAGACAGCCGAGATGCCCGCAACCGGGGATCTCGACGAGGTCGCAGCGGGGGATCGCCTCGGCGACCTCCGCGCCGAGGTGCGGCGGGGTGATGAGGTCGTCGGTGAAGGTCACGACCCGGCAGGGGGCCGCCACGCGGCACAGGGCCACGCGCCGGTCGCCGACCAGGTCGGCCCAGGTCTGTCCGGTGGCGACGGTCCCTGTCCCGGACATCTCGAAGACGTCGAGCCAGCTCGCCACCGCGTTGTCGTCGTCCAATGTGGATGGTGAGAACATCTTGAAGACCGTTGTGGCGGCCTCATACGCGGCGGGGAGCCGTACGCCGCTTTCCGCCAGCGCGATCTCGGCTTCGGTCTGAGCCAGCCTGGCGGCGTCCGCGCGGGCCCTGGTGGCGATCAATACCGCGGACCGCACGAGTTCCGGATGGTCGATCGCCAGTTCCTGGGCGATCATCGCGCCCAGTGACATGCCGACGATCCGGCACGGCGCGAGGTCCAGCCCCTCGATCAGTCCTCGGGTGTCGGCGACGAGATCCGCGAGCGAATACTTGCCGTCGGGTGCGTCGGAAGGCGGAATGCCACGGTTGTCGAACACGACCGTGGCGTAGCCCGCGGCGTGCAGCGCGGGTGTTTGGTTCACTGTCCAGAAGTGGCCCGCGGAGCCGGATCCCGCGATCAGCAGAACCGGTTCGCCGCCCGTCGAACGTTCGTACGCGAGACGGATCCCATTCGCGGTGACGAAGTCCGTGGCGTGCCGGTAAGCGGCACCACCCATGTCATTTCCCTCCAGCCTGATCGCCGGATGGCGTGCGATGCCGCGTCCGTCCCGATTCAGGAGCGGCGTCACTATGGCATGGGTCGGGGTGGGGGTACAGGCCGTCGCGGACAGCCGTGATTGACAGTGGTACCAACGCGTCCAACTGCGGGGGCGTCGTCAGTTGGGCGTCTACGCCCGCCTCGGCGATCGGTTGATGCGCCGTGTTTCCGTAGGCCATATTGAGCCGCCTTGAGCCGAGGAGGCCTGTCGTGTCCGACGCCGATCTGACCGCTATCCGCCTGACTGCCGAGAAAATCCAGTCCTGGCTCGTCGAGCGCGTGGCGCATTACGCCATGATTCCCGCCGAGGAGATCGAATCCAATGTCCCGCTGTCGGATTACGGACTGGATTCGGTGTACGCCTTCGCGTTGTGCGGGGACATCGAGGACACGCTCGGCATTCTCGTCGAGCCCATCCTGCTCTGGGACGTCGACACCGTCGCCGCGCTCACCACCCACCTCACCGAGCTGGCGACTACATGAGTGGTCTGGACCTCTCGCTGACCTCAAGCCAGCTCGGTGTCTGGTACTCCCAGCAACTCGCGCCGGAGAACCCGGCCTACAACATCGCCGAGTACCTGGAGATCCACGGCGACGTGGACGTCGCCCTGCTCGTCGTGGCACTGCGCCGGGCCTTGCGGGAGGCCGAGACGTACCGGCTCCGGTTCCGGCTCGAGAACGGGACACCCCGGCAGTACGTCGACGCCTCGATGGAGCATCCGGTCCACGTCGCGGATCTCGGTGCCTCCGCGGATCCACGCGCGGCCGCCGAAAAGTGGATGGCGGCTGATCTGGACCGGTCGGTGGATCTCTTGGCAGGCCCGCCTTCCGCTCATGCCGTGTTCCGGCTCGGGCCCGCTCTGGTTCTCTGGTACCAGCGCGTGCACCACGTCGTCCTCGACGGGGCAAGCCTTTCGACGTTCGCGGCCCGCGTCGCGGACGTCTACACGGCACTCGCCGCCGGGCTGGAACCCGAGAACGGCATGCTGAAGCCGCTTTCGGTACTGCTCGACGCGGACCACGCCTACCGGGATTCCGCCGATTCCCAGCGGGACCGGCGGTTCTGGCTCGACGCGCTGTCGGACCTGCCGGAACCCAGTGGGACGGACCGGACCCGGTCCCTGCCGGGGCGGCCGATCCTGCGAGGCGACGAGATCGACGCGGACGAAGCCGCCGAGTTGAAAGTGGCGGCACGAAGATTGCGCACGAGCTTCGCCGGACTGGCGCTTTCCGCCGCGGCTTTGTACCGGCAGCGCACGGCCGGGGAACGCGACGTCGTCCTCGGGCTGCCGGTCAGCGGGCGGACCACCGAACGGGAGCTCGGGATCCCCGGGATGACCTCCAACGTGGTGCCGCTCCGGCTGGCGATCCCGCGAGGCGGCACCGTCGGCGCGTTCGTGCGGCAGACTTCGCGCGCGGTGTTCGACTGCCTGCGCCACCAGCGCTACCCGTACGGGCAGATCCTCGCCGATCGCGGACTCGTCGGCCGGGGCTCACTGCGTTCCCTGAGCGTCAACGTGATGTCCCTCGGCCGTCCGCTGCGCTTCGCGGACGCCGTCGCCACGCGGTGCGGCCTGTCGAGCGGGCCTGTCGAGGATCTGGCCATCGATGTCTTCGATCGCTCGGCGGGCGGCGGCGTCCAGTTGCTCGTCGAGCTGAATCCCGCGCTGCACGACCCGGCGTCGGGAGCGGAGATCGTCCGGAGGTTCCGCCGGGTACTGAACCGCCTGGCGGCCGCGTCGCCCACCGAGCGCCTGGACCGGATCGACGTCCTCGACGACGACGAGCGGCGACGTGTACTCGTGGACTGGAACCGCACCGACACCGAAGTCGACGGCGCGACCGCGCTTGACCGGTTCGAACAGCATGTCGCGCGGACCCCGGACGCGGTGGCGGTCGTCTGCGGCGAGGCGGAGCTCACCTACGGCGAGCTGGCCGATCGGGCGCGTCGGCTGGCCAGCTCGCTGCGTGAGCACGGCGTCGGCACCGAGTCGGTGGTCGCCGTGTGCCTACCGCGCGGGCCCGAGATGCTCACCGCGATCCTGGCGACCTGGCTGGCCGGAGCGGCGTACTTGCCGATCGACCCGGACCATCCCGCCGAGCGCGTGGAGTTCATGCGCGCCGACGGCGGTGCCACCGTGCTGATCGGGCCCGACGGGGTGTCCGGCCCGGTGGGGACACCGGCGTCCGCGCCTGCCGTGCTGCCCGGCCAGTTGGCGTATGTGATGTACACGTCCGGTTCGACGGGCGTGCCGAAAGGTGTCGCGGTCACCCACGCGGGGCTGGCGAACTACCTCGCGTGGGCGGTCGAGTTCTACCGGATCGGTGCGGGGGACCGGGTTCCGCTGCACTCGTCGCTCGCGTTCGACCTCACGGTGACGAGCGTGCTGGCGCCGCTGGTGTGCGGCGGCACGGTGGTGATCAGCCCCGAAGGCGGCCCTGAGGGGCTGGCCGACCTCGTGCGAGCCGGCGGGGACGACGAGTTCGGACTCGTGAAAGTGGTGCCAGGGCACCTGCCGCTGCTCGCGGAACTGCTGTCGCGGGACCAGCGGGCGTCGGCGGCCCGGCGGCTGGTGGTGGGCGGGGCCGCGCTGCCCGGTGCCGAGGTACGAGCCTGGCTGGCGGCCGCTCCCGGCACGGTCGTGATCAACGAGTACGGGCCGACCGAGACGGTGGTCGGCTGTTGCGTGTTCGAGATGACCGCGGGGCGTCCGGTGGGCAACGCGGTGCCGATCGGCACACCGATCGCGAAGACTCGCCTGTACGTGCTGGACGATGCGCTGGGCCTGGCCCCACCAGGAGTGGTGGGCGAACTGTACGTGGCCGGAGCCGGGCTGGCGCGGGGTTACGCGGGCCGTCCCGGGCTGACCGCGGAACGGTTCGTGGCGTGTCCGTTCGGGGACGCCACCGCGGCGGGACGCATGTACCGGACGGGAGATCTGGCGCGGTGGACCACCGGCGGGGTGCTGGAGTTCCTCGGCCGGACCGACGAGCAGGTCAAGATCCGCGGATACCGCGTCGAGCCCGGCGAGATCGAGGCGGCGCTGGCCCGGCACCCGGCGGTCGCGCGGGCGGTCGTGGTGGCCACCGACGAGCCAGGCGATCGCGCGCGGTTGGTGGCCTACGTGGTGCCCGGGGCCGGGGCGGAAGTGGACGTGCTGGAGCTGCGCCGATTCGCCGCGCGGGTGCTGCCGGACCACATGGTGCCCTCGGTGGTGCAGGTGCTCGCGGCTATTCCGTTGTCTCCCAGCGGAAAGGTGGACCGGAAGGCCTTGCCCGCGCCAGAGGTCGTGATCTCGGACCGGGCGCCTCGCACCCCGCGGGAAGCGATTCTGTGCCGCCTGTTCGCCGAGGTGCTCGGGCTGGCGCGAGTGGGTGTCGACGAGGACTTCTTCGCACTGGGCGGGCATTCGCTGGCCGTCACCCGGTTGATCGGCCGCATCCGGGCCACACTCGGCCTGGAAGTACCGATGCGGACCGTGTTCCGGGCACCCACGGTGGCGGATCTGGCCGCCGGGCTCGACAGCGGCGCCACCGCCCGCCCCGCGCTGCGGGCGGTGCCGCGCCAGGACCCCGTGCCACTGTCCTCGGCACAGCGCCGGTTGTGGTTCCTGCACCGGATGCAGGGCGGGTCGGCGACTTACAATGCTCCGCTGGGCCTGCGGATCACCGGTGCGCTGGAGCATGCGGCGCTCGAGGCGGCGCTGGCCGACGTGGTGGCCAGGCACGAAGTGCTGCGGACCGTTTTCCCGGAAGTGGACGGGACGGCCTGCCAGCGGATCCTCGATCCGGACGAGGCCCGGCCGCGGTTGGTGGTGCACGAGGGCGGGCGTCCCGAGCAGTGGGCGCGGGCCGCGGGCCACGTCTTCGATCTGGCCACGGATCCGCCGCTGTGGGCCGAACTGTTCGCGGTGGGGCCGGACGATCATCTGCTGGTACTGGTCGTTCACCACATCGCGGGGGACGCCTGGTCGATGAAGCCGCTGGCACGTGACCTCGCCGCCGCGTACGCCGCGCGGAGCCAGGGCAGGGCGCCCCGGTTGCCGGAGCCGCCGGTGCAGTACGCGGACTACACGGTGTGGCAGCACGCGCTCCTGGGTCAGGAAGACGATCCGGAGAGCCTGCTCGGCCGCCAGTTGAGCTACTGGCGGGATCGGCTGGCCGGGCTGCCTGCCCGGCTGCGGCTGCCCACCGACCGGCCCCGACCGGCCGTGGCGACCGGCCGTGGCGACCTGCTGTCGTTCCGGCTGACGCCATCCCTGCACCGGGATCTGGTGGAACTCGCCAGGGAACGCGGAGCAACCCTGTTCATGGTGGTGCACGCGGCGCTGGCCGCGTTGCTGGCCAGGCTCGGCGCGGGGGACGACATCCCGCTGGGGGCACCGATCGCCGGCCGCCACGACGCCGTCCTGGACGACTTGGTCGGCTGCTTCGTCAACACGCTGGTGCTGCGGACCGACGTCTCCGGCAACCCGACCTTCCACGACCTGCTCCTGCGGGTCAGGGAAACCGATCTGGCCGCCTACGAGAACCAGGACGTCCCGTTCGAACACCTGGTGGAGGTGCTCAATCCGGACCGCTCCCCAGCACACCACCCCCTCTTCCAGGTCAGCCTGACCCTGCAGGACGCGGCGTTCGCGACCTTCGAGTTGCCCGGCCTCGAAACCCGGCCGGAACCGATCGGCACCGGTACGGCCCGGTTCGACCTGATGGTCGGCCTGACCGATCGCTATGGGGAGGACGGCGCTCCTTCCGGTGTCGAAGGGACGGTGGAGTACGCCACCGATCTCTTCGACACCGCAACGGTTCGGACGTTGCTGGATCGGCTGACGCGGCTACTGGAGCAGGTGGCCGAGGACCCCCGCCGTCGAGTGGGTGATCTCGACCTGCTGGCTCCCGGCGAACGACGTTGGCTGCTGGACGAGGTCCACGACGAAGCCGTGGAAGCATCTGACGAGACCTTGGTGACCTTGTTCGAGCGGCAGGTAGCGGCTTCCCCGGAGGCCGTCGCAGTGACCTTCGCTGGTGCCCAGCTGACGTATGCGGGACTGAACGCTCGGGCGAATCGTCTGGCCCGTCGCTTGGTGGGCGAAGGTGTCGGCCCGGAATCGGTCGTGGGTGTGGTGGCGCGACGGTCGGCCGAGTCGGTGGTGTCGCTGTTGGCGGTGCTCAAGGCGGGTGGCGCGTATTTGCCGGTGGATCCGGATTCTCCGGTAAAGCGGGTCGAGTTCGTGCTGGCGGACGCGGACGTGGTGTGTGTGGTCGCGACGTCGGATTGTGTGTCCGTGGTACCAGAGGGTTTTCCGGTTGTGGTGGCGGACGAACCAGGGCAGGACGTGGTGTCTGAGGCCGCCCCGGTTGTTCGGTTGCTTTCTGCTCATGCGGCGTATGTGATTTACACGTCGGGTTCGACGGGGTTGCCGAAGGGGGTGGTGGTTCCGCATCGGAATGTGGTGGCGTTGTTCGCGGCTGCTGGTGGGTTGTTTGATTTTGGTGCGGATGATG
>NZ_JADNQN010000018.1:0-145056 GCF_047608695.1 Amycolatopsis sp. cmx-11-32 | reverse complement strand
ACGCCACCCCCGTCTCGCCCTGCCGCACCGCCAGCCGACGACCTTCGCGAGAATGCTCGGCACGCTTGTCGGCGCCCTCGCGGTCGACCGTCGCCGCGACGTGACTCGCCGCCTTCCGGATCTGCTCGCAGTTCTTCCCCGCCAACCGGTCCCCCAGCACAGCATCAGCGGCGAGAGCGTTCTCATCCGACAACCACACCGTCGCCGCGGCGACCTTCATCGCCCCGAAACCACTCACTTTCCCCTGATCCAACAGGTCCAGTGTCCGGGGCAGACGAGTGGTCAACGCGTCAGCGGCGGCGACCATCGCACCCGCATGACCATCCACAAGAGACAACTCGAACGCGACTTCCTGAGCAACACTCCGCGCGCCCCCACGATGCCGATTCAACTGCGCCAACGCCCGGAACCGAACCGCCTCCAAACGAGCGATCCCCACCGAAGCCGCAACAGCCACAGCCACAGAACCCTTGTCATCCAAGAGGTTCAAGGAAGCGTTGATCTCCTCCAAGACTCTTGGGTTGGTTGTGTCTTCGAGTAGTGCCACAGGTGCGGCTTTGTGAATGTCCACTCAGCGAACATACAACCGACCACCGACAGTTTCCGAACACGCGACCACAACAGGATGTTGCCGTTTTTCGGCGACTATTCCAAGAGGTGACCGTTGAGGCTCGGGAGTGGTAAGGACGGTTCCAACCGTCCTTACCACTCACGGAGACCTGGCTTCAGGTCACCTCGCGCACGACCATCCGTTCCGAAGCCCGCTCGATCGCCGCTTCCACCGCACCGACCCGGTCCGCCAGCAGGCCCACCGCGCCGACCGCGCGGCTCATCGGGTCCTCGTCGTTCCCGCCGAGCGCCTGCGCCCGCAGGTAAGCCGCCTTCACGTCCGCCCACCGCTGCGCCTCCGAGGCGCTCAGCCGTCCACGCAATTCCGCCAGCTTGAGCAGGTTGGCCTCGGCACCCGAGGTCAGCGTCTGCGCTTCACCGGCGTAGTGGTCGTCGATCAGCGCTTCCAGTTCGGCGTCGTTCATCGCGGGCACGATCCGGCCCGCGAGTTTGTTCATGTTCCGGTACGAACCCTGCAATTGGAACGGCGGTTCGACCCGGGACGCGTCCGCCTGCGCCGCCGAAGCGATGTACGCCTGGTTGTTCTTCAGCACGATCCGCTGAATCCGGATCAGTTTCCGCAGCACGGCGAGGATCTGCTCCAGTTCGGTCGCCGAGTACGCGTGCTTCAGCTGATCCGCCCGGACAGCGCCGTCGCCGCGGGCCAGCCGTACCAGAACGTCCACATCGGACTGTTCGCGCGAGACCAGCGGTGCCAGCACGGTGTTCGCGGTGAGCGAGTTCTCGACGTAGCTCAGCGCGAACAGATCTTCCTTGCCCGACAACACATCGCCGAGGTTCCACACGTCGGCACGGTTGGCGAGCATGTCCGGGATCCGGAACCGCTTGCCCTGCTCGGTATACGGATTGCCGGCCATGCAGACCGCGAACCGCTTGCCACGCAGGTCGTAGGTCCGCGTCCGGCCTTCCCACACGCCTTCCATCCGCCGCTGCGCGTCACACAGCGAAATGAACTTCTGCAGCAACTCCGGCGACGTGTGCTGGATGTCGTCCAGGTACAGCAACACGTTGTTACCCTGCTCCAGCGCGAACGAGATCTTCTCGACCTCCTGCCGCGCGGTCGCGTTGGGTGCGTCCGCCGGATCCACCGAAGTGACCTCGTGCCCGAGTGCCGGCCCGTTCACCTTGACGAACACCAGTCCGAGGCGGCTCGCGACGTACTCCATGAGCGTCGTCTTGCCGTACCCGGGCGGCGAGATGAGCAGCAGCAGGCCGGACTGGTCGGTGCGCCGGGCATCGCCGGTCGCCCCGAGTTGCTTGGCGAGGTTGTCTCCGATCAACGGCAGGTAGACCTCGTCGAGCAGCCTGTTGCGCACGAAGGCGCTCATCACCTTCGGCTTGTACTCCGTCAGCCTCAGCCTGTCCCGCTCGGCCGCCACCAGTTCGTTGCGCTGCCGCTGGTACGCCCGGAAACCCGGCACCCGGTCACGCCGGAACCGCCCCGTCCTTGCCAGCGTCTCGTCGAGCCGCAGGGTCAGTGACCGGTTGACGATCCGCGGATGCGAACCGAGCAGACCGTCCACAGTGGCCGTAAGTTCCGCCGAAGAATCGTAGCGGGGTAGGTCGGCCAGTTCGATCGCGACGGCTTCCGTCAGCTCGTCGGCGGACAGGCCAGCGGAGTCCACAAAGGACGACAGCCAGGCTTCGGCGAGCTGATACCGGTCGGCGAGGTCTTCGAGTGCGCGCAGGTCTTCGGCGAAACTGCGCCTGTCGAGCCGGAACTTGTCGAGCAAGGTTCGCGCACCGCCGCTGGTGACGAACCCCGGCGACGCGTCGGCGAGCTCCTCGAACAGGTACTCTCCGGCGAATTCGAGGTCCAGCGCGAGCCCGGACGACGCGGTGAACCCGGCCATCGCCTCGGTGAATTCCCGCGCCAGCGAGTCGATCGCCGTGGTGTGGCCGAACGCCTCCCGCACCCGCGAGAGCGACGTCGCCCGCGTCGTCCACGCGGATTTCGCCGACTCTTCCGCGCCGAACGCCCAGAACAGCTGAGCGGCGGCCCTCGCGGCGGGCGGATAGCGCAGCAATCCGGCACCGGAACGCAGCCGCAGCAACGTGGACAGGATCGCGGCCGCGTCATGGTCGTGCACGCCACGCGCGTAACCCTCGTCGTACCGGTCCCCCGCGGCGTGCCGGACGACCTCGAGCAGGTCGGTCTCCGGCAGCTCCGGCTTCTCGAGCAGGATCGACGTCGCCAGGTACTCGGCGCGATAGACCTCGGGCGACTCCGAGACCAGCAGCTGGTCCCAGTACGGCCGCGTCGCCTCGAACGACTCGTCCCGGACGGGCGAGCGGTAGTCGGTGCCGGTGATCGCGAACTTCATCCCGCCCTGGTGCGGCACCAGCGTGAGGTCGATGTCCTGCGTGTTGACCGCGAAGGTGTTGCGGCCGAGGCGGATCGTCTCCCCGCCCTCGCCGTACAGGTCGAGCCGGTCGCGCAGCGCGCGACCGGCCTCCTGGCGGGCGGCCTTCACCCGCCCTTCGAGTTCTTCCGCCCGCACCTGGTCGCCGAGGCCGCGCAGTTCGGCGACGACGCTGCGCAGCTTCGCGACCATCGGGTCGGAGGCGAAATAGGTGTTGATCTCGTCGACGGAGCCGAGCGTGCCGACCCGCCGGGTCACGCTCGTGAGGATCCGCTCGGCCGAGTCGACCAGCCTGTCCGCACGGCGTGCCCGCTCGTCGAGCAGCGCCTGCTTGCGCGAGGAGAACGCCTCGTAGACGTCGGTGCGCTTCTCGCCGAGCGACATCAGGAAGTCGTCGAACTCACCGAACCGTGATTCGAGGTTTTCCAGCTGCAACAGCAATCTGCCGAGCTGTTCGTCGCAGCGGTCCGGCGTGTCCGCCACCGCGAGCCCGCCGGTGATGGCCTGCGCCAGCAGCGCGAACTCGGCGGCGAACTCCGCCCGGCCCTCGGTCTCCAGCAGTTCCTTGCGCCGCGCTTCGAGGGTGGCCCTGGCGCGGTTGACCCCGCCGATGACCTCGCCGACACGTTCGAGGATCTTGGTCCGCACCACGGCGTCCGCGATCTCCAGCCCGCCGACGACGTCGGTGAGGACTTCGAGCCCGCCGGATTGCTCGTCCAGCCGTTCCGCGACCGGGACCGCCTCCGCGACGGTCGCGATCGCGCCCGCGGCGGCGATCAGCCCGTCCACCTCGGTGTGGTAGCTCGTGAACGCGTCCTCGCCCTGCAGGAACCGGACGGCCCGCTGCGCGGCCTCGCCGAAATTCTCGTCGAGGTCGGCGATCAGGTCGTCGACCCGGTCGGTGTCGACATACCGCAGTTCCCGCACGGTGACGAGATGTCCCCGCGCGCGATGCAGTTCGGCGAGCCTGCGCACCCACGCGTCGGCCGTGTTGAGCACCTCACCCCGCACCCTCCGCACGAGTGAAGCGGTTTCGGCGGCCGCCTCTTCGACGGCTTCGGCCGCTTGCGCGGTGAGCAAGGTGACCGTCTCGAATTCGTCGAGCACCTGCTCGGCGGTGACCTGGACGTCCGACAACGGCGACCGCAGATCACCGAGTTCGGCCTCGCCGAGCCAGTGGTAGTGGTCGAAAACCCGCGCGCACGCGGCGATCAGCGCCTCGAAGACGGCCGCCGACGGCGCCATGTCCTCGATCATCCGGCCGATCGAGAGGCAGTCGGAGATCCCGCGGACCAGATCGGCGTTGCCGACCCGCTCCAGCGGCCCAGTCCCGGCCGGCTGCGACGCGGCGTACGTGTCCGACTGGAACGGCGTCCGCCACACCTGCATCGGATGCACGCGGCTCGGCTCGTCGGACAGCGCGCGGAAAAGGACCATGGTGCCGTCGTCGAACAGCGAATACCCGTGGCACGGGATCGGGTTCGAGACCTCTTTGCGGATCACGTTGTACGGCAGGAGAAGCGAGCGCCCCTCGACCCGCGCGTGAAAAACGTAGAGCACGTCTTCCCCGTTGGGCGAGCGGATCACGCGCTCGAATTCCAGACCGTCCACAGTGGTGTCGAACGTCTTGCTGACACCGGTGTCGAGGTAGTAGCCGCCGGGGAAGATGATCCCGTGGTCCTCGGGCAGCCGCTGGCACGCCTGTCCGATCCCATCGAGGCGCACCACGTCCCGCGTGCGGGTGTTGAAGACCAGGTACCGGTGCTCGGTCTCCTTGTACGGCAGAATCCGCAGCAGGATCAGGGGGCCGATCCTGGCGTAGGAGACCTCGGCGTCGGCCAGGCTCTGCAGCGGCTCGGCGACCGGTTCGGAGTAGACGCCTTCGCCGCTTTCGGTGTTGTTCTCGACCTTGATCGTCAGGTTTCCGCCGACGGTCTCGACGAACACCTCGTCCTCGATCGAGATGTGCGGGTGCCGCCCGAGAACGTGCTGCTCGCGGCCGGTCTCGACCCATTCGAAGTCGTGTGACGGCGGGAAGACGTGGTCACGTTCACCCCGGTTGTCCACATAGGACATTTTGCCATCGGCGGCGATGCCCCAGCGCAGCACCCGGATGTCCTCGGTCCGGGGGCCGATCTGGAACACCGCGAGCAGCTTGCCCTCGACCCGCCGCAGCTGCAGCAGCTTCGCCTGCCGGTAGTACCGGTACAGCTCGGCGAAGTCGCGGACGAACTGCTCGTCGCGCAACAGCTCCGGCAGCTCTTCGGCGGGCACGTCGTCGAAGCGGAAGGCTTGTTCGTCGTGGCTGAACCTGTGCAGCGAGAAGACGTCATCGACCGTCGTCTCGGGTTTGAGCCCGATGAAGACGTTGTAGCCGAACAACATCCGCCCGCCGACCGACACGACGTCCCGCGGCACGCAGTTGTTCGCGGTGCGGATCCGTTCCGTGCCGATCAGCGCGAGTTGCGCGCTGCCGAAGACGCCCAGCCGTGCCGTGTTGAGCTCGTCCGCGCGTTTCGCCAGTTCGGCGGCCTGTGCGGCGAGCCGGACGCGGAGCACCTCATAGGTGCCCGCGTCCAGCTCGGTTCCTGCCGCCGGTTCGGGCGCCGTCACTGCTTCACGGGGGTGAGAGCGGCGACCGGCGTCTCGGCGAGGCCGAGCCGCTGTGCCACGGTGAGCAGCTCACGCAGCTTGTCGCTGTCCGGGCCGCCCGCCTGCAGCTGCTTGGCCAGGAAGGCCGACAGCGTCAGGTTCTTCACGTCCTCGGTGTTCACCGCGCCGAGCAGTTTCGTCAGGTCGTCGGTGAAGCTGCCCGACCCGTCGAGCCACGGCTTCGCGAGTGTCTGGACGACGTCGGAGTGCTCGACGAACCCGTCGACGCTCTTGCCGAGGCCGATCGAGCCGATGATCTTCTCGAAGAACATCGTCTCACCGCCGACGATGTCGATGTCGGCCTTCTCCAGTCCGATGCCGAGAACCGTGGCCTGTGCCTCGGCGACCTCACGCTGCACAGTGAGCGCGGCGAGCCGGATCTCCTTCTCGGCCTCCAGGCGCAGGCGGTACTCCTCGTGCTGGCGGCTGGCGGTGTCGAGCGCGGCCATCGCGGCGGCCTTCTCGGTGAGACCTTCGGCCTCGCCCTTGAGCTTGTCGCGCATCCCGTCGGCGAGCACGATCGCCTTCTCGCGGGCGACGATCGCCTCGGCGCGGCCGACCTTCTCCAGCGCGTCCGCGTCACGTTCCCTGACCTGCGCCGCGGCGAGACCGGTGGCGGCCTCCTCGGCCTGGATCCCTTCCGCCAGGCGGATCTTCGCACGGGTATCCAGTTCCGCGGCCTGCTGGCGCGCCTCGGCCAGCGTGAGTTCCTCGCGCGCCTTGTGCTTCGACGCCACCTCGGCGGCTTCCGCGGCCTTGATGTCCTTGACGAGGCTTTCCTGCGCTTCCGCCTCGGCCCGGATGATGATGGCCGAGCGCTGACGCTCCGCCTCTTCTACGACGCGGAGCTTCTTGATGTTCTCTTCCTGCTCCGCCACCGTCTTCTCGACCGCGATCCGCTCGCGGATCACCTCGGCGATGGACCGCTTCTCGGTCTCGACTTCCTTGTCCTTGGCGATGCGGGACAGCTCGGTCTCGCGTTCGCGGCCGATGACCTCGAGCAGCCTGTCCTTCTCGATACGCTCGCTCTCGATGGCGATGACGCGCTCGCGGTTCTTGCCCGCGACCTCGATCTCACGCTGCTGGTTCTGGTGCTGGATACCGAGCTGCTCGTCGGTGCGCAGTCCCGCGGCCTGCGACTTGAGCCGCTCCTCCGCCTGCACCTTGGCGATCTCGGCCTCTTCGCGCGCCCGCATGGTCTCGACCTCGCGGTTCTGCTTGATCTCCGCGTCGGCCTGCCGCCGCTCCAGTTCGAGGATCGCCTCCCTGGCGTCCACGTTCTGGCGGGTGATTTCTTTTTCCTCACTGCGGCGGAACTCGTTGGTGCGCACGTGCTCGATCGCGGTCAGCTCGGTGATCTTGCGGATACCCTGCGCGTCGAGGATGTTCGCGGAATCGAGCTGTGCCATCGGCGTCTGCTCGAGGTAGTCGATGGCCGCGTCCTCGAGGCTGTACCCGTTGAGGTCGGTGCCGATGACGCGGATGATCTGGTCGCGGAACTCGTGCCGCTTCGTGTAGAGATCCACGAAGTCGAGCTGCTTGCCGACGGTCTTCAACGCCTCGGAGAACTTGGCGTTGAACAGTTCCTGCAGCGTCGCCTCGTCGCTCGCCCGCTCGGTGCCGATCGCCTGCGCGACCTTGATCACGTCCTCGACGGTCTTGTTGACCCGGACGAAGAACGAGATCCGGATGTCGGCGCGGATGTTGTCCCGGCAGATCAGGCCTTCACGGCCGGTACGGGTGATCTCCATCGCCTTGACCGAGGTGTCCATGATCTCGGCCTTGTGCAGCACCGGCAGGACGACCGCGCCGGTGAACGTGACGTCCACCCGGCGGACCTTCGAGATGATCAGCGCCTTCCCCTGCGGCACCTTCTTGAACAACCTGGTGATCGTGAAGAGCAAGACCAGGAGGATGACAACTATCACGGCGATCAGAACGCCGGCCCCCACGCTGATGGCACCCATAGTGTTCCTTTTCTGCTTCAGATGTCCAAAGACTCGACCCAGAAGAACTCGCCTTCGGAGTCGTAGTCATAGAGAACTACGCGGCTGCCCGCCGTCAGGTTGCCTTGACCCGCCTGACGAACGTCCACAATGGCCGTCGACCCGTCGGCGGCGGCGACCTCGGCCTGGCCGAAGTCGTGGGTCACCGACGAGGTGCGGATGACCGCGGCGCGACCCACGAAGTCTCGCCTGCTCGGTTCTTTCGCGGGACCGAAGACGCGACGCAGCGGCACCACGATCACCCTCGTCCCGAGTGTGCCGAGGACGAGCGCGACGGCGAGCACGCCGACACCGGACCCGATCCTCGCGGGTGTCGAAAGTTCCAGGTCATCGAGTAGGACCGTCCCTGCCAGGCTGGCGAACCAGGTGAACGCGATCAGCAAAGAGAGCGAAAAGGACAGTGGGACCCCGCCGAAGCCTGCCAGGAGCCCGTCGCCACCGTCGAAGTCGTCTGTGTCGACGGCGCCGAGCAGTGCCAGCAGCCAATAGCCGACCACCACGATCAGCAGGAAGCTGAAAAGCGCGGCCGGAAACCCCAGAGCCGCGGTGACGAACCCGCCCATCGCCGTCGTTTCCCTCCCCCATTACCCCGGGTCCGGACTATAACCAGCGAGTGACGCCGGGCGGGCGGTTTTCGGCTACGAGTGGGTCACGGTGTGCGGAAGCGTGCGGGGTGCGCGAGTAGTCGACTACTTGCGGCGGGCCGTCGTCCTGGATCGGAGCGCTCCCGATCGTTGAGGGTCCCCAATGCCACATTGGGGACAACTCAGCGACTCAGATGCGACATTGGGAACACGCAAGCCGAAGCGTGTGCACACCACCCAAGCCCTACTCCGGCGACCCACGCGCTCCGGCGCCTTGCGTGGCCCGAAGTACATGAAGGCCCCTTCCTTGCGCCTGGCACAGGAAGGGGCCTTCTTTTACTCGGCAAAGCGCCCACCGCCGCAAGTAGTCCTCTAGTTGCGGAAGGTGCGACCGGGTGCGGAGCGTTAAGCCGACCGGCGGCCCCGAAGCCATCCGGTTGGACCTTTCGCACCACCGGAACGCGCCCTACTCTCCAGTATTAAGAGTGACACAGGACACACCACGGTCTTGGAGGCTCCCTTGGGTTGGCACGTTCGCGAGGTGATCGACGGGGATCAGCGCGAACGGCGGATCCGCCATGTCACCCGATGTCTGAGCTGCACGCTCACCTGCGTCCATTGTGGACTACCCACGCGTTTCTCCCTTCCGGCGGGGCATCCCGGCCTCGGCGTCGTCGAACACCTTCGGGGCGCGACCACACCCGGCCTCCCCGACCTCGCCCTGCTGCACCGGTTCTGCCGGGACAACCATACGGGCGACCACCCGCGGGAAACCGGCATCGCGCTCAGACGCGCCTATCTCGGACTGGCGACCGAACTCTTCGAAACGGGACGACGGATCCGTCGTCACCGCAGACTCGGCGTGCACCCACCACGGCCGGGGCACCTCGAGATCTACCGAAAACGGTGGCGAGTGGCCAAAATGCGGTACGCCTGCAAGGCGTGCCGGTACTACACCGGCTCTCACTGAGCCGATTCTCCCCCGGAGGACTCGTGCTCGTTCGTCTCATCCTCGGTCTGCTCATCACGGTCGTCGGACTCGGTTTCGCCGCCCGCCGCGCCGCCTGGCTCTACCGCCTGATCCGGTCCGGTCAGCCGGACGAAAAACGCTCGGACGTCATGGCCGTCCGCGCGAAAACGCATCTCGCCGAAGTCTTCGGACAACGCAAGCTGCTGAAGTGGTCCGTCCCCGGCCTCGCGCATCTGTTCACGTTCTGGGGCTTCGTGATCCTCGGCTCCGTCTATCTCGAGGCGTACGGCGCCCTGTTCGACCACGACTTCCACATCCCGCTCATCGGGCATTGGGCGGCGCTGGGCTTCCTGCAGGACTTCATCGCGGTCGCGGTGGTCGTCTCACTCGCGGTCTTCGCGGTCATCCGGATCCGTCAGGCCCCGGAACGCAAGGAGCGCGCGTCCCGGTTCTTCGGATCGCACACCGGTGGCGCCTGGCTGATCCTGTTCATGATCTTCAACGTCATCTGGACGATGTTCCTCTTCCGCGGCGCGTCGGCGGCGGTCGGTGTCTTCCCGTACGAGTCGGGCGCGTGGGTTTCCCTTGGCGTGGGCGAACTCCTGGAGCCACTGGGCGCCTCGATCACCGAGCCGCTGGAGACCGTCGGGCTGCTGCTGCACATCGGCGTGATGCTGGCGTTCCTGTCGATCGTGCTCTACTCCAAGCACCTGCACATCTTCCTGGCGCCGGTCAACGTCACCGCCAAACGGCTGCCGGACGCGCTCGGTCCGCTGCTGCCGATGGAATCGGCCGGTAAGCCGATCGACTTCGAGGATCCCGGTGAGGACGACACCTTCGGCCGCGGCAAGATCGAAGATTTCACGTGGAAGGGCATGCTCGACTTCGCCACCTGCACCGAATGCGGCCGCTGCCAGTCGCAGTGCCCGGCGTGGAACACCGGGAAACCGTTGTCGCCCAAGTTGTTGATCATGGACCTGCGGGACCACCTCTTCGACAAGGCGCCGTACATCCTGGACGGCAAGGAAGCCCCCGAAGAGCGTCCGCTCGTCGGCACCAAGGACGACAACGGCGTCATCGATCCGGACGTCCTCTGGTCGTGCACCAGCTGCGGGGCGTGCGTCGAGCAGTGCCCGGTCGACATCGAGCACGTCGACCATATCGTGGACATGCGCCGCTACCAGGTGATGATCGAGTCCGCCTTCCCGAGCGAACTCGGCGTCCTGTTCAAGAACCTCGAGGCCAAGGGAAACCCCTGGGGCCAGAACAACTCCGATCGCCTCGCCTGGACGAAGGACCTCGACTTCGAGGTGCCGATCTTCGACGGTGAACTCGCCGACGACGTCGAGTACGTCTACTGGGTCGGCTGCGCGGGCGCGTTCGACGACAACGCCCGCAAAACGGTCCGCGCCACCGCGGAACTGCTGCACCTGGCCGGGGTCAAGTACACGATCCTCGGCACCGACGAGTCCTGCACCGGCGACCCGGCCCGCCGCTCGGGCAACGAATTCCTCTTCCAGATGCTCGCGCAGCAGACCGTCGAGACCCTGAACGCGGTGTTCGAGGGCCGCGAAGCGGGCACGCGCAAGATCGTCACCACCTGTCCGCACTGCCTGAACACGCTCGGCCGCGAGTACCCGCAACTCGACGGGCACTACGAGGTCCTGCACCACACGCAACTGCTGAACCGCCTGGTCCGCGCCAAGAAGCTGACCCCGGTCAAACCGGTCGACGCCGGCCCGGTGACCTACCACGACCCGTGTTACCTCGGCCGCCACAACAAGGTCTACGAGCCGCCGCGTGAACTCGTCGGCGCGACCGGCGCCACGCTCAGCGAGATGCCCCGGCACGCCGACCGCTCCCTCTGCTGCGGCGCCGGTGGCGCGCGGATGTGGATGGAGGAGCAGATCGGCAAGCGCATCAACCTCGAACGCGTCGACGAGGCACTCGGCACGGACGCCGAGACCATCGTCACCGGCTGCCCGTTCTGCCGCGTGATGCTGAACGACGGCCTCGTCCAGCGGCAGAGCGAGCAGCGTGGCGACAACGTCACCGTGCGCGACGTCTCCCAGCTCCTGCTGGAAACGGTCAAGGAACGGGACCGGTCGACCACGGAGATTTGAGGCACACGAGAGTTGGAAGTTCGGCACACCGAACTCTAGACTCACGGGATGGCGAATCCGTTCAAGACCGTCTGCGCGCTGGCGATGTCCGCGCTCGTCTTGTCCGCGTGCGGCGGCGCGGGCAACGGAACGAGCGGTGGCACGGACGACAAGCGGCCGATGGTGCTGACCACGTTCACGGTGCTGGCGGACATCGCCTCGAATATCGCGGGCGACAAGCTCAGGGTCGAGTCGATCACCAAACCCGGCGCTGAGATCCACGGCTACGAACCCACTCCGGACGACATCAAGAAGGCCGCGAAGGCCGACCTGATCCTCGACAACGGGCTGAACCTGGAGGCCTGGTTCGCCCGGTTCGTCTCGGAAAGCGACGCGCCGCACAAGGTGCTCAGCGACGGCGTCCAGCCCATCGACATCGCCGAGGACTCCTACCAGGGCAAGCCGAACCCGCACGCGTGGATGTCGCCGAAGAACGTCGGGATCTACGTGGACAACATGGTGAAGGCGTTCAACGAGGTCTCCCCCGGCGACGCCGCCACATTCAAGGCCAACGGCGACGCTTACCAGGCGAAACTGCGAGCCGTCCAGGACGAGATGACCAGCGCGCTGAGCGGGCTGCCGAAGAACGAACGCGCGCTGGTCACCTGCGAAGGCGCCTTCTCCTACCTGGCCCGCGACACCGGCCTCACCGAGCAGTACATCTGGGCGGTCAACGCCGAACAGCAGGCGACGCCTCAGCAAATCACCCGCGCCATCGAATTCGTCCGGCAGAACAAGGTGCCCGCGGTGTTCTGCGAGTCGACCGTCTCCGACGCCCCGATGCGCCAGGTCGTCTCCGCCACCGGTGCCGCGTTCGGCGGCGTCCTCTACGTCGATTCCCTGTCCGGTCCCGAAGGGCCGGTGCCGACCTACCTCGACCTCATCCGCCACGACTCGAAGACGATCGTGGCCGCGCTCACCGGGTCGAAGCCGTGACCGCCGCGATCCGGGTCGAGGACGTCACCGTCCACTACGGCGACGTCCTCGCCCTCGACGGTGTCGACGTCACGCTCGAACACGGCCGCGTCTGCGGACTGGTCGGGATGAACGGCTCCGGCAAATCGACGCTGTTCAAGACGATCATGGGCATGGTCCGGCCGGACACCGGCACGGTCACGGTCGACGGCGGCACGCCCGCCCGCGCCCGCAAGACCGGCGTGATCGGCTATGTGCCGCAGAGCGAGGACGTCGACTGGTCGTTCCCGCTGTCCGTGCGGGACGTCGTGATGACCGGCCGCTACGGGCATCTCGGTTTCACCCGGCGTCCGCGCCGCGCCGACCATGAAGCCGTCGGGCAGGCGCTGGAGCGGGTCGAACTGACCGAACTCGCCGGACGTCAGATCGGCCAGTTGTCCGGCGGGCAGCGCAAACGCGCGTTCGTCGCGCGCGGCATCGCGCAAGGCGCGGGCGTACTGCTGCTCGACGAGCCGTTCGCCGGCGTGGACAAGCGTTCCGAAGCCACGATCACCCGGCTGCTCAAGGAACTCGCGGCCGACGGCGCCGCCGTCCTGATCTCCACCCACGACCTGCACGCGCTGCCCGGCCTCGCCGACGAGGCGATCCTGCTGATGCGCCAGGTGCTCGCGCACGGCTCCCCCGGCGAAGTGCTCCGGCCCGAGAATCTCGCGCTGGCCTTCGGCCTCGATGTCCTGCAACGGGAGGAAGAACCCGCGTGAGCGAGCTCGCGAGCGAACCATCAACACAGTGCCCGCTCATGCGGCGCAAAGCGACCCGCTACGAGGAGTAGGCATGAGTTTGTACGACCTCTTCCTCGAACCGCTCTCCTACGACTTCATGGTGCGGGCGCTCGCGTCCACAGTGGTCGCTTCGACGGTCTGCGCGGTGCTCTCCTGCTGGCTGGTGCTGATCGGCTGGTCGCTGATGGGTGACGCCGTTTCACACGCGGTGCTGCCCGGCGTGGTGCTCGCGTACATCCTCGGCGCGCCGTTCGCGCTGGGCGCCGCCGTGTTCGGTTTCCTCGCCGTGGCCCTGATCGGCGTCGTCCGCGACACCAGCCGTGTCAAGGAGGACGCCGCGATCGGCATCGTGTTCACCACCCTGTTCGCCTTCGGTCTCGTGCTGATCTCGGTGACGCCGAGCCAGACCGACCTGAACCACATCATCTTCGGCAACCTGCTCGGCGTCGACGTCTCGGATCTGATCCAGATCGGCGTCCTCGGCGCGATCACCCTCGCCCTGCTGATGCTCAAACGCCGCGATTTCACCTTGTACGCCTTCGATCCCACACACGCGCACGCCATCGGGCTCAACCCGCGGCTGCTCGGCGCCGCGCTGCTCGGGCTGCTCGCGCTGACCTCGGTGGTGGCGTTGCAGGTGGTCGGCGTGATCCTGGTGGTGGCGATGCTGATCATCCCCGGCGCGACGGCGTATCTGCTGACCGACCGGTTCGGCCGCATGCTCGTGATCGCGCCGTCGTTCTCGGTGCTCGCCGGAGTGATCGGGCTGTACCTGAGCTACCACCTCGACACCGCGTCCGGCGGGATGATCGTGCTGGTGCAGGGCGCCGGATTCACCCTCGTGTACCTGTTCGGGCCGAGGCACGGGATCGTCGGGAAGCGGCTGGCCAAGCGCAGGCGGGACGCGGCCCTCGGCTGAGCAGGACGGCGAAGTCCAGCCGGGTCGGGCCCCGCGGTCCGTGAAGGACTCCTTGAGGGACTCTGGGTCCCTCAAGGAGTCCTTCACGGACTCGGAACCTTCGGTGACCGGACAACCACCCCGCGCTCTGTGTCTCTTGCGACATCGGCCTGACCGCTTGATTAGGTTAGGCTCCCCTCATGTCTACGGAAGACGCGCTGCTCACCGGCCATGACCTGGTGCTCGCGCACCAAGAGCGGGCCGTGGTGGACGGCGTGTCCCTGTCGCTGCGCGCGGGCATGGTGACCGCGCTGGTCGGTCCGAACGGCTCCGGCAAGTCGACGCTCCTGCGTTCGCTGGCGCGGCTGCACAAACCCCGCGAGGGCAGCGTCCGCCTCGGCGACCGCACCGTCTGGGGCGGGAGCGCGTTGTCCGGCAAGGAGTTCGCTCGCCAGGTCACGTTGCTGACCCAGCATCGGCCCACGCCGAGCGGGGTCTCCGTGCGCGACGTCGTCTCCTACGGCCGCTACCCGTATCGCGCGGGCTGGCGCGGGGTCGACGTCGACGGCGCCGCCGCGATCCGCCGCGCGATGGATCTGACCGGTGTGACGCCGATGGCCGAACGCGGTGTCGACGAACTCTCCGGCGGCGAACTCCAGCGTGCCTGGCTCGCGTCCTGCCTCGCCCAACAGACCTCCGTGCTGCTGCTCGACGAGCCCACCAACCATCTCGACCTGCGCTACCAGGTCGAGATCCTCGACGTCGTCCGCGATCTGGCCAACGAAGGCGTCGCGGTCGGCGTGGTGCTGCACGACCTCGACCACGCGGCGATCATCGCCGACGAGGTCGTGCTGCTGAGCGAGGGAACCATCGTGGCCACGGGTGACATCGGGCGGGTGCTCACCACCGAGCATCTCTCCCAGGCCTACGGCGTCACCGTCCACGTCGCGAACGACCCGGTGACGGGCGCGATCCACTGCAGGCCACTCGGGCGGCATTCGCCCAGGCCCGCCTGAGAAACCAGGAAGAACCATGCGTTTGCTGACCCCTGCCGCCCTCGTCGCGACGGCGGCGCTGCTGCTGTCCGCCTGCGGCACCTCCGAGAACACCGCCGCGGCGCCGAGTGAGTCCGCCGCCCCGAGCGGTCCGGTCACGGTGACCGACGCGCGCGGCAAGGCCGTCACCCTCAAGGCCCCCGCGAAGCGCGTCGTCGCGCTGGAGTGGGGCGAGGCCGAGATGGTCGCTTCGCTCGGTGTCATGCCGGTCGGCGCGGCGGACGTCGCGGGCTACCACGTCTGGGACAAGGCCGTCCCGCTGACCGCCGAGGTCAAGGACGTCGGCAAGCGCAACGAGCCCAGCGTCGACGCGATCGTCGGGCTGAACCCCGACGTCGTCATCATCGCCGAGGAGCGCGACTCGCCGCTGGTGCCGCAGATCGAGAAGTACGTGCCGGTCGTGGTCACCAAGGCCAGCGACGCGAGCCGGAACTTCGACCGCCTGCGTGAGGACTTCAGGCTGATCGCGAAGACGGTCGGCAAGGAGGCCGAGGCGGACAAGCAACTGTCCGAAATGGACGCCAAGCTCGCCGAAGGCAAGAAGGCCGTCGAGGCCAAGGGCGCCGCGGGCACCCCGTTCCTGATGGCCGACGCCTACCTCGAGGGCAGCACCGTCAGTATCCGCCCGTTCGGCAAGGGTTCGCTGGTCTCCGACACCGCCGAGGCCGTCGGCCTGAAGAACGTCTGGACCGGTCAGGTCGACCCGCAGTGGGGCCTCGGCCAGACCGACGTCGAGGGCCTGACCGCGATCACCGACCCGAAGACCGTGCTGTTCTACAGCGCGTCCGAAGAGGACGTCTTCACCACCGGACTCGCGCAGAACGCCGTCTACCAGCGGTTGCCGTTCGTGGTGTCGAAGAAGATCCACAAACTGGAGTCCGGAACGTGGACCTTCGGCGGCCCGAAGTCGATCATCCTGACCGCCGGCCAGATCGTGAAGGCCATCACCGCCTGATGCCGACGGAAGTGCGGGCGCCGCAAGCAGTGCGCACCGCGGTGGTGTCGGCCGGGCTGGTCACGCTGATCGTCGTCCTCGCCGGCATCCACCTGACCCAGGGCACGTCGACGTCCGGACCACTGGACGTGGTGCAGGCGATCTTCGGCCAGGGGGACGCGCAAACCCTTGCGGTACTCGAGGGTTCGCGCGTTCCCCGGTTGCTCGCCGCGCTGCTGCTCGGCGTCGCGCTCGGTGTCGCGGGCGCTGGCATGCAGTCCGTGGCGCGGAACCCGCTCGCCTCACCCGACACGCTCGCGGTCAACGCGGGCGCGCATTTCGCCGTGGTGGCCATTTCGGCGTTCGGTCTTTCGCTGCCGCTCGTACCGGTCGGCGGGGCGGCGTTCGCGGGCGGGCTCGCCGCGGCCATCATCGTGCTCGGCCTGGCGGGCGGCGGTTCGGCGAGTCCGCGGCTGGTGCTCGTCGGTTCCGCGGTGCTGCTGGCGCTCCAGTCGGTGACCATCCTGCTGCTGCTCATGTTCGAGCAGGAGACGTCCGGCCTGTTCGCCTGGGGCAGCGGCTCCCTGACGGTGTCCGACCTGCGGGCGACCGGCCAGATGACGCCGATCGTGGTGATCGCCGTCGTGGCGCTGATCGCGATGGGCGGCAAACTCGACGTCCTCGCCCTCGGTGACGACAACGCGACCGTGCTCGGTCTGCGGGTCCGCCGGACGCGGGTCGGCGCGATCGTGCTGACCGTCGCGCTGACGGCGGCGGCCGTGACCGTCGCCGGACCGGTCGGGTTCGTCGGGCTGAGCGCGCCGGTGATCACGAAGCTGCTGCTGCCGATCGCGAAGCATCGTGTGCTGCTGCCGGTGTCCGGGTTGGTCGGCGTGGTGACGGTGCTCGGCGCCGACGTCGTCCTGCGGGCGATCATGGGCTCGGCCGCGGCGGTGCGGGTGCCGACCGGTGTGGTGACCACGATCATCGGCGCCGTCGTGATGGTGTGGCTGGCCCGGCGCGGCCGCGGCAGTGGCTCACGACGGCAGGCTCCGGCCGGGCGGGTCGGGCTCGCCGGATCGAAGCGGCGGCTCGTGCTGATCTCCGGCGCGCTGGTGGTGCTGCTCGCCGTGATCCCCGTGGTGGGCATGATGTTCGGTGACCGGATGGTGCTGCTCGGCGACCTGATGAACTGGGTCACCGGCGACACCGGGACCGCGCTCACCTTCGTGCTGGACCAACGGCTTCCGCGCGTACTCGCCGCGCTGCTCGCCGGTGCCGCGCTGGCGGTGTCCGGCTGCGGGATCCAATCGGTCAGCCGCAACCCGCTCGCCGAACCCGGACTGCTGGGCATCACCGCGGGCGCCGGACTCGGGGCGATCACGCTGATCACCATCGTCCCGACGGTCGGCGCCTGGGCGATCGCCGGTGCCGCCGGTGCCGGTGCCACCGTGGTGTTCCTGCTGGTCTACGGGCTGGCGTGGCGGTCGGGGCTGGATTCGGACCGGCTGGTGATCATCGGTATCGCGGTCTGGTCGGCCGGGATGGCGCTGATCACGCTGCTGATCGTGGTCTCCGACCCGTGGAACTCGGCCAAGGCGCTGACCTGGCTTTCGGGCTCGACCTACGGGCGCACGCTGGAACAGGTCGCGCCGGTGGCGCTGTCCCTGATCGCGCTGACGCCGCTGCTGTGGATCAAGCATCGCGAACTGGACCTGCACGCCCTCGACGAGGACACGCCGCGAGTGCTCGGGATGCGCATCGAACGGTCGCGGCTGGTGATCCTGGGAGCTTCCGGGATCCTGGCGGCCACCGCGGTGTCCGCGATCGGCGTGGTCGTCTTCGTCGGGCTGGTCGCGCCGCATCTGGCGCGGTCGCTGGTCGGCGGACGGCACGGCCGGGTCATCCCGGTGGCGGCGACGCTCGGGGCACTTCTGGTGAGCGTCGCGGACACCCTCGGACGGACGGTCATCGCGCCGGCCCAGATCCCCGCCGGCCTGGTCATCGCCATGGTCGGGACGCCGTACTTCATCCTGGTGCTCTGGCGGACCCGGCCCTAGGGGAGCTGAAGGGGCCTTCACCGCATGCGATGCGGTGAAGGCCCCTTCGTGGCGTTGAATCAGGGCTGGGCGCGTTGAGGGTGGTGGCGGGGGCATGGATGGAGCGGGAAAGTCCCCTTCAGCTCCCGCTACAGGGTCTTTTCGAGGCGGCTCGCGAGGAGCTTCGTGAAGCGGGCGGGGTCGCCCAGTTCCCCGCCCTCGGCCAGCAGAGCCATGCCGTAGAGCAGTTCCGCGGTCTCCGCCAGGCCCTCGGACTCGCCGTTCTCGGCGAACGAAGACCGCAGCCCGGACACCAGCGGGTGGCCGGGGTTGAGTTCCAGGATCCGCTTGATCTGCGGCATTTCCTGCCCCATCGCGCGATACATCTTCTCCAGCGTCGGGGTGACGTCGTTCGTGTCACCGACGATGCAGGCGGGAGACGTCGTCAGCCGCGTCGAGAGCCGGACCTCCTTGACCTGTTCCGCGAGCGAAGTCGTCAGCCAGGTCAGCAGCCCGGAGAACTCTTCCTTCTGCTCGTCGCTGGTCTCGTCGAGTTCGACCTCGCCCTTCGCGACCGACTGGAACTGCTTCTCCTCGTACCCGGAGACGGCGTCGACCCACATCTCGTCGATCGGGTCGGTGAGCACGAGCACCTCGTAACCCTTGGCCTGGAACGCTTCCAGATGCGGGGAGTTCTCGATGCTCTGCCGCGACTCGCCGGTCAGGTAGTAGATGTGCTCCTGGCCGTCCTTCATCCGTTCGACGTACTCGCGCAGCGACGTGAGCTTCCCGGTGCCGTCTACGTCGTTGGTCGACGCGAAGGAGCAGATGTCGAGGATCGCGGTGCGGTTCTCGAAGTCGTCCAGCAGGCCTTCCTTGACCGCGCGGCCGAACTCCTTCCAGAACGTCTCGTACTTGTCCGGGTTCTCGTCCGCCATCAGGGTCTTGACCGTCGAGAGGACCTTCTTGACCAGGCGACGGCGGATCAGCTGGATCTGCCGGTCCTGCTGCAGGATTTCGCGCGAAACGTTGAGCGAGAGGTCCTGCGCGTCGACGACACCCTTGACGAAGCGCAGGTACTCCGGCATCAGCGCTTCGCAGTCGTCCATGATGAAGACGCGCTTCACGTACAGCTGGACGCCACGCTTGCGCTCCCGCATGAACAGGTCGAGCGGCGCTTGTCCTGGCAGGAACAGCAGCGCCTGGTACTCGAAGGTGCCCTCGGCCTGGAGCCGGATCGTCTCCAGCGGGTCGTTCCAGTCGTGCGCGACGTGCTTGTAGAACTCGTTGTACTCGTCCTCGGTGACATCGCTGGAGGAACGGGCCCACAGCGCCTTCATCGAGTTGACCGTGACGACCTCTTCGCCTTCGGTCATCCGGATGGGCCAGGTGATGAAGTCCGAGTACTTCTTGACGATCTGCTTGATCTTCGTTGCCGAGGTGTAGTCGAAGAGCTGGTCTTCGGTGTCCTCGGGCTTGAGGTGCAGGACGACCGACGTGCCCTGCGGCAGGTCCGGGACCGTCTCGATGGTGTACGTGCCTTCGCCCTCGGACTCCCACCGGACGCCCTCGTCCGATCCCGCGTGGCGCGTCAGCAGCGTGACCTTGTCGGCCACCATGAAGCTGGCGTAGAACCCGATGCCGAATTGGCCGATCAGATCCTGCGAGGCCGCGGAGTCCTTCGTTTCCTTCAACTTCTTCAGGAACTCGGCGGTACCGGATTTCGCGATCGTGCCGATCAACGCGACGACGTCGTCCCGGCTCATCCCGATTCCGTTGTCCCGTACGGTCAGGGTGCGGTTTTCGGTGTCAGTGTCGATCTCGATGTGGAGATCGTCGGTATCCGCCTGGAGTTCCTTGTCGCGGAACGCTTCGAGGCGGAGTTTGTCCAGTGCGTCGGAGGCGTTGGACACCAGTTCCCGCAGGAAGGTGTCCTTGTTCGAGTAGATCGAGTGGATCATCAGCTGAAGCAGCTGACGTGCCTCCGACTGGAACTCGAGTGTTTCGGCAGAGGTGGTCACGCGGCGATATTACCGAGCGCGGAACCGGCTCAAGCCAGCCTCTGCCGCGCCACCTCCACCAGCCCGTCGCCGGTGGCCTGTTCGATCACCGTGACGGCGGTCCGGCCGGTGGTCTCGACCGTGGCGATCACGTTGGAGAAATGCGGCCCCGACGTCTTCTGCCAGTCGACCGGAAGCGGTTCGACACCGCCGCGCGCCGCCCATCGGCGCGCGAGGGACGCCAGCCGGGCCGACCAGGTGGCGGCGAAGGCCAGCCGGAGCGGTCGCGGCATCGCGTTGTGCACCGGCGAGCAGGTGAGCTGGTAGACCGCCGATGTCACCGGCTCGGGGTAACGCGCCTCGGCGATGTAGGCGTGGTGGACGTCGCCGGAGAGCACCGCGATGGTGGCGGGCGGGTCTTCCCGCCGTCCCTCGCGCGCGATCATCGCGGCGAGCCGGTCGAACGACGCGCGGAACGCCGCCCAGTGTTCGAGGTCGCAAGCCTGCCGGATCTTCTCCGCGAGACGGCCGCGCCATCCGGGGCGGCCGCAGGCCTGCTCGTTGAGCGACTGCAGGTGGGAGATCACCGGCGGCAGCAGCCAGGGCAGCGAGGACCCGATGAGCAGGTGGTCGCAGGGGTCTTCGTCGTTCGCGGCGTTGTCCTCGATCCAGTCGAACTCGTCGTCGTCCACCATGGACCGGGTGCCGCCCGCCAGGATCCGGCCCGCCCTGCTGTCGATGACCAGCAACCGCACCTGGCCGAAGTCGCGGCGGTAACTCCACCGCGCGCCCTTGGTGCCGTCGCGTTCGTTGTCGGCCTCGTCGGCGAACGCGACGAGCAGGTTGGCGTTGTCCTCACCGGAGGTGATGGCCTTCTGGAAGGTCTCGTCCTCGGCGAGTTCGGCGGGGCCGAGGTTCCCGAGGTGCTGATAGGCCCAGTACGACATGATCGCGCCGCGCAGCCGCTCCTGCCACCACGGCTGCGCGCGCATCTGCTCCCGCCAGGTGTGGGAGGTGTTCCAGTCGTCGCGGACGTCGTGGTCGTCGAAGATCATCGACGTGGGCACGGTGGACAGCAGCCAGCGGATCGACGGTTCACCCCAGGCCTCGAGGTAGAGGTGGGTGTACTCCTCGAAGTCCGTCACCTCCGTACCCGGCGGCTTCGAGGTGTCACGACGCTGCTTCAGCCATTCCTGCGTTTCATCGGTGGTCTCGTCGGCGTAGACCTGGTCGCCGAGCATCAGCAACGCCTGCGGCCACTCGGTTTCCTCGCCGTCCGCCATCCGGCGGGCGTACGCGGCCAGCGCGTCCGGGCCGAAGGAGTCGCCGTCGTGCGGTTTGCGGCAGGAGCCGAACACGAGCCGGAACCGGGACTCGTTCTCGGGCAGCGTCCGGATGCGGCTGGGCGGGAACTCCGATCCCGCCTCCGGCCACACCTTTTCGCCGTCCACGCGCACCTCGTACTCGGCGCTGGTGCCGGGTTCGAGCCCGGTGAGCACCAGCAGGGCGTAGTGGTGGCCGCGGATCTCGAACGTTCTCGCGGTGGTGCCGAGGACTTCGACCTCACTCGCGGTGTCGGTCTCGACCCACACCGTCGCCGATGTCTCGTCGACGTGTCTCAGCAGGGGACCCAGGCGCAGGCTCATTCCTGAAACGGTGCCACAGCGGCGCCAAGATCGTCCGCTGAGTGGTCACGTCAGCCGAGCCGGGAGAAGATCTTCTGAAACTCGGTCAGCTCGGCCTGCCGTTCCGCGTCGTCTTCGTAGTGCCCGTCGGCTGCCCGGTCTTCGACGATCGCCTCGGGGGTGAACTCCTCGCCGAACCGGTAGGCGCCGAGGCAGTAGGTGAATCCCGACTCGCTCAGCGGGTCCAGGCCTTCCCGGCGGCAGTGGTCGAGGAAGCCCTCGGCCTGCCACCACCGCTCACCGTCGAACCAGAACACGCCACCGGCGTAGAGGATCGTCGCCCCCGTCTCCACATCGACGATGTTCAGGGACTCGTAATTTTCGGGGCGGTCGCGCACCAGTCCGACGAGGTCTCCGGGGACGCCGCCATAGAGCGCCTCCTGCACCGAGTAGTCCTCCTCGGCGTACAGGTTCAACGCCGACTCGTGGTCGAAGGTCAGCAACAGGGCGCGCTTGTCCGGCGTGAAATACCAGACGGCCGACTGCCCGCCGCCGTCGTTCCAGGCGAACCGCTCCGCACCGTCCACCGCGACGGGCGTGATCTCGGTGATCGCGTCGACCACCGCGGCGCGCCGTCGCACCTCTTCGAGGGGTGTCGCCTCGAGGGCGGCCCAGATCTTGTCACTCACCGGCGCAGATTACCGGCTGAACCGGTCCGGCCCGCCATCCGTGTAACGAGTTGAAGCCGTCGCCAGGAAGGAACCTGAGTTGTCCGTTTTCCCGCGCCCCGCCCTGGTGGGCCTGCCGGGCGACCGGACGGCGCTGGGCGAGGTCGCGACCAGTGCGGTGACCACGCTCTCGGCCGTCCTCGTGCTGTTCGCCCTGCTCGCGCCGAACGACCTCGACAGGCTGACGCCGGAAGCCTTCGTGCGGCTGCCGGTGGAGGCGCTGCTCGGGGTGGCTGTCGTGCTCATGCTGCGCGACGGCGCCCAGCGGACCGTCGCGGTGTCGGCCGGCGCGTTCCTCGGGCTCCTGACCGTCGTCAAGGCCATCGACATCGGCTTCGGGCTCGCGCTGAACCGGCGGTTCGACCCGGTGTTCGACTGGGGTGTGCTCGGCAACGGCGTCGACCTGCTCGGCACGTCCATCGGCCGGTCCGGCGCGATCGCGGCGTTCCTCGGCCTGGTGCTGCTGGCCGTGGCCGTGATCGTGCTGATGGCGCTGGCCGTCCTGCGGTTGAGCCGGGTGGCGGCCGGGCACCGCACCACGTCGACCCGGGTGGTCGCCGTGCTCAGCGTGAGCTGGATCGTGTGCGCGGTGTTCGGCGTGCAACTCGCTCCGGGACAGCCGCTCGCGTCGCGCAGCGCGGTCGCCTTCGCCTATGACGACCTCCGGCAGGTGCGAGCCGGCATCCGGGACCGGGAGGCCTTCGCCGAGGAAGTCGCCGTCGACGCCTTTCGTGACACTCCGCCGTCCGAACTACTGAGCGCGTTACGCGGAAAGGACGTCCTGTTCACCTTCATCGAGAGCTACGGGCGGGTGGCCGTCCAGGACTCCGACATCGCGCCCAAGGTCGACGCGGTTCTCGACGCCGGGACAGCGCGGCTGAAGAACGCCGGATACGGCTCGCGCAGCGCGTTCCTGACGTCGCCGACGACGAGCGCGGGCAGCTGGCTGGCGCATTCGACGTTCCAGTCCGGTGTCTGGATCGACAGTCAGCACCGCTACGACGACTTCGTGAAGACCGACCGGTTCACCCTCGGTGGCGCGTTCGAACGGGCGGGCTGGGAGACCGTCGGCGTCGTCCCGGCGCACACCGAGGACTGGCCGGAGGGCAAGGTCTACGGCTACGACCGCTACTACGACTCGCGCGGGATCGGATACCACGGCCCGCCGTTCTCCTACGCCACGATGCCGGACCAGTTCACGCTTTCGGCTTTCCAACGCGCCGAACGCGCACTGGAAAGCCGAAAGCCGGACCGCCCGCCGCTGATGGCGGAAATCGACCTCGTCACCAGTCACTGGCCGTGGACGCCGCTCCCCCGCCTGGTCGACTGGACCGCCGTCGGCGATGGTTCGGTGTACAACCCCATGCCCTCGCAAGGGAAAACGCCCGACGAGATCTTCACCGACCCGGCCAAGGTGCGCGGCGCGTACGGCGACTCGATCGCCTACTCGCTGAACGCGCTGATCTCGTACGTCGAGACATACGGGGACGACGATCTCGTACTGGTGTTCTTGGGCGACCACCAGCCGCATCCGATCGTCGCGGGTGAAGGCGCCGATCGCAACGTCCCGATCACCGTCGTCACGCGGGACAAGGCCGTGCTCGACAAGATCGCCGGGTGGAACTGGCAGGAGGGCCTGAACCCGGACCGGAACGCGCCGAGCTGGCGGATGAACGCTTTCCGGGACCGGTTCCTGACCACTTTCACCCACTGATCACGCGTGATCTCCGCCCAATCACGCGTGATCTCCGTCCAATCACGTGAGATCTCCGTCCAATCACGTGAGATCGCCGCCCAAGCACGCGTGACGTCCGGCGCTAGCCGATGGCGTCGCGGTACCGGTCCGCCAACTCTCGCAAGTAGTCGACTAATTGCGGGGGTTCGGTGACCGTGAAGCGGTAGCCGAGCAGTCCTAAGTGGACAGCCAGGGTCTCGATGCTGTCGGCGCCGGTGTGCAGCACGCACGTGCTCGCGTCGACGGCCTCCACCGTGCCGACGGCCGGGTTGACCCGCGCGGTCACCTCGTCGGCGGGCGCGTGCACGGTAACGTCGGCCCGGTACCGCCACGCGGCGGACGAGACGCCGCGCCGCACCCGGTCCGTGACGTCCTCGGGCAGGTCACGCGCGGTGAAGCGCGGGCCGGTCGGGACGCGCGGGGTCAGCCTGTCGACGCGGAAGGTGCGCCAATCGCCGCGGTCGAGGTCCCAGGCGACCAGATACCAGCGACGCCCCCAGTTCACCAGGCGGTACGGTTCGGCCTTCCGGACGGTCTCCGCCCCGTCGTGGGCCAGGTAGCCGAACCGCAGCACCTCGCGATCCCGGCAGGCGGCGGTCAGCACGGTCAGCGTCCCGGCGTCGACGCGCGGGCCGGGCTCGTCGCGGGGCACCGGGATCGTGTACGCCTGCAGGGCGTTCACGCGGCGCCGTAACCGCGACGGGAGCACCTGCTCCAGCTTCGCGAGTGCGCGCAACGACGTCTCCTCGACGCCCGCGATGGTGCCGCCCGCCGCGGTGCGCAGGCCGATCGCGACGGCGACGGCCTCCTCGTCGTCCAGCAGCAACGGCGGCAGGTCGGCGCCCGCGCCGAGGCGGTAGCCGCCGACGGAACCGCGGGTCGCGTTCACCGGGTAGCCGAGCGCGCGCAGCCGCTCGACGTCGTTGCGGATCGTCCGCGCGCTCACTTCCAGGCGTCCGGCCAGTTCGGCGCCGGTCCAGTCACGGGGTGTCTGCAGCAGGGAGAGCAGACGGAGCAGTCTTGCCGAGGTCTCCAACACGCTTTTCTCCAACATGAGCTTAAGACTGCTCCTCCATTAGGAACGTAATGTTCCTAATGGCACTCTACCTTGGTCTCATGAACGAAAACAGCGAGATCAAGCCCTTCCGCATCGACGTCCCACAGGCCGAACTGGACGACCTGGCCGACCGCCTCGCGCGGGTCCGCTGGGCGAACGAACTGCCCGCCGACCAGGTGACCGACGGGGTACAGCGCGGACCGGTCACGCCGGGCTGGGAGTACGGCGTGCCCCTGGAGTACGTGCAGCGCCTGGTCGCGTACTGGCGCGACGGCTACGACTGGCGCGAGTGGGAGGCGAAGCTCAACGAGTACCCGCAGTTCACGACGGAGATCGACGGGCAGAACATCCATTTCCTGCACGTCCGCTCACCGGAGCCGGACGCGACGCCGCTGATCCTCACGCACGGCTGGCCGAACTCGGTCTTCGAGTACCTCGGCCTGATCGATCAGCTGACCGATCCGCGGGCGAACGGCGGGGACCCGGCGGACGCCTTCCACGTGGTGATCCCGTCACTGCCCGGGTTCGGTTTCTCGGGTGCCACCCGCGAGAAGGGCTGGAACCGGTACCGCACCGCCCGGGCATGGGCCGAGCTGATGCGTCGGCTGGGTTACGAGCGCTACGGCACGCACGGGAACGACGCCGGTTCGTTCGTCGCCCCCGAGATCGGCCGCGTCGACGCGGAACACGTGCTCGGCGTGCACGTCACGCAGCTGTTCTCGTTCCCCAGCGGCGACCCGGCGGAGTTCGAGGGCATGACCGAGAAGGAACTGGAGTACCTGCAGTTCCTGCAGACCTTCAACGACGACATGTCCGGCTATGCGAAACTCCAGGAGAGCGCGCCGCAGAACCTCGCGCACGCGCTGGCCGACTCGCCGACCGGGCAGCTCGCCTGGAGCGCGCAACTGCTGGCGGGCACGAGCGACGACCACGTGCTCACCAACGCCACGCTGTACTGGCTCACCAACACCGCGGCCTCGGCGGCCCGGTTCTACTACGAGGACAAACACACCGAGCACCCCGCCGAGCCGACGACCGCGCCGACCGGGCTGGCCAGTTTCGCCTACGACTTCCGGCCGCTGCGGCGCTTCGCCGAGCGCGACCACGCGAACATCGTTTCCTGGCAGGAATTCGACCGCGGCGGTCACTGGGCGACGCAGGACGCGCCGGATCTGCTGGTCGGCGACATCCGGGAGTTCTTCCGCAAGCTGGCGTGACCGGTTCCGGGGTCACGGGTGGCGGTGCCGTCAAGGTGAGGGGTGTGTGGAAATAGGGGGTGTCCCTGTTTCCACACACCCCCTCTGGATCTGGTGGTCACAGGGACTCCTCGTGCGGGACCGTGTGGGTCGCGGTCCGCAACGGGACCGGTCACCGGCACCGCGCTCGAACACGACACCTGTCCCTTACCTCTCGACTAACCGTCCCTACCACTCACGAGGATCAGCCGGGCAGCACCGACCGGACGGCCTCCGGAGTCCTCGCGACAACGGTCGTACCGTCGTCCGCGGTGATGATCGGCCGCTGGATCAGCTTCGGATGCGTCACGAGCGCCTCGATCCACCGGTCGCGCTCGGCGGGCGTGCGTCCCCAGGTCTTCAGCCCGAGTTCCTTCGCGATCGCCTCGGCGGTGCGGGTGATGTCCCACGGCTCGAGCCCGAGCCGCTTGAGGACGGCCTTCAGTTCCTTCGCCGTCGGCGGCGCCTCGAGGTACTTCCGCACGGTGTACTCGGCGCCTGCCTCGTCCAGCATCGACACCGCCGAACGGCATTTGGCGCATGCCGGGTTCACCCAGATCTCCATCTCAGGCCACCTCTTTTCGAGAAGTGCTCACTTGATGAGCACTTTGCTTCCGATGATGGTCACAGACGGTACGACGAAAGGAACCCGGTCATGGACGAGGCCACCTTCACCGCCGCCACCCCCGCCGAGTGGCGCGCGTGGCTCGCTGAAAACGCCGGTACCGAGAAGGAGGTCTGGCTGATCATCCAGCACAAGGGCAGCAACACTCCCAGCGTTCGCATCGAGGAGGCGATGGAGCAGGCCCTGTGCTTCGGCTGGATCGACGGGCTGCACCGCAAGAACGACGCCACCAGTTCCCGGCTGCGGTTCACCCCGCGCGGCCCCCGGAGTTCGTGGAGCCGGGTCAACCGTGAGCGGGCGGCCCGCCTGGTCGCCGAGGGACTGATGACCGAGCGGGGGCAGGCGATGATCGACCTTGCCAAGGAGAAGGGCCGCTGGCAGGTCGTGCCCGACGGTGAAGGTGTCCCCGGTGACCTGCGCGCCCGCCTCGACGCCGACGAGACGGCTCACGGCCACTTCGAGAAGTTCCCGCCGTCGTCGAAAAGGCTGATCCTGGAGTGGATTCTGACGGCGAAGAGGCCGGAAACCCGGGAGCGCCGGATCGCAAGGACCGTCGAACTCGCGGCCGTGAACGTCCGCGCCAACCACCCGGTCCGGTGACTCAGTTCGGTTCGCGCCGGGCCACGAGGAGGGCGATGTCGTCCTGCGCGGGTGTCGTGCCGACGAGCGCCGCCATCGCCCGCGCGCACACCACTCCTGGATCGTCGGGGGTGACCACGTCGGCGAGCCTCCGCAAGCCGACGTCGATCAGGTGATCCCGGCGTTCCACGAGACCGTCGGTGTAGAAGGCGAGCACGGCGCCGGGTGGCAGGCCGACCACGGTACTTCGCCGCGGCGGCCCGGAGACACCGATGGGCGGGTCGACCGGGACGTCGACGAACACCGACGGGTGACCGGGCACCGCGAGCACCGGAGGTAGGTGTCCGGACAGCGAAATCGCCACGCTGTCCCGCGATGCGGGCACCAGCCCGTACATGACGGTGGCCAGCGCGCCCGGCTCGAAATGCCGAACCTTCCGGTCCAATTTGGACAGGACCTCCGCCGGATCGTCCGATTCGAGCGCGTAAGCGCGAAGCGCGCTGCGCAGCCGCCCCATGATCACGGCGGCGTTGAGGCCGTGCCCGGCGACGTCACCCATCACGATGCCGAGGCGGTCACCCGGCAGGGGGAACAGGTCGTACCAGTCGCCGCCCACCCCGGGTTCGGTTCCCGGCACGTACCGCGCGGAGAACTGCATACCGGCGACGGGGGGCAGGCGTCCCGGCAACAGGCCACGCTGAAGAGCCGACGCGGCGGCGCGGTCGGTGACGGAGAGGTCGATCTGCACCGCCAGCGCGAGCCGTGCGGCCACCAGCCGCAGCAGTTCGACGTCGGCCTCGGGGAATTCGCGCGGGGTCACCGATCCGACGTGCAGCACGCCGATCAGGTCGTCCCCGGCCACCATCGGCACGCCGAGCAGCGTCCGGAGGCCACGTTCCCGCAGCAGCGAGTTGACGACGGTGGTCTCGTCGACGTGGTCGAGGATCACCGGGCGCCGTTCCGCGGCCACCCGGCCGGCGAAACCCGCGCCGACGGCGATCCGGACGTCCTGGAAGACCTCTTCCTCGATGCCGGAGGCGGCGATGGCCTGCAGCAGCTGCGCGTCCGGATCGTGCCGGAGCACCGTGGCCGTGTCGACCTTGAGCACGTCCCGCACGCGCGCGAGGATCGTGGCGATCACCTTGTGCGCATCGAGGTGACCCAGCGCCGTGTCAGTGATGGCCTCGAGCACCTGGAGCCGTTCGTCGGCCGTCGATGTCTCGGACATGCGCTGAGCCTAGCCAGCCCGATCGCGCGATGTCGTCCAGCCCGCCGCCAGTGCGTCCAAGTCGTCGGCCATTACGACACTCGGCGGAATCGCGTCTCGCGGGACCCGGCAGGCGAGCGCCGTGCCGAGCCCGGCCATCCGGATGACGGTGTCGATCAGCGCCTCCGGCTCCTCCGGCCAGTCGAAACCCGGCTGGGCGATCAGCAGGCTCACGCAGCCGTGCATCGCCGACCAGAGGCCCATCGCGAGGATTTCCGGTTCGCCGCGCAGGATGCCTGCCCGCACGCAGGCGGCGGTCGCGTCGGCGAGGTGCCGGAAACAGGCCACCGCACCGGGGGACGAGCCACTGGACGGGCGCATCAGGAGTACGCGGTACTGCACCGGATGATCCAGGGCGAACCGCGCGTACACCCGCGCGCAGCGGCTGAGCGCGCGCATCGGGTCGGCGACCTCGGCGGCGCGATCACGCATCCGGTGCGCGAGTTCGTCCCACACGCGCAGGCAGACCGCCTCCAGCAAGGCCTCGCGGCTCGGGAAGTGCGAGTAGACCGACGGCGTGGAGACGCCGGTCCGCCGCGCGACGGCACGCAGGGTCAGCGCCTCGTCGGTGCCCGTCTCCCCGAGCAGGGTGTCGGCGGCGAGCAGGATCTCGCCCCGTAGCTTCTCCCCTTCACCCGGCCGCGCCTTCGTCCGCTTCGCGCCCATGCCGTGATGCTGCCAGTATCGACTTGACACCGTCAACTTGACGATGTCAGCTTGCCTCATGGCGCACTTCCAGACCGCGACCGCACTGGTCCGCCGGGGCAACGACCCGGTATTCGACACCGAACTCGACGCACAGTGGACGATCGGGGCGAAAATGCACGGCGGCTACCTGCTCGCCGTCCTCGCCAAGGCGGCCGCCGAAATCTCCTCGCATCCGCATCTGACCGCGATCAGCGGCTCGTTCTCGGTGGCCCCGGAGCCCGGCCCCGTGGTCGTCGAGGTCGAGGTGCTGCGCGAAGGCCGCGGCCTCACCCAGTTGCGCGCGCGGCTGAGCCAGCGCGGCACGCCCTGCACCGAGGCCCTGATCACGCAGGGCGTCCTGGCGGACGGCGACGCGTGGTGGTCCGGAGTGGACCCGGTCGAGATCCCGGCGGAGCAGGACTGCCTGCCCGTACCCGCCGACGGTGGCGGCGGGTTCCGCATCGGCCTGATGGACGTCGTCGAGCAGCGGATCGACCCGGCTACGGCGGGGTTCGCGGTGGGACAACCGTCGCGGAAAGGCGTCATCTCGTCCTGGTTGCGGCTCGCCGACGGCACCGACTGGGATCCGGTGAGCCTGCTCGTGGCGCTCGACCCGGTGCCGCCGATCTCCTACGACCTCGGCATCGCGGGCTGGGCGCCGACCGTCCAGTTCACCGCGTACCTGCGCGGGATCCCGGCGCCGGGCCCGGTCCGGGTGCGGATGCGGGCGGGCGCGGTCGGCGGCGACCGGATGGACGAGGTCGCGGAGCTTTGGGACGAAAAGAACAGATTGATCGGGCAAGCGACCCAAATCGCCGCCGTACGCGTCCCCTGAACCACCCGAAAGCAGGGCCATGACGGAACTCCGGGCGTTAGGATCCAGCGTCGACGTCATGTTCTGGGGGCAGGACCATGGAAGTGGAACCACGCCGCGCGGACCCGGGCGGCTCCGACTCCGGCGGGGCCGAGATCACCCGGCTCTGCCGGACCCTGGTGCCGCTGGCGGCGGAGGGTAAGTACGCCGAGGCCGCGTCGACCTACCGATGGGTGACCAGGGCCTCGACCGGTGCCCCGCGCCGGTACGGCGACCACGCCCTGCGGCTGGAATTCTGCGCGCTCACCGGCAACGAGCACACCGGTTTCGATCTTCTGTCGCTTTTGGACGGTGTCGGTGACCACGCGGACGCCATCGGCAGACTGGAGTTCTTCGCTTCGGCCGCCTTGCTCACCCGCCGGTTGGCCGAAACCGGATACGGCGAGATCCCGTTCGTTCTCAACGGCCCGTACGACGGCCTTTCCCTGCGCCAGCTGCATCGGCGGATGCGGGCGGCGGCGTTCGTCGAGGCCGAGGAACTCGACGAAGAGGACCACACCGACTACTTCATCGAGCACGTCGAGCGGAAGATGACCGCGAAGCCGGTCGCGGAGTTCGTGCCGCTTCTGCCTTCCGCGCTCCCCCGGGTGCCGATCCTGCCGCCGCCGGGCCTGTCGGCGGAGGAACTCGTCATCCGGGCCGAAATCCACAATCACCGGTCCGAACCGGAGGAGGCGCGAGCCTGTCTCGCCGCGATCGGCACCGTCGGGGACGAGATCGCCCCGCGGCTGGCCGAACTGCGCGCGATCTTCCTCCAGGACGACGACACCGAGGAAAGGCTGCGCCACGCGGCCGCCGGGTTCCGGCGGCACGGCGACGAAACCCGGTTCCTGCTCAACCAATGCTGGCTCGGCCTGTGGCTGGTCTTCGACGATCAGGCCGAGACCGGGGTGGCGCTGACGACGGTGGCCGCCGCACGGTTGCGCGCAGGCACCGACGATCACGCCGCCTGCTGGGGCGAGTACTGGCTGGGGCACGTGCTTTCCGGACAGGGCCGGGCGCCCGAAGCGTACGAGGCCTTGCGACGTGGGGCCGAACGTGCCCGCGAGGCGAGCGATCCCTTGCTCCACGGCACTCTTCTGTGCCTGGAGGCGTCGCTGCGGAACGGCGACGGCGAAGATCCGGTGACCACACTGGAACTCGCACAGGCGGCGACGGACGCCTTCATCGTCGGAAACGTCGGCGAGAAAGCCGTCGAAGCCGTCGAACAGGTCCGGATCGCCTACGAGCGCACCGGATCGCTCGACGAACTGGACGTCTTCGTGGAGAACCTGCTGTCGACGCTTCCCGTCGGTGGCCCGGAACGGTTGCGCGGGCACCTCCGCCAGCTTCGGGCGCTGTCCCTGATCGGCACCGGCCGTTTCGCCGAAGCCGTCGACGACGCCTACGCGTCCCTCGGTGTCGCCGCGTCGAGAGGCAAGGACACCGCGGAACAGTGGTATGTCCTCGTCACCGCGCTGCACGGCGCCGGCCGCTACGACGAGGTGCTCGACGTCGCGCCCCGCACCATCGAACTGCTCGGCGGGCTGCCGGACTGGGGCCACCGCTGCCGGTGGATGTACGCCGACACCTACCGCGCGCTCGGCGAATCTTCGCGCGCCTTCAACGAATACGCCGTCCTCGCCGAGATCCTCGAGGGATCGGGCGACACCGGGCACTCCTACATCTCGGTGAGCATGGCCGCCGCCGAACAACTGGACCTGCTCGGCTACGGCGCGAACGCCGCCGACTTCTACGCGCGGGCCGCCGACGCGGCACTGGCGATCGGCGGCGGCTACGTGGCCGCCACCTGCCGTAACGCCGCGACACTTTCCCGGCTGCGCTCCGGCGACCTCGACGCGGCGCTGACCGCGCTCGACGCCGCGGAAACCGCCGTGCACGCGGTGAAAACCGAAACCGCGCCCGCGAGGGAACATCTCTTCGCGCAGCTCGACCACGTCGCCGCGCACGTGCTCAGCGCCGCCGGCCGCGTCCGGGAAGCCGCCCGCCGCGCGCTCCGCGCCGCCGAAACCTTCCATCGGATAGGCGAAGCCGAGTCCGCCCGCGACGTCGACCTGTTGCTCGAACAAATACTTCTCGGTGAACAAAAGTGACAGGTGCCCTGTTCTGTCAGCGGGCCAGTCTTGGCAGGGACCGCAGTCCGTGAAGGACTCCTTAGGGGACTCTGGGTCCCTCAAGGAGTCCTTCACGGACTTGGAACACTCGCCGGTAGCCCCACCAGTCACAGCGAGGGCGCGACCGGGGCGCCGGTACTGAGAAGCGCCAACTCTCGCAAGTAGTCCTCTAAAGGCGACCTTGCCTGTCCTCACGGGCAGGAGAAAGATCCCCGGCATGTCCGAAGGAGCCAGCGGTACCCGAAGCCTGCCCATCGGCTCGATCGTGCTGTGGGTCGTGCGCGTCGCGCTCGCCGCCGAGTTCCTCTACAGCGGGTACCTGCTGTTCGCGGGCGGGCACACCGAACAGACCTTCGCCGAGATCGGGCTCGGGCAGTGGCTCCGGTACGTCACCGGGGTCCTCGAGGTCGTCGGCGCGATCGGACTGCTCGTCCCCCGCCTCGGCGGGCCCGCGGCATTGCTGCTGGCGGGCGTCATGGTGGGCGCGAGCGTCACCGAGCTGTTCGTCCTCACCAACGGCGAACCGGTCCTCCCCCTGATTCTGCTGATCGTCTCCGCCACGCTGGCGTGGTTCCAGCAAGATCAGACTCGCGCACTCCTCGGAATCGAGCCTCCCGTGGACGACGAGGACTACCGCTAGGCGAACGCGAGACCGCCCTCCTCCGAACGGCGCAACAGGCTCCCGCCGAATGCACCGTTCACCGGAACAGTCAGCGAAAAACCGCATGTCAGCCCGCCTCGCGAGCAACTGACGATGGCGGCGAAATCCGTCCTGCAGCGTGATTATTCGCTCACTCAAGGTGAAAGATTGCGGCTCGTTTACAACGAACCGGCCACCTGCTTGACAGTCGGAGTGGTACGTACCACGCTGCCCGCATTGGTCTACACCATTTTGTGGGAGCCCGGCACAGTGGCCGGGCATCGAAAGGACGGCACGAGTGAAGCGCTGGCTCAAGATGACTGCGGGCGCCGCGGCCATCACCCTCGCGACGGCGGGCTGCGCCGGATCCGGCAGTGGCGACAGCACGAATTCGAGTGCTCCGGCCTCGAACGGCGCGCTCACGGTCTGGCTCATGACCGGGACCGCCCCGGAAGCATTGACGAACCCGCTCCACAAGGAATTCGAAGACGCGCACCCTGGCGTCAAGGTCAAGTACGAGATCCAGCAGTGGAACGGCATCCAGCAGAAGCTGACCACCGCGCTGGCCAGTGACAACCCGCCGGACGTGATCGAGCTGGGCAACACCCAGACCCCCGCGTTCGCGAACCAGGGCGTGCTCGCCGACCTCACCTCGAGCGTCGGCGACTTCAACGGCGCCCAGTGGCTCCAGGGCCTCAAGGCTTCGGGCGAGTACGACGGCAAGACCTACGGCGTCCCGTTCTACGCGGCCAACCGTGAGGTCATCTACCGCAAGGACATGTTCGAGCAGGCGGGCATCACCGCGACGCCCAAGACCCGCGCGGAGTGGCTCGACGCGATCACCAAGCTCAAGGCCAAGTTCGGCAGCGACCCCGAGTTCCAGGCCCTCTACCAGCCGGGCCAGAACTGGTACGAGCTGCTGTCGTTCATCTGGGACGAGGGCGGCGACATCGCGCAGGCCAACGGGAAGTCCTTCAAGGCGACCCTGGACTCCCCGCAGGCCAAGGCCGGGCTCGAGTTCTACAAGCAGCTCACCGACGCTTCGGGCACCAAGGCGCCGAAGGACGCCGACGAGGCCACCCCGCAGCAGGCCGGTATCTACGGCGCGGGCAAGGTCGCGATGATGATCGGTGTCCCGGGTGAGGCCGACACCGCGGCCAAGACCGACCCGACGATCAAGGAGAAGTCGGGCGCGTTCCCGATCCCCGGCAAGGCCGCCGACAAGTCGGCCCCGGTCTTCCTCGGCGGTTCGAACCTGGTCATCCCGGCCAACAGCAAGAACGCGGCCGCGGCCAAGGACTACGTCAAGCTGTTCTCCACCCCGAAGTACCAGACCGAGCTGGCCAAGGCCGGTTACGTCCCCGGTACCTCGACCGACGTGTCCGCGCTCGACGCGAACCCGCTCACCAAGGTCATGGCCGAGGCGTCCAAGAACGGCCGCGCCGTGCCGACCAGCCCCAAGTGGGGTGACGTCGAGTCCGGTCAGAACCCGATCAAGGACATGCTGACCGCTTACCTGACCGGAACGAAATCGCTCGATCAGGCGACCGCCGACGCCAACGCAGCGCTCGACAAGCTCATCGGCGGATGACCACGACCAAAGATGTGACGACGCCGGCGGGGGCCACCCCGCCGGCTTCGCCGCGCATCAAGCCGCCGAAATCCAATCGGCGCCTCCGTCTCGGCGAACGGACGGCGCCGTATCTGCTGATCCTTCCCGCGTTGATCGCGATCCTGGTCCTGCTGGGCTGGCCGACGATGCAGCTGATCGGGATCAGTTTCCGCAAGCTCGACCTCCGTGAGCTGGTCTCCGGAGAGATGGTCTGGATCGGGTTCGAGAACTTCTCCGAAATCCTGGCCGACTCCGAATTCTGGGAGATCACCGTCCGCACGCTGGTGTTCACCGCCACGGTCGTGATCGCCACCCTGCTGCTCGCGCTGTTCATGGCGCTGCTGATGCGGCACCTCAACCCGGTGGTCCGGGTGACCCTGCAGGTCGCGCTGATCCTCGCGTGGGCGACCCCGGTGCTCGCGACGACCACGATCTTCCAGTGGATCTTCGATCAGCAGTACGGGATCTTGAACAAAACGCTGGCGAAACTCGGCTTCGAAGGGTTCATCGGGTATTCCTGGTTCTCCACCGGCCCGAGCACGCTGACCGTGATCGGCCTGCTGGTCGTCTGGCAGGCCGTGCCGTTCGTGGCGTTCACGCTCTACGCCGGGCTCCTCGGCGTCCCCAAGGAGCAGTACGAGGCCGCGGGCATCGACGGCGCGAGCGGCTGGCAGGCGTTCTGGGCGGTCAGCTGGCCGGCGATCCGGCCGATCCTGACCATGGTCACGTTCCTGTCGGTCCTGTGGGACTTCAAGTTGTTCGCCCAGGTGTGGACGATCCGCCAGGGCGGGCCGGACGGCTCCAGCACGACGCTGCCGGTCTACATGTACCTCAAGGGTCTGGCGGGTAACCACTTCGGCCTGGCGGCGACCGCCGCCCTGCTGATGATGCTCGTGCTGATCCTGCTCACCGCCCGGTACGTCCAGCTGCTGGTGCGCACGAAGGAGGCCGACCTGTCATGAAGAAGTCCCTGGCACAGCGGATCGGCCTCGGCACGTTCGGGGTGTTCGTGGCGTTCCTGTTCGTCTTCCCGACGTACTGGATGGTCACGTCCGCGCTCAAGACGCCGGGCGAGGTCCTGTCGCCGAATTACGACCTGATCCCGCTCTCGGTGACGTTCGACAACTTCGTCACGGCGCTGACGAAGCCCGGTTTCACCACGTACCTCGCCAACAGCCTGATCGTCACGATCGGCGCGGTGCTGTGCTCGCTCGTCGCGGGCGTGCTGGCCGCGGTTCCCTTGTCCCGGATGCGATTCCGCGGACGCAAGGGGTTCCTGATGCTGGTGCTGATCGCTCAGCTCGCCCCGTTCGAGGCGCTGCTGATCCCGATGTACCTGCTGATGCGGGACGCCGGGCTGCTCAACCAGCTGCCTTCACTCCTGCTGGTGTACTTCGCGGCGACGCTGCCCTTCACGTGCTGGATGCTCTACGGCTTCGTCAACGGCATCCCGTACGACCTCGAAGAGGCCGCGATGATCGACGGCTGCAGCCGGGCGGGCGCCTTCCGCCGGGTGACGCTGCCGCTGCTCGCACCGGGACTGGTGACCACGTCGGTGTTCAGCTTCATCACCGCGTGGAACGAGTTCCTGTTCGCGTTCGTGTTCATGCGCGACCAGAACAAGCAGACGCTGCCGGTGTGGCTTTCGTCGTTCCGGACGGCGTTTTCCGTGGACTGGGGCGGGATCATGGCGGCGTCGGTCATCTACGCCATCCCCGCGTTGGTGTTCTTCATCCTCGTTCAGCGCAAACTCGTGTCCAACCTGACCGCAGGCGCAGTGAAGGGATAATCCTTGTCTTCACCGGAAAAGCTCGCCGGCTCCGTTCTCGTATCGGGCTTCGACGGCACCACCGCACCGGATTGGCTGCGGCGCAAAGTGGCCGACGGTCTCGGCGGCGCGATCCTGTTCGGCCGCAATGTGGTCGACGACGAGCAGGTGGCCGCACTGAGCGCGCAGCTGCGGGCCGAACGGCCCGACGTGCTCATCGGCATCGACGAAGAAGGCGGTGACGTCACGCGGCTCGACGTCGCCACCGGCTCGTTCGTCCCGGGACCACTCGCACTCGGCGCCGCGGACGACGTCGAGCTGACGGCGTCGGTCGCCGCCGCGCTCGGCGAACGGCTGGCCGCTTGCGGGGTCACGATCAACTTCGCCCCGTGCGCGGACCTGACCCTGGCGGCGGAGGATCCCTCCATCGGGGTCAGGGCGTTCGGTTCGGATCCGGTGAAGGCGTCGCCGCACGTCGCGGCGTACATCACCGGTCTGCAGAAGTACGGCGTGGCCGCGGCGGCGAAGCACTTCCCCGGGCACGGGGCGGCGACCGACGATTCGCACCACGCGCTGCCGGTGCTGCCCCGGACCGAGGCGGAACTGCACGAGATCGAACTCGTCCCGTTCAAGGCGGCGATCGCGGCGGGGGTGCGCGCGGTGATGACCGGGCACCTCGTCGTGCCCGCGTGGGGTGACCTGCCCGCCACGCTCAACCCGAAGGCACTCACCGACGTCCTGCGCGGCGAGCTCGGCTTCACCGGCGCGGTGGTCACCGACGCGCTCGACATGGGCGCCGTCGCGGGCGAACTCGGCAAGACCGAGGGTGTCGGCCGGGCGTCGGTGCGTGCGCTGATCGCCGGCGCCGACGCGCTCTGCCTCGGCGGTGTGTCGTTCGAAGAGGACGAGCTGAACCAGATCGCCGCGGTCATCGCGGCCGCGGTCGAATCCGGTGAGCTGCCGCTGGAACGGCTGGTGGAGGCGTCGGAACGGGTCGCCGCGCTCGGCACTCCCCCGGTGTCGACGCCAGTCTCGCCGGTAAATCACCGGCTCGGCCTGGAGGCGGCGCGCAAGGCGTTGCGGATCCAGGGTTCGCCGAAGCTGGCCGGGCCGCCGCTGGTGATCGACATCGAGACCGAGCCGATCATCGCCGCGGGTCCGATGCCGTGGGGGCTCGGGTCGCAGCTGACCGAACTCGTGCCGGGCACCCGCGCGCTCAAGGTCACCGCGGACGGGATCGCGACCGCGATCGACGCCGTCCACGGCACCCGCGACCTCGTCGTGGTGACACGTGAGGCGCACCGGCATCCCGAGGTCCGCGAGTTCCTGACCTGGCTCCGGGAGGCAGGCGTGGACTACATCCGGGTCGAGACCGGCGTTCCCGGCCCCGACACCGACGGGCCGCGGATCGACACCTTCAGCGGGTCCTACGTCAGCCTCCGCGCCGCCGCGGAATACCTGGCCTGACGCCCCTCGCAATTCGTCCTCTAGTTGCGGTAGTTGCACGTGCAACTACCGCAACTAGAGGACGAATTGCGTTGAGGGGTTATTCGGTTGCGAAGCGGGCGACAGGGGTGTGTAGTCGGGAAGATCGGGTCCCGGCCTAGGAGACACTGCGTGGTGACGATGACGCGATCCGGTTACCACGCCAGGCAAAGCCACGCCCACGGCACCTCCGACAAGAGCATGTCCAGCACCGCGGGCGACTTCCGTGATCTGACGCCACTGGTGCCGATGGCGGCACTGCGTGAGGCCGGGACGACCGCGCACGAACCGATGCACCGGTTCACCGTCCAGGCCCCGGCCGACACACTCAGGCCGGTCACCGCGCTGCTGGCGCGGGCTCACGCCGTCCCGCGTACGACGCTTACGAAAGGCCCGACCGCGGAGCTGGACGACGAGATCCCGGCGGCGAAAACCCATGAGGTGCACCGCTTCCTGCCCTCGGCGTCCCGGGGAGAGGGTGCGAGGGAGACCGTCTCCCACGGCTACCGGCACGTCCGAGTTTTCAAGTGACTGAGGAACGGAGAACACCATGGTTTCACGGCTCGGAGTCAGGATCCCGCGAGAACTGCCCGCCGCACGGCTGATCGGTCTGGCCCGCCGCGCGGAACAGGAAGGCTTGGACGAGGTCTGGATCGTCGAGGACTGCTTCTACGCGGGCGGGATCGCCACGGCGTCGGCGGTGCTGGCGGCGACCGAGAAGATCACCCTCGGCATCGGCATCATGCCCGCCGTGGCCAGGAATCCGGCCATCGCGGCGATGGAGATCGCGGCACTGGCGGAGCTGTATCCGGGACGCCTGATCGTCGGGTTCGGGCACGGCGTGCCGGACTGGATGCGGCAGATCAACGCGTGGCCGAAGTCCGCGCTCGCCGCGTTCGAGGAAACGCTGGCGGTCATCCGGCGGCTGCTGGCCGGTGAACGCGTTTCCTTCGAGGGCAAGCACGTCCGGCTCGACGACGTCCAGCTGGAGTTCCCACCCGCGGTGCCGCCGAAGCTCATCGCCGGCGTGCGCGGCCCGAAGTCCCTCGCCGCCGCGGGCCGGGTGGCCGACGGGACGCTACTGGCCGAACCGGCGACCCCGGAGTACGTCCGCGCGACGCGGGACCTCATCGGGGTCGAGGGTCATTCGATCGCCACCTACAACTGGCTGTCCCTCGACGCCGACCCCGAGCGAGCCCGGGAGCGGGCACGAGCCGACGTCGCTTCCGCGATCGGGCCGAACTCGGGACCGGCGCTGAATCCGTTGGACTTCGGCGCCGAACTGCTGGCCGAGGTCGAGGCGAGCGCCGATGGAGCGGATCTGGCGCGGCGGCTCCGTCCGGAGTGGATCGACAGGCTGAGCATCAGCGGCCCGCTCGACCGTTGTGTCGAGCAGGTCCGCGCGCTGTACGCGGCCGGGACCGAATCCGTCGTCCTGCTCCCCCTGCTCGGTGAGCCGGAGGAGGAGTCCTTCGCCGCGGCGGGCCGGATCGCCGCGGCCCTGCGCGGCTGACGTCACCGCCTTCGGAGTGCCTTGACGACGGCGACCATGTCCTCGTCGCCGAAACCGAGCCGCGCGGCCTCGGCGTAAAGGGCACGGGACGCGTCGAGCAGCGGCAGGGTGAGTCCCGCTCGCCCTGCCGCCGCCGCGATCAGCTCGACATTGGCCAGGACGTTCTCGATCGAGGCCTGCGGCGCGAAATCCTCTTCGGCCAGTTTGGGTGCCTTGACCCGCAGGATCGGGCTGGCCAGCTGCCCCGCACCGAGGACGTCGGTGAGCAGGCCGAGGTCGAGCCCGTGCGTCCTGGCGAAGTGAACGGTCTCGGCCAGCCCGGTCACGACCGCGGTCAGCTGCACGTTGACCGCCAGCTTCATCAGAAGCCCGTTGGGTACCGGCCCGCAGTCCACGGCTTCCCGGCACAAGGCCCCGAGCAGCGACCGGATTTCCCCGATCGCCCCCGGGTCGCCCGCGAGCATGGCGACCAGCTCACCGGCCTCGGCCGGGATCCTCGAGCCGGAAACCGGCGCCTCCACGTACTTCGCCCCTGCCGCGAGGAGTTCGGTCTCGAGTCCGCGGGAATGCTCCGGTGCCGTCGTTCCCATGTGGACGATCGTGCGGCCGGCGAGCGCCGGCCGTCCGCGGTCGAGCACGGCATCGACGGCGGCCGCGTCCTTCAGCATCAGGATCACGACCTCGCAGCGCGTGAAGAGTTCCGCCGCGTCCCCGGCGACCTCGGCCCCCGCGGCCACCTGCTCCGAAGTCTTTCCGGGAGTGCGGTTCCAGACGAGCAGCGGGATTCCGGCCCGCGCCAGGTTCAGGGCCATCGGCCCGCCCATGCTGCCCAGCCCGGCGAAACCGACTCGTGAGATGACCATGGGACCCACTGTGCAGCATGGTCGCGCACCAGGGTGGCCGATGAGATGTTCCCGCCGGAAATCGCGAGGAATGCCCCTACGGCCACTCGAAAGCAGGTCCGTTCCACCCCTCGGTGTCCTTACCGCTCACCGGACCTTGTGTCGGGCCGGCCGTCACGCGAGTCGGCCCTCTGGTCACGCGAAACCGCCACCCGCACACCGCAGCAGGTACCTAAACACCCTTGGCCCTAACCGTCCTTACCACTCACGAGCCGGTCAGAAGGGGTGCACCATCCAGACATTCGCCTCCACGTAGACCCCGCAGTCCCGTTCGATGTTCGCGTGCACCGGCGCGATCCCGCCGGGGATCGCGTTGTCACCGTCGGCGAGTTTGACACCGGTCCACCTCCGCCAGTCCGCGATCGAGCCCGAAATGGTCACGGCGAACGGGCAGACCTTGATCATCCGCGCGCCGAGCCGTTCGTGGGTGCGCAGCCAGCGGTCGGCGAACAGGCCGTCCGCACGGCGCCGGACGGCGTACTCCTCCATGGGGACGTCCGGCTCGTCCTCCTTGCCGATCGGGCGCACCGAGACGATCAGCCGCTCCAGCCGTGTCTCCGCCGCTCGTGCCTTGAGTGCCTTCAGCATCGGCGTGGAGAGCCCGGTGCCACGCAGATGCGGGGCCACGACGACTTCGAGCGCGCACAGCGTGTCCGGCGCGCGGCCGTCCATGAGGTCTTGCGCGGCCCACTGGATCGCTTCGTCCCAGCCGTGTTCCGGCAGCTCCCGGCGGTCCTCGGCGGGATAGGTCAGCGGAACCGACAGCGCCCGCGCGATCGGCACACCTTCGTCGTCGAGCGCGATCAGGAAATACCGGGCCCAGTGCCGCAGGAACCGCTCCGGGGTGATCATCTTGCCACTGAAACCCCGGTAGATGAACTCACCCCCGACATCGCCGAGATTCAGCGCGGGATCGAGAAGATCGGGACGGGACGCAAGATCGACGATTCGCATGCCACCAAGTCAACCGAGACGATGATCGGCCCGATAGCTGCTTCCGGGCGATGATCAAGCAAGCTGGCGTGGTGTGGCCTGCAACCGGGAAAGGACGTCGGTGAGTCTGCCCGCGGCGACGTCCCACTCCTCGAGGACGCTGCTGCGCGCGAGCGCGGACGTCCGCAGGGAATGCCGGAGTTCGGCGTCGAGCGACCAGCGTGCCAACGCCGTCGCGAGCGCCGACGGATTGTTCGGCGGCACCAGCATGCCGGGGACTCCCCCGCCGGGCGCCATGCCGAGCGCGTCGTGCGTGCCGGCGGTTTCGGTGGCCACCACGGGGATCCCGCGCGCCAGCGCCTCGGCGACGACCAGCCCGGACGTGCCTCCCCTCGACGGGAGGACGAGCAGATCCGCGCCGTCGTAGACCAGGTCGAGGTCGTCCGGCGGCTGGATGAGGCTGATCCGGGAACCGAGCCCGAGCCGTTCGACCGTCCAGCGCAGTTCGTCTACGTAGGCCGGATCGTGGTGCGTCGCCCCGGCGAACACGCATTTGAACGCCAGTTCGTCGACCACCGAGAGCGCCTGGATCAGGACGTCCTGGCCGTGGCGCGGACTCATCGGTGCGAGACAAAGCAGCCGGGAGACGCCGTCGGCGCCGGCGGCGAGCGGCGCCGCGTCCGTGCCGGGTGTCGCGACGTAGACGCGGGTGGGGTCGAGGTCGTGCCGGTCGATCAGCTGCCGCGCGAGCCACGGCCCGGTGGCGACGATCATTCCCGCCAGCCGCAGGGTCTCCCGTTCGCACGCGTCGAGTTCGGCGGACCGCGCCGGATCGAGCGCGGGATCGTCGGCGAGCGGCCGGTGCACCAGGACGGCCAGCCGCAGCCGCCGGGCGTGCGGGATCACGATCTCCGGGACGCCGCAGGCGACCGTGCCGTCGATCAGGACGACGGTGTCGTCGGGCAACGCGGCGAGCGAACGGGCCAGTCTCGACCGGGCCGGCGGCCCCGGCATCGGCCAGTCACCGGCGATCGGCAGTTCCAGCAGCGGGAGACCGGTGGCCGGGAGGTTCTGGCACATGCGGCGGTCGTACTCGCCGCTGGTGTCCTCCACGTCCCCCGGCAGGACGAACACCACCGGCTCCGTGCCACGGAAAGTCGAGGTGAACACGGATTACCTCCAGATGCGGACGGCGGCCTTACCAGGAGACACGGATGCGGCGCCCGAACGGTTCACACTCGTGGAGAAGAAGTTTCAACCGTTCACGCGCGCGATGGCGGCGACGATCTCGTCGCGCAGGCCCGCCCCGACCGCGATGGTGGCCGCCGAGCGCACCGTGTGGTCACCGCCGTCGGTGTCGACGACCACTCCCCCGGCCTCGCGGACCAGCAGGACACCCGCCATCGTGTCCCACGGTTTGTTGGCGAGGATGACACTCGCGTCGAGTTTGCCGTGCGCGATCCAGGCCAGGTCGATCGCCGCGGAGCCGAGGAACCGGATCCGCTGCACGCGGCCACCGAGTTCGGCCAGCAACGCCATCCGGACGCGGTTCTTGACCTCCGCACCCTCACCGACCGCGAAGTCGCCGATCGACACGATCGCGTCGGACAGCTTCGTCGCCTTCGAGGCTTCGAGACGCTCATCGCCCGCGTACGCGCCCTGGCCCTCGACAGCGGTGTACGTGACGTCGAGGAACGGGAGGGAGATCGCCGCGACCGTACTCTTCATGCCGTCGACGAGGCCGAGCGAAACCCCGCACAGCGGGATGCCGCGCGCGAAGTTGGCCGTGCCGTCGACCGGGTCGAGCGCCCACCAGAGGTCCTTGTCACCCTCGTGACCGCGTTCCTCGCCGAGGATGCCGATCTCCGGGGTCTCGCGCGCCAGGAATTCGCGCACGGCGTCCTCGACGGCGAGGTCGACGTCGGTCACCATGTCACGATCACCTTTGGTGACAACGGAAAACGACGTCATCGAGCGGATAATCCCGGTCGCCTTCGCGACGGCCTCGCGGGCGATGGACAACAATGCGGCGTGGTCGGACATATGGGTACCGTAGCCCGGTGAACCTGTTCCCGACGGCCACGACGGCCGACGAGCGCGCCCGGGGCGCCGACGTCGCGGTGCTGCCGATCGGCAGTTTCGAACAGCACGGCGCGCACCTCCCGCTCGCCACCGACGCGGTGATCGCGACGACGATCGCCGACGCCCTCGCCTCGGCGTACCCGGTGCTGCGGCTCCCGCCGATCACGATCGCGTGCTCACACGAACACGCGGACTGGGCAGGGACGGTCAGCATCTCGGCCGCGACGCTGTACGCCGTGGTGAACGACGTCGCCGCCTCGCTGCGGCGGTCCGGGGTGCCGAAACTGGTGCTGGTGAACGCGCACGGCGGCAACTACGTCCTGTCCAATGTGGTCCAGGAGTCCTCCTCGCCGATGGCGCTGTTCCCCGGTGTCGAAGGCTGGCAGGCCGCGCACGACGCGGCCGGGCTGGAGACGTCCCTGGACAGTGACATGCACGCCGGGGAACTGGAGACCTCCCTTCTGCTGCACGCACATCCTTCGCTGGTCCGGCCCGGTTTCGCGGCGGCGGATCACCTGGCCGACGACCGGCGACACCTGCTGACGGCCGGATTGCGGCCGTACTCGGAGTCCGGTGTGGTGGGGCGCCCTTCGCTGGGGACGGCGGAGAAGGGACGGCTGGTGCTGGAGTCACTCGTACGGAGCTTCGGGGAGACTCTGGCCGCGCTGAGCTGAAGGGGACTTTCCCCGCATAAGACGTGGGGAAAGCGCCCTTCACCGCGTGAGACGCGGGGAAAGTCCCCTTCAGCTCCCCACGATCGCGTCCAGGTGCGGCAGGAAGTGATGCATCCGCTCCTGTTTCGTCCGCAGGTACCGCAAATTCTCGTCGTTGGGCATGACCAGCAGCGGCACCCGCTCGCTGATCCGCACACCATGCCGCTTCAGCTCGTCGACCTTTGTCGGATTGTTGGACAGCAGCCGCACCGACCGCACGCCGAGGTCGGTCAGGATCTCCGCCGCCGCACCGTAGTCGCGCGCGTCCACCGGCAGTCCGAGCGCGATGTTCGCCTCGACGGTGTCGAGCCCTTCGTCCTGCAGCCGCATCGCCTTCAGCTTCGCGAGCAGGCCGATGCCTCGCCCTTCGTGCCCCTGGGCGTACACGAGGACTCCGGCGCCTGCCTCGACGATCGCCCGCAGTGCGGCGGCGAGCTGGTCACCGCATTCGCAGTGCATCGAGCCGAACACGTCACCGGTCAGGCATTCCGAGTGGACCCGCGCCAGCGTGTCGAAGCCCGTGACCTCGCCGTGCACCAACGCCATCTGCTCGGTGCCGTCGGCGTCCAGGTACCCGTACGCGCGGAAAAGGCCGTAACGGGTCGGCAGTCTGGTCTCTACGACCCTCTCCACTGTCATCGCGTTTCTCCTATCCGTACGGGTACCCCGAGGCGCGGTGCGGCGGGCGCGTAAAGCCTGACAAAACGGACTAGCACGGCCGCGCCGGGAAGGCTCGCGACGAGCGCGAGCACGCCATAGACGACGGCCACGGTGACGCCCTGCGCCGAGCCGAGCCCGGCCGCGCCGAACAGCAGCGCGCAAACGCCTTCGCGCGGGCCCCAGCCGCCGATGTTCAGCGGCAACCCCATCGCCAGCAGGGCGAGGATCATGAGCGGCACCAGTTCCCCGACCGGCGCGGTGACCCCGGTGGCCCGCGCGGCGACGACGAACAGGGCGAGATGCCCCGCGAGGGTGGCCGCCGAAAGCAGGCTCACGCCGGGCCAGGTCTCCTTGGTCAGCAGGCCGAGCCGGACGTCGGCGAGGGTGACGGCGAAACCGCGGCGCCATTTCGATCCACTGTGGATCCAGTGCTTTCCCGCTGTCAGCCCGGTGATGACGGCCGCGAGGGCGAGAACGACGATCACGATCCCGGCGGTCATGACGACCCCGTCGATCGGCGGCGGCACCACGGAAGGCGTACTGAGCACGACGGCGACCGAAGCGCCGATCACCGCGATCTGCCCGGCCGTCCGCTCCAGCACCACCGCGCGGACGCCGCGCAGGACGTCGCCGGATTGGCGGCCGTGCCGCACGGCGCGGTCGACGTCGCCGAGCATCCCCGCCGGCAGGACGCCGTTGAGGAACAACGCGCGGTAGTACTCGCCGACGGCGTTCCACAGCGACAGCTTGAGACTCAGCCGCCGCGCGACCAGGCACCATCGCCAGGCGCTGAAAAGCGTGGTGGCGAAACCGATTCCGAGCGCGGCGGCGACACCTGTGACGTCGACCTCGCGTAGCCCGTCCAGGAACGCCTTGGTGCCCAGTTGCCAGACGAGCACGGCGAGGATGCCGAGCGCGCCGAGGATCCGCAACCGAGGCCAGAGCCGCTTCATGCCGGTACCACCAGCAGATCCTCATGCTGGATCAGCACGTTCAGCTCGCCTGCCGCACACTGCGCGAGCCGCCACCGCAGGTAGGCGTCGCCGTCCGAGGAAAGCTCCGGCCGCTGCTCGCATGCGGCCCCGACCCAGCCGGTGAGCCATTCCGCGGTCAGCGCGGCCTGATCCGCGCCGAGCCGCCACGGGCTCGGGGCACGCCGCACGGTGGCACCGAGCCGTTCGAAGACCCCGAACGCGACGTCCACCGCGTCGGGGCCGAGCAGCCACCGGCCGCCGGTCACCCGGCGCTGGTGCGCGTTGAAGGCGTCGGAGATCTCGACGTCGAAACTCTCCTTGGGCGACAGCACCACCCGGCCCGAAACGCTCAACGTGAACAACACCGCGCAGCCCGCTTCGACACACGCTTCCGCCAGCTTGGTCATCTCCTCGGCGGTGAGCAGGTCGAGCAGCGCCGAGGCCGCCACCAGCGACGTCCCGGCGAGGTCTGCCGCTCGCAACTCGATGATGTCCCGCCGTTCGGTGACGACATCGACCTCGCTTCCGTCCAACGCGTGCTCCGGACGGCTCGTGCGGGCCAGCGCGTGCGTGAGCAGGTCTTCGTCTCGGTCGTGCAAAATCCAGCGCTGACGGCCGGGCAGCCGCCGGGCCAGCCAGCGGCCGAGTGACCCGGTACCGCAGCCGAGGTCCCGGATCACGACCTCGTCCTGTGTCCGCAGGAACGCGCGCACGGGCTCGACCAGTTCGGTCGCGCGGGCGGCGGCGTCGGCGTCTTCGCGCAGTCGCAGCCAACTGGGGGCGTACTTGGTCATGCCGCCGTCCTTTCGTTCAGCAGCACGGCGGCGACACCGCGGGCGGTCGCGTCCCAGCCGGTCAGCGTCTCGCGGCGGAGGCGAGCGGAGGCGCGAAGCCGGTCTCGCAGTTCAGGTTCGGTCAGCCAGCGTCGCAGGGCCGCGGCCAGCGCGCTGACGTCCTCCCCCGGGACGAGCAGGCCGGGCACGCTGCCGTCGGGCGCCTGACCGAGCGTGTCCGGCAGGGCGTCGACAGCGGTCACCAGTACCGGGATGCCGTGCGCGAGCGCCTCGGTGACGACCATGCCGTAGGTCTCCGCGCGCGAAGGCAACACAAGGAGGTCTGCGGCGGCGTATGTCGCTTCGAGCGCTTCGCCGGTCCGAGGACCAGTGAGAGTGAACCTGTCGCCGAGAGTGTGTCGCCGCAGGCGCTCGACATAGCGGGTCTCGCGGCGGGCAGCGCCGACGCATTCACAGATCCACGGGAGATCCTTCAACGACTTCAGCGCGTCCGCGAGCAGTCCCTGTCCCTTGCGCGGAGTCACGTTGGCGACGCAGACGAGATGCGTGCCGTCGAGGCTCCCGGACGAGATTTCGGCCTTGTCGACACCAGGCGGCACCACGTGCACGCGATGCGGGGCCAGGTCGTGGTGCTCGATCAGCCGTCGCGCCGCCCAATCACTGGTCGCGACCACGGTCTCGACCGCGCCAAGCGTCTCCCGCTCCAGCCGGTCCAGTTCGGCGGCGAGCGAAGGCGAAAGTCCCGTTTCGTCGGCCAGCGGCAGATGCACCAGCACCGCGATCGACAGCCGCCGCGACGCGGGCACGATCACCTCGGGCACCCCGCAGGCGACCAGCCCGTCGACAAGGACGGCCGAACCTTCGGGCAGTCCGGCGAGCTTGCGCGCCAGTACCTTGCGCGCCTCGGTGTCGGGCCGCGGCCAGTTGCCGCGCACGGCGATCTCGTGGACCTCCACGCCTGTCGCGGCGAGACCGTCGCACAGGCGGCGGTCGTAGACGTTGCCGCCGCTCGGTGCGCTCAGGTCGTCGATGTCGTTGGGCAGGACGACGTGGAGACCACTCACAGCGCACGCTCGTAACTCGCCCACGCGACATGGGATTCGTGCAGCGCGACGGTGATCCCCTCGAGCCCGCGGGCGCTCTCACCGAGCGCTCCCGCGTGGACACGACCGGCGAGCCTGTCGGCGATGACCTTCGCCAGGAACTCCGTCGACGTGTTGATCCCGGCGAACTCCGGCACGTCGTCGAGGTTGCGGTAGTTCAGGTCGGCGAGCGCCGCTTTGAGCTCTTCGGTCGCCTTGCCGATGTCGACGACGATGTTGTCGGCGTCCAGTGTGGACCGGCGGAACGTCGCGTCCACCACGAAGGTCGCGCCGTGCAGTTTCCGCGCGGGTCCGAAGACCTCGCCCTGGAAGCTGTGGGCCACCATGACATGGTCGCGGACGGTGATGCTGAACAACGGACCTCCTCCGATAGTGCGGCTACCGCGTGTCCTCCCCGTGATACGTGACACGGAGGCAGAGCGTTCCTGGTTCATTCGCGGCCAGCCGCCCCACGACGTCCGGTAGCTCACCGAACCGGCATTCCCCGCTGACCAGCACCTTAAAGGCGGGGTCCGACAAAATGTGCAAAGCGAGAGCCAGGCGGTCGCCGTAGCTTCGGTTCGTGCGGCGAGCGGGCGAGACCATGCCGACCTGGCTGGAGCGGATCGCCAGCCGTCGTGAGTGGAAGTTCTCGCCGAGCGGGATGCTGACGCGGCGGTCGCCGTACCAGCTCAGCTCGATGACCTCGCCCTCCGGCGCGAGCAGTTCCAGCGAGCGCGCCAGCCCGGCCTCGGTAGCGCTGGCGTGCACGACGAGGTCGCAGTCGCCCAGCGCGTCCTCCGGTGCCGAGAAGTCGACACCGAGCGCTTCGGCGATCTTCGCGCGCTCCGGGTCGACGTCGATCAGCTGGACCCGGGTCGCCGGGAAACCCGCCAGCAGTTTCGCGACGCTGCTGCCGACCATGCCGGCACCGACCACCGCGATCCGGTCGCCGAGCTTCGGCGCCGCGTCCCAGACGGCGTTGACCGCGGTCTCGATCGTCCCGGCGAGGATCGCGCGCTCCGGCGGCACCCCGCGCGGCACCGGCGTGACGGCCGACGCGGGCACGACGTAGCGGGTCTGATGCGGATAGAGACAGAACACGACTTGCCCGACGAGCCCGTCCGGACCTTGTTCGACCACACCGACATTGAGGTAGCCGTACTTGACCGGACCGGGGAAATCGCCTTCCTGGAACGGCGCGCGCATGGCTTCTCGTTGACTCGGCGGGACCTCGCCGCGGAAGACGAGCGTCTCGGTACCCCGGCTCACGCCGGAGTACAGGGTGCGGACCAGCACCTCGCCGTCTCCGACCGAAGGAAGCGTGACCGGCCTGAGCTCGCCGTCACCGGAACCACTGAACCAGAAGGCGCGTTCCATCGTGTCCTCTCGTATCGGACCTTCGAGACGGGTCTTCCATCTTGTCCATTCACATCGGACCTTCGAGACGGGTCTTCCATCTTGTCCATTCACATCGGACCCTGGAAACGGGTTCGCCGTCACCATAACGAGGAGGCCTCGTGATCAACCCCGGAATCTTCCTGGGGATTTTCGTCCAGCTGGCCTTGCTGGGGACGCTGGACGCCGTCACCGGTCTGGGCCCGCTGGGCTGGATCGCCGGAGCGGCCTACGGCGTCGCCGTCGGCGGATTCCTGACCTACGGCCTGAACCGGAGCACCGCGCGCTCCCTCGGCCCGGCCGACGCCGTCACGCTCGGGCGCTCCGGGCTGGTCGGCTGTGTGACCGCGCTCGTCGTCAACACCGCGGGCCGGGAGACCGTCACGATGGTCGTCATCGCGTCGGTCGCGCTCGCACTGGACGCCGTCGACGGCCAGGTAGCGCGCCGTACCGGAACGGCGTCACCCCTCGGCGCGCGTTTCGACATGGAAATCGACGCGTATCTGATCCTGATCCTGAGCGTGGTCGTCGCCCAGTCGCTGGGCCCTTGGGTGCTCACGATCGGCGCGATGCGCTACGTCTTCGTCGCCGCGAGCCGGCTGTGGCCGTGGTTGAACAGCCCGCTGCCGCCGAACATGGCGCGGAAAACGGTCGCGGCGGTGCAGGGCATCGCGCTGGTCGCGGTGGTTTCGACGATCCTGCCACTTTGGGCCGGTTTCGCGGTCACGCTGGGCGCGCTGGGACTGCTGACGTGGTCTTTCGGGCGCGACACGTGGTGGCTGCTGGAGCGGCACGCCTTCGCCGCCACTCCCGCCGAGGTCGCGTGATCACGCGTACTGGGCTTCGCCGTTCCCGAACGACCAGTTGATCAGCTCCGTCTCGTTGATCGTCACAAGCACATTCCGCGGCTCCGTCCCCGCGTACTCCTCGGCGAGTTCCGCGATCCGCCGGTACAGCGCCCTCTTCCGCTCGTCGGTGCGGCCCGGTCGCATGGTGATCGCGACGAACACGACCCCCTCGTCCCGGTGAATTCCCAGGTAGTCGTCGTACTTGAGGGTGCTCCGGCCGTTCAGGACCTGGAAGCGGTCGTCGGCCGGGATGTCGAGCGTCTCGACCATCGCGTCGTGGACGGCGTTGCCGAGGGCTTCGAGCTTTTCGGTTCCCAGTGCGTCGATGCGAACGAAGGGCATGTCAGTTCTCCTTGGCGGCGAGTAGTCCGAGTGCACCCTCGACGGCCTTCGCGAACACGTCCGGGGACCCGGCGGCGCGAGCGAGGACGTAACCGCCCTGCAAGACCGCGACCAGCGCGGTCGCCGTGGCGGCGGGGTCGAGCGAGGCGTCGAGTTCGCCGGTCGCGCGGCCCTCGTCGAGCAGTTCGGCGAGACGGCCCGTGACCCAGCCGAAGGTCTCCTCGACCGGCCTTCGCAGGTCCGGATCGGCCATCACGTCGGGGTCCTGGGTGAGCCTGCCGACCGGGCAGCCCTTGAGTGCGTCGCGCTCGCGGCGCAGGTAGGCGGAAATCCGTTCGATGACCGTGCCGGGCCCACTGAACTCGGCCTCCGCCTTGACCCGCAGATCGTCGGCGTTGCGGCCGATCGCGGCGAGCGCGAGTTCGGACTTGCCCTGGAAGTGGTGGTACATGCTGCCCTGGCCGGCGCCGGAGCGCTCCTGGATCGCCTTCGGGCTGGTGCCGACGTACCCGCGCTCCCACAGGAGCTCGCGAGTGCTCTCGATGAGCTGTTCCCTCTTGTCCACCCCGGTACCGTACATACTAGTAGGTACAGAGACAAGCCGACAGCGCTGCAGCAAGGGACCTTTGCTATCACTTTCGCGCTCATCCGCAGGTCCGGGTGCTCGCGGTCCGTGAAGGCCTCCTCCCCATCCTCAAGGTCAGGGTCCCGGCAAAGTCGCAGCTGCTGGTCAGCGCTGCTCTCGGCAGTCCGGACTTGATATCGCCAGTGCCTGCCAGGGTCAGTGGGGAGGATTGGGGACGTTGAACGTCCGAAATCTTCCCCGCTCGGCTTGTGCCGGGGTTCCTTGGGGGAGGCATGTCCCTCAGGCTCTGTTGATCGAACTCCGCGACGAATAACCGCCCGACCTCTAAGACCTCGGCTTTGCCGGGACCCCTACCCTCGAAGTAGGGAAGGAGGTCTCCACGAACCACGAGTTCGCCACATCGGCCTCCGTGATTCCAAGTGTCACGACCGAGTCGCGGGAAGCCCCTTCACCTACCTGGGCGACACGTTGACAGCATCACCGGCGGATCGACGACGGCGACGGAGGCGAGCCGCCTGGTTCATCGCACGACGTGGGCGTACGCGGACTTCAGGTCCTCCACCGGACCCGCCGGCGCGACCAGCGGCCCTTTCGCCCAGTCGCAGCCGAGTTCGTGCAGCACTTCCAGCTGCCGCGCGGTCTCGACGCCTTCGGCGACCACCACGAGGTCGACGGCGTGCGCCATCGCCATGATTCCGGCGACGATCGGCTCGGCGTCAGTCGACCTTCCCAGATCGGCCACGAACGACCGATCGATTTCGATCACGTTCAGATCGAGGCGGCACAGTTGGGCGAGCGAGGAATACCCGGTGCCGAACCGTTCCGCGGTCACCTTGACCCCGGTCTTCCGCAACGCGTCGACGGCGTCGGCCGCGTCCTTCAGTGCCGTTTCGTCGACGTCGAGACAGAGATCTTGCGGCACCAGCCCTGCGGCCTCCAGAGTTGTCTGGACCAGTTGCAGCAACGTGGGATCACCCAGTTGGCGCACCGACAGGCTCACGTTCACATTACAGTGCACACCATGATCGACACGCCATCGGGAGATCTCACCGGCGGCCGTGGAAAGGACCTCCGCACCGATGATGGTCAAGAGATCGCCGTCGTCGGCGATCTCGACCAATTCCGCCGGATCGATCGGTCCGCGGACAGGGTGATCCCAGCGGGACTTCGCCTTCACCGCGACCATGTCGCCGGTCCGCAAATCGACGACGGGCTGATAAACGGTCTCGATCAGGCCTTCCGCGACGGCGTTCCGCAGATCCTGCTCCAGGATGAAACGGTCCTGTACCCGTTCCCGCATGATCGGCGCATAGAACGCGTAGCGGCCGGGTCCGAATGTTTTCGCTTGATACATCGCCAAATCGGCGTCTTCCAGCAATTCATCGGCACTGCGGGTATCACCGGGTTCGGCGATCACTATTCCGATACTCGTATTGATATACAGTTCGCGGCCGTACACGGTGAGCGATTCGGCGAGATGGCGCTGGAGGTGATCGGCCAGCGCCCGCACCTCGGCGTCTTCGGCAAACCCGGTGGTGATGACCAGGAACTCGTCCCCGCCGAGCCGCCCGACCAGGTCCGAAGGCCCGGCGACGGCCCGCAGCCGCTCCCCGATGATGCGCAGCACCTGGTCGCCGACGGTATGGCCGAGCGAGTCGTTGATGATCTTGAACTTGTCGAGGTCGATGAACATCACCGTGGTCGTGCGTGCCGGATCGGCCATCGTGCGACGCAGATGGTTCAGCGCGAACGTGCGGTTCGCGAGCCGGGTCAGCGGATCGTGGGTCGCCTCGTAGGCCAGCCGCTCACTGATCGCGCGCCGTTCGGTGATGTCGGCGAAAGAGGTCAGCACCGAGGGCACGCTCTGCCCCGGCGCCATCAGCGGGCCGGAGGTCAGCGAAAGCCACCGGTGTGCGCCGTCGCGCCGCCGCACCTGCACGACCCGTCCGGTTTCGACCTTCCCGGAACGCCGCACGCGCGCGGACGGCAGATCGTCGACGGGCACCGGGACGCCGTACTCGTCGTACAACCGCAACGCCCGGCTCTCCAGGCCGACCAGGGATCCCGCCGGCACGCCGGAGATCCGGTGCGCCGCGGAGTTCGCCAGCTCGATCCGCCCGCCGGGGCCGACCACCAGCACCCCTTCGTCGAGCGTTTCGACCACGGTGGCGAATTCGGCTTCGGCCCGGCGCTGCGCGGTCTCGTCGGCGCACAGCAGCACGTAGCCGTCGAACATCTCGGCCGCGGAGACCCGCACCGCCAGTGCCGTGCCGTCGGCGCTGAAATGCGTGGCCTGTACGACACCGCCCGCCGCGACGACCTGCCGCGGACTCATCGGCGCGCCGACGACCTCGGCCACCGGGACACCGATGACCTGGTCGAGTTCATGTCCGTAGACGGCCTCGGCCGCCGGGTTCCAGCTCGTCACCAGCCCGTCGGGCGAGGTCGCGATGATCGCGTCACTCGCGTGACCGACCAGCGCGGCCTGAAACCGCAAACCGGCTTCAGCCGCCTTCTGCGTGGTCAGATCGCGCATGATCACCTGATAGGCGGGTTTGCCCTCCCAGGTGGTGAGCACCGCCTGGGATTCGACATCGAACTTGCGGCCCTGCAGGGTCCGCAGTGTCATTTCGGTCGGCTCACTGAACGAACCCGGCTCGGCCAGCGCGCCGATCCGCTCCAGCAGCGCGTCCAACGAGCCGGCGTCGACCACGTCCATGATGTGCAGCCCGATGAGTTCGGTGGACACCTTCGCACCGAGGAACCGCATCGTGGCCGAGTTCACGAACACGAATTTGCCGCGCTGATGGACGCAGATCCCATAGGGGCTCGCCTCGACCATCGTGAAGTATTGGGTGCCCAAAGTCCCGCCGTCGGAATTTTGCTCCAAAAGGCGGTACCCCTTGCCGAGAAAGGCAAGGGCGGGGTCGCCGCGATGATCCCTCTCGGCGGACAACTCGGTCAGCAAACGGACGAGCGACGTATGCCGGTCAGCCGCCCCACAGGCCGGGTCGGGCTTTCCAACCGTGCAGGTCGTGGTGCCGTTCGCTGGCGAGGAATCCTGATCCGAAGGCCGGTGGGTGTCGGGAGTCCCACCGTCGAGATCGTCAGGATCCATGTGATCCAAACCCCCTACTCAACTGATGTAGCTTCCGATTAGATCACTAAATCGACGTAGTCGTCCTCCTCGGCCAGCTGATCGGTGTGGCTTATCCACACCGGCGCCGACGAAATGTAGTTGAAGGGAAACACGTGCGGAGCAAAACCGACATCTGCGGCATCGGCGCCGTGACCGCCTACGGCTGGGGGCGCGAATCGTTGTGGGAAGGCCTCGCGAGCGGCGTTCCCGGCCCCCAATTCACCGAAGGCTTCGGGGAGACCCCGGAATTGCCAGGCTGGGTCGGGCGGATCGCCGACGGCGGCAGGCCGAGGGACGGCAATCTGCACGGCCGCGCCCTGCTCGCCGCGGCACGGGAAGCGATCGAAGACGCCGGTGCGCGGGGCTGGTCACCCGGCCGACGGGTCGGCGTCGTTTCCGGCGGTGTCCGGGAAGACCAGCGGACTTGGGACAGGTTCGTCCTGCTCGGCGAAAAGCTGATGTTCCGCCGGGAATTCATCGGCATGATGCCCTCGACCCCGATCTCCGTGCTGATGGCGGAGTTCGGCTTCCGCGGCCCCTCGATGATCACGTCCGCGATGTGTGCGACCGGAGGCGCCGCGATGCTCACCGCGAAGATGTGGCTGGACGCGGGATACGCCGACGATGTCGTGGTGGTCACCACCGATCTGTCCGCACTCCGGCCGATGGTGCGCAACTTCGTGCACTGCGGGGTGGCGGTCACCGACGCGCCGCCACTCGACGCGTGCCGCCCTTTCCAAGAGGGCACGCGGGGTTTCACCTTCTCCGAGGCCGCGGTCGCGATGGTGCTGACCCGGCAGAAGTCCGACTCGTACGCGACCGTGCGGGGTGGCGCCATGGCGCACGAAGCGCATAACGCGATAGCGCTCGACCCCGACCCGACGACCGCGATCACCGCGGTGACCGACGCACTGGAGAACGCGGACGCCGCCGCGACGGACGTCCGGTACATGAACTCGCACGGAACAGGCGCGAAACTCTGCCACCGCACGGAATCCCAAATCCTCGAAGCGGTCTTCCCGCGCAGCACGGAGATCTACTCGATCAAACCGCTGACCGGCCACACCCAGTCGGCCAGCGCGCTGACCGAGATCGCGACGACCTGTCTCGCCGCGCAGCGCGACCTGATCCCGGCACCGAAACCGGTGGCGGACGGGCATCCGCAGCTGATGGACGGGCCGTCCCGGCCCGAAAGCGGGCTCACCGTGAAGACGTCGATCGGGATGGGCGGCTACGTCACCGCTGTCGTCTTGGACACCGCGTAGATAACACACGGTACCAACATAGTCACGAAGTGTCACTATCCGTGCTGAAGTGGTCAATACTCCTCGGTAGCGACAAGCACTGAGCACGGAGGCGGCCATGAGCGCGAAAACGGCATCCGACAATCTCGTCCACAACTACCTGTTCTTGCGGCGTGCCATCGGTTTCCTCGGGATCGGACTGCCCTTCGTGCTGATCTTCGGGAAGCTCGCCGTCGACGGCGGTGGCCTGCTCAACTCGATCAGCGGCTACTACTACTCGGGGATGCGTGACGTCTGGGTCGGCATCATGTGCGCCATCGGCGTCTTCCTGTTGTCCTACCGGGGTTACGGCCGGATCGACGACATCGCCGGGAACATCGCGGCGGTGGCCGCGGTCGGGGTGGCGCTCTTCCCCACCACGCCGTCGAACGGCGACCGCACGGACGAGATCATCGGCCTGCTGCATCTCGCCTCCGCCTCGGTGTTCTTCCTGACACTGACGTTCTTCTGCATCGTGCTGTTCACCAAGTCCGACAAGGAGATCCCCGGCGCCCGCAAGCTCGAACGGAACCGGCTGTACGTCGCTTCGGGCGTGATCATGCTGGTGTGCCTCGCGTTGATCGTGCTCTGCGGCCTGGTCTTCGACGACATGACGAAGGCGCTTTACCCGGCGCTGTGGCTGGAATCGGTGGCGATCCTCGCGTTCGGTGTCGCCTGGCTCGCCAAGGGCGGGACGCTGCTGCCGGACAAGACAGCGAAGGCGGGGACGCGGGTAACGGCCTGACCTGCACCGGAGCCGAACGGATCAAGGTAAGGAACCTTTGTCATCGGCCGGGTCGTTGACGCCTTATGACTGAGCGCATCGCACTCCAGCTCGGCCGCCGCGATCTCCTGGTGGTCGCGGGAATTCCCGGGGCGGGCAAGACCACCTTGCTGGCCAGGGCGGCGACCGGCGCGATGCCGGTGCTCGATTCCGACCGGGTCCGCGCGAAGCTGCGCGAACGACTACCCGCCGCGCTGCCGTACCGGTTCTACCGGCCGCTCGTCCATCTGTGGCATCGCGCGCGGGTCGTCGGGTTCGCGCTGGCGGACAACGGCCCGCTGGTCGTGCACGAGCCGTCGACCCGTGCGACGACCCGCGGGCTGCTGGCCCTGCTCGGCCTGCTGAGCCGCCGCCCGGTGCGGCTGCTGTGGCTCGACGTCTCGCCAGAGGAGGCCCGTGCGGGCCAGATCGCGCGCGGGCGCGTCATCCGGCCGCATTCGTTCAGCCGCCACGTCAGAAGGGCCGAGAAGCTGCGCCGTGAACTGCGGAACGGCTGGGTCCCGGCGGGCTGGCACGGCGCGCGAATGGTGACCAGGGAGGTCACCGGGGCACTGCGGTTCGTCACCGAGGAAGAGCCGGGGAGAGACCGCTCGAACGACATCCGGCTCGCGCCTCACCGGCGGGTGGCTCGCAGCAGCGCGACGTCCAGCGGCAGGCCGTGCACCGAGTTCAGTTCGAACCCCGCGCCCGCCGGCAGCCCGCGATAGTGCCCGGTGGCGCGCTCGCGGCCGCCGTCAGATACCCACGCAGCTTTCGGCGAAGAAGTCTTGGTGCGCACGGGAAATCCGCAGGCTCTCCAGCCGCGCGTCCCGCAGGGCTCGCTGGAAGACGGCCTCGTCGTCGTAACCTGCCGGAGTGTGCAGGAGGTTGATCATCCAGTGCGAGAATTCTGCGCCCGCCAGATCCGCGGCAGACACGCCGCGGAATACCGATCAAGCGGTGTCGTGTCGCCCTCGTCGTGAGCGGTGATCAAGGCACTGGCGAGAATCTCGGCCTCCATCAGCGCGAGATTCGCGCCTTTCGCCGCCGAAGGGCTGATCAGGCTCGCCGCGTCACCCGCGAGGAACAGGTTCCCGCGCTGGATCGTGTCCATCACGTGCGAACCCAGGTCCACGATGCGGCGCTCGATGATGGCGCCCTGTTTCAGCGGGCCGTAGTGATCGGCGCGCATCCGCAGGTGCAGTTCGTCCCAGATCCGGTCGTCCGTCCAGCTTTCCGGATCCTCGCCGCGCGGGACTTCGAGGTAGTAGCGCGTCACCGTCGACGTCCTCGCCATATGCCCGGCGAATCCGCGTTCGTGCATCGCGTACCCGACCGTCGCAACCGGCGATGTACTCGGCACGCAAGAGAACCTCATCGGCGATGACGGTGGCGTCCGTCCCCGACACCGACGACACCTCGGCCCCGAACTTGATCTCCCCACCGCGGGCGAGGAATTCCGCGATCAGATCGATGACCGGGAATTGCTGCGGATAGACGGAGTGCACCTCGCCCGCGCCCAGCTCGCTGTACTTGAGTTCGAATTCCGCCTGCTCATTACGGAAAGCGCAGGTGTCGTGCCGGACACCGTTACGGAGAAGCCCGTCGGCGAGTCCGTTCTCCTCAAGCACACAACACTGTTCGCGGCAAGAAACCCTGCCCTGGCACGCTTTTCGACATGCTCACGGCTCTGCCGCACCCACGATCAGCACATCAGCGTCGTTCTTTCCCACGAAGGCCCCCAGAACCGCCCTGCGGTCCGAGGTACACAAAACGCTTTGAGCGGGTGCGTGTTCAGCCCTTCTGGGCACGCAATCGTGCCCGGCGTTTCCCTTCGTGCATCGCCACGACACGGGCGACGGGAATCGTGTGCCCCTGTTCGACGAGATCGGCGGGCAGGGCCTGCGGTTCGGGCATCGCCTCGGCCCACGGATCCCTGTCCCCGAGAAGAGCGGGCGCCGTGAAGACGGTGAAGTCGGCGGGGAGCACGTTCGCCAGGTCGTCCCAGGCCACCGGGAACGACACCGGCAACCCCGGCCGCAACCGCGGGCTGTACGCCGCCGCGACCGTGTTGCTTCCCGCCCGCGTCGAGTCGAGGTACACCTTCCCCTCGCGGTCTTCCACGATGTACGCGGTCGTCGCGACGGCAGGATCGACCTGTTCCGCGCGAGCGGCGAGCGCACGGGTCGCGGCCGCGACGTCGTCGAAGGCCTGCCCCGGCACCAGCGGGACGAAGATGTGCACTCCCTTGGACCCACTGGTTTTCGCGGCCCCGTCGAGACCGGAATCCGCGAGGGCCAGCCGGACCAGCCCCGCGGCCTTCACGACGTGCGCGAAATCGTCGCCCGCGGGCGGATCGAGGTCCAGGACGAGATGGGTCGGGCCCGTTACGTCGCCCGCGTGCATCAGCGTCGGGTGGTACTCGACGGCACGCTGGTTCGCGAACCACAACAATGTGCGGCGGTCGTCGCACAGGGCGTACGACACCTGCCGCTTCGAGGTCTCCGCCCACATCCCGTACCGCTTCACCCAGTCGGGTGTGTATTTGGGCAGGTTCTTCTGCATGAACGGGTCCTGGCCGCGCAGGACGCGGATCACCGACAGCGGCCGGTTCTCCAGTACCGGGAGAATGCGGCCCGCGACGGCGTCCAGGTAGTCGACCAGGTCGCGTTTGGTCGCGTCCTCGAACAACGGCTGGTCGAGGTTGGTCAGCTTGACCCCGTCGCGCTCGTCATCGCTCATGGGGTGAGCCTAAAGGCTCGTGAGCGGTAAGGACGGTTGGAGCCGTCCTCACCGCTCACGAATTCAACCCTTAACTGATGTTGGCGTCGATGCAGGCGTAGAACGCGTTCGCCGTGTCGTAGACGTTCCAGCGGGCGAGGATCTTGTGCCGCCCGCTCTGCTGAAGGTTCACGCTGTGCGTGACCGTGGCACCCGGCTGTGCACCGCCGTCGTTGACGGTCGCGACCTTGGCGCCGTCGACGAAGTACTCCCACGTGCTGGTGCGGTGGCGAGCCGTGATCGTCCACCGGAACGTGGTGGTACGGCCGAGGGAATGCACCTTCCAGCCCTTGCTGTCGTCGTTGAGATCAGCGAAACGGCCGACGCCACCGTGACAGCTCGTGAGCCCCTTGGGCCCTTCGACACTTTGCGGTTCCCATTTGATGGAACCACAGGAAACGGTGTTCTGGGCGCACTGCGCCTGCCTGCTAGCCGGTGAGGAAACGTAGCCGTGTGCGCTGGCGGTTCCCGCCGGGATCGCGACCAGAACAGCCGGCACCATTGCCGCACCTGCCGCCAGGGTCAAAAGCCTTCGTTTGAAGCTCATGCCTACCCCTTTCGACACCCACCGCTGACCCGGTGGCAGAACCGTCAGCTGACACGAGGTTCTTGGGCCACAGCGAGCGAAAACCATATGACGGTTGGGACCACATCCGCCAAAGCATCAAGCAGGCGGATGTGGTCTAGACCATAATTGGTTCAGACGACTTGGTCAAGAGTAACCAACCGGGCACTCGCCCTCGTGAAGATCGAACAGGGGTTGTCAAGGCGTGCGATCAGCCCGCACCCAAACAGACGAACGGTCGCCGGAACGGATCAACCGCGACGGTGTCCGCCAAGGCCGTCGCCGGTCCGGCGCCTTCGGCGAGTCCGCGGTGGTAGTCGTCCATCGCGGCCGCGGCGGCCTCGTCACCGACTCGGCTCAACGGCGCGATCACCGTCCGCGAGCCGCTCGCGAGCAGCGCGCTGGCGAATCCGAGGACTTCGTCGCCGGGACGGATCCGGTTCAGCGCCAGTTCACACGCCGCGAAGACGACCTGCGACGGCGGCTGCGCGAGCCCGGCCATCTCATGCGCGAAGAGGGTGCCGTCGGCCAGTTCCAGCCGGGAGAACAAGGCGTTCTCGGGCTCGTGCGCGCCGTGCGCGGCGAGGTGCGCGAGCTTCGCGCCGTCCAGCGCGCGCAGGACCGACTTCACCGTCGCCTCGGCACCGGTCAACGTGTGCGCCGTCCGGTAGTGCGTGGCGAGCTTGTCCAGTTCACCCCTGTTCCCGACGAGGCCGGGACCGCGCACGAGAACGACTTTCCGCGCGCGTGACGCCGTCGAGCGCTCCGCGCCCAGCCATGCCGTCGCCGACGGAGCGACGACGATCGGCCGCGACCGCAACGACGGCAGCACCCCCCACGGGACGGCGTACAACGGCCCGGTCGGCACGACGACCAGGCCGCGGTCCCCGAGCAGCTCCTCCAGTGGCCGGATCAGCTGGACGTCGAGCCGCTCGGCCTGCTTCCGCGCCGAACCGAGCACCGACTGGACCAGTGGCGCGGCCAGCTGATCCGGCGCGAGGGCGTCGAGGTCGACGTTCAGCATCCGCGCGGACTCCGCCGCCCGCGCCGCCGAGCCGAGCCGCACCAGTTCGCACCGTCCGCCGGCGACCACCACGACCACCAGGTCGTCTCCGGAGGACGCGAAACTCACCAGCGCGCGTTCGCCAAGCTCGTCGGCGACCTCCGCGAGCCGCGCGATCGGCCTCGGCCTGCCCCTGCGTCCGGTGTGCCACCCGTGCCGATGCGCGTCACGCAACCGCTCGGCGTGTTTCGCCCGCAAGGCCGCCGTGGGATGCCCGTCGTGCTGCGCTTGGTGGATCGCCTGGTCGAGACCCCTGACCTCACCGACCCGCTCGGCGAGATCCGGATCGGTCGCCGCAACAGGTTCGTACCGGTAACTTTGCGCGCGAGTCCGTTCCGTCCAGCCGAACAACCGGGCCGCGTCGGCCCGCTCGAGCACGATCTTGACGGCGAGGTCCGCCAGCTCCCTGCCGTGCAACGCCGTCCCGGACACCAGCTCGAGGCCGCCCATCCGGTCGCGGACCCGATCGAGTTCGGTGAGCCCGGCCCGGATCTCGGCCAGCGCCCTGGTCTTGTCCCCCTCCGCGACCGCGAGTTCCGCACGGCAAAGGCGCCGCAGCATCCGGTAGTCGACGGAAGTCAGCCGCCCCGGCCGCGGAATCCGCGTCATCAAGTCGGCGGCACGCTTGCGCTTTCCCTTCCGCAGCTCGACCCGGACGGCCAGCATGCGCGCCAGCGCCGCCTGGTCGGCGAGCCGCGGCATCGGCATCCCGTTCGCCGCGCGCACCGCGCGAGCGGTCAGGGTGAGCGGGATTTCGTTGGTACGCAAAGCATCCCGTACGTCAGCGCGAAGACCGACGATCGTCGCGTTGGCGACGCAGGTCTGACATCCCCAGCGGAGCATCCTGCGCCGCGCCGACGCGGCGTAACCACGGGCGAGTTCGAGATCGTCGCTCATCAGGGCGGCGGAGGCCCGGTACAACTCCACGTCGGCGAGGTCGCGGGTGATACTGGTCTGCTCACGCATCATCACCAGTACGTCATCGAGGTGACTGGCCGCCTCGTCGGCGAGCCCCGCGGCGAGCAGCGCCTTTCCCTGCTCGAGACGTAGAATCGGGTGGATTTCGACGTCGAGAGCCCGATAGATCCTTTCACTTTCTTCGTAAAGTCTCAGCGCGACGGGAACATTTCCGATCCTCAGCTCGAGCGAACCGAGCGGCCGCCGGACGTCCGCCGCCTGCAATCGCAGTTCGTACTTCTCCGCGATATCCATCGCGTGAGTCAGATCCTCGCGAGCCCTGCCGACATCACCCAGACGCGTATACGCGAGCCCGCGAGTGATCATCGTGCCCAGGTACGGGCCGAGCAGGGGAACCGGATCCGGCGCCGAGTCGAGAACGAACTCCTTGTGCTCCATCGAGGTGTCGAAGTAAGCGATGCCTTCTTCGTTCCGGCCGACGGCCATGAGCAGGAGTCCATAGTTGTGATCGATGGCGCCGCTCAGTTCCGCGCGCAGTTTCGGATCGCCCACCTCGTCGAGAAGAGACCGCACTTCGTCCAGCTCGGCCAGCCCGGCGGCGACCGCGCCCCCGGTCTCGGTACCGAGCGCGACGAGTGAGTTCGTGAGCCGGATACGAGCGGCCAGCCATTCCCGCCGAGCACCTTCATCGGCGGGATCCACCGAATCGAGCACCGACATACCCCGGTGGAGCAGCTTCAACCCTTCACGTGGCCGCGAGGAACAGACAGCGTCGACGCCTGCCCGCTGGAGGGCACGCGCTTTGCGGATGGCCTCGGTGACGCCGAGTTCTGTTACAGCCACTGGCCTATGACAGCACAGTCCGTAGCCGAAAAGCCGCCCACCCGCCGAGGATCACCTCGACGGGCGGAGCGAAATTTCGGCTCACCCGGTCAGTTCCCCGGAGGCGGGGTCTGGATGCAGCCGCCGGAGCAATCCATCAGCCGGTTGAGGTAGTGCTCACAATCCGGGCTGTGCTCGTGTGGAGGCAGGTCAGGCGTGGGCCGAGCCGGGTCGACCGGCTCCTCTTCGCCAATGGGATCCATGACGTCCGTAGGCGCTGACATATAACGATCTCCTCCCCTGATGATCCTTCTTTTGTCGTGCCAGGCGACCCCGTCGCACCGAGTCCCCTCGAATCGCAGGCCCTCTTCCCGCGAATGGGGCAATAGTGCCACAACGGAGCAGTGATCGGGAGCTTTTACCTACACTGAGTCATCTCAGGCATCCAAAAGAGGGACGCTTTGTTAGCAAACCTCACGACTTACGCCAAATGGCGGAGCGCGGCCTGCCTCCTTCCGCGAGTGCCGCGACGGTACGGCCAAGACCACTGAGCCATCCGGCCTAATCTCGCAAGATTCTTGTGCCACAAGGGTTTCCGACCGCACATACCGGGGCACTCACGGCCTGTCGGGGGTTGACCGGCAAACATCCGGAGGAGATAACGATGCCAACGTGGTTGGTCATCATCATCGTCATCGCCGCGGTCCTGGTGGTGGGAGCCACTGCTTGGTTCGTCATCCAGGGACAGCGCAGGCGGCGATTGCAAGAGACGTTCGGCCCCGAGTACGAGCGGGCCGTCAAGGAACACGAGAACCCGCGGGAAGCGGAGCGCGACCTCACGTCGCGGATGAAGCGTCACTCGGATCTCGACATCCGGCCACTGCCGTCGTCCACAAAGGACCGGTACGCGCAGGAGTGGGCGCTGATCCAGGAACAGTTCGTCGACCGTCCGTCCGGCGCCGTCGTCGACGCGGACCGGGTGCTGGTCTCCCTGATGGCCGAGCGCGGTTACCCGACCGAAGGGTACGACCAGCAGCTCGCGGATCTGTCCGTCCGGCACGCGAACGCGTTGCGGCACTACCGCGCCGGGCACGACACGTTGGAGCGTCATCGGGAATCCGAAATGTCCACAGAGGACATGCGTGAAGCGATGAAGCACTATCGCGAGGTTTTCGAAGATCTTTTGACCGACGACGGTGACGAAGGAGCGAAGAGTCATGGAAAGCAGGCCTCTGGGAACCGAGGGAACGGAACCGCGGACCACGGAGAGCGTCGTCGGGACGACGGACAGGCTCGACGAGGAACGGACCGCTGACAACGGCGACTCCGGGCACACGCTGAGCACCGAGGACCTGGTGGCGACGGATCCCTCGCGCACCACCGAGGCGGCCGCCGAGCCCCATGAGGACGAAGTGCAGACGTTGTTCGACAACGTCGACGTGGACCGGTTCCGTGACAGCTGGCAGGGCATCCAGACGGCCTTTGTGGACGATCCGCAGCGGGCGGTCAAGGAAGCCGACGAACTGGTCGCCGTCGTGATCCAGAACCTGGCCGCGACGTTCGCGGACCACAAGAAGGAACTGGAATCCGCGTGGAGCCAGGGCGAACCGGCCACCGAGGATCTCCGGATCGCGTTGCGCCGCTACCGCTCGTTCTTCAACCAGCTCCTCAGCGCCTGATCCCTCAAAGTACGTGAAGGCCCCTTCCTCGCGCCTGGCGCGAGGAAGGGGCCTTCACGTACTTCCGGCAGGCAACCGCATGGGTCGGGTCTCACGAGCTTGTGGTCGATCCCGGCCGCACGATCATCAGTACCGTCACCACGGCCCACAGCAGGTTGAACATCCCGGTGTACATCGCCACGCGCCCGGCCGTCAGCGGTTCCGACGGTGGCTGGGCGTCCAGGGCCGCGAGGATCGCGTTCTGCCCCGGCAGCACGAGCAATGCCAGCACGCCGGCGGCCGCGGCGGTGAGGACGATCGACGCGAGCACCCACAAGTCACCGAACACCCGCATGCTGCCCGCGGTCGCCAGCCCGAAGAACGGCACCGCCAGGCCGAAGATCGCGTAGACCCGGCAGATCCGGTTGAGCAGGCGCGGCACGGACAACCCGGAACCCGGTTCGACGTACGCGCGCCGGGCGGCCGCCGGGAACATGCTCGCCGCGACGGTCACCGGGCCGATCGCGATGACGGCGGCCAGTACATGAAGGATCAAAAGTACTTTCGACACGCGGTCGAGCCTATGATCGGCACCCCGGCGTCCGGTACGGGTGTTTTCGACAGATGTCGCAGGATTCCGGCCATGCCCTACGTCCGGCGACGTACGCCGAGTGCCGCCTGTGAACGGATGTGGTGGGGCCTCGCGCGGGTCACCATCTGTCACCATGAACATTCCCGTGGACACAGACGAACTCACGAAACGGTACGGCGAGCACCTCGCCGTCGACCGGATGAATCTGACCGTGCTGCCCGGTGAGATCTACGGTTTCCTCGGCCCGAACGGGGCAGGCAAGACGACGACGTTGCGGATGCTGCTGGGGCTCGTCCGGCCGACGTCCGGCGGCGTGCGGCTGTTCGGCAGGCCGCCGGGCGCCCTCGACGAGGTCGGCGCGCTGATCGAATCGCCAGGGTTCTACCCGTATCTGTCCGGTTCGGACAATCTCAAGGTGCTGGCCCGGTACAGCGGGACGGATCCGCTCCGCGTCGGCGAAGTGCTCGCGCTGGTCGATCTCGCCGATCGCGGCAAAGACCGGTACTCGACCTACTCCCTCGGCATGAAGCAGCGGCTGGGTGTCGCGGCGGCGCTGCTAAAGGACCCTAGGCTGCTGATCCTCGACGAACCGACCAACGGGCTCGATCCGGCGGGGATGGCCGACATGCGCGTGCTGATCCGGCGGCTCGGCGCGGAAGGCTGCACCGTGCTGCTGTCGAGCCACCAGCTGGGCGAGGTCCAGCAGATCTGCGACCGCGTCGGCGTCGTCTCCCGAGGCAGGCTGGTCGCGGAGAACACGGTGGCCGAACTCCGCGGCGGCACGGTGCTGCACATCGAAACCGACGAGATCCTGCGTGCCGCCGACCTGGTGAAGCACTGGATCGGCGCGGAAAACGTGCGGACGAGCGGGACCGGGCTCGATCTGACCGTCGATCCGGAACGCGCGTCGTGGCTGAACCGCGAACTCGTCACGGAAGGGATCCCGGTGCGCGAACTGCACGTCCGCGAGCGGGATCTGGAACAGGTTTTCTTCGAGCTCACCGGAGAGGTGGCAGGTCGTGTGGGGTAGCTGCATCGCCGAGCTGGCGAAACTCGTCCGGCGTCCGGCGAACTGGTTCATGCTGGGGATCGCGGTCGTTCTCGGGCTGACCTTCACCTACCTACTGCCGCTGGCGGGCGCGGCGGGCTCGTCGAGCGGGGCGCCCGGCACGGATCGCGGACTGGCCGCGACCCTGCCCTCGAACCTGGTCGGCAACTCGATCGGCGGGCTGCCGGTGTTCCTCGGCGCGATCCTGCTCGTGATCGGCGTGCTGGCCGTCGGTACCGAATACGGCTGGAGCACGTGGAAGACCGTGCTGACACAGGGTCCTTCGCGACTGACCGTCTACAGTGGAAAGTTGTTCGCGCTGGCCGTCGCGACGCTCACCGTCGTGCTGATGTGCTTCGCGACCGGTGCGGTCACGAGCGCGATCATCGCTTCCTCGGAGGGCGAGCCGATGAACTGGCCGTCGGCGGGCTCGCTGCTCACGGGAATCGGCGCGGGCTGGCTGATCGCGATGACCTGGGCGGTACTCGGCGCGGCGCTCGCCATCGCGATGCGCGGGGTGGCGCTGCCGATCGGGCTCGGTCTGGTGTGGCTGCTGGTGGTCCAGAACCTGCTGTTCGGGGTCGCGGCCCCGCTGCTGGACTGGGTCGACACCCTCCAGCGGGCCCTGCCTGGAGCCAACGCCGGTTCGCTGGCCGCGTCGCTCGGCGCCTCGGGTGCGACGCCGGGGGTCGGGGAACTCGTCGGTGTCTCCCAGGCGACGCTGGTGGTCGCCGGATATCTGGTGGTCTTCACCGGTCTCGGCGGCTGGCTGCTTCGGCGCCGAGATGTGCTCTGAAAGGCCGAGGCGGCTAGTAGTCGCTGTGTGAGGCTGACGATGAAGGAATGGGGACGTTGAGTGTCCCCATTCCTACCTCGTCGCGAGGTCACACCGGTTGCGAGGCTTGATCAACAGAGGTACAGGGACATACACCCGAGTACTAGCGACGCCAAGTCCGGACTACCACCAGCAGCTCTGCGACTTTGCCGGGACCCTGATTTTGAGGGCAGTGAAGGAGGCCCTCACGGACCCGCTAGGCGAGGGCGTCGAGGTCCGCGACGACGTCCGCGGGCAGTTCCAGCTTCGCGGCGGCGATGTTCTCGTGCAGGTGCAGTACCGACGAAGTCCCCGGGATCAGCAGGATGTTCGGCGACCGCTGCAGCAGCCACGCGAGCGCCACCTGCATGGGCGTCGCGTCGACGCGGCGGGCGCAGTCGTCGAGCACGCCGGACTGCAGCGGGGTGAACCCGCCGAGCGGGAAGTACGGCACGAACGGGATGTTGATGGCCGCGAGAGCGTCGAGCAGGCCGTCGTTGGCACGGTTCGCGACGTTGTACTCGTTCTGGACGCAGACGACCGGCGCGATGGAGCGGGCTGCCTTGACCTGTTCCGCCGAGACGTGGCTCAGCCCGAGGTGCCGGATCAGGCCCTGCTGCTGGAGTTCGGCGAGGACCTCGAACGGCTCGGTGATCGAGACCGGGATCGGGAAGACGCCGTGCTCCCCCACGAGCCGCAGGTTGACGACGTCGAGCACATCGACGCCGAGGTTGCGCAGATTGTCGTGGACCGCGGAGGTCAGCTCCTCACGCGAGAGCGCCGAAGGCCACCCCTTGTCCGGAGTCCGCTTCGCGCCGACCTTCGTGACGATGTGCAGGTTCTCCGGGTACGGGTGCAGCGCCTCGCGGATCAGCTCGTTGACCGTGTGCGGCCCGTAGAAGTCGCTGGTGTCGATGTGGGTCACGCCCAGTTCGACAGCCTCGCGAAGGACGGCGATCGCGGCTTCGCGGTCACTCGGCGGCCCCCAGATGCCGGGGCCGGACAGCCGCATGGCGCCGTAGCCCACCCGGCTCACGGTGAGGTCGCCGAGGGTGAAGGTGCCGCCTGGGCTCATGATCGCTCCTTGTACACGTGGGTCCCCTGCCCCACCCTATGCATGATCACGCGGCTCGGCTCGCCCGGGAGGGAGCAAGGGACCTTTGCTATCGCCTGGGGCTCTGACCTGCGCGAACAACCAGTCCGACCAGCTGGTTCGTCAGCCCTTCGGTCAGCCCGTCGACGAACATCTCGCGGCCGGCGGGCGCTCCCCGTTCGGCCAGGACCGTCGCGACAGCCTCCCCGGGGTTCGCGTAGGGCCACAGTCCCGCGACGAGGATGAAGACGGCCTTCGCGAAGTGTCCGGCCGCTTCGGCGTCCAAGGTGACCTGGGAGCGGACGACGTCCGCGAGCCGTTCGGTCCGTTCACCCGCCCGGGTCTTGAACGCCCGGGCGGTCTCCACGGAGATGTTGCGTTCGAGTACGGCGGCCATCGTGCTGATCAGCTCGCACAGCAGGCGCTGCCGCGAGATCGACGTCGCGATGGCGGTCGCGACGCGCACTTCGCGCTCGTAACCAGCCTTCGCCTCGTCAGGAGCGCTTAACTCACCTTCGAGTTCGTCGAGCCACGCTACCCAGATCGAGTCGAGGACCTCCAGGAAGATCGCCTCACGGCTGTCGAAGTACCGCAACACGTTCGACTTCGCCAGGCCGACACGATCGCTCAGTTCTCGCAGGCTGATCCGGGATACGGGCCGCTCGGCCAGGAGTTCGCGCGCCGCCCCGAGGATCGCCGTGCGCCGGGCCTCCACCTGTTCCGGCCGCCGGGCGCGCAGGAAATCGGGGGACACGCGCCGCACGGTACCAGACCACCCGGCTGTTATTCGGCCTTCGCGACCCTCCGAGCCTGAACCCGCTTGTAGCTCCAGATCAGCAGAGCGAACAGGATGAGCCCGGACAGGATCAGGCTCGAACCGGTGCTCCAGCCGCCGAGTGGCAGATCTGGTACGAGTCCCCAGACGATCCCCGCGGCCAGCAGGCCCAGCCCGGCCAGCACCGAACCGGCGATGCGCAGCGGAGACGAAACGCTGTCCTCAGCCGCCTTCATCGCCCTGTCGCGGATCGGATCGACGAACTTCTCCACCGCCGGGAACTCCGAGGCCAGCACCAGCAGACCCGCGAGTACGAGCAGCAGGCCCGGTCCTGGCAGCACGAGGAGCGCGATACCGACCAGCAGGAGAATGACCCCCGCGATCAGGATCAGCACTTTCCTCACGGGTTTTCCGATGCCCACCGTTATCTCCTCGCCGTCGTGTTCACTCCGATTGTGCCGGTAACGCGCTGGTCCTGCCCGGTTCGAAACTTTTCGCCGGTCCTGTCTGTTCCGGGTGAAGCCGTTCGTCGGGGTGGTGAACCACCCCCGAAGGACGGAGGCACGCATGCACCCCGACCCCCGCCGATGGCGAGCGCTGGCCCTGCTCTGCACGGCCAACTTCATGGTCATCCTGGATTCGCAGATCGTCGTGCTCGCGGTGCCGTCGATCGAACGAGACCTCGGTTTCGACGGCGGCGGGACACACTGGGTCCTCAGCGCGTACCTGCTGAGTTTCGGTCTGCTGCTGCTGCCGGGCGGCCGCGCCGCCGACCTGCTCGGCCGCCGCCGGACGTTCTCGGCGGGGACGGTGTTGTTCCTCCTCTCCTCGTTGTTGTGCGGGTTCGCCTGGAGCGACGACGTCCTCATCGCCGCCCGCGTCCTGCAGGGGGTTTCGGCCGCGTTGATGGCGCCGAGCGCGCTTTCGCTGGTGATGACGACGTTCACCGACGACGGCGAACGCACCAAAGCGCTCGCCGCGTGGTCGGGAGTCGGCGGCTTCGGCGCCACGGCGGCGCTGCTCATCGGCGGGACGTTGACGCGGGCGTTCGGCTGGGAGTGGGTGTTCTTCCTGAACATCCCGGTCGCGCTGATCCTGCTCGTGTCCACGCCGGCGCTGCTGGAGGAGAGCCGTGACGCGTCCCGGCGCGGGGCGCCGCTGATCCCGCTGCGGATCTTCTCGTCGCGGATGCTCACCGGCGGCAACCTGGTGATGCTCACCAGCGCGATGGGCGCGTTCGCGGTCTCGTTCCTGATTTCGCGCTACGCACAGGAAGTGCTCGGCTATTCACCGCTGCTGTTCGGCGTCGCGACGGCGGTGCTGCCGGTGATGGCCGTCGTCGGGGCGTACGGCGGGCAGGCGCTGATCCCCAAGCTCGGCGTCCGGGGGTTGGCGGCCGCGGGCACGGTGCTGCTCGGTGCCGGCTGCCTGACGCTGGCCGGTGTCTCACCGGACGGCGCCTACCTGACGGATCTGCTGCCCGGCCTCGCCGCCTTCGGACTCGGACTGGGCGCGGCCACGGTCGCCGGGCCGATGGCCGCGCTGGGCGGCGTCGACGCCGGGGACACCGGGCTCGCGTCCGGCATCACCACCGCCGCCTTCCAACTCGGCGGCGCGCTCGGTGTCTCGGTAGCCTCGGCCGTGTCGGCGGCCGTCACCGGGGCCGCGACGTCGGCGGAAGCCGTGACCGGCGGCTTCCGCGCGGGATTCGCGGCCGCCGCCTGCTTCGCGGCACTGGGCCTGGCAATCGCGCTTTCGGCGCTGCGGCCCGAAAAAGCCCTGGCGATGGAGGACTGATGCGCTACATGTTGCTGATCTGCGGGAGCCCGCACCCCGGCACGGACGGCTGCGACGACCCGCTCGACGAAAAGACGCAGGCGTGGGTCGACGAGATGACCGCTCGCGGGGTGCGGCTGTCCGGCAGCAGGCTCCGGTCGACGGCCACCGCGACCACCGTGCGCCACCGGGAGGGCGAACTGCTCGTCTCGGACGGGCCGTTCGCGGAGACGAAGGAACAGATTCTCGGCTACGACCTGATCGAGTGCGCCGATCTCGACGAGGCGATCGAGGTCGCGTCGAAGCATCCGGTCACGAAATTCGCGACCATCGAGATCCGGCCGATCTGGCCGACTCCCTAAGCGTCGTGAGTGGCAAGGACGGTGGGAGCCGAGCGTGTTTCAGGTACCTGCCGCGGTGCGCGGGTGGCGGTTTCGCGTGATTAGAGGAACGGCTCGCGTGACGGGATGGACGACACGCGTGTCCGGGGGACGACTCGACGCACACCCGGCCGCGCGCGTGTCGTCCGCTCCTTCACGCGTGTCGTCCGTCGGCTCACACATGCCGTCCAACCAATCACGCGAAACGGCCAGCCCGACATAAGGGCCTCGTGAGTGGTAGCAAAGGTCCCTTGCTCACTCCCCCGCGGCCAACAGCTGCTCAAAGGGCACGAACCCGCTGCTCGGAGCCACGACCGCCCCCTCCGAAGACAGCCGAGTGGCGAACTCCCGCCCAGCCCGCGAAGCCCGCGTGTCGAGATCGCCCGGAGACGCCCAGTCCGACGAAGCCGCGTACACCGCCGTCGCGACAGGCTCGGCGCGAAGGTACGCGAAGAGCGGACGCAGCGCGAAGTCGAGCACCAGCGAGTGCCGTTCTGTCCCACCGGTGGCGCCGATCAGCACCGGCTTCCCGTCGAGTGCCTTCTGGTCCAGCACGTCGAAGAACGACTTGAACAGCCCGCTGTACGACGCGGTGAACACCGGCGTCACGGCGATCAAACCGTCTGCGGCGGTCACCGTGTCGATGGCCGCGCGCAGGGCCGGGGAAGGAAACCCGGTCAGCATGTTCTTCGTGACGTCGAGGGCGAGGTCGCGGAGTTCGATCACCTCGATCTCCACGTCCGGCAGCACCGCAGAAGCCGCCGCGGCGAGTTTGTCCGCGAGCAGCCGCGTCGAAGACGGCTGGCTCAACCCCGCGGTCACGACAGCGATCGTCGTCATGCCAAATCCTCCGAAGCCTTGAGCGAAGCGTGAGTAGGAGCCTCAGGCACGTGAGAAGGACGAAGAGAGTCGAGTTCCTTGCGCAGCACCGGGATCACGTGTTCTCCCAGCAGATCGAGCTGCTCCAGCACGGTCTTCAGCGGCAGCCCGGCGTGGTCCATCAGGAACAGCTGACGCTGGTAGTCGCCGAAGTGCTCGCGGAAGGTCAGCGTCTTGTCGATCACCTCTTGCGGGCTGCCGACGGTCAGCGGCGTCTGCTCGGTGAACTCCTCCAGCGACGGCCCGTGCCCGTACACCGGCGCGTTGTCGAAGTACGGCCGGAACTCCCGCACCGCGTCCTGCGACTTCGGCCGCAGGAACACCTGGCCGCCGAGTCCGACGATGGCCTGGTCCGCCTTGCCGTGGCCGTAGTGCTCGTACCGCTCACGGTACCGGCCGATCAGCGACTGGAAGTGCTCCTTCGGCCAGAAGATGTGGTTCGCGAAGAACCCGTCGCCGTAATAAGCGGCCTGCTCCGCGATCTCCGGGCTGCGGATCGAGCCGTGCCAGACGAACGGCGGGACACCGTCGAGCGGCCGCGGGGTCGAGGTGAATTCCTGCAGCGGTGTCCGGAACTTGCCCGACCAGCTGACCACGTCCTCGCGCCACAACCGGTGCAGCAGGTGGTAGTTCTCGATGGCGAGCGGGATCCCCTGCCGGATGTCCTGCCCGAACCACGGGTACACCGGGCCAGTGTTGCCGCGGCCCATCATCAGGTCGACGCGGCCGTCGGCGAGGTGCTGGAGCATCGCGAAGTCTTCGGCGATCTTCACCGGGTCGTTCGTGGTGATCAGCGTGGTCGAGGTGGAAAGGATGAGTTTCGACGTCCGCGCGGCGATGTAGCCGAGCATCGTCGTCGGCGAAGAAGGCACGAAGGGCGGGTTGTGGTGCTCACCGGTCGCGAAGACGTCGAGGCCGACCTCTTCGGCCTTGAGCGCGATCCGCACCATCGCCTTGATCCGCTCGTACTCGCTGGGCGCCTCCCCGGTGGCCGGGTCGGTCGTCACATCGCCCACCGTGAAGATTCCGAACTGCATGACCTGCTCCCTGGGCCGGATTACCGTTGCTTGAGCGTTCAACCTCACGCGCGCAAGAAGTATTCCGGACCATCGGGGCCAGCTGAACGGGTGACTCACGCCGGCCACCGCCACTCCCGAACCCTCCATCACCGCGACCATCTGCGCGAAATGCTGCGACAGCCGCGATCCCGCCTTGGCCCAACTCGACGATCGCGAACAACCGCACCTCGCTCGACCAGCACGGCCCGCGCTGTGCGGAGGTGCTCACAGCAGCCCTCTGACCACCGGATCCGGGACGTGCAGCCAGGCGCGGACCTCGGTCTCCTTCTCGTGCACGAGCGCCTGCCGGTAGCTCATCGTGTCGAGACCGGGGCCGCCCTGGTCCTGGACGTCCTCGTGGAACCGGTCCGAAACGAGCACGACGACGGGCGAGCCGTCCGGCGCCTCGGCCAGCGCGTCGCGCAGCACCCGTGAATCGAGCAGCCGCGCGAGCAGCACCTTCGGCCGTCCCGTCACGCCGTATTCGTCGAGCGTGATCTCGCCGGCGTGGATCGCCACCCGCACCCGGATCCGGAGGTCGGGCGCCGTGACCACGTTGTACCGGGCGAGCTCCGCGGCGAGCTGGGACAGGAGTGGATACAGCAGCCGAAACTTCGGGAAGTGTGGCGGGACCACGACGATCATGCCGTCCCCGGTGTCGCGTTTCAGGCAGGCTTCCCAGGCGATCCCGCTGGCCTCGAAGGCGCTGGCCATCAAACCGAACAGCATCCGCCGGACCTGGACGAAGATCTCGCTGCTGCGCCCGACCTGGCCGAACCCGGCGATGTCGATCGAGAACAGGCCGCAGTGCATCCCGGACTCGACCCACGCCTTCGGCGGCGGGTAGAGGATCTTCTTCCGCAGCAGGGCGAGGTGGACGCAGCTCACGGTGACGAACAGGACCGTGCCGAAGAGCCAGGCGAACGAGAGCATCGCCTCCGACTCGCCCTCCGCGGCCGCCCGCTCGAGCAGGAACGTCATCGCGACGGCGATGCCGCCGTAGCCCAGCACGAACAGCCAGAGGATGCCTCGCCGCAATCGGATCGCGGCGTGCGCGACCGGTAACAGTGCGAGCATGCCGAACGACCCGACGACCACCACGAAATACCAGAGACTCACGACGCGTCGTGCGGTCGAGACGCGTGTGGGACCGGTTCCGACGGCCACCTTCTTCCCCCCGTCACCCTGTGACACCGAGAACGATAACGCCTCATCCGAGGTGCCGGGAAGCCGCTTTCCGCAGCGATGGCCCGGCCATCGGGACAGGTGGTTCGCCACACCGAGGGCCTTGGAGAAGACTAACTGTCGGGGCCGCCGGATATCCTCCAGTACGGTGTCGCGTTGAACGCCACCGTCACGAGCAAGTTCGCGAGCCACGACTCCAGGAGAAAGACCCAGTGACTGCTGAGACCCTGTACGGGGCCGACGACCTGACGCATCTCGAGGGTCTGGAAGCGGTCCGCAAGCGTCCCGGGATGTACATCGGCTCCACCGACAGCCGCGGTATCAACCACCTGTTCTCCGAGGTCGTGGACAACTCGACCGATGAAGGTGTGGCGGGTCACGCCGCGAAGATCGTGGTCACCCTGCACGCCGACGGCAGTGTCCAGGTCGACGACGACGGCCGCGGCATCCCCACCGGCACGCACGCCAAGTCCGGTTTGTCCGGTGTCGAGCTGGTGCTGACCAGGCTGCACGCCGGCGGCAAGTTCGGCGGCTCGGGCTACAAGACCTCCGGCGGCCTGCACGGCGTCGGCGCTTCGGCGGTGAACGCGCTGTCGCACCGCTTCGACGTCACAGTGAAGCAAGACGGCAAGGTCCACCAGATGTCGTTCGCGCACGGCGTGCCCGGTGTCTTCGACGGGCCCGGCCCGAAGGCGAAGTTCACTCGCAAGTCCGGGCTGAACATCACCGGGAAGATGAAGCGCGGCGAGCGCGGCGGCACTTCGATCCGGTACTGGTACGACTCGCGCTACTTCGAGACGGGCGCCGTGCTCGACGTCGAGGGCGTCCGCGCGAAGATGCGCAACACCGCGTTCCTGGTCCCCGGCGTCACGTATGTGCTGCGCACCGCCGTCGACGACTCGATCAGCGAAGAAACCTTCCACTTCCCTGACGGCCTCGCCGACATGGTCGACTTCCTCGCCCCGTCCGGCGAGAAACCCGTCTGCGGCACGCTGATCATCAACGGCGAAGGCACGTACAAGGAGAACGCCGCCGACGCCAGCGGCGTCATGCAGTCCAATGTGGAGCGGCACGCCGAGATCGAGGTCGCGCTCCGCTGGGGCACCGGCTACGAGCGCACGGTGGAGTGCTTCACCAACACCATCCGCAACGTGCACGGCGGCACGCACCGCCGCGGTTTCGACCGCGCGGTGCTGAAATCCCTGCAGGACGCCATTTCCAAGACCCGCGGGCTACTGAAGCCCAAGGAAGACATGCCGACCGTCGAGGACGTCCTGGAGGGTATGACGGCGGTCGTGCACGTCCGGCTGCCGGAGCCGCAGTTCACGTCGCAGACCAAGGACGAGCTGTCCACCGCCGGGATCACCCGGGTCATCCAGGGCGTCGTCGACAAGCACATCCGCGCCTGGACCGAGGAGCGCAAGACCAAGTCCGAGGCCAAGGTCGTGCTGCAGAAGGTGGTCGACGCGGCCCGCGTCCGGCTCACCCAGAAGCAGCAGAAGGACGCCGCCCGGCGCAAGACCGCGCTCGAAGGCGCGGCCATGCCGCCGAAGCTGGTCGACTGCCGCACCACCGGCGTCTCCCGCAGTGAACTGTTCCTCGTCGAGGGTGACAGCGCGCTCGGTTCGGCGCGGATGGCGCGCGTCTCCGAGTATCAGGCGCTGCTTCCCTTGCGCGGCAAGATCCTCAACGTCCAGAAGGCGTCGCTCGGCGACACGTTGAAGAACGCCGAGATCGCCTCGATCGTGCAGGTGCTCGGCGCGGGCAGCGGGCGCACGTTCGACCTGACGACCATGCGCTACGGCCGGGTGATCCTGATGGCCGACGCGGACGTCGACGGTTCGCACATCCGGACGTTGCTGATCACGCTGTTCGCCAAGTACATGCGGCCGGTGATCGAGGACGGCAGGCTGTACGCCGCGATGCCGCCGCTGCACAAACTGGTCACCAAGGGCCGCAACCCGGAGACCCACTTCACCTTCAGCCAAAAGGAGATGGAGACCAAGTTCGCGGCGCTGGAACGGGCGGGAAAGCAGATCGTCACGCCGGTGCCGCGGTTCAAGGGCCTCGGCGAAATGGACGCCGACGAACTGTGGGACACCACGATGAACCCGGCCACCCGCTCGGTCCGCCGCATCACGCTCGACGACGTCGAAGCCGCGGAGAACGCGCTCGAACTGTTGATGGGTGAGAAGGTCGAACCGCGCCGCAACTGGCTGGTCGAGTCCTCCGACCGGGTCGACCGCGAAGCCATCGACGCCTGATTTCGTTGCTATTCAAGGAGCTTTGAGCAATGGCACGCCGTAAGGGCACCACCACCAAGGTCGACCCCTCCGCGTTCGACCAGCCCGGCGCGAACGTCTTCGACAACTCGCTGAAGACGGAGATCGAGGACTCGTACCTGGAGTACGCCTACTCGGTCATCCACTCGCGGGCGCTCCCGGACGCGCGGGACGGGCTGAAGCCGGTACACCGCCGGATCATGTACTCGATGAACGAGAACGGCTACCGGCCGACGCACGCGTACGTGAAGTCGTCCCGCGTGGTCGGCGACGTGATGGGCAAGTACCACCCGCACGGCGACACGGCGATCTACGACGCCATGGTCCGCCTCGCGCAGGACTTCTCGCTCAACGTCCCGCTGGTCGACGGGCACGGCAACTTCGGCTCCCCCGACGACGGCCCGGCCGCCTCGCGGTACACCGAGGCGCGGCTGTCCTCCGAGGCGATGCTGCTGGTCGGCGAACTCGGCGAGGACACGGTCGACTTCCGGCCCAACTACGACGGTTCGCTCGAAGAGCCGACGGTGCTGCCGGCGGCGTTCCCGAATCTGCTGGTCAACGGCACTTCCGGGATCGCGGTCGGGATGGCGACCAACATGATCCCGCACAACCTCACCGAGGTCATCGGTGCGGCGCGGTGGTTGATCAACCACCCGAACGCCACCCTCGACAAGCTGATGGAGTTCGTCCCCGGCCCCGACCTGCCGACCGGCGGTTCGCTACTGGGCCTTGACGAGGTCCGCCGCGCCTACGAGACCGGCCGCGGTGTGGTGCGCATGCGCGCCAGCGCCGAAACCGGCCCGCTGGAGGGCAGCCGCGGCCGTCAGGCGATCACCGTCACCGAACTGCCGTACGGCGTCGGCCCGGAGAAGGTGATCGAGAAGATCACCGACGAGGTCAACAAGTCCAAGCGGCTCACCGGCATCGCCGACGTCAAGGACCTCACCGACCGCGAGAACGGCACGCGGCTGGTCGTCGAATGCAAGGTCGGCGTGAACCCGCAGGCGCTGCTGGCGGACCTGTACCGGCTCACGCCGCTGGAGCAGTCCTTCGGCATCAACAACCTGGTGCTGGTGGACGGGCAGCCGCGGACGCTGGGACTCAAGGCGCTGCTGGAGGTCTTCCTCAGCCACCGCTACGAGGTCGTCACCCGTCGCACGCGCTACCGCCGCCGCAAGCGTGAAGAGCGCCTGCACCTGGTCGAGGGCCTGCTGGCGGCCCTGCTCAACATCGACAAGGTGATCAAGCTGATCCGCGAGAGCGAGAACGCCGCGGCCGCGAAGGACGGCCTGATGAAGCGGTTCAAGCTCTCGGAGATCCAAGCGACCTACATCCTGGACACTCCGCTGCGACGGCTCACGAAGTACGACCGGATCGAACTCGAAGCCGAGCAGGACAAGCTGCGCGAGGAGATCGCCGAACTGTCGAAGATCCTCGACGACGAGACGGTGCTGAAGAAGGTCGTCTCGGCCGAACTGGCGAAGGTCGCCAAGGACTCCCCGACCGAACGCCGCACCGCGCTGATCGACGGCGATCTCAAGGAGGTCCTCGCCGCGTCGAAGCCGTCGGGTCCGCTGGAGGTCGCCGACGATCCCTGCCAGGTGATCCTGTCGGCCACCGGGCTGGTCGCGCGGACCGCGGCGGAATCGGAGGAGGCGTCGGAAGTGCGGCGCCGCAACGGCCGCGTCAAACACGACTCGGTGTCCGCCGTCGTGCACTCGACCGCGCGTGGTCAGGTGCTGCTGGTGACCAACCGCGGCCGCGCGTTCAAGACCGACGTCCTGCCACTGCCGGTGCTGCCCGAACAGGCGGGCACCGTCTCCCTGCGCGGTGGGATGGCCGCGAAGGAACTGGTGCCGCTGGACAAGGGTGAACACGTCATCGGGCTGGCGCCGCTCGGCGAACAGGCCGCCGGCTCCCCCGGTCTCGCGCTCGGCACGAAACTCGGCGTCGTGAAGGTGTGCGCGCCGGAATGGCCGGTCCGCTCGGACGAGTTCGACGTGATCAGCCTGAAGGACGGCGACGAGGTCGTCGGCGCCACCTGGCTCACCGACGGCAACGAGGCACTGGCGTTCCTATCGTCCGAAGCATCGCTGCTGCGCTACGCCGCTTCACTGGTACGGCCGCAGGGTCTCAAGGGCGGCGGCATGGCCGGGATCAACCTGAACGGTGACGCCGAGGTGGTGTTCTTCGCCGCCATCCGCACCGACGACGCGGAGCACGGCGAGCCGATGGTCGTCACCGCGACCGGTGCGAGCGTGAAGGTGACGCCGTTCAGCGAGTACCCGGCCAAGGGCCGCGCGACCGGCGGTGTCCGGGCGCAACGGCTCCTCAAGGGCGAAACGCGGCTGGTCGTCGGCTGGATCGGCCCGCGCCCGGCCGGTGCCGCCCGCAACGGCGACCCGGTGGAACTGCCCGAGATCGACCCGCGGCGCGACGGCTCCGGCCACGCCCACCCCGGTCCCGAGGTCGTCGGCCACCTGATCGAACGCAGCTGACCGCTCAATCGCGGTCCGTGAAGGACTCCTTGAGGGACTCTGGGTCCCTCAAGGAGTCCTTCACGGACTTGGAACATTCGGCCGGTCGCCCCAGTGGCCCCACCAGTCACTACGTTGGCGCGTGAAGGGCCCCTAAGCGGCTCAGCCGAAACTCGACCCGAAGTAGGCAACCTCGCGAGAGGACCGCATGGGCCGGGTCTCACGAGGACAGCAGGCCCTTCGCGATGTGCGTCACCTGGATCTCGTTGCTTCCCGCGTAGATCATCAGCGACTTCGCGTCCCGGGCCAGCTGCTCCACCCGGTACTCCGCCATGTACCCGTTGCCACCGAACAACTGCACGGCCTCCATCGCGACCTCGGTGGCCGCCTCCGACGAGTACAGCTTCATCGCCGAAGCCTCGGCCAGCGTCGGCAACTTGCCCGCGCGCAGTGTCTCGATCAGCTGGAACACCATGTTCTGCACGTTGATCCGCGCGACCTCCATCTTCGCCAGCTTCAGCTGGATCAGCTGGAACCGCCCGATCTCCTGGCCCCACAGCTTCCGGTTCTTCGCGTAGTCCACGCAAAGCCGGTGGCATTCGTTGATGATCCCGAGCGCCAGCGCCGCGACACCGATCCGCTCGACGGCGAACCCGGACTTCACCTCGGCCTTGCTGTCGCCGTCGCGGCCGGTCTCCGACTCGCCGAGCAGTCTGTCCCGTCCGAGCCGGACGTCGCTGAAGAACAGCTCGCCGGTCGGCGACGACATCATGCCCATCTTCTTGAACGGCTTGCCCTGCGTGAGGCCGGGCATCCCCTTGTCCAGCACGAAGGTCAGCACCTTGCGATCGCGGACGTCCTCGCCGTCGTCCAGCTTGGCGTAGACGATGATCGTGTCGGCGTAGGGCCCGTTCGTGATGAACGTCTTCTGTCCATTGAGGACATACTCGTCACCGTCACGCCGCACCGACGTCTTCATGCCGCCGAAAGCGTCCGAGCCGGAGTCGGGTTCGGTGATCGCCCACGCGCCGACCTTCTCGAACGTCGCCAGCCCTGGCAGCCAGCGTTCCTTCTGCGCCTGCGTGCCCTTGGTCAGGATCGTCTGCGCGGTCAGCCCGATGCTCACCCCGAGCGAGGCGACGATGCCGAGGCTGACCCCGGCCAGTTCGCTCACCGCGATGAGCGCCATCGCCTCCTGCCCGCCGAACGCGAGCCCACCGCCGTCACCGGAGCCACGCTCCTTCGACAGCAGTTTCGTCACCGATTCCCGCGCCAGCGCGTCGATGCCGAAGGCCGCGAACATCTTGCGGATGAGGTCGTACGGCGGCAGTGTCCCGCTTTCCAGCGCGTCGAGGTGCGGCCGGATCTCCTTGTCGACGAACTCGCGGATCGCGTCCCGGATCAGCAGTTCGGTCTCGGACCACTCGATCACGGCAGCCTGGCCGCGATGTCGTCGATCTCCCAGGCTTCCTCGGTTTCGATCACCTTGACGTCGTGCCAGCCCGCGAGTTCCGAGATCGCGCCGCCCTGCACCGCGAACACCTTGCCGGTGAGCGGGCACTTCTCGGTCGCGAGATAGGCCACCAGCGGGGAGATGTTGGCAGGCGAGAACGCGTCGAACTCTCCTTCTTCGACCTCCTGCGCGAAGATCGCGCCCATACCCGGCGTCGCCAGAGTGAGCCGCGTGCGCGCGATCGGCGCGATCGCGTTGACCCGCACGCCGTAGCGTTCCAGTTCCTCGGCCGCGACCAGGGTCAGCGCGGCGATCCCCGCTTTCGCCGTGCCGTAGTTCGCCTGCCCCGCGTTCGGCAGCGTGACCCCGGACGCCGAGGCGGTGTTGATCACCGAACCGGCCACCCGGTCACCGGCCTTGCTCGCCGTCTTCCAGTACGCGGCCGCGTGCCGCAGCACCGCCGCGTGTCCCTTGAGGTGCACCGCGATCACGGAATCCCATTGGGACTCCTCCAGTCCGGCGATGAACGCGTCGCGCAGGATGCCAGCGTTGTTCACGACGACGTCGAGCCTGCCGAACTCGTCCACCGCCTGCGCGACCAGTTCGGCGGCACCGGCCCAGTCGGCGACGTTGGCCGTGTTCGCCACGGCCTTCCCGCCTGCCGCCCGGATCTCGTCGGCGACCTCCTGTGCCGGGCCGACGTCGGCACCACTTCCGTCGTTCGCCCCGCCGAGGTCGTTGACCACGACGCTCGCGCCTTCGGCCGCGAACAGCAGCGCGTGCTCGCGGCCGATCCCGCGACCGGCGCCGGTGATGACGGCGACCCGCCCATCGAGTGCTCCCATGGCTTTGCTCCTACTCCGCGAATTCCGCGAGACCGTCTTTGATCACGACGGTCTTCCCAACGGTGGTTTCGAACGCGTAGCTACCGGCTCCCGCGTGCCAGACGCGCGTCGTCAGGTCCTGGCCGGGCAGCACCGGCTTGGCGAACCGGACGGCGAACCGTTTCAGTCTGCCCACTTCGGACCCGGCGACCTCGGTCAGCAACGCCCAGGACGTGAACGCCATGGTGCACAGCCCGTGCGCGATGATCCCCGGCAGTCCCGAATCCTTCGCGACCTCTTCGTCGAGGTGGATCGGCATGGGGTCGCCCGCGGCGGGCGCGTACCGGTACGTCTGGTCGTCGTCGACGTGCTGACGCACCTCCGCCACCGGCGCCCGCGAGCGCAGCGTGTCGTCGAACTTGTGCTCCGGCCCGAGTTCGCCCCGCGTCTCACCGGTGTCGAATCCGCGCACGAACAGCGTCACGTACTGCTCGTTGACGAGGTCGCCGCCTTCGGTGCGGCACTCGAGGTGGATGGTGCCGCGCGTGCCGTTCGACAGGCCTTCGTAGCCGGTCATCCGCGCCCGCGAAACGAGCTTGTCGCCGGGACGGATCGGCCGGTGGAACCGGAATTCCTGTTCCCCGTGCACGATCCGGCCGAACAACCCGACCGGTACGACCTCCAGCGCGGGTTCCATCAGCGACTCGAACACCGGCACGATCGCGAACACCGGGCTCGCGACGTCCCCGGTGAGATGCGCCGGGATCGGGTCGTTGGTGGCCTTGGCATACTCGATCAGCCGCTCGCGGGTCACCTCGAACCGGAACTCGTCGGTCCACTTGCCGAGCCCGCCGGGATCGAACCGCTCCTCGGTCACGCGACCAGCGCCTTGAAGTTCTCCAGCGACGCGTCCAGGTTCTTCTTGCCGTCCTTCTCGACGGCCTTGCCGAGCGCGCCGACGATCATCTGGCCGGCGAACTCGGCGTCGATGCTGGCGAGCGAACCCTCTCCGGACGCCTCCACGGACAGCTCGAACTTGACCTTCACCCCGGCCATCCCGGTCCCGGAGATCGCCAGCTTCGAAGGCGCCTCGAACTCGTCGACGGTCCAGGTGATCGTGTTCGGCATCCCGAGCATCGTGACGACCTCGGAAGCCTGCGCGCCCTTGGAGAATTCGGCCGGGACCTCGCCCTTCCACTTGGTGTGGATGGTCAGCCACTTCTCGAAGTTGTTGGGGTTGGAGAACTCCGCCCAGACCTTGCCGGGAGCGGCGGGGAGTTCGACGGAGGCACTGATTTTGCCCATGGTTCTTCCTTTCGGTGGGATCAGCGCTCGGCGCGCTGGTAGGCGGTGACGACGGCGGCGCCGCCGAGTCCGATGTTGTGCTGCAGCGCGGCTTCAACGCCGTCGACCTGACGCTTGTCCGCGGTCCCGCGCAGCTGCCAGGTCAGTTCGGCGCACTGCGCGAGACCGGTGGCGCCGAGCGGGTGTCCCTTGGAGATCAGCCCGCCGGACGGGTTGACGACCCAGTTACCGCCGTAGGTGGTGTCGCCGGAGTCGACGAGCTTCCCGGCTTCCCCTTCGGCGCAGAGCCCGAGCGCTTCGTAGAGCAGGAGTTCGTTGGCGGAGAAGCAATCGTGCAGCTCGATGACCTGGAAGTCTTCCGCGCCGAGCCCTGCCTGGTCGTACACCTGACGCGCGGCCTGGACGCTCATGTCGTAGCCGATGATGTTCTTCGCGGTACCGTCGAAGGTGCTGGCGAAGTCGGTGGTCATCGCCTGCCCGACGATCTCGACAGCCTGTCCCGCGAGCCCATTCGAGTCCACAAAGGACTCGCTGGCCAGGATCGCCGCACCCGAACCGTCCGAGGTCGGCGAGCACTGGAGCTTCGTGAGCGGGTCGTAGATCATCCGCGAGTCGAGGATGTCCTGCAGCGAATAGCTTTCCTGGAACTGCGCGTACGGGTTGTTCACCGAGTGCCGGTGGTTCTTCTCGCCGATCTTGGCGAAGTGCTCGGCGGTCGTGCCGTAGGTCTTCATATGCTCGCGGCCCGCCGCGCCGAACATCCACGGCGCGGGCGGGAAGAGCACCTCGGAGATCTCCGCGAGCGCCTGGAGGTGCTTGCCCATCGGCTGCTCGCGATCGTCGTAGGTCGAGCCGAGCGATCCAGGCTGCATCTTCTCGAAACCGAGCGCGAGCACGCAGTCCGCGCGGCCACCCCGGATCGCCTCCGCGGCCAGGTACAGCGCGGTCGACCCGGTCGAGCAGTTGTTGTTGACGTTGACCACCGGGATACCGGTCATGCCCAGTTCGTAGACCGCGCGCTGCCCCGAGGTCGACTCGCCGTAGACGTAGCCGACGTAGGCCTGCCGCACCTCGTCGAAGGAGATCCCGGCGTCGGCGAGCGCCTTGGTCCCGGACTCCTTGGCCATCTGCGGGTAGTCCCAGTCCTCGCGGCGTCCGGGCTTCTCGAACTTCGTCATGCCCACGCCGACGACGTACACCTTGTTCGCCACCGCGACGCTCCTTGTCGTTGCCGGATCCTGTTGAACCTGAAGATACAGACAGGTCTGTATTTATCAACCCCTTACATACAATCCTGCACGGATGTTACTTGGGGCACGCTGAGTCCCAGGGCGACTGATCACCTGCCGACAACACTCCAGTGGTGTGGCGCCGTGGCTAAAGTCGAGGCATGGATCCCGAGGAGCTTCGGCAGCGGTTCGAACTGCTGACCACCGCACATCTGACCGACGGCTGCGTCCGCGCCGGCGTCCCGGTCCGGTGCGCGCCCACAGGAACGCACGCGGTCGTTCCCGGCAGCAGGCTGGCAGGGCGGGTCACCCCCGCCCGGCACGTCGGCAGCGTCGACGTCTTCCTGGAGGCGTACGAAACCGCGAACCCCAGTGACATCCTTGTCGTCGACAACGGCGGCAGGCTCGACGAAAGCTGCGTCGGAGACCTCGCGGTCCTCGAAGCGCAGTCGGCCGGGCTGGGCGGCGTCGTGATTTGGGGACTGCACCGCGACACCGCCGACATCAAGAAGATCGGGCTGCCGGTGTTCAGCCTCGGCTCGATCCCGACCGGTCCGCTCTCGGTCACCGACCGCCCGGACGGCGCACTGGAATCGGCCGTCGTCGGCGAGTGGACCGTAAGCCGCGCGGACCTCGTGTTCGGCGACGAGGACGGTGTCCTGTTCGTCGCGGCCGACCGCGCCGACGAGGTCCTGGACCGCGCGGAGGCCATCCGCGACACCGAACGCCTGCAGGCCGATCGGATCCGCGCCGGAGAGTCCCTTCGCGAGCAGGTGCGCTTCGCCGACTTCCTCACGGAGCGCGCGAAGACGCCTTCGCTGACGTTCCGCGAGCACCTGCGGGCGGTTGGCGGCGCCATCGAGGAGTAGCAAGGGACCTTTGCTCTCGCTCGACGGCCTGACCAGGGCAAACGCACCCTGATCAGGCCGTCGATGACGAAGCGGTTCTGCGCCTCACTGCCGAACGCCGACAACAACGGCTGGTTCGTCTCGTAGTTCATCGGTAAATCTCCGCATTCTGGTCCTCCTCGACACCCTGCTTAAGCTCAAGGCTTGAATTAATGCGTGACAGAGATTCCACGTTCTAGACCTGCGAGACAACGATTCCCGCTGACTGACACCGCCCGAATCGATAACCTGGGGATTATGGAACTGCGGGACATCGAGATCTTCCTGGCGCTGGCCGACGAGCTGCATTTCGGCCGCACCGCGGAACGGCTGCACGTCTCGCAGGCACGGGTGAGCCAGACGATCAAACAGGTGGAGCGCCGGATCGGCGCGCCACTGTTCGCCCGCACCAGCAGGCGGGTCCAGCTCACGCCGATCGGCGAGCGGCTGCGGGATGACCTCGGCCCCGCCTACCGCGCGCTGCACGAAGGCATCGAACGCGCGGTCGCGGCCGGACGCGGGATCGGCGGCGTCCTGCGGCTGGGCTTCGAGGCACCCGGCGTCGCCGACCTCACCGAAGGCTTACTGGACCAGTTCCGGCAGCGATACCCGGAAACGGAGTTGCGCATCCGGGAGGCTGAGTTCGCCGATCCGTTCGCGATGCTGCGATCGGGTGAGATCGACGTACTGGTGACCCTGCTCCCGGCCGACGAAGCCGATCTCACGACCGGACCGGTCGTGTATTCCGAACCGATGGTGCTCGCGGTGTCGTCGAAACATCCGTTCGCGCGAAGGAAGTCAGTCGTTCTGGACGACCTCGCGCGGGACACCGTCCTCCGCGCGGCGCATCCGCCGGAGCCGTACTGGGTCGAAGAGCCGAAGCAGTGGCTGACGCCCGCCGGGCATCCGGTGACCCGCGGGAAGTCTTTCGCGACGTTCCAGGAACTGCTCGCCGCGATCGCCACCGGCGCCGGGATCTGCCCGCTCGCCGCGCACGCGCAGGAGTACTTCAGCCATCCCCGGATCCGCTTCGTGCCCTTCGCGGGCTCACCCGACGGCGAGTGGGGCCTCGTCTGGCCGCGCTCCGCCGAAACCGCCCGCGTCCGAGCCTTCGCGACCCTCGCCCGCAATTAGTCCTCTAGTTGCGGTCCTTGCACGTGCAACTACCGCAACTAGAGGACGAAACGCGGCGGAGGGCTAGCCGATGACCTTCTGCAGCCAGCCTTCGTCGAGCTTCACGACCTGCCCGTTCGACGCCACGGTCGGCGTGCCGAAACCGGGACCCCGGCCGAAGTCCTGCTGCAGCGCCGGATCCGTGGAGGTCTTCTTGTACGCGTCCTGGATCTGCTGCTCGTAGACATCGGTGTTGATCGCCGTGGCGAAAGCCGGGTCGGTGATGCCGACGTCCTGGCCGAGCTTGATCAGCTGCGCGTTGTCGAACCCGCGCGCGCCCTCCTCCGGCTGGTCCTTGAACAGCGCGTCGTGGAAGGCGAGGAACTTGCCAGCGTCGGCCGCGGCGAGGGCGGCGTTGGCCGAGTCCAGCGAGTAACCCGGCGGGTCGGAACGCTGGTTCAGCATCGGCAGCATGTGATAGCGGACCTGCAGGACGCCGTTGTTGACCTGCTCCTGGATCTGCCCCTTGAAAGATTCCTCGAACTGCTTGCAGACCGGGCACAGGAAGTCGGCATAGACGTCGATGCTCTTCGCCGCCTCGGGCTTGCCGACGCTCACGACAACCCCGTCGCGTTTCTCGACGACACCTGGCGCCCAAGTATCCGTCCGCGCCGCGATCACCTTGCCCTCGGTGCTGTCCTTGCTGGACGTCGTCCACACGACGCCGCCGATCACCAGCGCGGCGAGCACGACCACCGCGACCGTGATCGCGACGACCTTCTTCTTGTCGCCGCCGACGACGCCCCTGGCCTGTGCCACCGAACGCGACGCCGTCTGCTGCTGCTTGCGTTTCCGAGCGTTGCGCTCAGCTCCACCCACGATTATCCGTTCCCTTCAGCGATACCCACATAGTCGTCGTCGGCGGGGGCCCCAAAGTTCCCGAGCCAGCCGTCCACCGACAGCCAGGTCCGCGGCCGCACGATCAGCCAGACACCCAGCAGGGCGAACCCGAGGTCCCTGGCGATCTCCTGCGGATACTGCGTCTGATCCGCGGCGATCTGACCGCCACCGCCGAAGCAGCCGCAGTCGATGCTGAGGCCACGCGCCCACGATTGGGCGATGGCGGCGATGAGCACCGCGAGCAGCAGCACCGACAGCACCGACGCCCAGCGGGTGACGAACCCGGCGAGCAGGAGCAGGCCGAGCGCCAGTTCGACGATCGGCATCCCGATCGCCACCGGGCGGACGAGCCCGTCCGGCAGGACGTCGAACGCCTGCACGGCGATATAAGTCTGCCCCGGATCGCTGATCTTCAGCGCTCCGGAAATCAACCAGACGGCGGCCAGTCCGAGCCGGGCGAGTGTGCCCACGGCGTCGAGCACGACTTGGGGCGGTCTACGCACGGGCCTAGGCTAGCCGCCAACCCTGAGAACAACGTGAGGTGGCGGACGGAGACACCCGATGAGGGGACGCGCCCTGCTGACAGCTTGCTTGATGCTGGTCACAACGGCGGCTTGCAGCCAGGAGACCGGTCCGTCGGATTCTCTCGTCGCGCGGGCCGTCGGCTCGAACAAGCTCACCATCGGCATCCGCGCCGACCAGCCGGGTCTCTCCAAGCGGACGGTCGACGGCCGGTACGTCGGCTTCGACGTCGATGTCGCGAAGTACGTCGCGGCCGAATTGGGCGTCGACGCGGATCACATCACCTGGCACGACTCCAAACCATCCTCCCGTGAGACCGACATAACATCGGGGATCACGGATTTGATGGTGGCGACCTATTCGATCACCGAAAAACGCAAACAGGTGGTCGCTTTCGCGGGGCCCTATTTCGACACCGGCCAGGATCTGCTGGTCCGGCTCCGGTCGACCGACATCACCGGCCCCGAGAACCTCAACGGCCGCAAGCTGTGCGCCGTGGGCGGCACCACCTCGGCCGAGCAGGTGCGCGACAAGTTCGCCCAGGCCGTCCAGCTCGTCGAGTACCCGCGCTACCAGGACTGCGTCACGGCGCTGCTCGCGCAACAGGTCGACGCGGTGACCACCGACGACGTCATCCTGGCCGGCTACGTAGCGCAGAACCCGGAGTTGCTGAGGGTCGTCGGCAAGCCGTTCTCCGCTGAGAAATACGGTGTCGGTCTGCGCAAGGGTGACAACGAGGGGCGGGCGGCGGTGGCCAGAGCCATCCAGAAGATGATCTCGTCGGGCGAATGGCTCGAATCGCTGAACCGCAACATCGGCCCGTCCGGCTACCGGATCCCGCCTCCGCCGCAGGTCACCGAGCGGTGACCCTCCCCGATCTGCCGGTCCGCGCCGTCCTGCCCGAACTCCAAGCCGCTCTCGACGCCCATGGCACCGCTGTGCTCGTCGCGCCCCCTGGGACTGGCAAGACCACCCTGGTCCCGCTCGCGCTGGACAACGGCGAGGGCAGGGTGATCGTCGCCGAACCGAGGCGGCTGGCCGCGCGGGCCGCGGCGGCGCGGATGGCGTCCCTGCTGGGTGAACGGGTCGGCGAGACGGTCGGCTACTCGGTGCGCGGAGACCGGAAAGTGTCTTCTTCGACGCGAATCGAAGTGGTCACTTCGGGGCTGCTGGTCCGGCGGGTGCAGGGCGATCCCGAACTGGCCGGCGTCTCGACCGTCCTGCTCGACGAATGCCACGAGCGCCATCTCGACGCGGACCTGTTGCTCGCGTTGCTGCTGGACGTGCGCGCCGGGCTGCGGGACGACCTGCGCCTGCTCGCGACATCCGCCACCGTGGCGGCCGGACGGCTGGCGGCGCTGCTCGGGAACGCGCCGGTGATCACCGCGCACGCGAGGACCTACCCGGTCGATGTCTCGTACTCACCACCCGCGCGCGGCGAGCGGATCGAGACGACCGTGGTCCGCGCGATCCACAAAGCACTGTCCGAAGGGGACGGAGACGTACTCGCGTTTCTGCCCGGCGCGGGTGAGATCGCCAGAGTGAGCGGCATGCTCAACGGCCTGGACGCCGACGTGCTGCCGCTGCACGGACGGCTCTCGGCGGCGAGCCAGGACGACGCGCTGCGCCCGCGCGCACGCCGCCGGGTGGTGCTCTCGACGTCGGTCGCCGAGTCGAGCCTGACCGTGCCGGGCGTACGCGCGGTGGTGGACTGCGGGCTGTCCCGGGTACCTCGCGTCGATCACCGGCGCGGCCTGCCGGGGCTGGCGACGGTCCGGGTCTCGGCCGCGGTCGCGGAACAGCGCGCCGGCCGGGCCGGACGTGAGGCGCCGGGGCGCGCTTACCGGTGCTGGGCGGCGCACGAACAGGGTTCCCTTCCCGCCTACCCCGAGCCCGAGATCAGGACGGCGGAACTGGCGCGCTTCGCGCTCGAACTCGCGTGCTGGTCCACTCCGGACGGTTCCGGCCTCGCCTGGTGGGATCCGCCGGGTGAAGGCGCGCTGGCCGCCGGTCGCGCGTTGCTGACCACACTCGGGGCGACTTCGGAAGACGGGAAGGTGACCGAACGCGGCCGGAAGATGGCCGGGCTCGGCCTGCATCCGCGCTTGGCACGGGCGTTGCTGGACGGCGCGGCGCGAACCAACGCGCGTTCGGCGGCCGAGGTCGTCGCGCTGCTGGACAGTGGCGGCACGCTGACCGATCTCGAAGCCGAACTGCGGCGCGTGCGGGACGACGGGCGCTGGAAGTCCGACGTACGGCGCCTTTCCAAGCTGGTGCCCGACGGCGGCAACGCGTCCGATCCGGCGCTGGTCGTCGCTCTGGCGCATCCCGAACGGCTCGCGCGACGGCGTTCCGCGGGGACGCCGGTGTATCTGATGGCCGGTGGCACGGCGGCGGAACTGCCGCGTGGCAGCGGGCTGGCGGACGTCGAATGGCTGGCGGTGGCCGAAGCGACCCGCGATCCCGGCCGCACGCAAGGCATCATCCGGCTGGCCGCGCCCGCCGACGAGGCCCTCGCCGTGCGCGCGGCGCCGAATCTGGTCTCGACGGTGGAAGAAGTGCACTGGGCGGGCGGGGACGTGGTGGCACGTTCGGTGCGGCGGCTCGGGTCGATCTTGCTGTCGGAGAGGCCGTTGCGCTCCCCCTCGCCGGACGCGATCCGCGCCGCGCTGCTGGACGGTCTGCGCGCCGAAGGGCTCGGCCTGCTGCGGTGGTCGGAGGACGGGCGACGCCTCCGCGAGCGGCTTTCCTTCCTGCATCGAATGCTGGGCCCGCCTTGGCCCTCGGTCGACGAAGCCGTCCTGCTGTCTACTTTGGACTCTTGGCTCGATCTCGGGTCCGCCCGGCGACGGTCGGACCTGGCCGCGCTGGACGCGGGTGCCGCGCTGCGCGGGCTGATGCCCTGGCCCGAAGCGTCGCGTTTGGACGAACTGGCGCCGGACCGGCTGGAGGTACCGTCGGGTTCGCGGATCCGGGTCGACTACTCGGGTGAACAGCCGGTGCTGGCCGTGAAACTGCAGGAGACCTTCGGATGGCTCGCGACGCCGGAGCTGGCGGACGTCCCTGTCGTATTGCACCTGCTTTCGCCCGCCGGGCGGCCCGCGGCGGTCACCGCCGATCTGGAATCGTTCTGGCGCAACGGTTACGCGGCCGTGCGTGCCGATCTCCGCGGGCGTTACCCGAAGCATCCCTGGCCGGAAGACCCGCTGAGCGCCGCTCCGACCCGGCGGACCGCGCGGCGCCGGATGTCCTGAAAGGGGCTTTCAGGACACTTCCAGGATCCAATCAGTCCATCAGCTGGTGCTGAGGCCGGGTCGGCAGCCGCGCCGCCAGCTCCTCGTCGTCCTCTTTCTCGCTCAACCCCAGCTGCACCGCGCTCCGGATCTGCTCCCGGTTCTCCCGCACGACATGCGCGAAGAACACGTCGGTCCGCGGGTCCGTCAGCACTTCGAGGATCACGCGCATCGCGGTGTCGATCACCGAACGCACCACCTCGTCGTGGAACGGCAGCTTCGAAAGCCGCCCCGCCTGCGGGTCGTTCTTGAGCTTCTCGGCGATGATCCCCCGCAGCAGCGTCTGGTTGTCGCCCAGTGACCGCGCGAGGTTCTGCGGGTAGTTCCCGGTTTCCAGCACCTTGACGACCTCGTCGAGCACCGCGATCGTGATCGGTTTCTTGATCGCCAGCACGATCGGCCGCGAAAGCCGTTCGACCAGCCGCTGCGTGAACCGCTCCCCGAACGCGCGGTCGGCCGTACGCACGAGCCGGACGAGCACGACCAGGATCCGCAGCAGCCGGAACCCGCGCAGCGCCGGATGTGCGATCGGGATCATGCCGAGGATTTCGTACCAGTTGCGCAGCGGGAACCACTTCTCCCAGCCGTTGCGCCGCCACCGCCACAGGAATTCCAGCGCGAAGATCCCGCACACCGTCGTGTCGATGACGAAGACGGTGTGCGCCGTCTCGTCCGAATGCGGGAAGAACGTCACGTAGACGAGCAGCCCGACGGAGAACACGGCGAGGACGAGCATCACCAGGTCGAGCGGATTCACGCGCCGTTGTTCGCGGGTGGTCATGGCGCCGATTCTGCCTTTCCGCGGTGACTCGTGCCGAGCGGCACCTGTCGAAAGTAAGGGGTGGCCGATGACTTCGGGGCACTGCCCCGAAGTGTCCCCGCATCGGAGGATTCAGGGACACGAAGGAGGACGCGGATGATCACGCTTCGAGGACTCACGAAGCGCTACGGCGAGAAGACGGTGGTCGACGGCCTGACCTTCACCGTCGAGCCGGGCAAGGTGACCGGCTTCCTCGGCCCCAACGGCGCGGGCAAGTCGACGACCATGCGGATGACACTCGGTCTCGACACGCCGAGCGGCGGCGAGGTCCACATCGACGGCAAGAAGTACGCGGACCTGCGGTATCCGCTGTGTGAGGTCGGCGCGCTCCTGGAGGCCAAGGCGCTGCACCCCGGCCGGAGCGCGGGCAAGCACCTCCTGGCGATGGCGCGCAGCAACGGGCTCCCGGCGAGCCGGGTGGACGAGGTGCTCGCGACGGTCGGTCTCACCGACGTCGCGGGCAAACGAGCCGGGACGTTTTCGCTCGGCATGGGACAGCGGCTGGGCATCGCCGGCGCGCTGCTGGGCGACCCGGGCGTGCTGATGTTCGACGAACCGGTCAACGGCCTCGACCCCGACGGCGTCCGCTGGGTGCGGCACCTGATGCGTTCGCTCGCGGCGGAAGGCCGCACGGTGTTCGTGTCGAGCCATCTGATGAGCGAGATGCAGCTGACCGCGGACCGGCTGGTCGTCATCGGCAAGGGAAAGCTGCTCGCCGACGCCCCGGTCGACGAATTCATCGCGGGCAATTCGCGGACGTCGGTCGCGGTGCGGGTGCCCGTTCCGGTCGAACTGCGCGCGCTCGAACAGCGTCTGCGCGCACTTGGCGCGACCACGGAATCCGATCGGGACGAACTGATCGTGCACGAGCTGCCCGTGCACAGTGTCGGCGACGCCGTGCACGAACTCGGGATCCGCGTACACGGACTGACCGAACAGACCGCGTCCTTGGAACAGGCCTACATGGAATTGACCGCGTCTTCGGTCGAATACGGAACGGGAGTAGCGGCATGAAGTCACTCATTGTCCTGGTGGCGGTGGTCGCCGGCCTGCTGGGAATACCGACGGCCGCGTCGGCGGCGCCGAATCTGTCGCTGCCGACGCCGGGTGGCCCGTTGCCGATCGGGCTGCGCACGCTGCACCTCACCGACCAGCAGCGAGCCGACCCCTGGGTGCCCGAGAAGCGGCGTGAGCTGATGGTCAACATCTGGTACCCGGCCGTCCCGGTCGGGCGCGCGCCGCTGTACATGACACACGCGGAGTCGGCGGCGGCGGTCGCCGGGCGGAAGATCGACGTGCCGCCGGACACGCTGAGCAAGGTACGGGTCCACTCGAGGGAGAACGCGCCTTCGCTGCCAGGACGTCGTCCGCTCGTCTTGCTGTCGCCTGGCGCGGGCAACAACCGGATCACCCTGACCTCGGTGGCGGAACGCCTCGCCGCACAGGGTTTCGTGGTCGCCGGGATCGACCACGCCTACGAAGCCTGGGCGACGGAGTTCCCCGACGGACTGCGCCAGTGCGTCGCTTGCACACGACCGAACAACCCTTGGCCCGCCGCGATCGCGAACCGCGCGATCGACACGTCGTTCGTCATCGACACCCTGCTGAAGGACCGTCGCTGGTCGATCGACGCCAGGAAGATCGGGATGGCCGGTCACTCCGCCGGCGGTTCGGCCACCGCCGCCGCGATGGTCGCCGACCGGCGGATCAAAGCGGGCGTGAACGTCGACGGTCCCTTCTACGGCACCGTTTCCCTCGACCGGCCGCTGCTTCTCCTGGCGAGCCCGATCGGCGAGAAGCACTTCGGCCCGACCTGGGACGAGACCTGGCCGCGGCTCACCGGGCCGAAGGAGCGGTTCCTGGTCAAGGACAGCGGCCACTCGTCGGTGACGGACGCGGCGATCCTGGTCGACCAGCTGGGGCTGCGACCGCACCTGCCGCCCGCCGAGGTCGAGAACCAGTACGGATCGATTGATTCGCGGCAGGCACTGGACTTCTTCCGTGACCGGCTGACCGGTTTCTTCAAGCAGTGGAGCGCACGATGAACGCGATCTCCTCGGAATGGACCAAGTTCTGGTCGGTCCGCTCGACCTGGTGGTCCCTGATCAGTGGTCTCGTGCTGATGCTCGCCTACTCCGGCGCGCTGGGCTTGGCCGCGAACGCGGGCGCCGAACGCCCGATGACTCCGCACGCCGTGGTGACCGGGGCGGCGTTCTATCTCACGCAGTTCGCCGTGGTCGCGCTGGCGACGCTGTTCATCACGAGCGAATACGCCAGTGGCAGCATCCGCTCGACCCTGCAGTGGGTCCCGGTGCGGAACCGGGTCCTCGCGGCGAAGTCGGCGGTCCTGCTGCCGGTACTGTTCGGCTACGGCGTCCTGAACACGCTCGCCGGCGTGGCGATCTCGGCGCCGCTGATTTCCGCGCGGGATTCCTCGGTGGGCGACGTTCTCACGACCGCCGCGGGCATGGGTGGCTACTTCGGGCTGCTGGGTCTGCTCTGCCTCGGCCTGGGGACGGCGCTACGGAGCACGGCGGGGACGATCGTGACGGTGTTCGTGCTGCTGGTGATGATCCCGATGTTCGCCGGTTCGCTGGGCGGGGAGGACATCGTGAACTACTTCCCCGGCTTCGCGGGCGTCAACGCGATGTTCACTTCAGGGGAGCCGAACCCCATCTTCGGCGGCATCGCGCCCTACGCGCCCTGGGTCGGCATCGTGCTCTGTGCGGCGTGGGCGGCGGCCGGTCTCGCCACCGGTTCCACCGTGCTCCGGCGCCGCGACGCCTGAGGGAGCAAGGGACCTTCGCTTCCGCTTGCCCTCCACGGCCGCCGCGCCACAGCCCAAGCAGGCGGCACCAAAGGCCCCTTGCTCTCTACCTTAATAAACCGCAGGTCAGAGCCCCAAGCGATAGCAAAGGTCCCCTGCTACCCCGCCACCCCGAGCCCCGCCAGCACCTCCCGAGCCCCCCGCGTCAGCTCCGTCAGCCCAGGCGGCCGCAGCGAGCCGGTCCCGGCCAAAGCGTCGAAGATCGTCCCGTCCAGCCAAGCGACGAGCATCCGCGCGTGCCGCTCCGGCTCCGTCGAGCCACGGTCGGCCAGCACCTCGGCACACCGCCGCCGGATGACCAGACCCCCGCGGTCGTAGGCCTCGCGCAATTCCGGCCGCCGCGTCGCCTCCAGCGCGAACTCGTACCGCGCGAGCATCCGCGTCCGCCCACTCGTGATCGCCGCGTGGGCGAACCCCGCCACGTACTCGGCCAGCCGGCCGGGCGGCGGGTCGAGGGTGACCTCGTCGAGTTCGACCATCCGTGAGATCGCCAGTTCCAGCAGAGCCGCCCGCGTCCGCGCGTAATACGACGTCGAACCCGACGGCAACCCGGCGAACCGGTCGACAGCACGATGCGTCAGCCCGCGCATTCCTTCCGCCGCGATCACCTCGATGGCCGCGTCCCCGATCATCGCCTTTCGCACTCTACAAGTGTAGTAGTACTCTACAGATGTAGAGGAGGTCGAACTGCGCAAAGCGATCGTGGTCGGCGGAGGAATCGGCGGACTGAGCACCGCCATCGGGCTGCATGGCATCGGCTGGGAGGTCACCGTCCTGGAAAAGGCCGCGGAACTCACCGCGGTCGGCGCAGGCATCTCCCTGTGGCCGAACGCCCTGCGCTCACTCGAAACACTGGGCATCCACCTCGGCAAGCTGCGAGAACAAGAGTCCGGCGGCCTCCATGACCGCGAAGGCCGCCGCATCACCCGTTGGGACGCCGACGCGTTCCGCCGTCACCACGGCCGTCCGCTCGCCGCCATCCACCGTGCCGACCTCATCGCCGCACTCCACGACGCCCTGCCCACCGGCTGCGTCCGCACCGGCATCGAGGTCACGAACCTCGAAGACCTGGACGCGGACGTCATCGTCGCGGCCGACGGAATCCACAGTGGACTCCGGAAACAGCTGTGGCCGCGGCACCCCGGACCGGTCTACAGCGGCAGCACCGCCTTCCGCGCGGTGACCACGCTCCCGCACCCCACGGAGCTGAGTACGAGCTGGGACGACGGCGCCGAAATCGGCGTCATCCCGTTGCACGACGGCCGGGTCTACTGGTGGGCGAGCTACGTCGCCGAAGCGGGAATCCGGTGCGAGAACCCGAAGGCGTACCTGCGGAGGCGCTTCGGAGGCTGGCACGAACCCATCCCCGAGCTCATCGAAGCGACCACGCCCGAGGCACTGCTCCACCACGACCTGTACCTGCTCGGCACCCCCCTGCCGTCGTACGTGCGTGGCCGCGTCGCGCTCCTCGGCGACGCGGCACACGCGATGCCGCCGTTCCTCGGCCAAGGCGGCTGCCAGGCGATCGAAGACGCCGTCGTCCTCGCCGCCACGCTCAGTACCGCCGAGGACGTCGACGCGGCATTGAGGAGTTACGACGAGCAGCGCCGCCCACGTAGCCAAGCGGTCGTCAAATCCTCGGTCCAGGCCGGAAGAATGGGACCACAGCTGAGGAATCCCCTCGCGGTCGCGATCCGCAACGGCGTGTTCCGCCTGCTCCCCGGCACGCTCACCGCCCGCATCGGCGCCGGCGTCAGCGGCTGGGCTCCTCCCGTTCCCCGCCGACCAGCCCCGCCTCGTACGCCGTGATCGCGGCCTGCACCCGGTTCCGCACGCCGAGCCGGTTGAGGATGGTGCTCACGTAGGCCTTCACCGTGCCCTCGACCACGAACAACTTTCCGGCGATGTCCGCATTGGACAGTCCGGAACCCAGCAGCGCCAGCACTTCCTGTTCACGCGGGGTCAGTTTGCCGATCGACGCCCTCGCCTCCTCGGCTCGGGACACCTGGTTGCCGGAGAACCGCGCGATGACCCGCTGCGCGACCTTCGGCGAAAGGAACGCCGCTCCGTCGGCGACGGCGTGGATCCCGGCCAGCAGTTCCCGCGGATCCCCGGACTTCAGCAGGAATCCGCTCGCGCCGAGGCTCAGCGCGCGTTCGATGTAGGCGTCTTCGCCGAACGTCGTCAGCATGATCACGCCGATGTCGGGCAGCAGCCGCCGGATCTCCTCGGCCGCCTTGAGCCCGTCCATGACCGGCATCCGGATGTCGAGGAGCACGACATCCGGCCTCGTCACACGAGCCTGTTCGACGGCTGCGCGGCCGTCCGCGGCCTCCGCGACCACCTCGATTCCGGTGTCCGCGGCCAGGATCGCCGACACCCCGGCCCGGATCATCGCCTCGTCATCGGCCAGCACCACCCGGATCATCCGGATCCCCCTTTTGCTCGTGTTCATTGATCACATCCTTCGCCACGAGTTTCCCCTCGGCGAAGCACAGCCGGTAGGCCTCGTAGTACCTGTTGAACAGGCTGCGCTCGGTGCCGTAGTACTCGCAGGTCGCCCCGGCTGTCACCGGCGGTTCCACCTGACGCGGTCGCGCGATCCGCTGACCGCCGGGCAGGACGGACGCGATCTCCGCCCTCGTCTGGCCCAGCCGGATGCGGTCATAGTCTCCCTTGGGGAGTTCGGAGCCGTACCACTGGAAGAGGAACACCACCCCGCTGATCCCGACCAGCACGCCGAAGAGCCCGATCGGCACGACGATCGCCTGGATCAGGCTGCGTCGCACATCCCGGCGAGCACGTTCAAGTTCCTTCGCCGACGTCGACTGTCCCACTTCGGCGTCCATCGCCGCCTGGCTTTCCGGCGATTCCTCTGACGGCGCGGCATCATGCGGCAAGCTCGCACTGACCTCGAAGCCGCCGTCGCGCGGTTCCGCCCGCAGGGTCCCGCCGACAAGGCGGACCCGTTCACGCAGGCCGATCAGCCCGCGCCGTCCCGAAGTTTGGCCGGGCAAGGGTCCCGCGGGCGGCGGCACGTTGGTGACCACGACGTCGGTCCGCCCTCGCGAACGCACGACCCGGACGGTGACGGCGGCGCCGGGCGCGTGCTTCACGACGTTCGTCACCGACTCCTGCACCACCCGATAGGCCGCGCGATCGACCATCTGCGGCTCGCCGTCGATCGGACTGTCCACAGAGGATTCGATGAGCACGCCGGACGCCCTGGCCCGGTCGAGCAGTTCGTCGATACTCTCGTGCACCGGCTCGGTCGGCGCGTCGTCCTCACGCAGCACCCCGATGATCTCGTGCAGCCGCTCGGTCGCTGTCGCGGCGCTCTGCCGCAGGTCACCGGCGGCCTCCCGCTGCTTCTCGTCGAGGCCGCCAGAGACCTCGAGTGCCGCCGCACGGACCGCGATCAAGCTGAGTTCGTGCCCCAGCGAATCGTGCATGTCACTGGCGATCCGGGTGCGCTCGCGCAGCCGCGCCCGGTCGGCGACGAGCCGTTGACGGCTCTCCATTTCCTTGGCGCGACGCCAGCCGTCGCGCGCCATGTCCTCGCGCTGTCGGATGTACTTGCCCAGCAGCCACGGCGTCACCGACGCGAAGACCAGGAGCCCGAGCAGAGCGCCCCAGTCTGCGAACCCGTCGTCAGCCCACACCAGCGCCACGGGGATCGCGACCAAGGAGACGACGGCGAAGACACGCAACATCGGCTTCGCGATCGGCTGCCGGTAGCCGGCGAGGTAGCTCACCGCGACCAGGACGAACCCTTCCCAGACCGGCACTCTGCCGCCGAAACTGCCCAAGATGACGAAGCTCGCGACCATCGCGATCGCGAGCGAGACCACCGGGTACCGGCGCGATACCGCGATCGCGGCCGTGGTCGCGGTGAGCCCGGCGAACAGTTCCCAGTGTTTCGTGCTCGATCCCGCGTCGATGACGACCCAGCCGCAGAGCCCGAGCCACAGCGCGAGGTCCATGGCCAGTCGCCGCCCGCGCCGCACAGGCTCTTCAGGATCCTTCACAGGACCGGACGCTACAAGCCGCGCCGACCGCTTCGCCATAGGCGAAAGTCAAGATGGTCCGATCATTCGGCCTCCGCACGGGCCATGAGGCATGATGATCGACCATGGCCGAGCGCACACTCTCCGGTCAGCTAGGCGGTCCTGTCCCGGCAGGCATCGAAGCGCTGGCCGACGACGAGAAACAGGACCTCTCCGACGCGTTGCGCGACGCGCGCCACCGCCAGGCCAAGGCCTTGGCCGAGGCGGGCGAAGAGGGCTTGAAGTACGTACCCGCGCTTCTGCGTGGCACCATCCGCAAGGTGGTGGGCCTGTGACCACCGAAAACTTCGCGTCGCAGGCGGAGATCCTCAAACTGACCCGCGTCCTCGGCACCACTCCCGAACGGCTTTCCTACCTGGGAAACGTGGACGCGGTCGAACTCCAGGCGTTCCGTGAGCAGGTGACGAACAAGCTGTTCGACGCCAACCGCGCCGCCCTCGAGCGGATGGCGATGGCGAGCAAGCTCGTCCCGAGCCCGATCCTGGCGAAGATCGCCGAGAAGGTCTTCGGCCCGCTTCTGTGCGCCCGGATCGCCGGGCTGGTGGACGTCTCCCGTGGCGTCGACGTCGCGAAACGCCTGAGGCCGCAGTTTCTGTCCGACGTCGCGGCCGAACTGGACCCGCGCCGGGCGAGCGCGATCATCGCGCGGATCCCGCTCGACACCGTCGTCGCGGTCGCGGGCGAACTGGTGCGCCGTGAGGACTGGATCACCGTCGGCCGGTTCGTCGGTCACCTGCCCGATCCGACGGTGCGGAAGGCGCTCGACGTCATCGGCGACGAGCCGCTGATCCGGATCGCGTTCGTCCTCGATGACAAGAGCCGGATCGACCACGTCCTCGGCCTGCTCTCCGAGGCCCGGTTCCGCGGTCTCCTGCGGGCCGCGGCCGCCGACGAGGACCTGTGGCCGCCGTTGCTCGACCTGCTCACCCACCTGAGCGAGAAGCGGATCGAGCAGTGGTCGCACCTGCTCGGCGAACTCCCGCCCGCGCTGCGCGAGCGGATCGAGGAAACCCTCGGTCACACCTCCTGATCCCGGCGGGGAGAGCAGGGGACCTTTGCTATCACTCGCTTAGTATGCCTAAGTAAGTAATAGCAAAGGTCCCTTGCTACTTCCCGCAGGTCAGGCGCGTCCCCCGCCGCCAAACAGCGGCCGTCAACGGCACTCCAGGCCGGTACGCGAGGTGAGTGACCGAAGGCGCCTCCAGCACCTGAAGGTCGGCTCGCGCCCCCGGTCGCACGACGCCCACATCGTCACGCCGCAGCGCCCGCGCGCCACCCGCGGTAGCCGACCACACGGCCTCGTCGATCGTCATCCGCATCTGCAGCACAGCGGTCGTGACGCAGAACGCCATCGACGTCGTGTACGAACTACCGGGGTTCGCGTTGCTGGCCAGCGCGACCGTCGCCCCCGCGTCCAGGAGCCGCCGCGCGGGCGCCAGCGACTGCCGGGTCGACAGGTCGCACGCGGGCAGCAAGGTCGCGACGGTCTCCGAAGCAGCGAGAGCCTCTACGTCCGCTTCGCTCAAGTACGTGCAGTGGTCGACACTCGCCGCCCCCAACTCGACGGCGAGCCGCACGCCCGGCCCCTCCCCCAGCTGGTTCCCGTGCACCCGCAGCCCGAGCCCGCGCTCCCGCGCCGCCTTCAGCACCCGCCCGGACTGCGCTTCGTCGAAGGCGCCGGTCTCGCAGAACACGTCCGCCCACCGCACCAGCGGCGCCACGGCGTCGAGCATGTCACCGCACACCAGGTCCACATACGACTCCGCGTCCGCACCCGGCGGCACCAGATGCGCGCCGAGGAACGTGACCTCGTCGGCCACGTCGGCGGCGATCCGCGCCGAGCGCACCTCGTCTTCGACGTTGAGCCCGTATCCGGTCTTCGTCTCCAGGCAGGTCGTTCCCTGCTTCGCCGCTTCGTCGACGTGACGCCGCAGGTTGGCCGCCAGCTGCTCGTCCGACGCTGACCGCGTCGCGTCGACGGTGACCGCGATACCCCCGGCGCTGTACGCCTTCCCAGCCATCCGCGCTTCGAACTCGGCCGTGCGGTCCCCGGCGAAGACGAGGTGCGTGTGACTGTCGACCCATCCGGGCAGCACCGCCCGGCCGTCGACGTCGACCCGCTCGTCCGCGTCCGGCGCGTCGGCCGCCGCGCCGACCCAGGCGATCTTTTCGCTCTCGACGACGACGGCGGCGTCGTGAAGCTTGCCCAGCCCGGCGTCGTTCGTGGTGAGCTCGCCGATGCCCGTGATCAGGACTGCCACAATGCCTCGATCTCCTTGGCCAAGACCGTTTCCGGCCGGTCGATCAGCTGGTGTGCGCCGTCGCGGACGATCTCACGCCCGGCGACGACAACATTCCGGACATCCGCGCCGGAGGCGGCGAAGACCACCCCGGACGGCTCGATCCCCGCGGTCCGCACCGAACCGAGTCCGACCGTGACGAGGTCCGCCCCCGCCCCCGCGGTCAGCTCGCCCACCTCGTCCCAGCCGATGGCACCGTGATCCGTCGCCGCGGTGAGCAGTTCGTCCGCGGTGAACCGGCCACGCCGCTCGCTGGCGAGCCGCTCGTTCAGCTCCAGCGCCCTGGTCTCCTCGAACGCGTCGACGACCGCGTTGCTGTCACTGCCGACGCTGAGCCGCACCCCCGTGTCCAGCAACGTCCGGGCGGGACCGATGCCGTCGCCGAGATCCCGCTCGGTCGTCGGGCAAAAACACGCTCGGCTGCGGGCCGCGCCCAGCCGTTCGATGTCGAGCGGCGTCAGATGGGTCGCGTGCACCGCCGTGAGCCGTTCGCCGAGGACGCCGTGGTCGTAGAGCAGCCCCGTCGGTGTCCAGCCGTAGGCCGCCATGCACTGCTCGTTTTCGGCCCGCTGTTCGGAAAGGTGGATGTGCAGCGGCCGATCGGCCGGCGTCCCGTTGTCCACTTCGGACAGTTGGTCTTCGGGAACGGCACGCACCGAATGGATCGCGCCGCCCACCCGGAACGTCTCCTTCTCCCGCAAGTCGCCGACTCGTTGCGCCCACTTCCCGGCCGAACCGTCGGAGAACCGCCGCTGCACCTCGTCGGGTTCGACGCCGATACCGCCCGCGAGATAGCAGGTGTCGAGCAGCGTGAGCCGGATCCCGGCGTCCTCGGCCGCGTGCCGCAGCGCCTCCCCCATCGCGTTCGACTCGGCATAAGGCTTTCCGCCCGGCGCGTGGTGCAGGTAGTGGAACTCGCCGACACTCGTGTAGCCGGCCAGCACCATCTCGGCATAGACACCGCGCGCCAGCCGGTAGTACGTGTCCGGATCGAGCCTGGACGCGAGCGAGTACATCCGTTCCCGCCACGTCCAGAAGGTTCCTCGGTCGTGGTGCGTCCGGCCCCGCAGCGCACGGTGAAACGCGTGCGAGTGCCCGTTGGCGAAGCCGGGCAAGGTCAGTCCATTCAGGACAGTACCTTCGCTAGGCGCGTTCGCCGTCACGGAAGTGATCCTCCCGGCGTCGACCTCGATCCGGACGGCATCGGTGATCCCGTCTGGCAGCCAGGCCCGCGCACACCAATATGTCGTCATGTCGACAGTTTTTCGAGGACGTCCGCGAGCGCGCGGGCACCGTGGTCGACGTCCTCCGCTTCCGAGAACTCCTCCGGAGAATGGCTGATACCGGTGGGATTGCGCACGTAGAGCATCCCGGACGGGACGAAACCGGCCAGGATCGCCGCGTCGTGCCCGGCACCGGTCGGCAACTCCGGCGGCCCGCCCAGCCAGGTGCCGAGGTCGCGGCGCAGCGCGTCGTCGAAGATCACGTCGCCCGAATACGACTCCCTGGTCACCTCGACCCGGCACCCTTCCTGACCTGCCGCGTCTTCGGCCAGTTTCGCGATCTCCGCGACCAGCTCGGGCGTGCCCGTGCCCGGCACCCGCGCGTCCAGCCACAGGTCCACAGTGGACGCGATGACGTTGGTACCGCCCGGAACCGGCACGAGCCTGCCGACCGTGGCTCTGGCGTCCGCCGTCACCTTCGCCAGTTTCCGCACGGCGATCACGGTCTCGGCCGCCGGGATCATCGGATCACGACGGTCACCGATCAGCGTCGCACCGGCGTGGTTTCCCTGACCCTGGAAGGAGAATCGCCAGCGACCATGGGCGATCACCGTGTTGCCGACGGCAACCGGTGAGCCGAGGTCGATCAGCCCGCGCCCCTGTTCGACGTGCAGTTCGAGGAACCGCCCGATCAGGCCGAGCCGCTCGGAATCACGGCCGACGAGTTCCGGCTCAAGGCCGGATTTCGCCGCCGCTTCGGCGAACGTCACGCCGTCGGGGTCGCGCAGGCCGCGCGCCTTGTCCGCGTCGATCGTCCCGGTCAGCAACCGAGACCCGAGACACGGCACCCCGAACCGGCCACCCTCCTCCTCCACGAAGACGACGACGGCGAACGGCTTGGCGGGGCGGAATCCCTTGGTTTGCAAGATCTCCACCGCCTCGAGCGCGCTCGCGACACCGAGCGGGCCATCGAAGGCGCCACCGCCGGGAACCGAATCGAGATGACTCCCGGTGACGACCGCGTCCGGGCCGGGGGTTCCCCACCAGGCCCAGATGTTGCCGTTGCGGTCGGTCTCGACGCCAAGGCCCAGCCGCCCCGCAAGCTCGACGAACCACGCGCGCAGTTCGGTTTCGGCCGCGTCGAAGGCGTGACGCGAGTAGCCGCCGCGTTTCGGGTCGCGGCCGACGTCCGAAATCTCCTCCAGCAGCGAGGACGCGGTCACTCGGCGTCCCGCATCGGAACGCGGACGCCGCGCTCGTCGGCGACGTCGGCGGCGCGGTCATACCCGGCGTCGACGTGCCGGATGACACCCATGCCCGGGTCGTTGGTGAGCACGCGCTCGAGTTTCTGCGCGGCCAGCAGGGTTCCGTCGGCCACGCTGACCTGGCCCGCGTGGATCGAGCGGCCCATGCCGACGCCGCCGCCGTGGTGGATCGACACCCACGTGGCGCCCGACGAGGTGTTGACCAGCGCGTTCAGCAGCGGCCAGTCGGCGATGGCGTCGGAGCCGTCGGCCATCCCCTCGGTCTCGCGGTACGGCGAGGCGACACTGCCGGAGTCGAGGTGGTCGCGGCCGATGACCACGGGCGCCTTCAGCTCTCCGCTGGCGACCATCTCGTTGAACCGCAGGCCCGCGAGATGCCGTTCGCCGTAGCCGAGCCAGCAGATCCGCGACGGAAGTCCTTGGAAAGCAACGCGTTCGCCTGCCAGCTTGATCCAGCGCGCGAGGGATTCGTTCTCCGGGAACAGTTCCAGCATCGCGCGGTCGGTCGCCGCGATGTCTTGCGCGTCACCGGACAGCGCCGCCCAGCGGAACGGGCCGTTGCCCTCGCAAAACAGCGGGCGGATGTAGGCGGGCACGAAACCGGGGAAGTCGAACGCGCGCTCGCAGCCGCCGAGTTTCGCCTCGCCGCGCAGGGAGTTGCCGTAGTCGAAGACCTCGGCGCCCTTGTCGAGGAAGCCGAGCATCGCCTCGACGTGTTCGGCCATCGACTCGCGGGCACGTTCGGTGAACTCGTCGGGCTTCTTGTCCGCGTAGTCCTGCCACTCGTCGACGCCGATGCCCTTGGGCAGATAGGAAAGCGGGTCGTGCGCGGAGGTCTGGTCGGTGACGATGTCGATCTCGACGCCGCGGTGCAGCAGTTCGGGCAGCACCTCGGCGGCGTTGCCGATCACGCCGACGGACAACGCGCGCTTCTCTTTCTTGGCGGCTTCCACGCGGCGGATCGCGTCGTCGAGGTCGCCGGCGACCTCATCGAGGTAGCGAGTCTCGACGCGGCGGTGCGCGCGCTGCGGGTCGCATTCGACGACGAGCGCGACACCGTCGTTCATCGTGACGGCCAGCGGCTGCGCGCCACCCATGCCGCCGAGGCCGGCGGTGACGGTGAGCGTGCCCTTGAGGGTTCCGCCGAACCGCTTCTTCGCGACAGCGGCGAAGGTTTCGTACGTGCCCTGCAGAATTCCTTGTGTGCCGATGTAGATCCAGGACCCCGCGGTCATCTGGCCGTACATGGTCAGGCCTTGTGCTTCCAGGCGGCGGAATTCCGGCCACGTCGCCCAGTCGCCGACGAGGTTGGAGTTCGCGATGAGCACGCGCGGCGCCCACTCGTGCGTGCGGAACACACCGACCGGCTTGCCGGACTGGACGAGCAGTGTCTCGTCACTGTCCAAAGTGGTCAGTTCGCGGGTGATCGCGTCGAAACTGGCCCAGTTGCGGGCGGCCTTGCCGGTGCCGCCGTAGACGACCAGGTCCTCGGGGCGCTCGGCGACGTCGGGGTCGAGGTTGTTGTGAAACATCCGCAGCGCGGCTTCGGTCTGCCAGTTCTTCGCGGTGAGTGTGGTGCCTCGGGCGGCACGGACCGTGCGGGACATGGGCTCAGACCTCCAGGTGGGCCGCGACGAGGACGGCGCCCGACGCGACGAGTTCTTCGGCGGCGGCGATCTCCGGCGCCAGGTGACGGTCGGGGCCGGGACCCTCGACCTTGGTGCGGACCAGATCCCGGACCCGGCCGGTGACCGGTGACGGGGCGAGCGGCGCGCGCATGTCGAGTGCCCGCGCGGCGGTGAGCAGTTCGATGGCGAGAACGGTGTTCAGGCCCTCGACGGCCTTGCGCAGCTTGCGTGCGGCGGACCAGCCCATGGAGACGTGGTCCTCCTGCATGGCGCTGCTCGGGATCGAGTCGACCGACGCCGGCACCGCGAGGCGTTTGAGTTCGCTGACCACGGCCGCCTGCGTGTACTGGGCGATCATGTGGCCGGAATCGACGCCGGGGTCGAACGCGAGGAACGGCGGCAGGCCGTGCGAACGGGACTTGTCGAGCATGCGGTCCGTGCGGCGCTCGGCGATGCTGGCGACGTCCGCGAGCGGGATGGCGAGGAAGTCGAGCACGTACGCGACCGGGGCGCCGTGGAAATTGCCGTTCGACTCGACGCGGCCGTCGGACAGCACGACCGGGTTGTCGACCGCGGAGTGAAGCTCACGCTCGGCGATGAGTTCAGCGTGCGTGAGGCTGTCGCGTGCGCCGCCGTGCACCTGGGGCGAACAGCGGAGTGAGTACGCGTCCTGAACGCGGTTGCAGTCCGGACCGCGGTGGCTCTCGACGATTTTCGAGTCCTGAAGCGCCTTCCACATGCGCTCGGCGCTCAGTGCCTGCCCGGGGTGCGGCCGCAGGGCCTGGAGATCGGCTGCGAAGGCTCGATCGGTGCCGAGGAGCGCTTCGACGCTCATCGCCGCGGTGATGTCGGCGGTATCAAGAAGCTTGCCCAGATCCGCCGCAGCCAGCAGGAGCATGCCGAGCATGCCGTCGGTCCCGTTAGTGAGGGCGAGGCCCTCCTTCTCCGCGAGAACGACCGGCTCGATCCCAGCATGCTTCAGTGCGACGCTCGCCTGAACGACTTCGCCGTTGTACTCGACTTCGCCCTCCCCCATCAGCGCGAGCGCTACGGCGGCGAGAGGCGCGAGGTCGCCGGAGCAGCCGAGAGAGCCGTACTCGTGGACGAGCGGGGTGATCCCGGCGTTGAGGAGGGCCGCAAGCGCTTGCGCGGTGCTCGGCCGGACGCCGGTGTAGCCGCTGGTGAGGGTGCGGAGACGCAGCAACATCAGCGCGCGCACGACCTCGGTCTCGACGACCGGGCCCGCGCCGGCCGCGTGCGAACGGATCAGCGACCGCTGAAGCGCCGTGCGGCTCTCGAGCGGGATGTGCCTGGTGGCGAGAGCCCCGAAGCCCGTCGAAACGCCGTACGTCGGCGTCTCGGCATGGGCGAGGTTGTCGATGTGCTGACGCGTCGCGGCGAGATTCTTCTCGGCCGCTTCGCTGACCGCGACGGGCGAGTGGTCACGGGCGACCGCGACGACCTGTTCGGGCCGAAGCGGTTCAGACCCCAGAAGTACGGTTTCCGGCATGGCCCCATTGGACAACGCCATGCCCGCTGGTGGGCGGCCCCAACCGGTGGTTGTGTCTGGTATCCAAGACACGCACGGTGGTAGCAAGGGACCTTTGCTGTCGCTTGTTTAGCGTGCCTAAGTAAGCGGTAGCAAAGGTCCCTCGCTACCACCGCTGAGCGAGACAGGAGGTCACGATGGGTGAGAGCAGCGAGGTACCCGCACTGCGCCGCGGCCTGGGCATCCTTCGCGCTCTCGCCGCCCGGCCGGGCCCGATGTCCGCGACCGCGATCGCGCGCGAACTCGACCTCCCGCGCTCGACGACATATCACCTGCTCGCCGAACTGGAGGCCGCCGGTTTCGTGGCACACCTGCCCACCGAACGCCGGTACGGTCTCGGCATCGCCGCGTTCGAACTCGGCTCGGCCTACTTGAGGCACGACCCGCTGGAAAGACTCGCGGTCCCGCTGCTGCGCAAACTCGCCGACCGGGTCGGCCACACCGCGCATCTCGGCGTGCTGCACGGCAACGAGTCGCTCTATCTGGTCAAAGAGCGACCCACGCGGCCGGAAACACTGGTCACAGAGGTCGGCGTCCGGCTACCCGGCCAGCTCACCGCGTCGGGAAGGGCGATCCTGCGGCACCTGCAGTCACCGCACGTGCGTGCGCTCTTCCCTGCCGCGTCGACGTTCGTCCTGCGTACCGGTCGCGGCCCGCGCACCCTCGCCGAACTGCGTCGCACGCTGAACGCGGAGGGCAGGCTCGGCTGGGCGGTGGAAGACGGACACGTCACCGATGGATTCGCCTCGGTGGCCTGCCCGGTCTTCGACCACGGCGGCCGGCCGATGGCCGCGATCAGCGTGACCCTCCGCCACCTCTGCCCAGGAACTGAAGGCTGCGAGGAAACTTGGCCTGACCTCGCCGAAGAGGTCCGTCTGACCGCGGCCGAACTGACCACCCGGATCGGGGGTCAGGTGCGCTGAGCGTGCCTCTTCTGGACTCCCTCAAGGCCGAGCATCGCCAGCAGTTCCGCACAGTCGAGAGCACTCGAAGAGTGCCCGGCGACGGTTCGCGCGGCTCTGCCGTTCTGCAGGGTGAGGCGGACTTCTTCTTCCGCGCGCACACCCGCCATCCGGCTCTGGTCTTCAGCGGGGTCGGGACGACTGGAATGCCTAGCCCAGGTCATCTGCTACCTTCTTCCGGCCCTCCGGCGACACGGGGTCGGTTCGAAAGAGGGCCATGGTCGGACACCTAGCATGACATCCCACCCGTCGACTGTTCCCGGCGCGGGTGAATTGAGATGAAATCGATCTAGATTTAGCTACGCTCTGTGATTCAAAGAGAACTCAAGTCGGGCATTGAAACGGCACACCAGTGTCCGGCGCCAAGCGCCCAATCCCCGCCACGACGGCGCGGCTCGCGCTGACCCTGTCCGCGATCACATCTCATACTCCGGACGATGATCTCCAGTGCTCAATCGGCGTGCGCGCCGATCACCTCGGTCAGTTCCTCGACCAGGCGTCGACCCGCGCCGCGGACCGCGGAGAGCCGCTGTGGAGCGCGCTCGGCGTCTCCAAGGAGAGTGGCCGGCCCAGTTCGGGCTTCTGCCTCCTCGCTCGGCGGTTGCGGACCGAGTACCAGGACCTCGACGCCGACTCGATCTGGCAGCAAGAGCGAGACCGCTGCTACGCCGCAGCCGGTTCAGCCCAAGCTCCCACGACACACGAAGAAGCGGCCCCACCCCGAGGGGCGGAGCCGCTTCCGTCGACCAGTGGAGGTGCCGGGAATTGAACCCGGGTCCTCTGGCGTGTCACCAGGACTTCTCCGTGCGCAGTCCGCTATGTCTCTACTTGGCCCCTTCAGTCACGCGAACAAGCTGAAGTGACGAGCCCAGCCACTGTTTGATTCCCAACCGCACCCCGTAGCCGAGTGCGGCGGTAAGCCTCCTAGCTGATGCCGGTGACCGGGTCGGAGGCGACCCCGGACCGACAGAGTCACTCTACTGCTTAGGCAGCAAGAGCGAACTCGCGCTGGCTCTTAGGCTCGGCGCTTATTGGTTTGCGATGACGCTTACGGTGGTCTCTCGCCTGCACCGGCACGCTTCTCCTGATTCGACGTCCAAAGTCGAAACCGTTCACCCCCTTGATGGGACACAACCTGTACAGCATAACGCGGACGGCAACCGGGTTGATCCCGGCGGTGGGGCTAACCCCACCGGGGAGATGCCCGCGGGCACCATGTCACCGCTCCCCTCCGGCAGGCGATGCTTGTTTCCTCGAACCAGAGAGGAGCACGACCATGAGTTCGCTAGCGGCCGAGCGGGAGCTGAGCAGGTCCGATCCGTCGTTCGGCGGCTCACTCGTCTACCTGCTGATGAACCTGCCGATGGGCACGTGCGCGTTCGCGCTCCTGATGGCGTTCCTCTGGCTGGGCATCGGCACGGCGGTCGTCTGGATCGGGATTCCGATCCTCGCACTGGTGATCCTGGCGGTCCGCGGGGCCGCCCGGATGGAGCGCGCCAGGGTGTATGCGCTGCTCGACCGCTACATCGACCTGCCGTACCTCCCGCTGCCCGTCGGCGGCCAGTCCGTGCGCTGGAAGGCGCGGCTGAAGGACGGCTCGACCTGGCGCGACCTCGGCTACTTCCTCCTGTTGTTCCCGGTCGGGATCGTCGAGTTCGTGCTGGTCACGGTGTTCTGGTCGACCAGTCTCGGCCTCGCCGGCCTGCCGATCTACTACCGCTTCCTCCCGGGCGGCGAGTACCGGTTCCCGAACTACGACGTTCCGTGGTTCACCGTCGACTCGACGGTCTCGGCGTTGCCGTGGGCCGCTCTCGGGGTGCTGTGCGTCGCCCTCTCGGTAGCGTTGACGAAAGCGCTGGCCGGCACGCACGCGCGGCTGGCGACGGCGTTGCTCGGGCCCACCCACACCCAGCGCCGCCGTCTCGAGGACTCTTGGGGCGAGAGCACGGTGACCGGATGACGATCGATCAGCAGGTACAGCACGTGGAGATTCCGCGACCGCGGCCACTGAAGTCGATCGTCTACGTGATCGTCAGCTGGTTCTTCCGGCTCCTCCAGTTCATCTTGATCGTCACCGGCCTCGCGGTCGGGATCGCGACCGTGGTGGTGTGGATCGGCTTCCCGATCCTCATGGCCACGACCAGCTTCGTCCGCTGGTCCGCCGACCGCGAGCGCGGCTGGGCGCGGAAGATGCTCGGCACACCGCTGGAACCGGTCGAGCGGCTCTCCGTGGACGGCCTTTCGCTGATCAAGCGCTGGCTGACCCGGCTGACCGACCCGACGACGTGGCGCGACCTCGCCTACCTGATGCTCGCGTTCCCGCTGGCCTGTGTGGAACTCCCGATCGCGCTCGCCTCGATCGTGCTGCTGCCGATGGCGATCTGGGTGACCCCGTGGCTCGCCTGGCTGCACGGCAATCTGGCCTTCACCTTCCTCGGCCCGAACCGCACCCAGCGACTGGAGCAAAAGGCGGAACACCTGCAAGCGTCACGGGCCCGCGGTGTCGACGCGGCCGAGGCCGAACGCCGCCGCATCGAGCGCGACCTGCACGACGGCGCCCAACAGCGCCTGGTCGCCGTCGCGATGAGCCTCGGCCGCGCGAAGTCGAAGTTCGACCATGACCCGAACGCCGTGCGCGAACTGATCGACGAAGCGCACCTCGACGCCAAACTCGCGGTTTCGGAACTGCGTGACCTCGCCCGGGGCATCTACCCGGCCGTGCTCGGTGACCGCGGCCTCGACGCCGCGCTGTCCGCGCAGGCCGCGAAGTCTCCGATCCACGTCGATGTCCGGGTGGACGTCGAGCCGCGGCCACCGGGGGCGGTCGAGACGACGGCGTACTTCATCGTCGGCGAGACGCTGACCAACATCGCGAAGCACTCCGGAGCGACCGAAGCCGGTGTGAAGGTGTGGCGCACGGACTCGATGGTGATCGTCGAGATCACTGACAACGGGCACGGCGGCGCCGAGGTCCGGCCTGGCGGCGGTCTCGCCGGACTCGCCGACCGGGCGGCCACGATCGACGGCGTGATCACCGTTCTCAGCCCGCCCGGTGGCCCGACGGTGATTCGCGCGGACCTGCCGTGTCAATGGTGACCAGCTCGTGAGTGAATAGGCTCCGCCATTCACTCACGACGCTGGGGGCAGCATGCGGGTTGTCATCGCCGAAGACGCGGTTCTGTTGCGCGAGGGGGTGATCCGTCTGCTCGCCGACGAGGACATCGAGACCGTCGCGGCCGTGGACAACGGCGACGACCTGCTGGGCGCGGTCAAGGAGCACCGGCCGGATCTCGCGATCGTCGATGTGCGGATGCCGCCCACCTTCACCGATGAGGGCCTGCGCGCGGCGCTGGGCGCCCGTGAGGCCATTCCTGGGCTGCCTGTCCTGGTGCTTTCCCAGTACGTCGAAGAGAGCTACGCGGTCGAGCTGCTGTCCGGCGGCGCGGGCGGAGTCGGCTACCTGCTCAAGGAGCGCGTCGCGGACGTCGGCGACTTCCTCGACGCGGTCAAGCGGGTCGCCGGCGGTGGTACGGCCATCGACCCGGACGTCATCGCGCAGCTGATGGCACGAGGCCGCAAGAACCCCCTCGACGCGCTCACGGCCCGCGAGTCCGAAGTGCTGGGGCTGATGGCGCAGGGCCTGTCGAACACCGCTATCGCGAACTCGCTCGTCGTCTCGCACGGCGCCGTCGAGAAGCACATCGGCAACATCTTCTCGAAGCTCGGCCTCGAAGCGAGTTCGGTGGAGCACCGCCGGGTCCGCGCGGTTCTCACTTACTTAGGACGCTGAAGTAGCTCTTGGTGGCGAAGCCGTCACTCACCTAACATGGGCAGACTGTTGGTGAGAGACGAGCCGAACCGAGGAGGACCCATGACCGACAGGCCCTCCCACAGCGTCCGCTTCTTCGGCGGGCCGCTCGACGGACGTGTCCAGGAACTCGGTGACACCGAGCCGATCGCGGGCACCGTGCTCAAACACGTCCATCTGCACGACGGGCCGAAGATCGAAACCCGGTACGAACTCGGCCTCGCCGAGGACGACAGCTGGGAATTCCGGCTGTGCTCCGCCCCGGTCCCGGAACCCGCGCCGCGGCCGGAGCCCGAGAACGACGGTGTGGGGTAGGGAAAACTCCACCTCCGGAGGGGGAAAACCGGAAGATCGATACGGCGGTCCGCCCCGCTGTTTACGAGGCTCTGAAGCACCAGGCTCTTTCCCATGCACACGAGTCAGAAACAGGGCCGGGACAGGTTCCTGGACATCGTCCGAGCGGTCGCGATCCTCGCGGTCGTCGTTCAGCACTGGGGCATGCCGGTGCTCTCCTACGCCGACGGCCATCTCTCCACCGGGAACGCACTCGCGACGCCCGGCTGGTGGGTCATCACCTGGCTTTCCCAGGTCATGCCGCTCGTGTTCTTCGCCGGTGGCGCGGCGAACCTGATCTCCTTGGGCCGCGCGGAAAGTTCGCGTTCCTGGCTCGCGGCCCGCCTCAGGCGGCTGATGATCCCGGTACTGCCGCTCGTGGCCGTCTGGCTCTTCGTCCCGGACATCCTGCGCGGCATGGGCGTTCCGGAGCAGCCCCTGCAGGTCGGCGGCGCGATCGCCGCACAGCTGTTGTGGTTCCTGGCCGTGTACGTGCTCACCGTGCTGCTCACCCCGACGCTGGCCGCGGCGCACCGTCGCTGGGGCCTCAAGGTCCCGCTCGTGATGCTCGCCGCCGCCGTCCTCGTCGACTTCGCCCGCTTCAACGACCTCGGCCTGATCGGTTTCGCGAACGCCGTCTTCGTCTGGATGGCCGTGCACCAGCTCGGCTTCCACTACACACAGGGTCGTCTCGGCTCGCTGAGCCGCAACGCCGCGCTGGGCATGTCCGCCGCCGGATTCGGCATTACCGCGCTGCTGGTCGCCTTCGGCCCGTACCCCGCCAGCATGATCGGTATGCCGGGCGCCCCGGTGTCGAACATGAGCCCGCCGACCGTGCTGCTGGCCTTCCTCGCGATCGGTCAGATCGGCCTCTTGCTGGCCTTCAAACCGCAGCTGAACGCACTGGCCGCCCGCCCGAACCTCGACGCCGCGTTGGCGTGGATCGGCCCGCGGTTCATGAGCGTCTACCTGTGGCATATGCCGGCGCTGATCGTCGTCTCCGGTGTCGCGGTCTACGGCCTGGGTTACGAGACTCCCGAACCGGGTTCCGTGCTGTGGCTGACGATGATCCCGGTCTGGCTCGGCGCCTGCGGACTGGTGCTCCTCGGTCTCCTGCGGCTTTTCGCCCGCTTCGAAACGCAGAGCGACGGCCCGGCGTCGACCGCGCACACGCCTCAGCTCGTCGTCGCCGGGCTGGCGATCGCCGGTGGCCTGCTGGGACTGGCCGCGCACGGTTTCGCCCCGCTGAGCGACGGCCTCACCCAGGGACCGGTGCCGTGGGTGGCGCTGGCGACGGGCGGATTCGTCTTGGCCGGTAAGCAGATCTCGGTCTCGGATCTGGGGACTCGGCTGCTCGGCCGCGCGCTCACGATCACCGAATCGGCTCAGCTCAAACGCTGAGCAGTTTCGCGGGGGTGTCGTGCAGCACCGCCCGCAGGAACGGCTCACCAAGGCGATCGTCGGCGGCCCAGCCGGCGATCGCCTGCAGCTGCGTGGCGTAGGAGTACGGGATGTTGGGGAAGTCGGTGCCGAGCACGACGCGATCGGGGAACTCGGCCAGCAGGTCCGTCCAGTCCGGCGGGAGCGGATTGCCGCGCTGGGTGAACTTTACCCCGACCATCGTGGTGTCGAGGTACACGCGCGGATACTTCCTGGCCAGCTCGAACGCGAAAGCGATCTCGGGCATCCCGGCGTGGGCGAGCACCAGAGTCAGGTTCGGATGCCGCACCAGGATCTCTTCGAACAGCCGTAGCCCGGTGAAGGCACCCTTCAACGGTCCGTGTCCACAGTGGACGACCACTGGGACACCCGCGTCGGCCAGCGCGCCCCAGACGCCGTCCAGCAGTGCGACACGCGGGTCGTAGGCGCCGACCTGGACGTGCGCCTTGAAACAGCGGGCGCCCGCGCGCAGCGCACCGTCCACAACGGACAGTGCCGACGGCTCAGGGTAGAACGTGCCCGTCGGCACGGCGTCCGGGACGCGTTCCGCGAACTCCAGCGCCCAGGATGTCAGCCATTCGGCCATACCGGGTTTGTGCGGATAGACCAGCGGCGCGAACTTGCGCACGCCGAACGAGCGCAGGGTTTCGATCCGCACTTCCTCCGACGTGCGGTAGTACACCGGCCAGGCCATGCCGTAGTGCTCCTCGGCCTGGTCGAAATAGGCCCACACCTTGTCCATGACCGGCTTCGGCAGGAAGTGCAGATGAAGGTCCACGAGCCCGTCGATGCCCAGCGCCGTGATCCAGCCAGGGATCTCGGCGTCCGAAGCGGGTCCGTGGATCAATCGTTGTACCGGCCCTTCAGCGCCCGGCCCAGGGCCCGGCTGATGGTGCGGTCCGCGTCCCGCTTGGAGATGTCCTGACGCTTGTCGTAGGACTTCTTGCCCTTGGCCAGCGCGATCTCGACCTTGACCTTGCCGTCCTTGAAGTACATCGACAGCGGAACCAGGGAAAGCCCGCTCTCCTTGGTCTTGCCGATGAGCCGCTCGATCTCCTGGCGGTGCAGCAGCAGTTTCCGGGTGCGCCGTGGTGTGTGGTTCGTCCACGTGCCCTGGACGTACTCCGGGATGTGCACGTTGCGCAGCCAGACTTCGCCGTCGTCCACCGTGGCGAACGCGTCGGCCAGTGATGCCCGTCCTTCACGCAGGCTCTTCACCTCGGTACCGACGAGCACGAGACCGGCTTCGTAGGTGTCGAGGATGGAGTAATCGTGGCGAGCCTTGCGGTTCGACACGATCACCTTGTGTCCACGTTCCTTGGGCATAGCGGCGACTCTACGTGAGTTTCTGTGTTCGGGCAGGTGGTTATCGGGCAGGTCAGTGGCGCACGTACAGGCGCAGCGTCACGTAGCCGGTGATGGCCGAAATGATGACCGACACGGCGAGCAGGATCGGCGCCACCGGGAACAGCAATTCGAGCATGCCGACCGCGGGGAACACGTCACCCGTGAGCACCAGGTCGAGCAACAGCACCTTGGTGAGCACGAGGAAGACGATGCCGATGATCGCACCGACGAGACCGGCGACCACCGCCTCCAGGAGGAACGGCAGCTGGGTGTACCAGCGGGTCGCGCCGACCAGGCGCATGATGCCGACCTCGGTGCGCCGGGTGAACGCCGACACCTGGATCGTGTTGGCGATCAGCATCAGCGCGGCGATGGCCATGATCAGCGCGGCCCCGAAGGCCAGGTTCCGCACACCGTTGAGCGCGTTGAACACGCGGTCCAATGCCTTCTGCTGGTCGTCGACCTTGCTGACGCCGGGTTTTCCGGTGTACTCCTGGATGATCGCCTGGCTGCGCTCGGGGTTCTTCAGTTTGACGTGCAGCGACGCGGGCAGCGCCTCCGGCCCGGTCAGCGCGAGCAGTTCCGGCTGGCTCTCGAACATCTTCTTGAACCGCTCGTAGGACTGCTCGCGGTTCTCGAACACGACCGACTCGACGCCGTCGTTGCCCTGCAGGTCCTGGCGCAGCGACTGGCAGGCGGACTGCGAGCAGTTCGGGTCACCCGAGCTGATGTCGTTGACCAGATAGACCGAAACCTCGACGTCGGCGAGGAAGTTGGCCTTCATCTTGTCGATCGTTCCGACGGCCAGCAGACCGAAGCCGAGCATGGCGAGGGAGACCGCGGTGGTGAGGATCATCGCGATGGTCATCGTGACGTTCCGGCGCAAGCCGGTGACTACCTCGCTGAAGACGAAACTGGCGCGCATCGGGGTTGCTGTCCCTTGGAAGTCGTGGGTTACGGAGGAGGGAGGGGCCGGTCAGCGGCCGATGCCGTAGACGCCTCGGGCGTCGTCACGGATGACCTTGCCGAGCTGAAGCTCGACGACCCTTCGCCGCATCGAGTCCACGATCGAATGGTCGTGGGTGGCCATCAGCACCGTCGTGCCGGTGCGGTTGATCCGCTCCAGCAGCAACATGATGTCCTGGCTGGTGTCGGGGTCCAGGTTCCCGGTCGGCTCGTCGGCGAGCAGCACGAGCGGGCGGTTCACGAACGCTCGGGCGATCGCGACGCGCTGCTGCTCGCCACCGGAGAGTTCGTTGGGGAGGCGGTCGGCCTTGCCGTCGAGGCCGACGAGTTCGAGCACCTCGGGCACGACCTTGCGGATCGTGGGGCGCGGCTTGCCGATGACTTCGAGCGCGAAGGCGACGTTCTCGGCGACGGTCTTGTTCGACAGCAGGCGGAAGTCCTGGAAGACGCAGCCGATGGTCTGCCGCAGGCGCGGCACCCGGCGGCGGGCGAGCTTGGCGACGTCGAAGTTGGAGACCATCACGCGACCCTTGCTCGGCACCTCTTCGCGCAACAGCAGACGCAGGAAGGTCGACTTCCCGGATCCCGAGGGACCGATCAGGAAGACGAACTCACCTTTGTCGATCTCGACCGACACCCTTTCAAGGGCGGGACGGGTCGAGGTCTTGTAGACCTTGGAAACCTCTTCGAGCCGGATCACGGTTCGGCATACTACCCATGTCGGTCGTTAAGCCCGGGTAGCCCGGTCCCGGCGGCCAAGCGAGCAAGGGACCTTTGCTATCACTCTCTTCCGGAAAGTGACAGCAAAGGTCCCTTGCTCTCTCACGCAGGGTTGTTACGCGGCTCCGGACTGCTTGCGCCAACGGATGCCCGCCTCCAGGAAACCGTCGATCTCACCGTCCAGAACGGACGACGGGTTGCCGACCTCGAACTCGGTCCGCAGGTCCTTGACCATCTGATACGGGTGCAGCACATAGGAGCGCATCTGGTTGCCCCAGCTGGAGCCGCCGTCCTTGAGCGCGTCCATCTCGGCGCGCTCCTCCTCCTTCTTCCGCAGCAGCAGCCGCGCCTGGAGGACCTTCATCGCGGCCGCCTTGTTCTGCAGCTGCGACTTTTCGTTCTGACACGAAACGACCACACCGGTCGGGATGTGCGTGATGCGCACCGCCGAGTCGGTCGTGTTGACGCTCTGGCCACCGGGACCGGACGAGCGGTACACGTCGACGCGGATGTCCTTCTCGGGGATGTCGACGTGGTCGACCTCCTCGACCTCGGGCATCACCTCGACGTGCGCGAAGGAGGTCTGGCGACGGCTCTGGTTGTCGAACGGCGAGATGCGCACCAGGCGGTGCGTGCCCTGCTCGACCGAGAGCGTGCCGTAGACGTAGGGCGCGGTCACCTTGAACGTGGCGGACTTGATGCCCGCCTCTTCGGCATAGGAGATGTCATAGACGTCGGTCGGGTAGTGGTGCCGCTCCGCCCAGCGCAGGTACATGCGCAGCAGCATCTCGGCCCAGTCGGCGGCGTCGACGCCACCCGCTTCGGACCGGATGGTGATCACGGCGTTCCGCTGGTCGTACTCACCCGACAGCAGGGTGCGGACCTCGAGCCCGTCGATGTCCTTGGTGAGCGCCGTCAGCTCGGATTCGGACTCGGCCGCGCTGGCGGTGTCGCCCTCGTCCTCGGCCAGCTCGTAGAGGACGCCCAGGTCGTCGAGCCGCTGCCGCAGCTCGGAAATGCGTCGCAGCTCACTCTGCCGGTGAGACAACTGGCTGGTGACCTTCTGTGCCGCTTCGGGGTCGTCCCAGAGGTTCGGGCTGGATGCCTGTACCTCCAGCTCGGCCACCTGGGCACGCAGCGCGTCCAGGTCCATCACCGACTCGATCTGCGTCAGCTTGCCGGCCAGGTCCTTCAGTGCCGCATCGAACTCATCACTCACGTCGGACAAGGTTACGGCAAAACCCACGACCGGTTGCGGGGAACCGGTCGTGGGCACCTGTCCGGGTCAGGACTGGGGGATGGAATCCAGCAGTTTCAGTGCCGCTTTCGCCTGTGCCTGCGCGAACTCGGCGACCGCCTTCGCGTACGGCCCGTCGGCGCCCTTGGTGGCGGCCTTGGCCTCGTCGAGCTGCAGGGTGTAGCTGGTGCGCGCCGACTCGAGCAGCGCCGAGCGCTGCTTCACCGTCAGCGAACCGGCGTGCACGAGACGCAGGATCAGCGGGCTGCGGAGGTGGTCAGGACCGGCTTCGGAGGACAGCCACGTCTTGAACGCCTTCTTGCCCGCCGCGGTGATGAGGTACTGCTGGCTCGACCGCGGGCCCTGCTTGCCGAGGCGGACGAGGCCCTCCTTCGACAAGGCGGGGAGCTCCCGGTACACCTGGCTGCGGGTCACGCTGAAGAAGGCGCCGAAACGCTCACCCGCCCCCGCGACCAGTTGCCCGCCCGTGGCGGGACCGTCGTGGAGAAGACCGAGCAGTGCGGCGGCTGTTGCATTCAATTCGGACACGCACTCTACGGTCCCACCTTTCGGAACCTGTGTCCACTGTGGTCAGCACATCTGTCCATTGTGGCTAGTGATATGCGCTCATTCGGCCCAACGCACTACGCCTGTCCACAATGGACCGGACACGCTGCGCAACCGGCCTTCGCCACGGACAGCGGTACGCGTCCCCCGCCCCGACCAACGACGGCCGGTGATCGCCCCGGAGTGCACCCGGTACGAAAACCGAAAAACAACGAAGCGCGAGTCTGCGATTTCCGCAGACCCGCGCTTCGTTTTCTCTGTAGCGGGGACAGGATTTGAACCTGCGACCTCTGGGTTATGAGCCCAGCGAGCTACCGAGCTGCTCCACCCCGCGTCGTTGTGTTAATAGACTACATGGGGGAGAAACCGGGTTTCAGGGGGGTACCCTTAACTTTCCCAGAGGCCGCTGACCTGCCTTTATGTCGCAAGTTTGTCATCCAGCCAAGCGAAGACGCCGTTGAGCACCATGGTCAGCCCGTCGCCGAACCTGCCCTCGACGTCCTCGTCGAAGACCCACGCCGTGGGCGTGACGTCGTAGCGCGGGTCCCGTTCGCCCGGAACCGGGTAAACGGCCTGCTCTTCGATGGTGAAGCCGACGACGTAGCTGTAGACGGTGAACAACGCTCGTCCAGCCAGGTACGGTTCGAGCCCCGCTTCGACCCGACCATGGAGCGGATTGTCACCGAGCAGGCTGTCGTCGGTCATGAAAGTCCCGGAGAAGACCTTCGCCCCGTCACGATAAGCGAGCATCATCCGGCGCATCGCCTGTGACGCCAGCTCGAGAGCCTCCCTTTCCCCCGTGCCTTCCGGTACCCGGCCCGGCATCGCGTCGGCGTACATCTGCGTCGCCATCTCGTCGAGCAGCTCCTGTTTGTTCTTCATGTGCCAGTACAGCGCCGGAGCCTTGACCCCGAGTTCCTGCGCGATCAAGCGGAGCGTCAGCCCGTTGAGCCCGACGTCGTTGAGCAGCCGAAGCCCGGCGCGGACGATGTCCTGCCTGGTCAGACCCACTTTCAACCCTCTTTCAGCGGTAGCGCCTTGACAATTTAACGATGTTAAGGGCACGCTGGGCACAGGTCAATTTAACGTTGTTAAGGAGTGGTATGCACAACCTGGGGACGGACGTGATCGTGGCCGGGGCGGGGCCGACCGGGCTGATGCTCGCGCACGAACTCGCGCTCGTCGGCGTCGAGGTCGTGGTGCTGGAACGGCATTCCAAGCGCACAGGACTGTCGAAGGCGCTGAACCTGCAGCCGCGCACCGCGGAAATGCTGGAGCTGCGCGGCCTTCTGGACGGAGTGGAGGCTCGCTCCTACGCCACGGTGCAGGACGGGCATTTCGCGATGATCCCCGTCGACTACGACGGTTGGGACACTCGGTTCCCTTTCCAACTGGGGATTCCGCAGGCGACGGTCGAAGAGTTCTTGACGGAACGGCTTGCCGCACAAGGAACAAAGGTGCTGCGCGGCAGCGAAGTAGTCGATTTCGTACAGGACAACGCCTCTGTGACTGTCCGGTACCGAACAGACGATGGAGAAACGCGACTGCGCGCGAAGTTCCTCGTCGGCTGCGACGGCTCACGAAGCGTTGTACGCAAAGGACTCGACATGGGCTTTCCCGGCGTGGACGGTGAAGGTTTCGGCGTGGTCGCGGACGTCCTGTTCGACAAAACACCTGACGGTGCGCAGAAACAGTGGCGAACGATGCGGAACATCGGCGAGCCGACCGGCGAAACCACGTTCAAAGGCCTGATTCCGTTGGGAGAACCGGGTCTCTACCGCTTCGTGTATGGCGACAGGGCCTCGCGGCCCGCGGACATGCGGTCCGCAGTCACGCAAGACGAAGTCCGGCAGGCACTGCTCGACTCCTACGGCGAGTCCGCGGCGATGGCGGAAATCCGGTGGGCGTCACGGTTCTCCGACGCCGCGCGGCAGGCGGAGCACTACCGCGCCGGGCGGGTACTGCTGGCTGGCGATGCCGCGCACATCCATTTCCCGGCAGGCGGCCAGGGACTGAACCTGGGTGTGCAGGACGCCATGAACCTGGGCTGGAAGCTGGCCGCGACCGTGCACGGCTGGGCCAGTGACGACCTGCTCGACACATACGAGGCCGAACGGCACCCGGTCGGCGCTCAAGTGCTGCACAACGTCGCCGCTCAGCTAGGGCTGACTCCCCGGTCTCACGAGTCTCGCGCGCTTCGCGCCCTCTTCGGCGATCTGGTCGCGCTACCCGAAGTGAACCGATACCTGGCGGGCATGGTTTCCGGTCTCGGGATCCGCTACGCGACCTACGGCACGTCTCACCCCGCGCTCGGATCGCGCCTGACGGACCAGAACGTCCTCACCGACGCCGGGCCCATCCGCCCCAGCACGCTCTTCCACAACGGCGACTTCGTGCTCCTGACGACCACGTCTCCCCACATCGAGGCGGCCCGCTCTCAGACACCCCGGCTGACCACCCAGCTCGTCACGGAGCTTCCGTGGCCCTCCACCGAGGCCGTCCTGTACCGCCCCGATGGCTACGCCTGCTGGACCGCTCCCACCCCGCCGCGGTAGCAAAGGTCCCCCGCTCCCCCTGCGGTAGCAAAGGTCCCCCGCTCCCCCTTGCGTCGGGCACCTGAGCGACCGAGTCACTTTGGGGGGCTGGGGGGCGAGGCCCCTCCAGCGGGAGGCCGGGGGTTCGACCCTCGGTAAAATACGAAAGAGGCGTGGTCTGCGTTTCCGCAGACCACGCCTCTTTCCTCTGTAGCGGGGACAGGATTTGAACCTGCGACCTCTGGGTTATGAGCCCAGCGAGCTACCGAGCTGCTCCACCCCGCGTCGTGACACCTACCTTACGCCTGCGTTTCCAGCAGGCGCAAAGCAGGTGCCCTCTAGGTAAGCGACATCACCCTCCGGGCTTGCTGGTGGGCGGCGCGCTGGTTGCCGGCGGGTTGGCCTTGGCCGACTCGTAAGCCCGGTACGCGACATCGAGTGCGGCGAGGGCTGCACCCTGATCCGCGTAGTTGCCCGCCTGCTGGGCCGCCTTGTACTTGGCCCAGGCGTCGTGCATCTCGCTCGCGGCCTTGTCGAGCCCCGGATTTCCACTGGCGGGCGGCTGCGGCGTCGTCGTGCCCGGCGGTTGCGGCGTCGTGGGTCCGGGGGTGCCGCCGGTCTGGGGCGGTGTGACCCCGGAACCCGTGCCCGGGCCGAAGACCTGGTCGAGGGCCTCGTTCAGGGTGGGCGCGAAGCCGATCTTGGTGCCGTAGGAGACCAGAACGCGGGCCAGCTGCGGATAGCTCAGCTGATTCCGTTGCCGGATGTAGACCGGTTCTACGTAGAGGAAGCCGTTGGCGACGGGCAGCGTGATCAGGTTTCCGTAGGTGACCGTGACGTTCGGGTTGTTGAACAGGGTCCGGTCCTGCGCGACCCGTGGGTCACTTTGGAATCTGTTCTGTACCTGGACGGGTCCGTCGACCTGGGTGGAGCCGCTGGCGCCTGTCGGCAGTCTCAGGACGCGCATCTTCCCGTATTCCTCGGGATCCGAGGACACCGACATCCAGGCCGCCAGGTATTGCCGTTGAAGACCGGTCAGTGAACTGGTGAGCTGGAAGCGCGGCCTGGTGTCGCCCGGCGCGGTGGCCAGAACGTAGTAGCCGGGCTGGTTGGCGATACCGGATGCGGACGCGTTCACGCCGCCTTCCTGCGTCGGGTCCTGCGGCACGCTCCAGAACGCCTGCTGTGCGTAGAACTCCGCCGGGTTGTTCACGTGATACTTCGACAGGAGTTCCCGCTGCACCTTGAAGAGGTCTTCGGGGTAGCGGAAGTGCGACCGCAGGTCCGGCGAGATCTCGCCGCTCGGCTTGACGAGCCCGGGGAAGACCTTCTTCCACGCGTTGAGCACCGGCTCGTTGTCCTCGACGCCGTACAGGCTCACGGTGCCGTCGAACGCGTCGACGGTGGCCTTGACCGAGTTGCGGATGTAGTTGATCCAGGAGTTGGCCTGGCGGGTGGTGCCGCTGAGCGAGTCGTTGGTGGCCTGCCCGAGCTGGGTCTGCTGGGCGTACGGGAAGTTGTTCATCGTCGTGTAGCCGTCGACGATCCACTTGATCCTGCCGTCGACGACCGCCGGATACGGGTCGCCGTCCAGAGTCAGCCACGGGGCGACCTTGGCGACGCGGTCCCGCGGTTCGCGGTTGAACATGATCTTGGATCCGTCGCCGATGGCGTCGGAGAAGAGGATGTTCCGCTCTCCGTATTCGGCGGCGAAGACGAGCCGGTCGAACCAGTTGTCGATCGACACACCGCCGGAGCCCTTGTAGATATAGGAACGGTCTACGGCCGTGTCGTACTCGCCAGGCGCCTGCCCCGCCGTGCCGCCGACGATCGCGTATGCGGCGTCGGTCGCGAGCTCGCCGTAGTAGATGCGAGGCTCCTCCACCTTGATGCCCGGTTTGCTCGGGTCGGTGGCGCCGGCTCCCGCCGGGTTCTGGGTGTCGCTGGTGGTGGCGATCGGGTAGCCGCCGTCGGAGTTGGCATCCTTCAGCGCGCGGTCGATCGTGTTGGCCGGCGCGGCGACGAAGCCGTTTCCGTGTGTGTAGACGAGGTGCTTGTTGATCCAGTTCGTCTGGTTGCCGGCGAGGCCTTCGGTCTTGATCTCCTTGGCCGCGACGATGTAGTCCTGCGTGACACCGTTGAGGGTGTAGCGGTCGATGTCGAGCTTGGACGGGAAGCCGTAGAAATTCTCGCGGCCGACGCGCTGGGTGAAGGTGTCGCTGAGGATGTTCGGATCGAGGAGCCGGATGTTCGGGACGGTCCCCTTGTCCGCCTTGATCTCCGAGGAGGTCGCCTCCGACTTGCCGGTGTAGTCCTTGTACTCGACGTTGGTCAGGCCGAACGCCTGCCGGGTCGCGTCCATGTTGCGCTGGATCGACGCGGATTCCTTCTCGTTCGCGTTGGGCTTCACGGAGAACTGGTCGAGCACCGCGGGCCACGCGACGCCGACGAGCACGTTCGACAGGATCAGCAGCACCAGCGCGATCGCGGGGAGCTGCAGGTTGCGCAGGAACGCGCCGGCGAAGAACGCGACGGCACAGATCACCGAGATGCACAGAAGGATCAGCTTCGCGGGCAGGACCGCGTTCAGATCGGTGTAAGTGGCACCGTTGAACAGTGGAAGTCCCCGATCGGAGAGCAGAAGGTTGTACCGGTCGAAGAAGTACTCGACCGCCTTCAGCAGCACGAAGAGGCCGATGATGATGGCGAGCTGGGCGCGGGTCGGGCCGGCGAGCTGGCCGCCCTTGCCCGCGAGCCGGATGCCGCCGAAGACGTAGTGCGAGATCAGCGCGCCGAAGAAGGCGATGACGACCGCGATGAACAGCCAGCCCAGGAGCCAGTTGTAGAACGGCAGGTCGAAGGCGTAGAAGCCGACGTCGTTGCCGAACTCGGGATCGGTCTGGCCGAACGGCGCGCCGTTGAGGAACAGCTGCACGATCTGCCAGTCACTCTGCGCGGACGCGCCGGCGATGAGCCCGGTGAGCACCGGGATGCCGATGCCGAACAGGCGGATCCGGCCGACGATGGCGGACCGATAACGCGCGAGCGGGTCGTCGTTGCCGGAAATCGGCACGAAGACCGGCCTGGTCCGGTACGCGATCGTCAAACTGACCGCGAGCGCACCTCCCACCAGGAGCCCTACAGCGAAGAACAAGACGACGCGGGTGATCAGCACCGTGCTGAACACCGTGCGGGCGCCGACCTCGCCGAACCATAGCCAGTCGACATAGGTATCGAGCAGTCTCGCGCCCAGAAGAAGGGCCAGAATGACTACTGCGGCGATGATGAGCAGTATCCGGCTACGCCGGGACAGCTTCGGCAGGCTCACGGGGGGCCGAGTGGCCACTGCACACGCTCCTGGTTTGGTGAACTTTTCGCGGGGGGCGCGTACCGCGTGCGGCCCCTGATGCTCTAACTCTACGGATGCCGTCGGAAGTTCCCGGAACCCGCCCAAACCGGACTCGGAAGGCCGCGCGCCCGGCCGCCTGGAACGATGAGCCAATGGCACCGAGTAAGCAGCAGGGCGTGGCCGGCCTGGCCCGCGAAGTCGAGGAGTTCGTCGCCTCCGGAGGATGGGATCAGCCGCCGCAGTTGTTCGCGCTGGTCCCGACCGCGGCACTGCTGGACGAACAGCCCGAACTGGCCGGGCAAATCGACCCGTCGGCCCCGCTGACGCCGGTCGCCCAGGAATCGCTGCCGGACGGTGACCTCGGTGAGGCGCTGGCGCAGATCGCGTGGCCCGATCTGGTGCTGGGATGCGCGCTCGCGCAGGAGATCATCGTGCTGCCGCCGGACGCCGAGGCCGAGCTTCCGGTCGCCCCTGAGACAGATGCCGAACGCCTGCGCCAAGCGGCCGCCGACCACCCTCGCCGTACCGAAGCCCGGCTCGTGGCCGCCGTGCTGCGGGACGGTCCCGGAGCGTGCGTCATGCGGCTTCGCGGTGCCGGGCAGCCCGAAGAACCCAATGACGTCCCGGTCGACGAAATCATCGAGAACCCGGAGCTGGCCCCTAACCTGCTCGAGGCCCTGAAGGCGACCCTACTGCCCTGACCTGCGAAAAGAGAGCAAGGGACCTTTGCTATCGCCCGCCCCAGGAAGCACGCTGGGCGATAGCAAAGGTCCCTTGCTCTCGTCAGTCAGATCCGCGAGCGATAGCAAAGGTCCCTTGCTACCCCGGCGGTCAGCAGGAGGCGGTGGGCCTGCTGGCCTTCAAGTTCTCGAGCTGCGCGATCGCCTCGTCCAGCGTGGACACCTTGATCAGGTTCAGGCCATCGGGTGCGGCGGTCTTCGCCTCGGCGCAGTTGTGCGCGGGCACGAGGAAGTCGGTGGCACCGGCCTCCCGGGCGCCGACCACCTTGAACGAGATGCCGCCGATCGCGCCGATGACACCTTTCTCCGAGATCTCGCCCGTTCCGGCGATGTGCCTGCCCGCGGCGAGGTCGCCGGGCTCCATCTTGTCGACGATCGCGAGCGCGAACATCAGACCGGCCGAGGGGCCACCGACGTCCTGCAGCGAGATCTTCACATCGAACGGGACATCCGCGCGGTCCACCGCGGTCAGACCCATGAAGCCTTCCGGGCCGTCGGGCCGCTGGGCCAGCGTGAGTGGAACGGAGCGCTCGGCCTGCCCGTCGGACTTGAAGGTGATCTGCACGGTCTGCCCTGGCTTGGTGCCGTCCAGCGCGGCCCGCACTTCGGCCGCCTCCGTGACCGTCTTTCCGTTGACCACCAGAAGCCGGTCCCCAGGGGCGAGCACCTTGTCCGCCGGACTGCCCGAGACGATCGTCTTCGCGAGCACCTTGACCGGGAACTTCCGGCGGAGGGCGGCGACCTGAGCGGCGGTCTGCGAGTCCTGCAACTGCTGGATGTTCTCCCGCCGGACCTGTTCGTTGGTCTCACCCGGCTTGAAGTACTCCTCGCGCGGCGCCAGCGCGTACCGGCCGCTCGCCCAGAGTCCGAGCGCGTTGAACAGCGTGATGCCGCCATCCCGCAGAGAGACCGTCGTCATGCGCAGCTCGCCAGAGGTCTGGAAGCTCTCGTGCCCGTTGACCTGGATCACCGACTGTCCGGCGGCGTCCTTGCCGAGGGTGTCGTAGGTCGGGCCGGCGCTGATCGCCACATACGGCACCGGAATGAAGAACCCGACCAGCGCGAGGGCCACGAACATCACGCCGCTGACCAGCACCGTCCAGCCCCGCCGGGTCAGCCGCCGTTCGGAGCGGTCCTGGTCACTCGCGGAGCCCGCACGGCTCCGCGCTGCTGTGGTCTCCTCCGAGGGCTCTGTCACGCGTGACAGCGTACGGTGACGGTGTTCGCTTCTCGGTGAAGGCCACGCGCATCACTCCAGTTGACGAGCTCTGGGTCCCAGGACCCGCGTACGGTGGTGCCATGAGCAAACCCCCGTTCGGCTTCGGACCGCCCGATCCCGACAAACGAGGCGAGAACGAGCCGTCGGATTCCAGCGGCCAGCCCTCCGGCGCCGAGGCCTTCAATCAGCTCGGTCAGATGCTCAGCCAGCTGGGCCAGATGCTCAGCCAGGCGGGCAACTCGACCGGGCCGGTCAACTACGACCTGGCGAAACAGATCGCACTGCAGAACCTCAGCAGCAGCGACAGCGACGTCCAGCTCGGCTTTTCGTCGTCCAGCGGCGGGGACTCGAGCACGGCCGTCCGTGACGCCGCCCACTTGGCCGAGCTGTGGCTCGACGCCGCGACGATCCTGCCCGCCGGCGCTTCGACGACCGTCGCGTGGTCCGCGCGCACCTGGGTCGAGAAGACCCTGCCCACCTGGCAACGTCTCTGCGATCCCGTCGCCCAGCAGGTCTCCGGCGCGTGGGTCGAGGCCCTGCCCGAAGAGGCCAAACAGGCCGCTGGCCCGCTGCTTTCGATGATGGGGCAGATGGGCGGAATGGCCTTCGGCTCTCAGCTCGGCAACGCCCTGGCTCAGTTGGCTTCCGAAGTGCTCACCTCCACCGAGGTCGGCCTTCCGCTCGGCCCCGCCGCGACTTCCGCGCTGCTCCCGGCGAACATCGAGAAGTTCACCGAGGGCCTGGAGCTGCCGACCAGCGAGGTGCTGGTCTTCATCGCCGCACGCGAAGCCGCCCACCAGCGGCTGTTCGCCCACGTTCCCTGGCTGCGGCAGCGCCTCCTGGCCACCGTCGAGGAGTTCGCGAGCGGCATCTCAGTCGACACCTCGGCACTGGAGCAGCTTGCCGGACAGATCGACCCGTCGAACCCGGCCAGCATCGAAGAGGCCATGTCCTCCGGCCTGCTCGAGCCGCAAACCTCGCCCGAGCAGAAGGCGGCGCTGAACCGGCTGGAGACCCTGCTCGCGCTGGTCGAAGGCTGGGTCGACGTTGTTGTCGCCGAAGCCATCGGCGACCGCCTCCCGGGCGCGGACGCACTCCGGGAGACGCTGCGCCGCCGTCGGGCCACAGGTGGCCCGACGGAGCAGACCTTCGCCACCTTGGTCGGACTCGAACTCCGGCCGAGGCGGATGCGGGCGGCTTCCACGCTGTGGAAGCTGCTCGGCGACCAGCACGGCATCGAGAAGCGGGACGGCCTCTGGTCCCACCCCGACCTGATGCCGACCGCCGGGGACCTCGCCGAGCCGCTCGACTTCGCCGAACGGCTCGGCGATGGCGAGTCGACCCTTGAGGGCATCGACCCGATCGCCGAGATCGAACGCACCGAGCGTGAGAAGAACAAGCCCGAGAACGACAAGGGCGACGAAGACAAGAACTGAGGCACCGTCTCAGTCCTCCGCCGCGATGCCCCATCCGGCGGCGGAGGACAGGCCCTCCAGGTAGCCGATGGCGCGTTCGGTCTTGGGATAACGGCGTACGAGCTCCCAGAACGCCGCGTTGTGCCCTGGCTCTTTCAAATGCGCGAGTTCGTGCACGAGGACGTAGTCCAGCACCCAGGCCGGTACCCGGCGCAGATGATCACTGACCCTGATCGTCGCGTCGACCGGTGTGCAGGACGCCCATCTCGTCCGCATCGGCGGCACCCAGCGAACGCTCGCGGGTATCGCCTTTCCTTCCAGATACTTCGCCGAGAGCACGGCGCAGCGCGCCAGCAGCGCCTCGTCCGAGGCCTTCGGCGGAGCGGCTCGCCGCGGGCCCGTGCGCAACAGCTTGCGCTGCATCTCGGCAACCCAGTGCTTCTCCTCGGCCCGGGTCATCCGGGCAGGGATCAGCACGACGAGGGTGTCCTCGTCCCAGTACGCGGTGACGGTCCGGTGGCGGCGCTGGCTACGCCGTACCTCGACCTTGTGTTCGGGAGTGTCCGACGGGGGATTGTCCCGGCTCCTCAATGAGGGCATCCGTGCTTCGACCACTCGACCACGGTAAGGCCAGTCACCGACAAGTCCGAGAGCCGCAAGGTCACAGCCTCGAGTTATCCACAACGGCACATACCTGTGGATAACTCGGGTCTTTCTTGGCGGATGGTCGGCGAGGCAGTGAGATCCTGCGATCATGAACCTTCGCGAACCGGACCTGCGGTCGATCGTCCTGCCCGCCTTCCCGGTCCTGCTTCCCGGCCTCGATGTGCTGGAACGTGGGAACGGTGAGGTCCAGGTCGGCCTCGACCCCGCGCACGCGGTGGTGATCACCGGGGTGGCCTGCGAGGTGGCCGGCGCGCTCCGCAAACTGGACGGAAAGCGGGCCGTCGACGACATCGTGCTCGCGCAGAGCGAACACGATGAACAACTTCGGGAGCTGATGGCCGACCTGACGATCCGCGGGCTGGTGACCGACGCGGGGCAGCCCCGCCGGCATCCGAGCCCCAGGCCCGAGACAGGACTTTGGTCGCTCCGCGCCCGTCACTATCAGGCCGCGCTCACCACGCGCCGCAGGCACACGGCGGTGGCGGTCCACGGCGACGGCAGGCTGGCCGTGGCCATCGCGGTGCTCCTCGCCAACGCCGGAATCGGGCACATCGACGTCCGGGCGTCGGGCACGGTGCGCGAACGCGACCTGGGCTCGGGATACACCGAGGCCGAGATCGGCATGTTCCGCCGGGACGCGATGACGCAGGTCGTGCGGCGCGCCGGCGGGGAAACGTCGACCAGTCGGCTCTACTCGGACCACCAGCCGGAACTCGTGCTGCTCACCGATGCCGTGGTACCCGCGCCCGAAGTGGTCGACGAACTCGTCCAAAACGGCATCAGCCATCTGCCGGTCCGCGTCCGGGACGGCATCGGCATCGTCGGGCCGCTGGTGGTGCCCGGCCGCAGCAGCTGCCTGCGTTGTGCCGATCTGCACCGCGCCCGCGCCGACGAGACCTGGCCAAGGGTGGCGAGCCAGCTCGCGGGACGTGTGCAACGACCGGACCTCGGCGCCGTGCACGCGTGTGCCGCGCTGGCCGCCGCGCAGGCGCTGCGGCTCCTGTCGCCCAGCGACCAGGCACCGCCCGCGTGGAACGCCACCCTGGAGATCGATTTCTTCGAAGGTGCCATTCGTCACCGTGATTGGCCACCTCATCCCGGATGCGGATGCGGTGCTCGCTGATACCGCGAGCGACTTAGCCCACACGCACGCCCTCAACAGGCTGCGCGCGCGGAGTGAATCAAGGCAGAATCGCGAAGGTGACCGACTCCCGCAGCGCCGAGGACCGTGAAGCCGCCATCCCCCGCAACGGGGCCGCGCGAACGGCGAAGCTGGCCAGTATTCCGCTCGGCATAGCCGGCCGGGCGGTCGGAGGCTGGGGCAGGCGGCTGACCGGGCAGAGTGCCGAAGAGGTCAACGCGACGCTGTCCGCCAAGGCCGCGGAGCAGCTCTTCGAGGTCCTCGGCACGCTCAAAGGCGGCGCCATGAAGTTCGGCCAGGCGTTAAGCGTCTTTGAGGCCGCAGTGCCGGATGAAATGGCGAAGCCCTACCGCGAGGCCCTGACCAAGCTTCAGGCGGCGGCACCGCCCATGCCCACCAGGCAGACCCACCGGGTCCTCGCCGAGCAGCTGGGACGCGCCTGGCAGCAGCGATTCGCGGCGTTCGACGACGAACCGGCCGCGTCCGCGAGCATCGGACAGGTGCACCGGGCGACCTGGCACGACGGTCGCGAAGTCGCCGTCAAGGTCCAATACCCCGGAGCCGACGACGCGTTGCGGAGCGACCTTCGGCAGCTCCAACGTTTCAGCAGGTTGTTCCAGGCCTTCGTGCCGGGGACCGAGGTGAAACCGCTCCTGGCGGAACTCGCCGAACGGATGAACGAAGAGCTCGACTACCAGGCGGAAGCCCAGAACCAGCGCGCTTTCGCGAAGGCGTTCGAAGGTGTCTCGGGTTTCCTGATCCCGCGAGTGGTCGCCAGCGCGCCGAAGGTCGTCGTCACGGAATGGGTCACCGGAACCCCGCTGTCGAAGATCATCGCCGACGGCGACAAGGAGGCACGGGATCGCGCCGGCAGCCTGCTCACCGAATTCCACTACTCGTCGCCGGAACGAGCCCGGCTCCTGCATTCGGACCCGCATCCCGGCAATTTCATGCTGACCGCCGACGGCAGGCTGTGCGTGATCGACTTCGGCGGGGTGTCCCGGCTGCCCGAAGGCATCCCGCAGCACCTCGGCGAGATGACCAGGCTGGCGCTCGACGGCGAGTCCTCGAAGCTCATGCGGCTGCTCAGGGAGTCCGGCTTCATCCGGGCCGACGCGGACCTGCGAGCCGATGACGTGCTCGCCTACCTCGCGCCGTTCACCGAACCACTGGCGGGCGAGACGTTCCATTTCACCCGCCGCTGGATGCAACGGCAGGCGGGGCGGGTCGGCGACACCCGCGGCAGGGACTTCCGGATCGGCCGCTCGCTCAACCTGCCACCCGAGTACCTGATGATCCACCGGGTGACCGCCGGATCGACCGGCATCCTCTGTCAGCTCGACGCGGAGATCCCCGCCCGCGCAATCGTCGAACGGTGGCAGCCGGGCTTCGCGGCCTGAGAAGTTATCCACAGGGATCGTTGGGACTGAGCCAAAATCTGGGTCGTTCGAGCGAGTTGTCCACAACTTCGCGGAAGTGGTTCCACCCGGACGGCCCAACGGTCATCCTCGATTCATGACCACTACACGAAGCGCCCGACTCATTGCGCTCAGTAACACCAGCGAGTCCGGGATCATCACCAGCCGAGAGCTGCGCAAGGCGGGCGTGACCGCGCGTTACGCCGCGAAGCTCTGCGGTCCCGGCGGTCCTTGGCGAAGGCTGATGCCGGGTGTGATCCTGTTGCGCGACTCCGCGCCCACCCGGCTTCAGCTGCTGCAGGCCGCCGTCGCGCGGTTCGGCCCGGACGTGGTGGTGACGGGTGCCGACGCGCTTCGCGCGCGAGGCGTGGACTGCCCGGTGACACGAGAGGTCCATCTCCTCGTCCCGGACTATCGGCGCATACCGGCGGAACCCGGCATGCTGCCCCGAAGAACCACACGGATGCCCCCGCCGACCTTGATCGACGGTGTCCCCTTCGCCCCACCGGCCAGGGCCGCGCTCGATCTGGCCCGGCTGGAGCTCGATCCGGCGCGGATCGACGAGCTGATCTCCCTACCAGTGTACTGGGGTCTCTGCACGCTCGAAGAGCTCAGCGAGGAGCTCGATTCCGGTAACCGGCGAGGCTCAGCCGCGGTCCGTGCGGCGCTACGTCGCGTCGATCCCCAAGAGACCTACGCGCATGGGCTGGCGAAGAAGGTCCTCGACGGGTGTCCGCTGCCCTCGCCGTCATGGAACATGACGATCTGCGACCGGCGAGGACGTCCCATCGGCGCTGCCGATGCCTGGTGGGACGACATCGGCCTGGCGTGGCAATTCCGTGTCCCGAAACACGGCGCCGCGAACTTGCACCCCCTGGCGCTGACCGCGACCGGAACGGTGCTGGTCCGCTGTACCATCGACCAGCTGAGGAAGGTTCCGATGGAGGTCGCGGCCGAGCTCATCAGAGCGTACGCCGAAGCGGCGAGGACGCCGCGGCCGAAGGTCCGCACGATCGGCCGGATCGATGACGCCGCTTGAGCGGCTCACCAGTATTCGTCCGGCAGCTTTCCCTCGATGTCGCGGGTGTGGCGGCGGGCGCAGGTAGGGCACATCCAGCGCACGGTGTTCTTCTCGCGGGTGGTAACCCAGGCGAGCGTCTGCGCGGGCTTCTCGTCGGCGCCACGGATCCGGCCGCACAACGAGCAGCCGACCTGGTCGCTCACGACCGCCGTCCACAATGGATCGTCTTCGCCCCCTGCAGGAACAGATCCTGGCGCGCGCCGAGGAAGGCGGGGCTCGCCGGATCCACCAAGGCGGCCGCGGTCTCGTGATCGTCGCTGCTCAGGAGGTCGCCTGCCACCTTGGCCAGCCAGGTCACCCGCTCCATGACGAACTCGCGCAGCAGCTCCGGCCCAGGCGCCGGGTGGTGAATGAGCACCCCGAAGGAATCGACGTCGTCGAGACCTGCTCGCTGGAGCGCGACGTTCCAGCCGTACGGCATGGAGACGGAGCCGGGAATACCCGCCCGCATCTCGGCGAACCACTCGCCTCGGGCGGCGAGCAGTCGCTCCTCGAGCCCTGGGCGGCCGATACCGAGGTCCCAGGGAAGACAGGTGAAGTCCAGGCCGCCCTCGGAGATGGCGACCAGCCCACCGGGGCGCGCCAGCCGGGCGAGGGTGTCGATGGCCGCCTGCTGATCGGGCAGGTGGTGAACCACGCGTGAAGCCCAGACCAGATCGGCCGGAGGAAGGCGGGCAGGCAGCCCGTCGTCGGCCACGTCGGCGTGAACCGTCTCGACGGTGGCCCTGTCCTCCGCGGCCGCGCTGACGACCCGGCGTGCTTCGGCCAGCAGGTGCTCGGTCGCGTCGACCAACACGATCCTGGCGCCGGCGGAGGCAAGCTCCTTGGCGAAGAGCACGCTCATCCCGCCCACACCGCAGCCGACGTCGAGGATGGTCGGTCCTTCCGGCATGCCTTCCAGCAACCGGCGGGCCACCACCCGCGTCGACCCGGCGTCGAGCGCTTCGGCCATGCGAAGCGATCGAAGCCGATCCGCCCAGTCGATGTCGTCGTGCGTGTGTACGGCCATTACCCCAGTGAACACCACGCCGATCCGCACCACGCCCCAAAAGGGGGATCGGGGGACCTTTGCTATCGCCGCGCGATAGCAAAGGTCCCCCGATCCCCCAAGTGGTCAGGCCTGAAGGCGCTCGGCTCGCCGCGTCGCCCAGCGGGCGACCCTGGTCCACCTGCGTACGGCGCGTGGGCCGCTTCGAGCCCGCTGGGCGCGGACTCCCTCCTCGAGTTCTCGTATTCGGGCTCTGGACAGTTCTTCATAAAGCAACATTTCGCTGGTCTCCTCGACCTTGATCTCGTTCGCTTTGGCCGGCGCGAGAGTCCGGTTACCGGTTCGCGCTTCGTAATCCCTGGTGGTGATGGGTTCGACGGTCATGCCGCTGCGCTCCGCTCGACCTTGCGCACGACGGGACGAGCCTCGACGACAGGCTCGACGACCGGGTTCTTCCGGGGGCGGCCACGAGGCCGCTTCCGCGCGACGACAACGCCGCGCTCGAAGATCTCGCCACCCCAGACGCCCCACGGCTCACGCCGTGATAGGGCGCCCGCGAGGCAGGCCGAACGGACCGGGCAGTCCGCACAGAACGCCTTCGCGCACTCGAGCTCTGCCGGCGACTCGGCGAACCAAAGGTCCGCGTCGCCCGAACGGCAGGGAAGCATCGACTCAGGCGAGTCGATGGCGTCGAGCAGGTCGACGACGCCGGCGTCGGCGAAGGGCAGGGCCTCCTCCGGCGCGAAAGCTACGGCCGATGACATAAGTGCACTCCTCTGTTCCGTGACGGATTGCTTACTGGCGGTGGAACTGGACAACGCTGAACCCCAATTAGGTTGTGCAGCCAACTTGTTTGTGCAGCAAAAAACACGAAGGCCGCGGATCCGGTAACCGGTTCCGCGGCCTTCGTGAGCCTCTAGTCCTGACTAGGTCAGGAACTTCGCTCCCGTATGGACAACGGAACACGGAACTGCTTCTTGATGACCGGCAGATCGACGCCACCATTCACGTACGCTCCAACGAAGGCAGCGGCGTGCGTGAAGGTTTCATCGACGGCGATCCGGCTCAGGTCGACGTGCTGGACGCCGCGGGCGGCAAGGATGCTCACGGGCATCAAGGTGCCTTCGCGCTGAGCCTGCGGGACTTCCGCAACGCAAGACAGACGGGTGCCGGGGTTCGTGAGCATCATCTTGATCGTCATTTCACCGGCACCGCCTTTCTCTGTCGCGCGCGAACCGTCCCGCGGTCTACGCTGTGTTGTAGAAGTTCTTCCCCATCCCAGACGCTTCCCGCGCCCGGTACCTGCAGATTATTGCCCTTGACCATACCGGGGCAACTTATTTTTCAGAAAAACCGTCGAAGCTACGAAGATCAGCTCTGAGCAGCGGGTTCGCCGCGTGGATCAAGCCTGGGACGCGGTCAAGACTCCACCGAAGCCCGCACGACGTCGAGAACCTCCGCTCCGAAGCGTTCGAGCTTCGTCGCGCCGATCCCGGAGATGGCGCACAACGCTGTGTCATCGGTCGGCCGCTGCTCGGCGATGGCGACCAGTGTCGCGTCCGTGAAGACGACGAAGGCCGGCACCTTGAGCTCACGTGAACGTTCCCCTCGCCAGGACCTCAGCTTCTCGAGCAGCTGCTCATCCACATTGGACGGGCAACGAGAACAGCGTCCCAGCTTGATGTCCAGGGTCTCCAGCAGCGGACCGCCGCACACCCGGCATCGTGCCTTGGTGCCAGACTGCTTCGGCTGCTGCGATCGGGCGACCCGCGCCGCCGGGTGGTCTTCGGGGATCAAGCCATAAAGGAAGCGGCTGCGTCGCCGGTTTCGGCGGTTCCCCGACGTCCTGGCCAAGGCCCACGACAGCGAAAGGTGCTCTCGTGCTCGAGTGACACCGACGTAGAAGAGACGGCGCTCTTCCTCGATGGCGGCGTCGTCACCATCCGCGTGGAGGATCGGCACGGTCCCCTCGGCGAGCCCTACAAGGAACACGGCGTCCCATTCGAGCCCCTTCGCCGCGTGCAGCGAGGCCAAGGTGATGCCCTCCACCGTCGGCGGATGTTGCGCGGTCGCCCGCTGTTCGAGATCTGCCACGAATCGGGGCAGATCCGCGCCGTCGACGGTGGAAGCCAGCTCCTCGGCCAGCTCGACGATCGACAGGAGCGCGTCCCACCGCTCTTTCGCCGCGCCTCCGGCCGGAGGCTGGTCAGTGAGCCCTACCTTCGCGAGCACGGAACGAACCCTGGTCACCAGCTCGCCGGTGTCAGCGTCGGTCGATGCCATCCGCAGCGCGGACATCGCCTGCCGGACCTCGGCCCTGGCGAAGAACCGTTCGCCACCACGGACGAGGTACGGGATACTCACCTCTGCCAACGCCTGCTCGTAGGCCTCTGACTGGGCGTTGACGCGGTAGAGCACCGCGATTTCGCTGGCCGCCACTCCGCCGTCGAGCAGATCCCGGATCCTGCGTGCGACAGCGGCGGCCTCGGCAGTCTCGTCGTCGTACTCGGCGAAACGCGGGGCGGGCCCCGAAGGACGCTGGCCGACGAGCTTCAGCCTCGACCCCGCGGGACGGCCACGCGCCGCACCGATCACCTGATTGGCGAGAGCGACGACCTCCGGAGTCGAACGGTAGTCCCGCTCGAGCCTCACGACCGTCGCCTCGGGGAACCTCCGCGTGAACTCCAGCAACGGACGAGGAGAGGCGCCACCGAACGAATAGATGGTCTGGTTGGCATCGCCGACCACGGTCAAGTCGTCACGGCCACCGAGCCACGCATCGAGCAACCGCTGCTGCAGCGGGGTGACGTCCTGGTACTCGTCGACGACAAAGCAGCGGTAACGCTCACGGAACTCCTGGGCCACCACCGTGTGCTCCTCGAGAACGGCGGTGGTGTGCAGGAGGAGGTCGTCGAAGTCGAGGACTTGCGCGGCGTTCTTGACCTTCTCGTAGTTGCGATAGACCTCCGCGACCTGCGACGCGGGTGCGGGTGTGTCCCGCTGCGTGCGCGCGGCGACGGCCGGATAGTCGTCCGGCGATACCAAAGAGGCCTTGCTCCACTCGATCTCACCGGCGAGGTCACGCAGGAGTTCCGTCTCGGTGCCGAGACCGGCCTTGTTGGCGGCTTGGCTGACGTAGCGGAACTTGTTCTCGAGCAGCTCCCATGGCCGATCCCCGACGACCTGGGGCCAGAAATACCGGAGTTGGCGCCGAGCGGCGGCATGGAAAGTGAGCGCCTGGGCGGCGTCGACACCCAGCCCCCGAAGACGCGCGCGCATCTCACCCGCGGCGCGGGTCGTGAAGGTGACTGCGAGGACCTGACCAGCGGCGACGTGCCCGGAACGGACAAGGTGGGCGATGCGGTGCGTGATCGTCCGCGTCTTGCCGGTTCCCGCTCCCGCGAGGACACAGACCGGCCCCCTCGGCGCGCAGGCGGCGGCGCGTTGCTCGGGATCGAGCCCATCGAGCAGGCCTGGACGACTCTTCGGGGACGATGCGCTAGCCACACTCCGATCCTCGCAGAGGGCCCGACGGGATCGGCACAGGGCACGCGGCCGTATCCTGGTCACATGGCGGGAAAGCAGGACAAGGAAGCAGCGAAGCTGGCCAAGAAGGAGAAGCGCGCCGCGAGCAAGGCTCGCCGTGGGCAGATCTTCGAAGCCTTCAAGATGCAGCGCAAGGAAGACAAGGCGCTCATCCCCTGGATGGTCGGATCGCTCCTGGTCATCACCGGTGTCGTGTTCGGCATCGGGTTCATCTTCGACGTCCACTGGGTAGTGCTGCCCCTGGGCATCCTGCTTGGCGCACTCGCCGCTGTGATCATCTTCGGCAGGCGGGTCCAGAAGACCGTGTACTCGAAGGCCGACGGGCAGCCGGGTGCCGCGGCCTGGGCACTCGAGAACATGCGAGGCCGCTGGAAGGTGACGCCGACCGTGGCGGCCACGACCCAGCTCGACGCTGTGCACCGCGTGCTCGGTGGCCCGGGTGTCGTGCTCGTCGCCGAAGGCGCGCCGCACCGCGTGAAGTCCCTGCTCGCGCAGGAGAAGAAGCGGGTGTCCCGCTTGATCGGTGAGACCCCGATCTACAACGTGATCATCGGGAACGAAGAGCAGCAGGTGCCGCTGAAGAAGCTGCAGGGCTACCTCATGAAGCTCCCGCGCAATCTCAAGCCCGCCCAGGTCGACGCGCTGGAAGCGAAGCTGGCCGCCCTCGGTAGCCGGGGCGCCGCGATGCCCAAGGGCCCGATGCCTGCCGGCGCGAAGATGCGCAACGTCCAGCGCACCATCCGCCGCCGCTGACCAAACGAGAAGCAGGGGTCCTTTACTACCGCCGCGAGCGACAGTAAAGGACCCCTGATCCGTCTCCGGACGAAAACTGTCGGTGGGTGGTCGCATGATCACTGTGTGGACGGAACCTCGAGCGTCTGGCAGAAGACGCTGGCAGCGATGTTCCCGGACGGCGTGGCCGCCCGGGCGAAACTTGTCGCCCTGGGGCACTCCCACTCCTCGATCTCTCGACGGTGCCGCGAAGGCGGCCCCTGGCGACGTCCGATTCCCGGCGTCATTCTTCTGACCAACGCCACGCCGACCAGGCATCAACTTCTGAAGGTCGCATTGACCCACGCGGGCCCGGACGCAATGCTCACCGGAGTCCAGGCGGCCCGGTTGCACGGAGTCCGAAGACTTCCGCCGGAAAGACGGGCTCACACCTTGATCCCCCACCGGAGCAAGGTCGCCACCTGGGGATTCGCCGTCGTCGAACGAACGATCCACCTGCCGGAACCGGGGGAGATCGACGGACTGCCGGTCGCTCCGCTCGCCAGGGCTTTGATCGACGCGGCTCGGCGTATGGACGAACTCCAGGCCGTGCGGGAGATGATTTACGACGCGGTCCATCGCGGACTCTGCACGCCAGAGGAACTACGAGAGGAGCTGGCGCAGGCAAGCACGATCGGCTCGGCACTCCCTCGAATCGTTGTCGGCGCCCTCCAGGACGGCGTCGACTCCGCCGTCGAGCAGTGGCTGGAGACCGTACTCGAGCGCAGCGGCTTGCCCAGGCCAACGCGGAAAGCCGTGCTGCGGACTTCGGGCGGGCAGGTCATTGGTGTCGCCGACGCCTGGTGGTCGAAGGTCGGCGTCGCCATGCAGATCCGTTACGACGAAGTCGCTCTCGAACCGGACAACCCATCGGAGACAGCCGCTTTGGCCGCCGCCGGTCTCATCGTCGTCCAGGTAAGTCCGGCACGACTCCGAGACCAGCCGCTGGTAGTGATCCAGGAGCTGCGAGCTGCTCACCGGCGGGCTCAGCAACGACCGCCCCCGAAGCTCGGCAGCGATCCTGCGGCGCCGGCCGCCTGACACAGCCGTCGCCCGGGGGAGAGCAAAGGTCCCTTGCTCCCCCAGCCGAGGTCATCGCATGCGGATCACGACGGTTCCGGTCAGCCGGTCAAGCCAGCTTCGGCCGTCGATGTTGCGGAACGCGGCCGGGAGGATTACGAAGGTCAGTGCCGCTCGCACGACGGCACGCCACGCTCCGACCATTTGCCCGCCGTCGAGCCTGGCGACACGGATTCCGACCGCTGCCATCCCGGGCGTGAAGCCGAAGAAGGTCGCGGGAATGACCGTGATGACCGCCCAGACGCCTACCGACCAGAGGTTGAACGTCTGCATGACGGCCGGATCCTGAAGGCTTGGCTTCACGAAGAGGGCGGTAACCAATGATGCGAGGACCAGATCGATGATCAACCCGAGGAGACGTGGCCCGCCACTTGCCACCGAGCCGACACCCGATCGAGGCAAGCCGAGTCGCTCACCACGCCACCGCTGCGTACCCTCGCCACCGGCTGTCGTTCCGTCCCCGGCTCCGGGCAGCCATTCTCCGGTCCATCTCGCCACCCATCCAGGGTATGCCGGTGGCGCGGGACACATTCGCCCTGGTCGACTACCGATATCGCCGCCCCGTTAACACCGGCGAAACATACGGGTGACGGTCGGGCAACACCGCGCTCTTAGCGTGAGCCGAAGAGAGTACTGCCGCCGGCAACGAACGAGAAGGAGTCACCGAGGGTGCCCACTACTCCAGACGACATTCAGCGCCTTATCGCCGACGAGAACGTAGAGGTCGTCGACGTCAGGTTCTGCGACCTGCCCGGCGTTATGCAGCACTTCACCGTTCCGGCGAAGGCGTTCAACGAAGAAGCCTATGAAGAAGGCCTAGCCTTCGACGGCTCCTCGGTGCGTGGTTTCCAGTCCATCCACGAATCCGACATGCTGCTCCTCCCGGACCCCGAGACTGCGCGTATCGACCCGTTCCGCAAGGCGAAGACGCTCTCGCTGAACTTCTTCGTGCACGACCCGTTCACTCGTGAAGCGTACAGCCGCGACCCGCGCAACATCGCGCGCAAGGCCGAGCAGTACATCTCCGAGTACGGCGTCGCCGACAACGTGTTCTTCGGCCCGGAGGCCGAGTTCTACATCTTCGACTCGATCCGGTTCGACTCCGCCGAGCACGCCTCGTTCCACGAGATCGACTCCGTCGAGGGCTGGTGGAACACCGGTGCAGACGTACCGGGTGGCAACCAGGGTTACAAGACGAAGTTCAAGGGCGGCTACTTTCCTGTCCCGCCGGTCGACCACTTCGCCGACCTGCGTGACGAGATCGTCCGCAAGCTGCAGGGCTCCGGTTTCGAGATCGAGCGTGCGCACCACGAGGTGGGCACCGCCGGTCAGACCGAGATCAACTACAAGTTCAACACGCTGCTGCACGCTGCGGACGACCTGCAGCTGTTCAAGTACATCGTGAAGAACACCGTGTTCGCCGCCGGCAAGACCGCGACGTTCATGCCGAAGCCGCTCGCCGGTGACAACGGCTCGGGTATGCACTGCCACCAGTCGCTGTGGAAGGACGGCACGCCGCTGTTCCACGACGAGTCGGGGTACGCGGGGCTGTCCGACACCGCCCGCCACTACATCGGCGGCCTGCTCAGGCACGCGCCGAGCCTGCTGGCGTTCACCAACCCGACCGTCAACTCGTACCACCGGCTCGTGCCGGGCTTCGAGGCCCCGGTCAGCCTGGTGTACTCGCAGCGGAACCGGTCGGCTTGTGTCCGTATCCCCATCACGGGCAACAACCCGAAGGCCAAGCGCGCCGAGTTCCGGTGCCCGGACTCGTCCGGCAACCCTTACCTGGCGTTCTCGGCGATGATGATGGCCGGTCTCGACGGCATCAAGAACAAGATTGAGCCGCCGGAGCCCATCGACAAGGACCTCTACGAGCTCCCGCCGGAGGAGGCCCAGAACGTCAAGCTCGTTCCTGGCGACCTCGGCGCGGTTCTCGACACGCTGGAAGCGGACCACGACTACCTGCTCGAGGGTGGCGTGTTCACCCCCGACGTGATCGACACGTGGATCTCCTACAAGCGTGAGCACGAGATCGACCCGCTGCGGCTGCGCCCGCACCCGTACGAGTTCTCGTTGTATTACGACGTGTGATCGTGCGGTAGGAACACCAAGAGCATGCCGGTGGTGAGGTGCGGATACACCCTCACCACCGGCGTTTCTTTTGGTCCGGCAGGGCAACTACTCCGAGGTGGAGAGAACCTCCAGGTCAACACCCGCCCGCTCGATACGGCCGCGTGGGTCGTCCACCAGCTTGCGTCGTTCGAGATCCATCAGCCCCAGGGTGCACGTGATCTCCGCGGAGAGGGTCCCGTCTGCCTTGTAGATGTTCGAGTCCATGTGGAAGGTCTTGCCGGTGCCGAATTTGGCGTCACAAGTCACGTCGACGACATCGCCGGCCCGAAGCTCGCGCCGAAACACGATGTGAGACTCAAGCAGCACGAAGGCGAGATTCGCGTCTCGCATACCTGAATTGAGGCCACCGGCGAGCTCCATCAGCTCGAGTCTGGAGACCTCGCCGTACGAGTGGTAGACGGCATGGTTGAGATGGCCAAGAGTGTCCAGCTCGTAGTGGCGCACCTTGATCCGGGTGCGAAACGGCTCGCGCACAGTCACCGGTCCACTGTAAGTGCCGCTCTCCGTCCGCGACGCCCAAGTGTGAGCAAGGGACCTTTGCTATCGCCTCGCCCACGCGCGGCAGGCGATAGCAAAGGTCCCTTGCTCACTTCCTGCAGGTCAGAGCGGTCGGTCCTGGTAGAAGAGCGTCTCCACCACAGCGTGAGCACGTCGCGTCGTCCGCCGATAGGCGTCGAGGAACTCACCGGGATCGTCGTCGGCGGAGTAGCCGAGCACCCGTGCGACCGCGGCAAGATCCCGGCCGGAGCTGGGGATCTCATCGACGGCTTTACCCCTTACCAGCATCCCAGCGTTCCGGACGCGCGTTGCCAGAAGCCAGGCCTCGGTCAAGGATTCGATCTCGGCGGGTTCAGCTAGCCCTGCTTCCGCTGCGGCCCTCAGCGCTTCAATCGTCGATGTGGTCCGAAGCCCCGCGATTTCGTGCCCGTGGCGCAGTTGCATGAGTTGCACGGTCCACTCCACGTCCGCGAGTCCGCCACGGCCGAGTTTCGTATGCCGGGTCGGGTCGGCGCCCTTGGGCATCCGCTCCGTCTCCACTCGCGCCTTGATCCGCCTGATCTCGCGCACCCGAACCGCGTCGAGTCCCGCTTCGGGATATCGGATGGGATCGATCATCTCGATGAACCGCGCACCCAGATCGTCATCGCCGGCAATGAACCGGGCACGGAGCAGCGCCTGTGATTCCCAGACCTCGGCCCACCGTCCGTAGTAGCTGCGGTAGGACTCCAGCGTCCGCACCAACGGCCCGCTCCGTCCCTCAGGACGGAGGTCGGCGTCAACGACCAATGCCGGGTCGGTGCTAGGCGCGCCAAGCATCTTACGAACCGTCTCAGCGACCGAAGAAGCGAACTTCGCTGCTTCAGCGTCGGACACCCCCTCGTCCGGCTCGCATACGAAGAGAACGTCCGCATCGGAGCCATACCCGAGCTCGGCCCCACCAAGTCGGCCCATTCCGATGACAGCGATCTTCGCGGGCGTCCGGCCGAGTTCTGCCTGACGCTGACGATAAGCAGCGGCCAAGGCACCCTGCAAAACAGCGACCCACACACTCGACAACGCCTCGCAGACCGACGGGACGTCGAGTAATCCCAGCAGGTCGGCCGATGCGATCCTCAGCATCTCGTGCCGTCGCAGTGATCTCGCTGCGGTGACCGCGGCGTTCAACCCTGGCTGCCGGCGAACCGCGGCCCGCAGTGAAGTGGCCACTTCCGCGGAGGTGCGACCGGCCAGCCGCGCGGGGTCACCGAGCAGCTGCAGCACTTCCGGCGCTCTCGCCAGCAGATCAGGCACCAACCGCGACGTGCCCAGCAAGAAGGCAAGCCGCTCGACTACCGCGCCCTCGTCACGAAGAACCCTGAGGTACCACGGCGTTTCTTCGAGCGCCTCCGAGACCTTGCGATAGGACAGAAGTCCTCGGTCAGGATCCGGGGTGTCGGCGAGAAGATCCAGCAAGACCGGCAGCAGAGCCTGTTGAATGGCCGCTCGTCGAGACATTCCCGCGGTCAGCGCCTTGATGTGCTGTAGTGCTCCGTCCGGCGCGGCATAACCGAGCGCGGCGAGACGGCTCTCCGCTTGTTTCGTCGTCAGCCGCAGCGCTTCGGTCGGCACATTCGCGACGGACTGCAGCAGCGGCCGGTAGAAGAGCTTTTCGTGAAGACGTCGGATGCTCTGCAGGTGACGGCGGAACTCCGCCAGCAGAACATCTCCTTCGCTCTTGCCCCGGACGGGCCGCACTCCGCTCGCCCTCGCGATCGTTCGAAGCTCAGTGGCATCCGAAGCGGCGGGGAACAGATGTGTACGCCGTAACCGGCGAAGCTGGAGCCGATGCTCGATCGTCCGGAGGAACTCGTACGACGATCCGAGCTCCGCGGCATCCGTGCGGCCGACGTACCCACCTTCCCCCAGAGCGGCGAGCGCGTCCATCGTGGACGGAGAACGCAGCTCGGCATCGATTCGACCGTGCACCAGTTGCAGCAACTGCACGGCGAACTCGACGTCGCGAAGTCCTCCGCGGCCAAGCTTCAGCTCTCGTTCGGCGTGTGCGGACGGCACATGACCTTCGACGCGGCGCCGCATCTTCTGCACCTCGGGAACGAAATTCTCCCGATCGGCCGCCGCCCACACCTTCGGCGCGACCATCTCCGCGTACTGACGTCCGAGCTCGGCGTCGCCTGCGACTGGCCGCGCTTTCAGCAAGGCCTGGAACTCCCAGGTCTTGGCCCACTTCTGGTAGTAGGCGGCGTGTCCGTCGAGGGTGCGGACCAACGCGCCCGCCTTCCCCTCCGGACGCAACGCCGCGTCGACCTCGAAGCAGGCCTTGCCGACTACACGCATCATCGTGCTGGCCAGCCGCGTCGAGACCGAAAGATCTCCGTCACCGACAAAGATGACATCCACGTCACTCACATAGTTCAGCTCTCGACCGCCACATTTGCCCATCGCGATCACGGCCAGCCGACCTTCGACACCGGCTCCCACCTCTGACTCCGCGACCAGGAGCCCGACCGTTAGTGCGGCCTCGGCCAGCTTGGTGAGCTGAGCGCCGATCTCGGCATAGGGCGGCTGGTGGAGGCCGGGCTCGACGAGATGACCGAGGTCGGCCGCCGCGATTACGAGGAGCAGCTCGCGGTACCCGACGCGGAGGGCCTGCTCTGACTCGAGCCCGGTGAGCAGTTCGCCTTCCGGCCGCAAATGGTCAAGGAGGCGGCTCACGTACTGATCCGGCTCAGCGCTCTTCTCGACTTCGAGGGTCTTCCAACAGTCGGTATTGGCGACCAGGAAGTCCGCGAGCGCGCTCGAGGTGCCCAAAACACCGAGCACCCGGCCGCGAAAGGTTCGGTTCGTCCGCAGCGCCTGGTCGAGCGCGTTCCAGGCGGCGGGATCGGCTTCCCTGATCCGGTCGAGCCCGCTCAAGGCGAGATCGGGGTCCGCCGCACGGGAAAGCGCTGACAACACGTCGGCCGCAGAGCTGTCCGGGCCCGATTCGGTCCACCAACCGGCAGCACGCAGCTGCCCGTCGGCACGGGGGTCGGTGAAGCCGTATCTCGCCACGGAAGCGGTCGGCCTGGCGCGCTCAACCATCGGCTTCCACCGTAGTCGCCGTTCCGCCCTTGGCCAGATGGACGCGCAAGGAAGCAGGGGACCTTTGCTATCGCCAGGTCGAAGCGATAGCAAAGGTCCCCTGCTTCGCTAGGCGGCGATCCTGCCGACTTCCTGTTCAGGAACGGTCGGGGTGGGGGTGGTGAAGCTGCCGGCGGTGACTGGGCTCCGCCGCGAAAGCAGGTAGATTCCGATTCCGATCAACAGGCCCGTGACACCGACGGCGATGGTGCCGACGGTGCCCGTCGAAGTCACGAGACCGGCCGCGGCTCCAACGATGGCCGCCGCCGGAAGCGTGAACAGCCAGGCGATCACCATGCGGCCGGCCGTGCGCCAGCGGACCGGCGCCTCATGCCTTCCCACGCCGGATCCGACGATGCCACCGGAGCAGACGTGGGTCGTCGAAAGGGGAAAGCCGAAGCTCGTCGAGGCGAGGATGACAGCCGCCGAGCTGGTCTGTGCCGCGAAGCCCTGCGGACCATCGATGTCTGTCAGGCCTTTGCCCAGCGTATAGGTGATTCGCCAGCCGCCCAGGTACGTGCCGAGCGCCAACGCCAGCGCCGCGCTCACGATCACCCAGAGCGGCGGTCCGGCCCCGGCAGGAAGGGTGCCAGCGGTGATCATCGTCAGCGTGATGACACCCATGGTCTTCTGCGCGTCATTCGTGCCATGGGCGAGTGAGACGAGCGAAGCCGAGATGATCTGTCCAACGCGGAAACCGGCAGTACGGCCGCGGCGGACGAAGATCCGGTAGACAAAGTACGTCACGATCATCGCGACGAGGCCCGCCAGGACCGGCGACAGCGCAGCGGGAACGAGCACCTTCTCGACAATCTTTCCGAAGTGGACGGAGTCGGTTCCGGCCGACACCCACGTCGCGCCGATCAGGCCACCGAATAACGCGTGGGACGAGCTGGACGGCAGGCCGACGAACCATGTGACCAGGTTCCAGACGATCGCCCCGACCAGGCCACCGAAGACGATCGCCGGTCCGATCTTGGTGTCATCGACCAGTCCATTCGAGATGGTCTTGGCTACTTCGACCGACAGGAACGCTCCGACCAGGTTCAGGACCGCGGAGATCGTCACCGCCACCTTGGGGCGCAGCGCCCCGGTGGCGATCGAGGTCGCCATCGAGTTTGCCGTGTCATGGAACCCGTTTGTGAAATCGAAAATCAGGGCCGTGACGACGACGAGCACGACCAACACTGAGGGCTCCACCCCGACCTCCGAACCCTTCGTAACTCCCTTCGCAAGGTACCTGACCACAAGACCAGAGCGTTAACAACCCATACGCACTTGAGACATGAGCCGTTAAGCCATCGGCAACGTACGTTGACGGTCCGCAGCTGGAGCGAGGTCGCCGGACACCAGCCGGACGAAGCGATGTGCGAACGGTCGCCAGGTTTCGGTGATATCGGCATGCACCCGGACGAGATTTTCCGGGGTCAGTGCGTCCGGCCGGGTGAGTTCCGCCAATTCCGGCGACTGCCTCGCCCAGTCGAGGACGATGTCCGGTGTCGTCTCGATATGAAACTGGACACCGTAGGCACAACGGTCGAATCGGAAGGCTTGGTGGGGATACCGCGGCGACGAAGCGAGAAGTTCAGCGCCCGCGGGAAGCCGACTGATGGCGTCGTTGTGGAACTGCAGAACATCCTGCATGAGCGGCAAGTCCGCGAAGAGCGGATCAGTCCAGGCTGCGTCCTTCTTGGACACCAGCCCCGGGCCGACCTCGGGTCCTTGATCGCCTGTCACGACGGCTCCGCCTAAGGCCGTCGCCAGGAGCTGACCGCCCAGGCAGATCGCGAGCGTCGGGACGCGTGCGCCGACCGCGTTCGCAAGAAGCTTGCGCACGTCCGTGAGCCACGGATGGGCGGCGTCATCATTCGCGCCCATCCCTCCGCCTAGGCACACGATACCCGCGTATCCATCAAGATCGGCGGGAAGACCCTGATCGGGCAGCGACCGGATGTCGAGTTCGGCCCCCGCCTCGGTGAGCCAGTCGCCGAGTGGGCCGATCGGATCTGATTCGTCTGGCTGGATGACGAGCAACTTGGGAGCGGTCACCACCCCAGCCTACGACCGTGGGTAGAGCAGGGGACCTTTGCTGTCGCTCGGGGAGGGCGATAGCAAAGGTCCCCTGCTCCCCCGGTCAGCAGGCGCAGCGTGGAGTGGGTGCGGAGGTGGAGGAGAGGTCGGGTGTGTCCCGGTCAACGGGGTAGCCGGCTGCTTGCCAGATGCTGATCCCACCGGACAGGCGTTTGACCTTGAAGCCGAATTCCGCGAGCTTCAGGGCACCCTTGGTCGCGGCGTTGCAGTGGATGCTCTCGCAGTAGCAGACGTAAACGGGATCGCGATCGAGCTGGCTGACCGACTCTGAGGTCATGTCCCGGTACGGGAGATTGATCGCGCCTGGGATGCGTGCCGATGCGAAAGCTTCGGAAGATCGGGTCTCGACCCCTCTTGGTCAGACTGGTGTGAGACACCCCGTGTGAGTGGGGGTTCCTGACCGAGGGCGGGATTGGAGATCCTTATGCATGTGTCCACACCTTCTGACAAGCAGTCCCGGCGTTCCTTCGGCGAGC
>NZ_JADNQN010000017.1:0-185901 GCF_047608695.1 Amycolatopsis sp. cmx-11-32 | reverse complement strand
GCCGACAAACGGCTACTGGCTTGTTCGCGCTGTCAGGACCCGGTGTCGTCTGCTGCGCGGTTGTCAGCCGCTCCGCCAGCGGGGCCGCTGTCACGTCCGTTGCCGAGAATCGGCTATCGCTGTTCCGTGCCACTACAAGCCAGTGCCGCCGGCCGCGCGGCCGCCGGTCGTTCCGCGCGCGGGACTGGTGACGTGCGGTCGGTCCTCCGCCACCGTGCTGAAACACTTTGCCGAAAGATGGCTACTCGTTTGTTCGCGCGACGTATGCCACCGCCCGCCTCCAATGCCGAAAACCGGCCACACGTTCGTTCAAGCCGCTTACGAGCCCCGTGTCGTCAGCCGCTCCGCCAGCGGGGCCGCTGTCACGTCCGTTGCCGAGAATCGGCCATCGCTCCCGTGCCACTACAAGCCAGCGTTGCTGGCTGCGCGGCCGCCGGTCGTTCCGCGCGCGGGACTGGTGACGTGCGGTCGGTCCTCCGCCACCGTGCTGAAACGCTTCGCCGAAAAACGGCTACTCGTTCGTTCGCGCGACGTATGCCACCGCCCGCCTCCAATGCCGAAAACCGGCCACACGTTCGTTCAAGCCGCTTACGAGCCCAGTGCCGTCAGCTGCGCGGTCGTCAGCCGCTCCACCAGCGGAGCCGCTGTCACGTCCGTTGCCGAAAAGCGGCCGTGTGGCCGCCAGTCGTTCCGCGAGCGGGACCGGTGACGTGCGGCCGGTCCTCCACCCCCGTTCTGACCCATCGCCGAAAAGCGGCTATCCCTCGCCACTCACGAATCCAGCGCCGCCACTTGCGCCGCCGTGAGCCGCTCCACCAACGGAACCGCCCGATACTCCCCGCCGCCGGAAACCACCGTCACCGGACCGGCCACGTGCGGATGTTCGACGGCGACCCGCACAGCCTCCAGCACCCGATCCGAAGACCATCCGAGAGCGATCGACAGCGACTCCAGGGCGAGCGGGCGCCCGGCGTGCAGTAGGGCGGCGAGCACGGTGACCGCGTCCGCGACGAACACCGCGACCCGGTCGTCCAGCATGACTTCGTTGATGCGCGCGTGGAATCGGGCGAGGTCGTCCATGCGGGCGCCCGCGGGTGTCGACGTGCCGAGGACTGCGGTGCCTCGCCGGGCGATCTTGACCCACTCCTGATTCGCACGGACGCTCTCGGCCCACACCCGTTGCGGCATCTCTTCGTCGACGACGTACCGTTCCCGCCGCCCGTCCCGTTCCCGCTTGAGCATCGCCTGCGTTTCGAGATAGCCGACGGCGTTCGAGATCGACGCCGGGCTGACCTGGAGCCGCTGGGCGAGTTCGGTCGCGGTGTGCACGCCGTCGTCGCTGACGGACAGGCACGCGAGCACTCGCGACATCATTCGCGGCAGTCCGGTCTCGACCATCATTTCGGTGAAGTCCGTCTCGAAGCGGCGCACGGCTTCCGGGTCGCGGTCGTAGCCGCGGGAGACGGCGGGAGCTGCCGGGGCGGGTGGTTTCCGACGGCGCCGAGCCCGTTCGCCGGTCACCCGGCTCGCCTCTTCGGCGCGGTAGCCGGAATGACCGCTGTTGCGCGCGACCTCACGGCTGATGGTCGACGTCGGGCGCTCGAGTCGCCGGGCGATCTCGGCGTATCCGAGGCCGTCTTTGAGCCACGCCGCGATCAGCCGCCGGTCCTCCAGCGTCAGCCTGCCGCCCGGCATGGGTGCCTCCTGTGCGTTCACGCGCAGATCAATGCAACGAAACGTTGCATTCATCGGCAAAACAGTTGCAACGATTTCACGAACTCTACCAGCTGTAACCGTTAAATTCCGCAAGTGAACTTTTGAGCGATCAATGAATGCAACGTAGCCTTTTGTCATGGCTGAAGATCTGGGAGGAACAGCTGTGACGAACTCAGTACCCCATCTCGCGGAATTGCCCCTCGAACGACCGACGGGCTGCCCGTTCGACCCACCCGCCGAACTCGCCGGGCTGCGTGACGAGCACCCGCTCGTCCGACTGACTTTCCCCAACGGCCACGAAGGCTGGCTCGCGATGGGACACGCGGTCGTCCGGAACGTCATCGCGGATCCCCGGTTCAGCGCGCGACAGGAGCTGCTGCGGTCGCCACTGCCGGGCGCCGCCGCGATGGAGGTGTTTCCGCCGGCGGAGCCGGGGATGTTCATCAAGATGGACGATCCCGAGCACGGCCGCTATCGCAAGCTGCTCACCGGCAAGTTCACCGTCCGCCGGATGCGGCTGCTCACCGAGCGGGTCGAGCAGGTGACCACCGAGCACCTCGACGCCATGGAGCGTCAAGGGTCGTCAGCCGATCTGGTGACGGCCTTCGCGCAGCCCATTCCGGCGCTGATGATCTGCGAACTGCTCGGTGTCCCGTTCGCCGACCATGAGTTCTTCCGGCGCAATGTCATGCCGTTGAACAGCCCGGCCGCTTCACTGGCCGAGCAGGAAGTCGCGATCAACGCCCTCGGGGAGTACCTCTACAAGCTCGTCGTCGCGAAGCGGGCCGAGCCGACCGACGACATCCTCGGCGAGCTGGCCACCACGGAACTCACCGACGAAGAACTCACCAGCATCGCGTTCCTCTTGCTGGGGGCCGGTTTGGACACCACGGCCAACATGCTGGCGCTGGGCACTTTCGCGTTGCTCCAGCATCCGGACCAGCTCGAAAGTTTGCGCCAGGACCCGGAGAGTGTCGACGGGGCGGTCGAGGAACTTCTGCGCTACCTGACCATCGCGCACACCGGTATGCGCACCGCGCTGGAAGACGTGGAAATCGGCGGGCAGATCGTCAAGGCGGGGGAGACGGTCGCGCTCTCGGCGATGGCCGCCAACCGCGATCCGCTGAAGTTCCCCGAACCCGACCGGCTCGATCTCCGCCGGAACGCCGCCGGGCACGCGGCCTTCGGGCACGGCGTCCACCAGTGCCTCGGCCAGCAACTCGCGCGAGTGCAGATGAAGGTCGCCTTCACCGGGCTGTTCGCCAGGTTCCCGGCGCTGCGGCTCGCTATTCCCGCCAGCGAGGTTCCGATGCGGACGGACTCCGACATCTACGGGGTGCACGCGCTCCCGGTGGCCTGGTGAACGCGATGAAACTCGAAGTCGACCGCGAACGCTGCGTGGGCGCCGGAATGTGCGTGCTGACCGCGCCCGAGGTGTTCGGACAAGACGAAGTCGACGGCAGGGTCCGGTTGCTCGAACCGGAACCGGCCGAGATCGGCGACGTCGTGCAGTTGTGCCCCGCGTCGGCGATCACGGCGAACGACTGACCAGCCAGGGGGTGCCGGGCGGGCACCCCCTGGCGTGGGATCAGCCGACGTCCACGAGGACCTTGCCGGCGTCGGCGCTCTGCACGGCGGTGCCGGCGTAGAGCTGCTGAACCCTGGCCTTCTCCTGGGCGTTGGGGTTCACGCTGGTGCAGCTGACGCCGCCGGTCGAGCCGGACATCAGCGACGAGCACGGCCCTGGCTTCACGTCGGGCAGGCCGAGGCTGTGCCCGAGTTCGTGGGAGGCGATCCGGGGCGTGTGGTAGCCCTGCTGGACGGCCTGCCTGCCCATCCACACGGTGACCGTGCCGCTCGGGCGGACCGGGCCGAGGGTGGCGCGCGGCCAGCCGTTGTCAGCGATGATCCGGATGTTGACCCGCTGCCCCGCGGTCGCCTTCACGAGGCGGACGTTGGTGACGTTGGTGTTCCACACGTTGACGCCCGCCGCCACCGCGGACTTGAACTCCGCGGCCTGGCTGTCGTCGTAGGTCAGGGTGGTCGCCATGATCTCGGCGGCACCGGCGGAGGGTGCCGAGAGCATCGAGGTGGAGAGCGCGGCGCCGGTGAGCACCGCGGCGAAGGTACGTCGAAGCACGTTGAACTCCTCGCGTTAAGGCGTGCTGGAATTTCGGAGCAGTGTCGACACTTTTGTTCTGGCGGGAGGAATCTGTGAGTAGTCCTCCGTTGCCTCCGCGTGATGTTAGGACCTGTAAAGGTCGTCGCGTAACCCGCCGATAGTCGCCTGTCGTTAACCATGATCTTGACGCACCCGGAAGACTGTGCGGCTATGACGACCGCGCGATTCACCGGACACGAAGAACCCATTCTCGCGGTCGCCGTGCACGGAAACCGGCTGGTCACCGGGGGTGCGGACCGGACGGTGCGGGTATGGGACCTGGAGACCGGCGCGCAGCGGTTCGCGTTGAGCGGCCACGATCGGCCGGTGCTCGCGGTGGGCATCTCGGGTCGGTACGTGGTCGGTTGCGATGGGGCGACGGTACGGCGCTGGCGGCTCGCCGGTCGTGAGGTGCGGCCCCCGGAGATCCAGACCACCAGGCGGACGCTCGCGGTCGCGGTGGCGAACGATTTCGCCGTGTCCGGCGCGGGAAGCACCGTCGAGGTCCGGCGGCTGGACGGGGTGACGGTGCGCGGTCTCCGCACCGGTGGCCCGGAGATCGAATCCGTCGCGGTGACCCCGGACGGCCGGGTGGTGGTGGCCGGCGACGACACCGGCGGCGTGCGCCTGTGGGACAGGGAAGTCGTTTCCCACTACCGGTTCGGCGGTGCGGGTGCGGTCCACGTGGTCGCGGTTTCCGCCGACGGCGAGCGGGTGCTGTCCGGTGAGGGCGAGACGGTGCGCTTGTGGGGGCGCAGGGGTGATCCGGCCCTCGTCTTCCCCGGGCACCTCGGCGTCGTACGGGTACTGGCCTTCAGTCCGGACGGCAAACTGGTGTTCACCGGCGGTTCCGGCGGCGAGATCTACGTCCGCGAGATCGACGACCCCGCCGACTACACCCTCCTCAAGGGACACGAGGGGAACGTCCGGGCGATCGCCTGCACCGCGGGCAACGAGAAGATCGTCTCGGTCGGGGACGATCACACGATCCGGGTGTGGGACCGCTTCGGCAACCAGATCGACGGCACCGGTTTCGTCGAGCCCAAACCGGGGCGGGCGCGCCCGCGGATCACCCCCGACGTCGAAAGCGCGATCGACCTGATCGGCTTCCAGGACGACGTGCGCACCCTCGCCGCGGTCATCGCCGACCGCGAGACCAGCCCGCCGCTGTGCGTCGCGCTGCTGGGGCCCTGGGGTTCCGGCAAATCGAGTTTCGTGCGCCAGGTGGCCGACCGGGTGGCCGAACTGGCCCGCCGGTCCCGCGGCGACGCCGCCAACAGCGTGTTCGCCGGGGAGATCCGGCAGATCCGGTTCAACGCCTGGCAGTACCACGACGACCACCTGTGGGTCGGACTGGTGGACCACCTGTTCCGTAACCTCGGCGCGCCCGAGACGCACGCGGACGCCGGCGAGGTCCGGGCCGAACGCGAGGCACTGCGGACCCGGCTCGCGAGCCTTCGGGCCATCAAGGCGGATTCCCCGCTCACCTGGCGATGGCGGCTCCTGCTGTCCGGCGTGGACCGGGCCGAACGCAGACGGCGGCGGCTCGCCGTCGCGGGCTACGCGGTCTTGGGGGTGCTCGGCATCGTCGCGGCGATCACCGGATGGGCTCTATGGCACAACGCGATCCTCGCCGCGGCGGGCGCCATCGTCGCGCTCGGTGCCGTGCTGACCCCGGCGCTCACCACCGCCAGGGCCGCCCTCGCACCGGTCAAGTCCACATTGGACAGATTGCGGTCCGATGTCGACAAACGGAGGGAGCGATTCGAGACCGAGGTGCGGGAGACCGAGGAACGGCTTCGGCGCCTGGACGCGGCCACGCGGCTCGGTGAGCTGATCGAAGAGGCGACGACCGGCAGATACGGGGACTACCAAGGGGTCTTCGCCCGGGTCCGGGAAGATCTCGCGGAGCTGAGCGCCGATCTGGCGGACGCGCGGACGGAATGGCTGCTGGCGGGTGGCAAGGGCGATCCGCCACTGGAACGGATCGTGCTCTACATCGACGATCTCGACCGTTGCCCGCCGTCGAAGGTGATCGAGGTGCTCGCCGCCGTGCACCTGCTGCTCGCCCTTCCCGCGTTCGTCGTGGTGGTGGCCGTCGATCCACGATGGTTGCGGCGATGCCTGGACCAGCACCACGAAGAGTTGTTCGGCGCGGGGGAGGCCCGGCGGGCGGAGTACCTCGACAAGATCTTTCAGATCGTGTTCGCGTTGCGCCCCATGGGAACCGCGGCGGACGAACTGATCGACGTCCTGATGCCGATCGAAGGACGGGAACCGGTGCCGCCAGGGCACGAAGAATGGCCGGAGGACGAGGAGGCCTTCGAGCCAGGGGAACGCGGCGAACCGGTGGAGGTCATCGTCAAGGACACGGCCCCGCCGACGTTCTACAACATGCGGCCGGACCGGTTGCGGCTCACCGAGGTCGAACGCGATTTCGTCCACGTTCTCCGGAAACGGTTGAAGACACCGCGGGAGATCCGGAAGCTGGTCAACCTCTACCGGCTCGTGCGCATCGGCATTCCCGACGCGGAGCTGACGCGGTTCGTCGACGGCCCCTACCGGGCGGTGCTCGTCCTGCTGACCCTGCTGGTCGTCGATCCGGACTCCGCACGCACGACCTTCATCGCGCTTTCCGCCGGGGAATCGTTGTCCGACGCCTTTCCACCTGAATGGCGGCTAGACGCCGAATCCTTCGATGATCTATCGGTCTACCGGAACTGGGTGGGTACCCTCGCCCGCTTCAGTTTCGAAACCTACGATCTGGTGACCGAGGAAACAGAACCGGGAACCACGTTGTAGCTACACTTGCCCGCTACAACGGCTAGGGGGCGGCGCATGCGGAGATCAGGCTGGCTTTCGCTCGTCTTCGGCGCGCTCGTCGGGACACTTGTGATCGTGCTGCTCGCGACCACGGTCACCGCGCCCTCGAACGCGGCCAGGAACGACTGCGTCCGGCTGGTCGCCAGTTCCTCCACGGAAAAGGGTGACCTGATCCGCGAACTGGCCGACCGGTACAACAACACCGACCGGACGTTCGACGGCGGCCGGTGCGCGAAGGTCGAGGCGTACAAGAAGACCTCGGGCGCCACACTCGACCTCATCGCCGACGGCTGGAACGACATCGACGATCAGCAGCCCGAACCCCAGGTCTGGCTGCCGAGTTCGTCGCTCTGGCTCGATCTGCTGCGCCAGCGCGGCAAAGGCGGCTTGATCGACGACGGCCCCAAGACCTCGCTCGCGACGAGCCCGATGGTGATCGCGATGCCCGAGCCGATGGCCGCGGCGATGGGCTGGCCGAAGAAGACCATCGGCTGGAACGACGTCCTCCAGATGAACCAGAAGGGCGGCTGGGCCTCCACCGGCGGGGAGAACGCGAAGTGGGGGAACTTCACGCTGGGCAAGGACAACCCGCGCCGGTCGACCTCGGGGCTCGCCGCGACCATCTCGACCTACTTCGCGGCGACCGGCGGTGACTACGGCAAGAGCGAGACGGCGGACGCCGTGCAGTTCGTCCGCGGCATCGAGGCGTCGGTCGCCTACTACAGCGACGATTCGGTGGCCTTCCTGAAAACGCTGTACGAAGAGGACAAGAAGCCCACGCCCTACATCAGCGCGATGGCGATGCAGGAGCAGATGGTCTACCTCTACAACCACGGCGCGCCGACCGGGGATCCGAAACAACTGCAGGACAATCCCGTCGCCCTGAACCGGCCGCTCGTCGCCGTGCACCCGAGCGAGGGGACGGTGCTGATCGACCATCCCTTCCTGACCACGGCCAAGGCGTCGCCGGAGCAGCACGCGGCGGCCAAGGACTTCTACGACTACATGCGGGAACCCGGGCAGCAGGAGAGTTTTCGCGGTCTCGGCTTCCGTGATCCGGAGGGCCGGAGCAACCCGAAGCTGGCAAAGGGCGCGCACACCGCGGAAACCGGTGACTCCCGGAAGATCGAGCTCCCCACCGGTGAGCAGATCCAGCGAATGCTGGACGGCTGGCAGTACACGCAGCGGCGCGGCCGGATCCTGCTGGTGCTGGACCTGTCCGGGTCGATGAAAGAACCGTTCGACAAGACCCGTAAGGACAAACCGTACTCCGAGTCCCGGATCGAACTGCTGAAACCCGCGATCCGGAAACAGCTCGAATACCTGCATCCCGAAGACGAGGTCGGGCTGTGGACGTTCGCCTCGAACGGGTACGAGGAAAAGATGCCGATCGGCAAGGTGAAGGACGTCCGCGGCCCGATGATCGACCTGGTCGGCAAGCTGACCCCGAACGGGGAAACGGCCCTCTACCAGTCCGTGGTGGACGCCAACGACAAGATGCGGCGGGAGTTCGATCCGAACCTCATCAACGCCGTCGTGTTCCTGACCGACGGCGAGAACACCTCTGGCAAGACCACGAAGGAGCAGATGCTGCAGAACGTCGACGCCGAACGGCTGGACAACTCCGTCCGGATCTTCACCATGGCCTACGGCGCGCAGGCGGACAGCCGTGTTCTCGACGAGATCGCGCAGAAATCCAAGGCACGCAGCTACAAGGCCGTCGATCCGCAGGGCATCGACAAGATGTTCGTCAACGTCTTCAGTAACTTCTGACATGGCCGATCACGACAATCGCGCGTTCCACACCGTCGCCGGAGTGCTCACGCTGATCGCCGCCCTGCTCGGGCACGCGGTGACGGTGCCGCATCCGCAGGCGTGGTTCTTCGGCGCCGCCGCCGCCTTCGCCGTGCTGCTTCCCGCCGAAGTCGCGTACTTCGTGTCGAACGCCAAGCGATCCAGGCCGGTGAGAGAGGCACGCGCACCGGAGCCCGCCGACGGCCATGACCACTACAGCCTGCTCGGGCGCGCGCTGACGGCCATCGAAACGGTGCAGCCGGGTGAGGTGGACCTTTCGGGAACCTTCCGGCGGGCGGTGGCGAGGCTCGAAAGCCGGCCGGACCGGGACTCGCCCGAGGTCGTCGAACTGCGGGTGTCGGTGAGGCAGACCACCGAGAAGCTGGAACGGCACGCGCGAGACGAGAACCCGGATCCGGTGATGCTCGTTCAGCGGATGCGGGTGTACCGGGAAGATCTCGAAGACGCCATCGCGGTGGTCCAACCGGGTTGAGTGCGGGAAGAGCGATGAAGACATCTCAGCTCCGCCAACCGGGGTGAGTGTTCGGTGCCGAACAGACTACGGCCGTGCGTCATGCTGATCTGACAGTATGCCGTTGATCGGGCGCCGGGTTGTCGAGGGCGTGGAACATGTGGTCGTACCGGTGGAGCACCGGTTCAGCCTGGAGGAGGCCGTGCTGGCGGTGATGGCCGCCAAGAGCACCGTGCGGCCCGCGCCAGGGATCAAGGTCGCTCCGCTGAAGGTGTCAGAGGTACGGTCAGCGCTGCTATACGCGGCGAAACACGCCGACAGACGACACCAGATCGTGGACAGCTACTTCGTCGAGGCCGAAGACGGACCCTTGCACAGACTGGCCGAGTGGATCAGGTCGGAGCTGGTCCGGTTGGGCATCTTCACCACGCACGATGGTTCCGCCGCCGGATCGGGTGGCCGATTCGGTTACTCTCCGCGATAGGTGTTCACGACTGCCTGGGAGGGTGTTTCGTGGGTTTGGGCCCGGAGGCCGCCGAAGAAAGAGAACGTCCGTTCCTGGAGCGGCTGGACGAACCCGTCCGTGCCCGGTTGCTGGAGATGGGCACCCCGCAGACCTATGAGAGCAGGCAGGCGCTGATGCGGGCCGGTGAGCCCGGCGACTTCGTCATGCTGCTGCGGCACGGTTATGTGAAGGTGACCAGCGCCGACCGGATGGGGGCGACGGTCATCCTCGACGTCGGGGTGCCCGGCGATCTGCACGGCGAGATCGCGGTGATCGCGGGTGGAATCCGGATGGCCGACGTCGTCGCCATCGAGGAGGTCCACGTCCGGCGGATCGCGGCGAGCGAATTCAACCGTTTCCTGCTGGACCATCCGTCGGCGATGCGGGAGGTACTCGTCAGCGTCGCCCGCCGGTTCGTGCTCGCCCAGCGGCAGCGGACGCAGTCCTGGAAGCCACAGGCGGTGGCGCGGGTCGCGACGCGACTGGATTACCTGGTCGACGTCTGTGGCATCCGGACTCCCGCCGGCTGGCGGATCGGGATCCCGCTGAGCCAGGACGAACTCGCGCAGTTCATCCCGATGGGACGGACGATGGTCGCGCAGGCACTGGACAAGCTCCGGAAGGCGGGAGTTGTGGCCAGCTCGCGCCGTGCGATCACCGTCGTCGACCGCGAAGCGTTGCGGGTGATCACGGAAAAAGGTGTGACTTAGCTCACTGGCGTTGACCATGGCGGGGTCAGGTTCTGTTCGGTTCCGAACAGAACTTCCGGTGAGGAGTGGGAACACTGCTTCCTGCCGCCAGTTTTCACCGATCAGGGGAGGGGTCGCAGAGATGCAGGTGCTGACCTCAGGCCAATACAACGCGCGCACCCACGCCGTGCTCGCCGTCGACATCGTCGGTTCGTCCAAGGCCAGTGATGACCTGCTGGATCCGATGAAGACCGAGATGGAGACGCTGGTTTCCCGCTCCTTCAACGCGGTCGGGCTCGCGCCGGGGGAAGCACGCCACTTCCGGGAGACCGGGGACGGGCTGATGGTCGCGTACCCGGACCGGACCGTCGGGCAGCTCTGCGAGGTCGTGTTTCACCTGGACCATCTGCTTCGGTCTCGCAACCGCTACGCCCGTGTCCCGATGCGAGCGCGGATAGCCGTCCACATGGGACCGATGGCGGACAACCATCGTTATCACCGCACCTACATCACGCTGACCCGGTTGCTGTGCGCCTCGACCTTCAACGACGCCGTCGGCTACTGGTGCCGTCTCGACCCGACAGGGGACAAGTTCGGTGCCGGGATGATCGTGTCGCAATCGGTGTGGCGCAACGTGGTCGAGCCCTTCGGTGTCGCGCTGATCCCGCCCGCGCGCTGCGGCCGGATCAGCGTCACGACGCCCGATTTCGCCGACAGCGCGTGGATCCACCTGCCAGGCCTGGACGCCGACGCCGTACTGGCCGAGGTGAACCCGGCGATGCCGGCGCCGCTCGTGTTCGACCGGGTGAGCCGGTTGTCGACGACGGCCTAGCCCCGAGACCGGGCGGTCCGGCTTCCAGGGAGGGAGAGCCGTGCCGCTCGCCGGTTTCTGGTCCGGTACCCCTACGCCGGGCCAGAAACCGGACCCCCGGCGTGGGGGGTGGGGGCGCGGGTCATCCCCGCCGCGCCCCCGCACAGCGGTGAGCTGAAGGGGACCTTCCCCGCGTCCGACGCGGTGAAGGGCGCTTTCCCCGCATGGCATGCGGGGAAAGTCCCCTTCAGCTCCCACCTACTGCCGGCAGCGTTTCCCGCTGTTAACGCACTTCACGAGTTGGTTCATCAGCCGCTGCGACATGACGTTCGCGAAGTCGTCGTGGTCGGAGCGCGGGTTGTGCTTCTCCTGCGCGAACGCGTCGACCGCGTACTGCCCGGCGGCCTGGATGTTCGCCGGGATGTCGTACACCAGTGTGATCCGCAGCTGCGGCACGTTCTTGAAGCCGCGCGGGCATTTCCCGTTGCGGTCGGAGAACACGATATGCGTGCGGTGGTTGGCGCTGTCGGTGTTCTTCCCGTCCCAGCAGTTCGGGAACGCGTGGACGCGCGCGACCTTGCTGCCCCGCGGGCAGATCGGGTACAGCTCGGTGAGCCGGTCCTCGAAGCCGGTGCAGGTCCAGCTTGGCCGGGCGTTGGCCGGTCCGTTGGTGGTCTGCTTGGCGTCGCCGTAGAGCACCCGCAGGAACTTCGGCATCGCGACGACGCGGCGGGCGCCGCCGCTGGTGAACGTCAGGTCCACCTTCTCGGGTCGCTGGATCTCGCCCTCGTTGTCGCCGATCTCGTTGTTGTCGTCGGTGCCGGGAAAATCGGCCGCCTTGCCGTCGGACTTCTTCTTCTCGACGTCACCGGCGGCGTTGACGGTGCTGTTCTCGCCGCCGTTGTCGAGGCCGCCCTCACCGTTCTGCTTCACCGCGCACCCGGCGAGCTGGTCTTCGGGCTTCGCGACCGGTGTGCCCGCCTGCTTCATGGTGTCGCTGATCTTCTTGATCGACGGCTTCCGCTTGTTCTTCAGCTCGTCGAGCACCTGGCCCGCCTGTTTCCCTTGCGCCAGCTGGTCGTTCGCGTTCTCGGACTCCTGGTCGAGTTTGTCGAGGCTCTCGTCGACCGCGGGCATCGCCTGGTCAGGGACCTCTTCGAGTTCGCTGGCGACGTCGGGACAGTCGACCTGGGCGGCTGCCTCGTCCTTGGCCGCGTTCGCGCGGTCGGCGGCGAGTTTCTCCTCGTTCGCCGCCTCGTTTTCTTCCTCTTCCTCGGTGTTGATCCGGATGACGGGCCAGAAGTAGGCCGACTTGTCCCCGTTCTTGCAGGTCGTGCCCGCGCGGGACAGGCTCTTGTTGTTCGAGTCCGCGTTGGTCGAGAGGTTCCCGACGTAGTCGTGGAGGTGCTCGGCTCCATTGCGGACGCCGGGCTGCGCGATGAAGTTGTCGCCGTTGAAGTGGCCGTTCTCGTTGCGGCCGCAGTCCACGGTGAACGTTCCTCTGGCGCCTCGTTTCGCGAGGTCGAGGTTGACGTTGTTGCCGCGGGGGACCTTCGCGATGTCGATGAAGAACGCTTTGTCCGCACCGTCGGCCCTGGCGGCGTCGGGGGTTCCGGTCGTGTTCACCACGACGATCCCGCCGACGGCGAGGGACAGCGCGATGGCGCCGGTGGCGACCTTGGTGCGGCGTGCCATGCGGTGGCGGCCGGTGGTTCTAGGGTTGCGGGGCATGAAATTGTTCACCTCGTTCGGTGTCGTTGCGCGGAGTCCGGGGGATGCGTCACCGGCATCGCCGGCGACACTGACTCCGTGTTGGCTGAAACGGTCCCGACGCGAGAGCGGTTCAAAACGCGACCTTGCCGTTATGCTTTCGTTACCTTTCGGCGGCGGTGATAGGCGACGGCCAGGACGACGATGATCGGGCCCCAGAGGGCGAGCGGGGTGACGCATATCGTCGCCAAAGTTTCCCAGCCGTCGCTGAGGTAACCGACACTTTCGGTCACGCCGAACACGGTCAGCTGACGGTCGCCGCCGAGTGGAACGGAGCTGAACAGCGCGGTGAGGACCAGGCCGCCGAGGACGGCGGGAACGACGGCCGCCATCGGCCGGACGGGTTTGCCGCCGAGGAACGGAATCCATCGGGGCGCCACCTCGCCCCAGCCGCGGACCAGTCCGATGGCGAGGATCGCGGTCACTTCGGTGAGCACACTGAGCGAGAGGACGTACGGGACGCTCAGCCAGAGCGGCGGCATCCCGCGATCGTGGAGCTGGCCCATCTCGAAGTGGACGGCGAAGGGCAGCCGCCACAGGCACGAAGGCAGCAGGAGCCAGGGAAGCGCGTACGCCAGGCGCATCGCCCAGCGGGGGACCGGCTGTTCGGTGTCACCCACGGCCGGGGGCAGGTGAAGGATCTTCTTGAGCATGAAGCCGATCTTCGGGCGGCGGGTGTCCCGAAAGATCACTCGCGCGGACCGGTTCGCTCCTTCTCAAGGGTGAGCGCGCGAGAAGGCCCGGCCTCGGGGCAGTCGAGGCCGGGCCGGTTCCCGCAAATCAGGCGTCCACCTTGTCCTTGGGCTCCGTCTCGTCTTCGGCGGTGGGACGGGCAGGCAGGAAACGCTTGATCAACGGAAAGAACAGGATCACCAGGATGATCACGTAGACCACTATCGCGAACGGGGTGTCGAACAGCCCGCCGAGGTTGCCGTCGCTCAGTTGCAGCGCGCGTCGCATCTGCTGTTCGGCGGCCGGGCCGAGGATGACGCCGATGATCGCCGGCAGCACCGGCAGGCCGTAGCGGCGCATCGCGAAGCCGATCAGGCCGATCACGAACATCACCAGCAGATCGAAAATGTCCGCGTTGACCGCGTACGCGCCGACGCTGGCGAAGAACAGGATTCCCGCGTAGAGGTACGGCCGCGGAATCCGCAGCAGCTTCGCCCACAGCGGCGCCAGCGGCAGGTTCAGCACCAGCAGCAGCGTCAGCCCGACGAACAGCGAGGCGATCAGGCCCCACACCAGCGAAGACTCCCGCTCGAACAACAGCGGTCCCGGCTGGATGCCGTACTGCTGGAACGCCGCCAGCATCACGGCCGCGACCGCGGTGGTCGGCAGGCCGAGCGTCAGCATCGAGACCAGCGTCCCCGCAGCCGAGGCCGACGCCGTCGCCTCCGGACCCGCGACGCCTTCGATGGCACCCTTGCCGAACTCGTCCTTGTGCTTCGAGAGCCGCTTTTCCGTGACGTACGAGAGGAATGTCGGGATCTCGGCGCCACCGGCGGGCACCGCGCCGAACGGGAACCCGATGAGCGGACCGCGCAGCCACGGCTTCCACGTCCGCTTGAGGTCGGCGCGCGACAGCCACGGCCTGCCGACCGGGATCGGCTGATGCGCGGTGCGCCGCAGGTGCGCGGCGACCCACAGCGACTCGCCGACCGCGAACAGCGCGACCGCCACGATGACGACGTCGATGCCGTCGGCAAGGTGCAGCGAGCCGAAGGTCAGCCGCTGCTGCCCGGTCATCTCGTCCAGCCCGACGAGACCGATGGTGAGGCCGATCAGCAGCGACGCCACGCCGCGGACGCGGGAGCTGCCGAGCACCGAGGTGACCGCGATGAACGCCAGCACCATGATCGCGAACAGGTCTGGCGCTCCGATGTCGACGGCGTGCTTCGCGATCACCGGGGCCAGCACGACCAGCGCGATCGTGCCGAGGATGCCGCCGACGAAATGCCCGATCGCCGCCGCCGCAAGCGCTTGCGCCCCGCGACCCTTGCGGGCCATGGGATTGCCGTCGATGGCCGCGACGACCGCCGCGCTCTCACCGGGGGTGTTCAGCAGGATCGACGTCGTCGAACCGCCGAACATCCCGCCGTAGTAGATGCCGGCGAACATGATGAACGCGCCGGTGGGTTCCAGCCCGTAGGTCACCGGGAGCAGCAGGGCCACCGCCATGGCCGGGCCGATGCCCGGCAGCACGCCGATCGCGGTGCCCAGCAGGACACCGATCGCCGCCATCGCGATGTGGGTCGGGGTCAGCGCGGTGCCGAAGCCGTCGATGAGTTGCTGGAACATCAGAACACCTCCATCAACGGGCCACCGGGGAGTGGGACACCGAGCAGGTTGTTGAAGACCAGGAAGGTCACGACGGACATGCCCGCCGCGATCAGCGGGTCACGGACCAGGTTGCGGCTGCCGAGCGCGTAGGCCGCGCCCCAGAACAGGAACGCGCCCGAGATCGGGAACCCGACCAGCCCGATCAGTGCCGCGTTGGCCAGGAAAGCGCCGCACAGCAACAGGACCGTGCGCAGGTCGGCGGGCTCGGTGAGGTCGATGTCCTCGCCGCCCTCGGCCTCTCCCTTGCCGCCGCGCAGCACGTCGCGCGCCAGCAGCACCGCGACGATCAGCAGCAGCGAGCCGACCAGGATCGGCACCGCCTTCGGTCCTACCGGGCCGCGCTGGGCGAAGTCGGTGGGAATGCTCAGCGCGTCGGTCAGCACCAGCACGCCGAGCACCACGAGCCCGACGCTCACCCCGAGTTCGGAGCGCTCCTTCAGCCACGTGGTCGTCATGCCAGACCCAGCTCTTTCAGCACCGTTGCCACTCGAGTGTTCTCCTCTTCGAGAAACGAACCGAACTGCTCCCCTGGGGCGAACGCCCCGGTCCATCCGTTGCGTTGCAAAGCTTCCTGCCACTGCGGTGTCTTCTGCAGCCGCTCGAACAGGCTCACCAGCTTCGTGCGGTCCGACTCGGAGATGCCGGGCGGCGCGACGATGCCGCGCCAGTTGGTGAACTTCACGTCCACACCGGACTCCGACAGCGTCGGCGCGTCGATGCCCGGGATCCGCTTCTCGCTGGTCACCGCCAGCACCCGGAGCGTGCCCGCCTGGATCTGATCGCGGTACTCGCCGACGCCGGACACGCCGAACGCGACCTTGCCGCCGAGGACCGAGGCGAGCAGTTCCCCGCCGCCGTCGAACTGGACGTAATTGACCGCCTTGGGCGCGAGCCCGACCGCCTTCGCCATGAGCATCGGCGCCAGGTGGTCCGGCCCGCCCGGTGACGAACCGCCGCCGACCTGGACCGCGCCCGGATCGGCCTTCCACGCCGCGATGAGCTGGTCGATCGTCTGGTACGGCGAATCCTTGCCGACCACGACGATGTCCGACTCCTCGATCAGCTTCGCCACCGGTGTGGTGTCGAGCAATGAAGACGGCGACTTGTTCGTGAACACGCTGCCGACGACGCCGAGCCCCATCGACATGACGAGCTTGCCGTTGCCGCGTTCGGCCACCGTCCGGCCGAGGCCGACCGTGCCGCCGGCGCCGGGGAGGTTGAAGACCTCCGCGTTGCCGAGCAGGTCCGCGTCCTCCATGGCCTTGGTCGCCGTGCGGGCCGTGATGTCGTAACCGCCGCCGGGTGCGTTGGGCACGAGTACCCGCAGCGACCGGATCTGCGAACCCTCGTCGGCCTCGCCGCCCGGGGTGAGCAACGGTGGCACCAGCAAGACGGCGACGAGCGCCGCCGCGATGGCCAACCAGCTACTGGGCTTCACTGTGATCCCCGCCTCTCTGCCGCGTGGTTGGACATGGTGCACTCGGGTCAACAGAGATGTCCCGCTTGCGGGCCCAATGGTTGTTGTGGTCGTTTTGGTCACGCGGAGGTGGCGATGGGTGCTCGGGGTTCCTTGGCCCGCCAGCTCCTCGCGTGGCAACTGGTGGTCGTCAGCTGCCTACTGTGCGCGGTCGGCGTGCTGGCCGTCGTCCAGGCGGGGAACAACTTCCGCACGACCGAGGGACGCCGGGCGCTTTCGGTCGCGGAGAGTGTCGCCGCGCAGGGTGTCGTGGGTGATCTTGAAAACGGCCCGTGGGAACTGAACGCCCCCGCCGAAACCGCGCGAAGCTTCTCCGGGGTGGATTCCGTCGTGATCGCCGGCGCGGACCGCTACGTGCTGGCGTCACCCGATCCGGGTCAGCTGAGGACAACGCTCGACATCGGCGAGAGCACCGTCCTTTCCGGACGGTCCTGGGTCGGTGATATCGACGGCTCGATCGTGGCGCACGTCCCGGTGCTCGACGAGAAGGGTGGCAAAGTGGTCCGCATGGTCGCGGCCGGTTCGAAGTCGCCTGGTTTCTTCGCCGGCGTGCTCGACTCGCCGGACAACGCCCTGCGGGTGCTGGGGGTCGCGCTGGTGATCGGTGTGAGCGGTTCGCTGCTGCTGGCGCGGCGGGTGAAGAACCAGACGCTCGGCCTGGAGCCACACGAGATCACCGCGCTGGTGGAGAACCGGGAGGCGCTCCTGCACGGCATCAAGGAGGGTGTCGTCGGCCTGGATCCGCAGCACCGGATCACCCTGGTGAACGAGCACGCCCGCGAACTCCTGGCCCTGCCGGAAGACGCCGTCGGCCGGTCGGTCGAGGACCTCGACCTCAACGAGCGGATCCGTGACCTGCTCACCGGCCGCGCGACCGGCGCCGATCAGATCGTACTGAGGCAAGGAAAGGTGCTGACCCTGAACCGGATGCCGATCGACGTGCGCGGTGCCGTGGTGACCCTGCGGGATCGCACCGATCTGATGACCCTGCGGGACGAACTCGACGCCAGCAGGCACGCCACCGACACGTTGCGGGCCCAGGCGCACGAATTCAGCAACCGGCTGCACACCATTTCGGGCCTGCTGGAACTCGGGGAATACGACGAGGTCCGCGGTTACGTCAGCCGGATCAGCTCGGCGCAAGGCGAGTGGCGCGCGGAGGTCGGCTCGCGCATCGGCGACCCGGCGGTGGCGGCGCTGCTGATCGCGAAGGCGTCGCTGGCCGCCGAACGCGGGGTGGGCCTGCGGATGGCGCCCGACAGCGAACTGGACCGCGTCGAGGACGCGCTCTCCACGGATTTGGTGACGGTGCTGGGAAATCTCGTCGACAACGCGCTGGACGCGCTGAGTTCGGCCAAGAGTGGTGAACGCGGCTGGATCGAGGTCGGCGTGTGGCAGGAGGAGGACGAAGTGCGGGTGGAGGTCCGTGATTCCGGGCCCGGTGTCGCGCCGGAAATCGCCGAAGAGGTGTTCGAACACGGCTTCACCACGAAGGCGGCGGCGCATGGTCAGCGTGGTCTCGGGCTCGCGCTGATCCGGCAGGCGTGCGTCCGGCGGGGCGGCTCCGTCGAGGTGCACAACGACGACGGCGCGGTGTTCACGGCGAGGCTTCCGCGATGATCAGGGTCCTCGTCGTCGACGACGATTTCATGGTCGCGAAAGTCCACAGTGGATACGTCACTCGCACGGAGGGATTCGCCGTCGTCGGGGTCGCGCACACCGGGGCCGACGCGATCCGGCTGGCGCGGGAGCTGAAACCGGATCTGGTGCTGCTGGACGTCTATCTCCCCGATCTCGACGGGCTTTCGGTGCTGCGGGAACTGCGCGCCACCGAGGACGTCGACGTCATCCTGATCACCGCCGCCACTGACGTCGAGACCGTGCGGCAGGCGATGCGCGGCGGGGTCCTGCACTATCTGATCAAACCGTTCGAGTACGCGGCCCTGCGGAATCAGCTCACCCATTTCGCGACGTTGCACCAGCGGCTGGACCGGCTGGCCGAGGCCGGGCAGGCCGACGTCGACCAGGTCTTCGGCGCGCGGCCGAGCGCGAAACCCGTGCTGCCCAAGGGACTCACCGCCGAAACCGCGCGGCTGGTGGAAACCGCGCTGCGGGGCGCGCCGGGCGGGATGTCCGCGAGCGAATGCGCCGAGGCGACCGGCGTCGCGCGGGTGAGCGCGCGCCGGTACCTGGAGCATTTCGTGGCGACGGGGAAGGCCGAGGTGACCCTCAAGTACGGCGGGACCGGGCGGCCCGAGCGGCGCTACCTGTGGTCCTGAATGCCCGCTGCCGCATTTAGTCCTCTACTTGCGGCGGTCCGTGTGACTGGACGGACAACACGCGTGTCCAGCCGGACGACACGCGTGATTGGATGGATAACACGCGTGTGTGGACGGATAACACGCGTCCGAACCGGCCGCAGGTGTGTTGTCCGTCCAGTCACACGTGTTATCCATCCAGTCACACGTGTTATCCGTCCAGTCACGTGTGTTGGCCATCCAGTCACGCGTGACGTCCGTGTCGGTACGGGGATCGCCGCCCTGTACCGACGGACCCCGCGCAACTAGAGGACTACTTGCGGCCGGCCAGGAGGTCGTTGAGGGTGCCGTAGTCCACGGCCTCCTCCAGCCGCGTGTACGTGCCTGTCGAGAACAGGTCCCGTGCGCTTTCCCGCGCGACGGCGTAAGCGGCCTGGCTGATTCCGGAGCCGACGCTCACCCGCGCGACCCCGAGTGCGGCCAGTTCCTTGACACTCGGCGCGCCGGGGTGGGCCATCACGTTCACCGGTGCGTCGATGCCCTCGACGAGCGCGGTGATCACGGCGGGGTCGGTGGCGCCGGGGACGAAGATCCCGTCCGCGCCCGCCGCCAGGTACGCGGCGGCGCGCTCCAGGGTCTCCGGCACCCCGCCGAGCCCCCTGAGGAAGGTGTCGATCCGTGCGTTGACGAAGACCTCGCCGCTCGCCGCGCGGGCCGCCGCGATTCGCGGCACCACCTCTTCGGGCGGCCGCGGGCCGTCCTCGATGTTGATCCCGACGGCGCCCGCGGCCACCACGGCGGCGACGGTTTCGGTGACACCTTCGGGCGTGCCCGCGTAGCCGCCTTCGATGTCGGCGGTCACCGGGACACCCGCGCCGCGGGCGATCCGGGCGATCAGGTCCACCGCGAGGTCGCGGCCGAGCAGGTCGCCGTCGGGAGCGCCGAGGCTCCAGGCCGCCCCGGCGCTGGTGGTGGCGATCGCCGCGGCGCCGGCGTCCTCGACGATCCGGGCGCTCGCGACGTCCCACGCGTTGGCCAGCACCAGCGGTTTCGAAGGGAGGTGCAGGGAGCGGAACAGCCGGGCGTCGTCGGTCGTCATGCCGCCATTTCAGCAGCTATGCGACATCCTGGTCTGGCGGATTTGCGACATCGACGTCGGCGCGGAGCCCGGTGATCAGCCGGGAGAGGCCGTATTCGAACGAGGCGGCCGGATCTTCGGCGTGGTCGACAGCCGATTCGCCGTCGACGTGCTGCTGTTCGTCGATCGCGCAGCCGAGGGTGTACCGGCTGATGGCGAGGATCGCGTGTGTCGCGTCCTCCGCGGTGAAACCCGCTTCCAGCAACGGTTTGATCAGCGGCGTCATCGCCGACCGCCCGGTCGGGCGGGAGCCGGCGTGCAGGCGGGCGCCGTCCCGGTAGGACAGCAGTGTGCGGCGGATGGTGCGGGCGCGGCGGGTCAGCCACTCGGCCCAGTCGCCCACCGCCGCGGGATCGTCCAGCGGGGCGAGGTGGTCGTCCAGCATGGTTTCGGCCATCTGGTCGAGCAACGCCTGCTTGCTCTTGAAGTGCGTGTAGAGCGCGGGACCCCGCACACCGAGTTTCTCCCCGAGCTTGCGCAGGCTCAATCCGTCCAGCCCGACCTCGTCGAGGAGTTCGAGCGCGGCTCGAACGTAGCCATCGCGTCTCACGACCATGCGCACACCTTCGCCGGTCCGTATCGGACTTGACAAGCCGAAGGAATCTTATCACTGTTAAGATCTTAACGCTGATAAGAACGGCTGGTAGGATGATCGGGCATACCGATGACGAGCGCATCACCCCCGCTCTGTGGGGGATGACTTCGATCTTGACCCTCGGCGGGTTCCTGTCGATGTTCACGTCAACCGTCGTCAACGTCGCGCTCGGCACGATCGCGGCGGAGTTCCGCGCATCGCTCGGCACCGTGCAGTGGATCGTCACCGGCTACCTGCTCGCGCTCGCCGCGATGGTGCCGGTAAGCGGATGGGCGAGCCGTCGCTTCGGGGCGGCCAGGCTCTGGCTGGTGTGCGTCGGCTTGTTTGCGGTGTGTTCCGCGCTCTGCGCGACGGCGACGTCGATCGAGGCGCTGATCGTTTTCCGTGTGTTGCAGGGCGCCGCGGGCGGACTGCTGGTCCCGGCCGGGCAGATCTTGTTCGCGGTGACGGCGGGGCCGAAGCGGCTCGGCCGGATGATGGCCGTGCTGAGCATCCCGATCTATCTCGCGCCGGTGCTCGGCACACTGGGCGGCAGCCTGCTCACCGAAGGACTCGGCGTGCCGTGGCTGTTCCTGGTGAACGTGCCGATCGCGGTGCTCAGCCTGCTGCTGGGCTGGAAATGGCTGCCGATGCAGACCCCGGCGGGCGCCGAGCCGCTGGACCGGCGCGGTCTTCTCCTCACCGTGACCGGTCTGCCGTCGCTCGTGTACGGCGTCGCGGAAGGCGCCCCGATCCCGGCGATCGCCGGCGTCGTCCTGCTCGCGATCTTCGCTGCCACCGCGTCGCGGTCGCGTGCCCCGCTGCTCGATCTGCGGCTGTTCCGCGACCGCGCGTTCTTCTCGGCCGCCGCCGTGATCTTCGGCATGGGGGTCGCGCTGTTCGGCGCGATGATCGTCCTGCCGCTGTACTACCTCGACGTCCGGCACGAGAGTCTCGTCGCCACCGGGCTCCTGACCGCACCGCTGGCGCTCGGCACGGTGGCGGCACTGCCGCTCGCGGGCAGGCTGACCGACCGGATCGGCGGCGCCAGGGTGATCTTCGCCGGGCTGATCGTCACGATCATCGGGACGGTGCCGCTCGCGCTGCTCACCGGATCCGACGACTACTGGTGGCTCTCGGCCGTGCAGGTCGTCCGAGGCTGCGGCATCGGGCTGACCACGACACCGGCGCTCGCCGCCGGGCTGATGCTGGTGCCCAAGGACCGGATCTCCCACGCGATGCCGATCTTCGCCATGCTGCAACGGATCGGCGGATCCTTCGGGACGTCGATCCTGACGGTGCTCGTCTCCACGGGCCTCGCCGCCACTCCGGGGGCCGCGGCGGCGATCGCGGACACGCACTGGTGGATCACCGGGATCACCGGGATCGTGCTGATCCCGTCGTGGATCCTGGTGCGCGCCGAAAAGTCCACAGTGGACTAGGGCGTGTCTCGCGAACTGGGGTTGGCAGGTTGGGCGAGGACACGCGTGCGTCTTTTCGGTTGGAGGCCTCGGGTTTGCGGAGGCGGGCCGCTGGTACGGCTGGGTGAGGGATCAGCTGGTGTCGCGGCCCGGCTGCGGAAATCCGAAAGCACGCTTCGATAGACACAGCCTAGACGGGCGCCGGTGGGTTTGTTCCCGCCCGGGCACCCCCGAGGGTTCCGAATGTCATGTGCGAGTCTCCGCCGTGGCATTCGGGACACCCCGGGGCGAACGCCGTAGGCTCGGCTGAATGAGCACGGCATCCACCACGGAGCATCCGATGGTCGAAACCCGGCACCAGACCCAGTTGCTCACGTTGCTGCGGGACGAGGGCCCGATGTCCCGCGTCGAACTGGGGGAGCGGCTGGAGCTGCCGCGTGCCCGGGTGGGTGCGGAGGTCGCACGGCTGGCCGAGGTCGGCCTCGTCGAAACCGCGGGTCCGTCGGCGAGCCGGGGCGGTAGGCGGTCGACCCTGGTGCGGCTGGCGGGGGACCTGCGCGTGCTCTCCGTCGACGTCGGCGCGACGTCGGTCGGGGTCGCCCTCACCGACGCTTCGTGCGAGGTGCTGGTGCACACCGTCGAGGACTGCGACGTCCGGCAGGGGCCGCACGCCGTCCTCAAACGCATCGCCGGGCTGGCGGAGAAGATCCGCGAAGACCTACCGGGGAAGCTGATCGCCGCGGGGATCGGTCTCCCGGGGCCGGTGAGCTTCGCCGAGGGCATGGCGGTCGCGCCACCGATAATGCCCGGCTGGGACCGGTTCTCCGTACGCGACCATCTCGGCGGACTGCTGGGCTGCCCGGTCACCGTCGACAACGACGTGAACTCCATGGCGCTCGGCGAACGGCACGCCGGGGTCGCCCGCTCCATCGACGACCTGGTGTTCGTCAAGATCGGCACCGGTATCGGCTGCGGGATCGTGCTGGGCGGCAAGGTGTACCGCGGCGTCGCGGGCACCGCGGGCGACATCGGGCACATCCGCCTCGACGACTACGGACCGACCTGCGCCTGCGGTGAGACCGGATGCCTCGAGGCGTACTTCGGCGGCGCCGCGCTGGCCCGCGACGGACTGACGCTGGCCCGCAGTGGCCGGTCGGCGTACCTCGCCGACGTCGTCGCCGACCGCGGCGCGATCACCGCCCAGGACGTCGGCCGCGCGGCGGCGTCGGGCGACTTCGGCGCGGTCAACCTGATCCGCGACGGCGGACGGCGGCTCGGCCAGGTGGTCGCCTCACTGGTGAGTTTCGTGAACCCGGGGATGGTCGTGATCGGCGGCGGCGTCGCGCAGCTCGGGCATCAGCTGCTCGCCGAGATCCGCAGCTCGGTCTACCGGCGGTCGCTGCCGCTCGCGACCGGGAACCTGCCGATCGTGCTGTCCGAACTGGGGGACACCGCCGGGGTCATCGGGGCCGCTTGGTCGGCCACGGACCGGGCCTTCACCCTCAGTAGCTGACGTTCTTCGGTGCTCGTGAGCGGTAAGGACGCCAGGATCGCGGTCCATGAGGGACTCCTTGCCTCCCCTCAGGGTCAGGGCGCGGCAAAGTCGAGGTTGCGGGCCGGGCTGCTATTGGTCGCTGTGTGAGGTCGCGGGGTCACACCGGTTGCGGTTCTTGATCAACAGGGGTTCAGGGACAGGTCCCCCGGCATACGCCCGAGTGGGGAAGATTTCGGACGTTGAACGTCTCAAATCCTCCCCGCTCGGCCCCTCGCCGGCACCGACGATGTCAAGTCCGGATTGCCGGCAGCAGCGCTGACCAGCAGCTCTGCGACTTTGCCGGGAACCCCTGACCCTGTGAAGGTAGAAAAGGGGGCCTTCACAGCCTCGGACACCTGTCTGCGGCCTCCGGGGTCCCACCAGTCACAAAGATGGCCAACCCGGTGAGCTAGAAGACGCCCTTCTCCGCTCTCCACGCGGCGAAGGGTGCGTTCATCTCACGCGGCAGGACCGGTCGGCGGCACGCGGAGCAACCGACGGATTTCGGTGAGTAACGTCAATATCGTACAGACTTTAGCTTGTAAAGTGCAAAAGTCTGTACCAATCTGGACGGCTATTCGGGTGACGGCGGCCATTTCTGTCCTGTTGTCACCTTGACGAGTGACACGGACCACCCTACTTTCGCTGGCTAAGTAACAAAGTTTGTTACGGCCGATTCGTAAGTGAGGGCAGTGTGGCCGCGACTGATCCCGGGCAGTTCGACCCGGTCAGCCCACGCACGGCGAACCTCGCCGCGCTCCTGCGGGCGCTGCGCGCGGGGTCGCTCTCGCGTACCCAGCTCGCGGCGCGGTGCGGGCTCACCAAAGCGGCCGTCTCCGGGTTGATCACCGAGCTGTCCGGACGCGGCCTCGTCCGCTCCGCCGGACTGCGGGCGGGCGGCAACGGCAGGCCCAGCCAGCTGGTCGAGCTGAACGGCGACAGCGCGTACGGGCTCGCGCTCAGCGTCGAGGCAGACCGTTTCGCCGCCGTCGTCGCGAACCTCGAAGGCCGCGTCATCGCCGAACGGGTCGAGACCGCCGACGTCGCCGGGCTCGGCCTCCACCGGAGCATGGACGAACTCGCCTTCCTCGCCGGGCAGGTGCTGCGTGACGAGCGGCCGGTCGGCGTCACGGTGTCCGTTCCCGGCCTGGTCGACACGGCCGCCGCGGTGTTGCGGTTCGCGCCGACCCTGCGCTGGCGCGACGCCGAGATCGCCGACCTCCTGGCGGCCCGGCTCGGTCTGCCGGTCGACGCCATCGCGGTCGACAACGAGGCCAACCTCGGCGCGGTCGGCGAAGCGGTCGCCGGGGTCGGTGCCGGGGTGAGCGAACTCTTCTACCTCAGCGGCGGGATGGGCGTCGGCGGCGGGCTCGTGTCCGGCGGCGCGATCCTGCGCGGTGCCAGGGGGTTCGCCGGCGAGGTCGGGCACATCACCGTCGACCCCTCCGGCGAACAGTGCCAGTGCGGCCGGGTCGGCTGCCTGGAGACCAAGGCCGGGCTCAACGCGGTGCTGCGTGGCGCCGCCTCGCCCGGTGACCCGTTGCACGATCCCGCGCCCGGCGTCGACGGCCGGGTCGGGCTGCTCAAGCACCGTGTACAGCGCGGTGACCAGCGCGCGGTCGCGGCCGTCTCGGAACTCGGGGTAGCGCTCGGCATCGCGGTGTCCACTGTGGTCGACGTGCTCGACCCGGACGTCGTGGTGCTCGGCGGCTACTTCGCCGAACTGGGCGAGTGGCTGGTCGAGCCGGTGCGCCGCGAACTGTCCGCGCGTCCGCTCGGGCACGAGCCCGCCTGCCGCGTCGAGCCGTCGCCGCTGGGCACCACCGCCCCGCTGCGCGGCGCCGCCCACCTCGCCACCGAACGGCTTTTCGCCGATCCGACGCTCGTTCCGCTTGCCACCACCGAGGCCGAGGAGGCGCCGGCATGACCTTGCTATCCGTCCGGGGGATCGTGAAGACCTTCCCCGGGGTGCGCGCGCTCGACGGCGTCGACTTCGACGTCGAGCCCGGCGAGGTGCACTGTCTCCTCGGCCAGAACGGCGCGGGCAAGTCCACGCTGATCAAAACCCTCGCCGGGGCACACCGTCCCGACGAAGGCGAGATCACCTGGCAGGGCGAACCGGTCACGCTGCCCTCGCCGGTCGCCGCGCTGAAGATCGGCATCGCCACGATGTACCAGGAACTCGACCTGGTACCCGGGCTTTCCGTCGCCGACAACATCTTCCTCGGTCGTGAGCGCGCCACCTTCGGTTTCACGCGGATCAGCGAATCCCGGCAGAAGGCCGCCAAGCTGATGGCCAGGCTCGGACATCCGGGGATCGCGCCGTCGACCGAGGTCGGCAAGCTTTCCGCCGCCGGACAGCAGCTGGTCTCGATGGCGCGGGCGCTCGCGTACGACGCGAAGCTGCTGGTGATGGACGAGCCCACCGCGGCACTCGCCGGGGAAGAGGTCGACAACCTCTTCCGCATCGTCGGTGAACTGACCGCCGAGGGTGTCGCGATCGTCTACATCTCCCACCGGCTCGAAGAACTGCGCCGGATCGGGCACCGCGTCACCGTGCTCAAGGACGGCAGGACCGTTGCCACCGGTCTCGGCGCCAAGGAGACACCGACCTCGGACCTCGTCGCGCTGATGGCGGGCCGCAAGGTCGAGACCGTCTTCGGCCCGCGTCACCAGGAGCACGTGGACCCGGACACCGAGGTCCTCAAGGTGGAGAACCTGACCACCGCCGGCGAGTTCGAGAACGTGAACTTCACCGTGCACGCGGGCGAAGTCGTCGGGATCGCGGGCCTCGTCGGCTCGGGGCGCAGCGAGCTGCTGGAAACGATCTTCGGGGCACGCAAGCAGGACACCGGATCGGTCTCGGTCAACGGGAAGACCATCCGGCCGGGAAGCGTGTCCGCGGCGGTCAAGGCCGGGATCGGCCTGGCGCCGGAGGAACGCAAGAGCCAGGGCCTGCTGCTGGACCTGTCCGTCGCGCACAACGTGACTTTGGCGAGCCTGGGCAAGTACGCGACGTTCGGCTTCTCCGACCGGTCGCGCGAACTCGAAGACGCCGGGGAAAGCCTGCGGCGTCTCGATCTCCGGCCCGCCGACCCGCAGCGGATCATCCGCACGCTCTCCGGTGGCAACCAGCAGAAGGCGGTGCTCGCGCGCTGGCTGGTCCGCGGCTGCCGGGTGCTGCTGCTGGACGAGCCGACGCGCGGGGTCGACGTCGGCGCGCGGGCCGAGCTGTACCGGCTGATCGCCGAACTGGCCGCGACCGGGGTCGCGATCGTACTGGTCTCCAGCGAGATCCCCGAAGTACTCGGACTGTCCGACCGGGTGCTGGTGCTGCGTGAAGGACGTGTCCTGGCTGAAAAGCCGTCTGCGGAGCTGACAGAGGCGGATGTGCTCGACGTGATTCTCGAGGGGAGTGCGGCGTGACTGACCAAGCCGAGTCGGTGCGTACGGGAACCGTCGTGGAACCCGTACCACCGAAGAAACAGGGATTCAAGTTCACCGTCGACCCCCGGTTGCTCGGGCTGGCCGGTGTGCTGGTGATCCTGTGCGTCGTCGGGAGCGTGACCCGGCCCGACCAGTTCTTCACCGACGGCAACCTCTCGACGATCCTGCGGCTCGCCGCGGCCATCGGCGTGGTCAGCGTCGGGATGACGTTCGTGATCATCGCCGGCGGCATCGACCTCTCGGTCGGGTCGATCGTGGCGCTCTCCAGCGTTTGGCTGACCACCTTGGCCACCCAGTCGTACGGCCCGTTCGTGATGATCCTTTGTGGACTCCTGGTCGGCCTCGGCTGCGGTCTGGTGAACGGGATCCTGGTCTCCTACGGGAAGATCGTGCCGTTCATCGCGACCTTGGCGATGTACGTCTCGGCCCGCGGGCTCGCGGAGCGCATCAGCGGCCGCCGCACGCAGGTGGTGTCGGAGGCCGGGTTCCTCGAATTCTTCCGCGGTGACCTGCTCGGTATCCCGGTGCTGATCTGGATGTTCGCGCTGGTGTTCGCGGTCGGCTGGGTGGTGCTGAACCGCACCACGTTCGGCCGCCGCACCTACGCCGTCGGCGGCAACGCCGAAGCCTCGCGCCTGGCGGGCATCAACGTCAAGCGGCACACCGCTCTCGTCTACGGCGTCGCCGGACTGTGCTGCGGTATCGCCGCGCTGATGGTCGTCGCCCGCACCACCGCGGGCGCCTCGACCAACGGCATGCTCTACGAGCTCGACGCCATCGCGGCGGTCGTCATCGGCGGCACGCTGCTCACCGGTGGCCGCGGCTCACTTATCGGCACCCTGATCGGCGTGCTGATCTTCACCGTGCTGTCCAACATCTTCACGCTCAACAACCTGGACACCGACATCCAGAACATCGCCAAGGGCGTGATCATCGTGCTGGCCGCGCTACTGCAGTTCCGCTCCGTGAAGAAAACCAAGACGAGTACTTGATCACCGTGGATGGAGAGTCGTCATGACCGAACAATCCCTGCATCGCCGCCGCTTCCTGCTGGGAGGCGCGGCCGTCGGAGCGGGTGCGCTGCTGACCGCGTGCACCTCGAACGAGGCACCGGCGCAGAACAACGCCGCCAACGTCGCGAACGCGGGCGGCAACGCGCAGCCCGGAACTCCCGTCACCATCGGGTTCTCGGCGCCCGCCGCGGACCACGGCTGGATGGCGGCCATCACCAAGAACGCCCGCGCGCAGGCACAGAAGTTCAGTGAGGTCACGCTCAACGCGACCGAGGGCACCAACGACGTCAACCAGCAGATCTCCCAGGTGGAGACGCTGATCAACGCCAAGGTCAACGTGCTGGTGATCCTGCCGTTCGACGGCAAGGCGCTCACCGCCGTCGGCCAGCAGGCGATGGACGCCGGCATCCAGGTGATCAACCTCGACCGCGTCTTCGACACCCCGCTCGCGTACCGCATGTGGATCGGCGGCGACAACTACCGGATGGGCGTCAACGCCGGGAACTACATCGCCCAGCAGATGAAGGCGAAGAACATCGCCGGCCCCGTGATCGGCGAGGTCGCGGGTATCGATTCGCTGCCGCTGACCCAGGAACGCAGCAAGGGCTTCAAGGACGCCTTGGCGCGTCAGGGTTTCGCGGTCGGCCCACGCGTTTCGGCGCAGTTCACGCCGGAGTCGGGTGAGCAGCAGACGTCGAACCTGCTGCAGTCCGCGCCCAAATTGGACGCGCTCTGGAACCACGACGACGACCAGGGTGTCGGTGTCATCGCCGCGATCAACAACGCCAACCGCAAGAACTTCCTGATGGTCGGCGGCGCCGGGTCGAAGAACGCGATGAACCTGATCAAGTCCGACGCCGAGCCGTTGAAGGCGACGGTGCTCTACAGCCCGTCGATGGCGTCTTCGGCGATCTCGCTCGCGCGGCTTCTCGGCCAGAGCAAGGGTGCCGCCGACTTCGCCGAGCACGAGATCCCCGCCGAGATCACCACGTACTCCGCGGTGGTCACCAAGGAGAACGTCGACAAGTACATGGACGTCGGCTTCGACTCGTAAACCCGCGTTCCCGACACGCAGCAGCACGATCTAGGAGGGGCATGAGCACGGCAAAGGAAACGATCGGGATCGGCATGGTGGGCCACGCGTTCATGGGTGCGGTGCATTCGCACGCGTGGCGCAGTGTGCACCGCTTCTTCGCGCCACCGCTGATCCCGAGACTCGCCGTGCTCGGCGGCCGTGACGAGGTGCGGGCGAAGGCCGCGGCGGAACGGTTCGGCTGGGAAGACGTCGAGACGGATTGGCGCGCGCTGATCGCCCGCGACGACGTCGACCTGGTCGACATCTGCACGCCGGGCGACAGCCACGCCGAGATCGCGATCGCCGCGCTCGAAGCCGGGAAGCACGTGCTGTGCGAGAAACCGCTGGCCAACACCCTCGGCGAAGCCGAAGCGATGGCCGAGGCGGCGGCGAAGGCACGCGCGAACGGCGTCCGGTCGATGGTGGCCTTCAACTACCGCCGGGTGCCCGCGCTCGCGCACGCCAGGAAGCTGGTCGCGAGCGGGGCGCTCGGCGAGATCCGCCACGTGCGGTCGGTGTATTTGCAGGACTGGCTGTCCGACCCGCGGTCGCCGATGACCTGGCGGCTGCACAAGGACAAGGCGGGCTCGGGTGCGCTGGGGGACCTCGGCGCGCACATCGTCGACGCCGCCCAGTTCGTCACCGGCGAGACGATCACCGGGGTTTCCGCGCTCACCGACACCTTCGTCAAGGAGCGGCCGGACGGCGACGGCGGGACAGGGCAGGTCACGGTCGACGACACCGCCCTGTTCCTCGGCCGGTTCACCGGCGGGGCGGTGGCGAGTTTCGAGGCGACCCGGTTCGCGCTGGGCCGCAAGAACGCGATGCGGCTGGAGATCAACGGGTCGAAGGCGAGCTTCGCGTTCGACTTCGAATCAATGAACGAACTGTCCTGGTTCGACGGTGGGCAACCCGCCACCGAGGCCGGGTTCCGCCGGATCCTGGTCACCGAACCCGAGCATCCGTACGTCGGGGCGTGGTGGCCGCCGGGGCACCTCCTCGGCTACGAGCACACCTTCACCAACGAGGTCGCCGACCTGCTCACCGCGATCGGCGGCGGCACGGATCCCGAGCCGTCCTTCGAGGACGGATTGAGGGTTCAGCAGGTTCTCGACGCGGTCGAGCGCAGCGCGGCCGAAGAGGCGCGATGGACCGCTGTGCCCGGTGTCACTGCGAAGGGGAGTAACTGAGGACATGGGGAAAAACCGAGGAGGCGGGGTGGTAACAGCAGCGTAGATCCAGCCGAAAGTCGCATGACGGCTATCACTGCGACTTGGTTTGATCCGGAAACGTCCGACCATCCGATGGTGAACACAATTGACGTTTTCGGGTTTGGGAAAGGTGGAGAAATGCCTGCTCACGAGCGTACGGGCATCTGGTTGATCGGTGCGAGGGGGTCTGTCGCCACCACCGCCGCGGTAGGGCTGCTCGCCCTCCGCGCGGGGGTGACGGGCGGTGGCGGTTGCGTCACCGAACTGCCGGCTTTCGCTCGCGTTCCGTTGCCGGACTGGGATGATCTGGTCCTCGGCGGGCACGACATCGTGCACACCCCGCTGGAGAAGCGGGCCGAGCAGCTGGCGCACGCCGGCGTGTTCGGACATTCGGTGTTCTCGGCGGTCCGGTCCGGGCTGGCCGAAGTGGACGCCGAGATCCGCGACGGCTACCACCCGGCGACGCATACGGGTGCCCAGTCCGACGCGGCCGCCCGGCTCACCGCGGACATCCGAGCTTTCGCCGGTCGGCACGACCTCGCGCGGGTCGTGGTGGTCAACGTGTCCTCCACCGAGGCCCCGTGCCCCCACCTGCCCGAACACGAGGACCTCGACGTCCTCGAAAACGCACTCGCGGATCCGGCGCGGGCGGTCCTGCCCTCCAGTTCGCTTTCGGCCTACGCGGCACTGAAGGCGGGTTCTCCGTACGTCGAGTTCACGCCGTCCGCCGGGATCACCCTGCCCGCGCTGCGGCAGCTCGCCGAGCGGGAAGGCCTGCCGTACGCGGGTTCCGACGGCAAGACCGGCGAGACCCTGCTGCGCACCGTCCTCGCGCCGATGTTCAGCGCGCGGGCGCTGAAGGTCCGTTCCTGGGCGGGCACCAACCTCCTCGGCGGCGGTGACGGCGAGACGCTGGCCGACCCGGTGACCGCGAACAGCAAGCTGGAATCGAAGGCACGCGGACTCGCGGCACTGCTCGGCGAGGACGTCGTCGCACCGCTGCACATCGACAACGTGCCCGACCTCGGTGAGGTCAAGACCGCGTGGGACCACGTGTCGTTCGAGGGATTCCTCGGCGCGCGCATGAGTCTGCAGTTCACCTGGACCGGGTATGACTCCGCGCTCGCGGCACCGCTGATCCTCGACCTCGCCCGCCTGGTCACCACCGCGCACGCCGCCGGACACAGCGGCGCGCTGACCGAACTCGGCTTCTTCTTCAAGGATCCACTGGGCAGCGACGAGCACCGCTTCGCCGAGCAGTCCACCCGCCTGATCGCCTGGGCGGCCGCCCTGTGAAGGCTCCCGCTTTGAAACCGTACGTGGAACTCGTGCGAGCGCCCGCCGCGCTGACGGTGCTCGGCGACACGGTCGCCGGGTCCGCCGCGGCGGGACTCAAGATGACCGGGCGACGACTGCTGCTGCCGCTGTCCTCGGTCGCCTTCTACTGGGCCGGAATGGCCCTCAACGACTGGGCGGACCGGAAGCTCGACGCCGTGGAGCGTCCCGAGCGGCCGATCCCGTCCGGGCGGGTGAGCGCGGGCGCGGCGCTCACCACCGGGGCCGCGCTGACCGCGGCCGGGCTCGGCCTGGCCGCGCTCGGCGGTGGCCGTACGGCGATGAAGGTCGCGGTCCCGCTCGCGGCCGCGGTCTGGGCCTACGACACCGTCCTCAAACCGACCCCGGCCGGACCGGTGGCGATGGCGGCCTGCCGCACGCTCGACGTCCTGCTGGGTGCGGGTGGCGAAACTCGTCGTGCTCTTACCTCCGCGGCGGCGGTGGGCGTTCACACGCTCGGCGTCACGGCGTTGTCCACCGGGGAAGTACACGGTGCGAGCCCGGGAACGGCTCGTGCCGCGCTCGCCACGACCTGTGCGGCGACAACGTTGGCATTGACCGGTCCGGCCCGCGGTGGCAGGCACCGGATGGCGTCGATGGCCGCCGGCTCGGGATACGCGGGGATGGTCGGCCGGGCGCAGGCGGACGCCGTCCGCGACCCGTCGGCGAAGGCCGTGCGCACGGCGACCAAGACCGGCATCCACGGCATGGTCCCGCTGCAGGCGGCGGTCACGGCCAAGGGCTCCCTACTGGGGGCGGCGCTGGTCGCGGCCGCGTTGCCGATCGCCCGCAAGCTGTCGCGGAAGGTGAGCCCCACATGAGCTTCCAGCTGGGATACGGCACCAACGGGTTCTCCAACCACCGCCTCGACGACGCGCTCGCCGTGCTCGCCGACCTCGGCTACACCGGGGTGGCGCTGACGCTGGACCACGACCACCTCGACCCGTTCGCCGACGATCTGGCGCGACAGGTCGACCACGTGGCCTCCCGGCTTTCGGCGCTCGGCCTGAATCGGGTCGTGATCGAAACGGGTGCGCGCTATCTGCTCGACCCGTGGCGCAAGCACTCGCCGACGCTGCTCTCCGACGATCCCGCGCTTCGGATCGACTTCCTGGCGCGGGCCTTGCAGATCGCGAAGGACCTCGGTGCCGATTGCGTCTCCTTCTGGTCAGGCGTGTCCACTATGGACAATGACGTCGCGTGGTCCCGGTTGCGCGAGGGCGTCGCGGTGGTACTGGAGCACGCCGCGCGGCTGAACGTCCGGCTCGCGATGGAACCCGAGCCCGGGCACCTCGTGCAGCAGCTGAGCCAGGTCCTTGACCTGCGCAAAGAACTCGGCGAACCGGAACTGTTCGGCGTCACGCTCGACGTCGGGCACTGCGTCGCCGTCGAGCCGGTGGACGCGGCCGAATGCGTCCGCCTCGCCGGTCCGCTGCTGTGGAACGTGCAGCTGGACGACATGCTGCCAGGAGTCCACGAACATCTGGAGTTCGGCGACGGGCAGCTGGATCTGCCCGCGACTTTGGGGGCACTGGCCGAGATCGGCTACACCGGGTTGGCCGCGGTCGAGCTGCCCCGGCACAGTCACGCCGCCCCGGACACCGCACGGCGTGCCTTCACGGCATTGACCGCGGCGATGCCGGAGTCGTGGCTGGAAAGGGCGGAAGGCAGGATCCGGGAGAAGCCGTCGGTCGTCGGCTCGCTCTTCCCGGCCGCCGGTCGTGAGGTCGGCCGGGCCGCGCTGCGACCCGGTACCGATCCGCAGGGGCTGGTCCACGGCACCATCGACGACCGGGCACGCGTCCGGCTCGTCATGGTGCTGGCCGACGTCCTCGACGCCTCGGCACTGGCCGCCGAACTGCGGGACCTCTACCGCTACGGCGACGACGCCGAGCGGCGCGGAGTGCTGCGGGGGCTCAACGCGCTGGAGTCCCCGGCCGCCGAGGTCATCGACGCCGGTGTCCAGCTGGTCCAAGACGCGCTGCGCGCCAACGACATCCGCCTGGTCGGCGCCGCCATGGGTGCCTTCGCCCGGCACCTCGACGGGCACACCTGGCGGCACGGTGTCCTCAAATGCGTCTTCGTCGGCGTGCCACTGGCCGCCGTCGCGGACCTCACTTCCCGCGCGGACGACGAACTCAGACGCATGCTCGCCGATTTCGCCGACGAACGCAGGGCGGCCGGACGTGACGTTCCCGCCGACGCCCTCGAACTCCTCAAGGAGAACTAGCACAATGCGCATCTTCGATCCCCACATCCACATGTCCTCCCGGACCACCGACGACTACGAAGCCATGTACGCCTCCGGCGTCCGCGCACTGGTCGAACCCGCGTTCTGGTTGGGGCAGCCGCGCACCAGTGTCGGCTCGTACACCGACTACTTCGACGCGCTCATCGGCTGGGAACGGTTCCGCGCCGCCCGGTTCGGCATCCGGCACCACTGCACGATCGCGCTGAACCCCAAGGAAGCCAACGATCCCCGCTGCCGCGAGGTGCTCGACGTGCTCCCGAGGTACCTGGCCAAGGACGGCGTCGTCGCGGTCGGCGAGGTCGGCTACGACTCGATGACCAAGGAAGAGGACGAGGTCTTCGCGCGGCAACTGGCGCTGGCCCTCGAACACGACCTCCCGGTGCTGGTGCACACCCCGCACCGCGACAAGCTGGAAGGCACCAAGCGCACACTCGACGTCGTCCGTGAGGCAGGCGTCGCGCCGGAGCGCGTGGTCGTCGACCACCTCAACGAGGTCACCGTCGAACTGGTCAAGGATTCCGGTGCCTGGATGGGTTTCTCGATCTACCCGGACACCAAAATGGACGAACACCGGATGGTCGAGATCCTGCGCCGGTACGGGCTGGACAAGATGATCGTCAACTCGGCCGCGGACTGGGGCCGCTCCGACCCGCTGAAGACCGCCAAAACCGGTCAGGCGATGCTCGACGGCGGGTTCACCGAGGCCGACGTCGACAAGGTGCTGTGGCAGAACCCGGTCGACTTCTACGGCCAGAGCGGCCGCCTCACGCTCGACCCGCTGCCCGGGTTCACCGGTGAGGCAGTGACCTTCGAGGGCAACTCGGTCCTGCGAGGTGCCCGCAAATGATCTCCTACTGTACGAACGTCCACGCGGGCGAGGACGTCGAGGGCATCGTCGCGCAGCTGGAGCGGTACGCGCTCCCGGTGCGTGAGCGGCTGGGCGCCGACCGGCTCGGCGTCGGACTGTGGCTCTCCGCGCCGGTCGCGCGCGGACTCGCCGACAACGCTCAGGCGCGCAAGGACTTCCGCGCCGAACTCGACGCGCGCGGGCTCAGCGTCTACACGCTCAACGCGTTCCCGTATGGCGGTTTCCACGACGAGGTCGTCAAGCACGCGGTCTACCGTCCTGAGTGGACTGATCCGGATCGGGTCGCGTACACGATCGACTGCGTGAACGTGCTGTCCGACCTGCTCGCCGAGGACGCGACGTACGGCAGCATCTCCACGTTGCCGCTCGCGTGGCGCGAGCCGTGGACCGAGCACGACGACCGCCGCGCGGCCGAGGCTTTCGGCCAGGTCGTCCGGGCGATCGGTGACCGGCCGATCAAGTTGGCCGTCGAACCCGAACCCGGCTGTGTCCTCGACACCGTCGCCGACGCGCTCGACTGGCTTTCCGGCCGCGTCGACCCGGAGTACGTTGGGCTGTGCCTGGACACCTGTCACCTCGCGGTGTCCTTCGCCGACCCGGCGGAGACCATCAAGGCGATCGTGGAGTCCGATGTGGACATCGTCAAGGTGCAGGCCTCCGCGGCGTTACACGTCGAAAAGCCTGCCGAGGCACGTGAAGTTCTGGCCGCCTTCGCCGAACCGCGCTACCTGCACCAGGTGCGGGAACTCGGCGCCGACGGCGTCGTGCACAAGGCCGACGACCTGCCAGAGGCATGGACGGAACTGCCGGGGGAAGGCCCGTGGCGGGTGCACTTCCACCTGCCGCTGCACCAGGCCCCGGCCGCGCCGCTGGCCACCACGACGGACGTCCTGCGCACCGTCGCCGCCGGGCTGCCCGGCGAACCGCACATCGAGGTCGAGACCTACACCTGGAGCGTGCTCCCGGACGCGGGTGACCTCGTCGGCGGGATCGCCGCGGAACTCGAGTGGGCCGAGGCGAACCTCACCAGGGAAGGGGTTTCCGCATGAAGCCACTGGTCGTCATCGACGTCGTCGGGCTGACCCCGAAGGCGTTGCGGGACATGCCGAACCTGTCCGCCGTCGCCCGCGACGGCTGGCAGGCCGAACTGGGCACGGTGCTGCCCGCCGTCACCTGCAGCGCGCAATCGACGTTCCTCACCGGGCTCATGCCCGCGCAGCACGGGATCGTCGGCAACGGCTGGTACTTCCGCGAACTCGGCGAGATCTTCCTGTGGCGCCAGCACAACCGGCTCGTCGGCGGCGAGAAGCTGTGGGAGACCGCGCGGGCGGCGCACCCCGGCTACACGTCGGCGAACGTGTGCTGGTGGTACGCGATGGGGATGAGCACCGATGTCACGGTGACCCCGCGGCCGATCTACCACGCCGACGGCCGCAAGTCCCCCGACGCGTACGTGCGCCCGCCGGAACTGCACGATCAGCTGACCGGCGCGCTGGGGGAGTTCCCGCTCTTCCAGTACTGGGGCCCGACGGCTTCGATCAAGTCCAGCAAGTGGGTCATCGGCGCGTCCCGGCAGATCCTGCGCGAGAAACGCCCGGATCTGCTGCTGACCTACGTCCCGCACCTGGACTACGACCTGCAGCGCTTCGGCCCCGACGCGCCGCGGGCCAGGAGCGCCGCGCGGGAACTGGACAACGCGCTCGCGCCACTGCTCGACGACGCCCGCGACGCCGGGGCGACCGTGGTCGCGCTCAGCGAGTACGGGATCACGAACGTCAGCAGGCCGGTCGACATCAACCGGGCACTGCGTCGCGAGGGCTTGCTGGAGGTCTACACCCAGGCGGGCATGGAGTACCTCGACCCGTGGGCGTCACGCGCGTTCGCCGTCGCCGACCACCAGGTCGCGCACGTCTACGTCCGCGACTCCTCCGAGGTGGAGCGAGTGCGTTCGATCGTCGGCGAACTGACCGGCGTCGACGAGGTCCTCGACCGCGAGGCGCAGGCCAAGTACGGGATCGACCACGAACGCGCCGGTGAACTCGTCGCGGTCGCGGAGCCGGACTCGTGGTTCACCTATTACTACTGGCTCGACGACGAGCGGAAGCCCGACTTCGCACGCGGCGTCGAGATCCACCGCAAACCGGGTTACGACCCCGCCGAGCTGTTCTTCGACCCGGAGGACAAGTTCGCCAAGGCGCGGGCCGGGCTCAACCTGGCGAAGAAGTTCGCCGGGCTGCGGTACGCGATGGACGTCGTCCCGACCGACCCGCGCTGGGTGCGCGGTTCACACGGGCGGCTGCCGGATTCCACCGAGGACGGTCCGGTGCTGCTCTGCTCCGACCCGGCCTTCCAACCGTCCGGCCGCATCGTCGCGACGGACGTCCACCCGCTGCTTCTTTCCCTGCAAGGCCTGAAATGACGGGAGGGTCAGAGGCCGGCTAGCCGGGACGTGTCGCGAAAGCCACTTTCGCGACGTCTGGTGTCCCGAAAGTGGCTTTCGCGACACACCCCATCCCCAGATCTCACGAAAGGAAGCTCCACTCGCATCCGGTTCCTTGATCGCCGCCGCTCATCGAAAGGATCGCCACAGCTATGTCCTTGAAACGACGACTAAGCGTGCTCGTCACGTCGATGGTCACGGCTTTGACAGGCGTCGCGCTACCGGTGCAGGCCGCACCGGAGCACGAAGCGGCGACGGTGCTCGTGTTCTCCAAAACCGCGGGCTTCCGCCACGATTCGATCCCCACGGGGATCCTGGCGATCAAGGAACTGGGTGCGCGAAACCACTTCGGGGTGGAAGCCACCGAGGACGCGGCGGTCTTCACCGACGCGAACCTCAAGCGCTTCAACGCGGTGGTCTGGCTTTCCACCACCGGTGACGTGCTGAACGCGGACCAGCAGGCCGCGTTCGAGCGGTACGTGAAGGGAGGCGGCGGGTATGTGGGCGTGCACGCCGCCTCCGACACCGAATACGACTGGCCCTGGTACGGCGACCTGGTCGGGGCGTATTTCAAGTCCCATCCGCGGATCCAGAAGGCGAACGTCAAGGTCGAGGACCACGACCACGTGTCCACTGTGGATCTGCCGGAGACCTGGCCGCGTACCGATGAGTGGTACAACTATCGTGAGAACCCGCGGAGCAAGGTCAACGTCCTGGCCAGCCTGGACGAGAAGAGCTACCAGCCCGGCGACGGCGCGATGGGCGACCACCCGATCGCCTGGTGCCACGAGAACTCCGGCGGCCGCTCCTGGTACACCGGCGGCGGGCACACCAAGGAGTCCTACACCGAACCCGCGTTCCGCTCGCACCTCGTGGGTGGCATCAAATACGCCACCAAGCTGAGCAAGGCGGGTTGCGCCAAGCAGGCGGAGGCGGATCCGGTGGACGCGGACTTCGACCAGATCACCCTCGCCAAGGGCGAGGAGAAGACCGGTGAGCCGATCGCGCTTTCCGTGCTGCCCAACCGCGACGTCCTGCACACCTCACGTGACGGCCGCGTCTGGTACACCAGCTCGTCGGCGACGACCAAGCCGGCCGCCACGATCCCGGTCTACCACCACGACGAGGACGGTCTCCAGGGCGTCGCCATCGACCCGGACTTCGCGAAGAACCGCTGGGTCTACCTGTATTACGCGCCCAAGCTGAACACTCCGGCCGGTGACGCGCCGGAGAACGGCACCCCGGCCGACTTCGCGCCGTTCAAGGGTTACAACCAGCTCTCGCGGTTCAAGCTCGATACCGACAACAACCTGGATCTCGCGAGCGAGCAGAAGATCCTCCAGGTCCCGGCCGAACGCGGCATCTGCTGCCACGCCGGCGGCGAGATCGACTTCGACGCGCAGGGCAACCTGTATCTGTCCACAGGGGACGATTCCAACCCGTTCTCCTCGGACGGTTTCACCCCGATCGACGAACGCGCCGACCGTAACCCGGTCTACGACGCGCAGCGCAGCTCCGGCAACACCAACGATCTGCGCGGCAAGGTGCTGCGGATCAAGGTCGACGCCAAGGGCAAGTACACCGTGCCCAAGGGCAACCTCTTCGCGAAGGGCAAGCCCAAGACCAAGCCCGAGATCTACGCGATGGGCTTCCGTAACCCGTTCCGGTTCGCCGTGGACCGCAAGACCGGCTGGATCCACCTCGCCGACTACGGACCCGACGCCGGTGCGGCCGACCCCAAGCGCGGCCCGGGTGGCACGGTCGAGTTCAACCTGATCAAGAAACCGGGCAACTTCGGCTGGCCCTACTGCATTGGGGACAACCAGCCGTTCATCGACTACGACTTCGCCACGAAGCAGTCCGGTGCCGCCTTCGACTGCGCCAAGCCGAAGAACACCAGCCCGCGCAACACCGGGCTGACCGATCTGCCCCCGGTCGAGAAGGCGTGGATTCCCTACGACGGCGGTTCGCTGCCCGAGTTCGGTACCGGCCCCGAATCCCCGATGGGTGGCCCGGTCTACCAGTACGACGCGAAGAACCCGTCGCAGACGAAGTTCCCGGAGTACTTCAACGGCAAGACCTTCGCCTACGAATGGGAACGCGGCTGGATCAAGGAGATCGCCGTCGGCAAGAACGGTGAACGCGGTGCCATCAAGCCGTTCTTCGACTCGATGGACCTGGTCCGCCCGATGAACATCGAATTCGGCCCGGACGGCGCGATGTACGTCCTCGACTACGGCACCGGATACTTCGGCGGCTCCAAGGAATCCGCGGTCTACCGCGTCGACTACACCAAAGGCAGGCGGACACCCGTCGTCAGGGTGGCCGCGGACAAGACGTCCGGCCAGGCGCCGCTGACCGTCGGGTTCGACCCGGCCGGGACGAACGATCCCGACGGAGGAGCGCTGACCTACGCCTGGGACTTCGACGGGAACGGCACGACCGACTCCACCGAAGCGGCCCCGGTTTCCCACACCTACCCCGCGAACGGCCAGTACACGGCGAAGCTTTCGGTCACCGACCCCACCGGTCTGACCGGCTCGGCGAGTGTGGTGGTCACCGTCGGCAACACCGCGCCGGTGGTCACGCTCAAGACCCCGGTCAACGGCAGCGTGTTCAGCTTCGGGGACAAGGTCCCGTTCAAGGTCGAGGTGATCGACGCCGAGGACAACCCGATCGACTGCGCCAAGGTGACCGTCGAATACATCCTCGGCCACGAGGGGCACGGACATCCGCTGAGCCGCGCGACCGGCTGTGAAGGCACCATCGCCACCCCCGCCGACGAAGGCCACGGCGCGGACGCCAACGTGTTCGGCGTCATCAACGCCAGCTACACCGACAACGGCGGAAGCGGTGTCCCGGCGCTGACCGGCGAGGCGGAATCCTTGCTGCAGCCCAAGGTGAAGCAGGCGGAGTTCTACACCCGGTCCAGCGGGATCGAGGTCGTCGGACACGACGGCGCCAGTGGCGGCAAACGCGTCGGCCACATCGAAGCCGGTGACTGGATCGAATTCGACCCGGTGAACCTCGTGGGTGTCAGCGGCATCGGCTACCGAGTCTCCTCCGGTGGGGACGGCGGCACGATCGAGGTCCGCTCGGGTGCGGTGGACGGTCCGCTGGTGCAGACGGTCACCGTCGCCAACACCGGCGGCTGGGACACCTACGCCGACATCTCGCCCGCCGCGATCACCGACCCCGGTGGGACCGGCCCGCTGTACCTCGTGTTCCGCGGTTCGGGCACCGGAAGTTTGTTCGACCTGGACGCGATCACCTTCGAGCAATCTGTGAGCGGAGCTGAGGTGAATTCGAAGGGGTGACCATACGCGTGAACCCACTGCGACATCTATGGCGGTTTCACCACCAGATAGAGAAGGAGAACTGATGAGCCGTCCGATCACCCTGTTCACCGGCCAGTGGGCGGATCTCCCGTTCACCGAGGTGTGCAGGCTGGCCAGCGAATGGGGCTACGACGGCCTTGAGATCGCGTGTTCCGGCGATCACTTCGAGGTCGACCGCGCACTGTCCGAAGAGGACTATGTGCCAAAACGACAGAAGCTGCTCGCCGAGCACGGCCTCAAGGTGTGGGCCATTTCCAACCACCTCGTCGGCCAGGCCATTTGCGACGACCCCATCGACGAACGCCACCGGGCCATAATTCCTTCTCGGGTGTGGGGCGACGGTGAACCGGAAGGCGTCCGGCAGCGGGCCGCGATGGAAATGGCCGACACCGCCCGTGCGGCGGCGAAACTCGGGGTGGACACGGTGATCGGCTTCACCGGTTCGAAGACGTGGAAGTACGTCGCGATGTTCCCGCCGGTGTCGCAGGCGGTCATCGACGACGGCTATGCCGACTTCGCCGACCGGTGGAACCCGATCCTCGACGTCTTCGACGAGGTCGGTGTGCGGTTCGCGCACGAGGTGCATCCCTCGGAGATCGCTTACGACTACTGGACGACAAAGCGTGCGCTCGAAGCTGTCGGTAACCGTCCGGCGTTCGGGCTGAATTGGGATCCTTCGCATTTCATCTGGCAGGACCTCGACCCGGTCGGCTTCATCCTCGATTTCGCCGACCGGATCTACCACGTGGACTGCAAGGACACCAGGAAGCGGTTCGACGGACGGAACGGACGGCTCGGCTCACATCTCCCCTGGGGAGACCCCCGACGCGGCTGGGACTTCGTTTCGACCGGGCACGGCGATGTGCCGTGGGAGGACTGTTTCCGGGCACTGAATTCGATCGGCTACGCCGGTCCGATCTCGGTGGAGTGGGAAGACGCCGGCATGGACCGGCTCCGGGGCGCGGCGGAAGCCGTGACCTATCTGCGGGGGCTCCTGTTCGACAAGCCGTCGGCGGCCTTCGACGCGGCTTTCAGCAACCAGAAGTGAGGGCGGTTTCATGTGCGGTGAAGAAGCTGAGCGGTTCCACTCTCGACGGTCACTCCTCCGAGGTGCCGCGACGGCGGCGGTCGCGGTCGGCGCGGCGGTAGCCCTGCCGGGGCTCGCGCACGCCACGACCGAGGTGGAGACACAAGGGCACGGACACGGTCATGGCCACGGCCGTGTCCCGGTCGACAAGATCAGCATCCAGCTCTACTCCCTGCGCGCCGCGCTGGAGGCCGATCTACCGGGCACCCTGTCCGCGTTGGCGGAAATCGGCTACCGGAAGGTCGAACTGGCCGGGACCTACGGCCGTACGGCCAAGGAGTTCCGCGGCCTGCTCGACAAGAACCGCATCCGGGCGACGTCCACGCACATCGGCATCGACGGCGATCTCGACAAGACCATCGCGGACGCGAAGGTCCTCGGGAACACCCGCGCCAATGTGCCGTGGGCGAACTTCGACACCATCGACGGCTGGAAGCAGTTCGCCGGACGGATGGACACGGCGGCACGGAAGTTCCGCCGGGCCGGGATCCCACTCGGGTACCACAACCACGCGCACGAGTTCACGCCCATCGGCGGCGTGCGCCCGTACGACGTGCTCACCAGGAACACGAACCCGCGTCACGTGCACTTGGAGATCGACCTGTTCTGGGCGGTGGAAGGCGGCGTCGACCCGATTTCCCTGTACCGCCGACACTTCCCGCGCGTGGTCCAGTACCACGTCAAGGACCGGACGGCGGACGGGAAGATGGTCGACCCCGGCCAGGGTGTCATCGACTTCCCGCGCATCTTCCGGAACACCCGCGCGAACGTGGGCGAGTACATCGTCGAGCACGACAACCCCACGGATCCCCTGAGCACCGCCCAGACCGGATTCACCTATCTCCGCAACGTCCGCTTCTGACTGGGGACTCCACAATGGACAAGCACAAACGCGGGTTGTCCCGCAGATCGATGCTCGCGGGTACCGCGGCCGGGGTCATCGCCCCGGTCGTGGTGTCGGCCGGCGCCGGTTCGTCACCCGCCGCCGCGGCCGGGATGACCCGCAACATCACGGTGTACGCCGACTACGTTCCCGGTTCGACCCGGGTCGGTTACGGGCTCGAGCCCGGTAAACCGACGATCCCCGGGCCCCTCCTGGAGTGCTACGAGGGCGACACGCTGGTGATCGAACTGGTCAACAACACCGACCAGCGGCTTTCGATTCACCCGCACGGCGTCAACTACGACACCAAGTCGGACGGCTCGCCGTTCAACGATTCGTTCAACAAGCCGTACGAGACCAAGACTTACACCTGGAAGACGCGGACGGCTTACCAGGCGGCCAACGGTTTCTGGATGCCCGGCAGCGCGGGGTACTGGCACTACCACGACCACGCGTTCGGCGGCGACCACGGCACCACGGGCCTGATGAAGGGGCTCTACGGCGGTCTGATCGTGCGCAAACGCGGGGATCTGCTGCCCAGCAAGCAGTTCACCGTGGTGTTCACCGAGATGTGGGTCAACCACCAGATCGCCCCGAACACCCCGATCTTCGAGGCGAACCTCGGCGAGCGCGTCGAGTTCCTCTGCATCGGGCACGGCAACCTGATGCACACCTTCCACCTGCACGCGCACCGCTGGGCGGACACCCGCACCGGCATGCTCACCAGCGCGACCGACAACGCCCCGATCCTCGACAACAAGACCCTGGACCCCGGTAACTCCTTCGGGTTCCAGGTGATCGCCGGTGACGGCGTCGGGCCGGGCGCGTGGATGTACCACTGCCACGTCCAGCAGCACTCGGACGACGGCATGTCCGGGGTGTTCCTGGTCCGCAACGCCGACGGCGGGATGCCCTCGGGCGCCCAGGAGGCGATCGACCGGTTCAAGGGACACCAGCACGGCACCACGGCCAAGCCGGACGCCACCGGCGCCTCGGCCCATCACCACTAGACTTGAAAGGAGCGAGATCTTGAGACGAAACGTTTCGCAACGCCGGCTCCGCAGACGGTCACTGGCCGCGTTGGCGGTCGGGGCCGTGGTCACCGCGGGACTTCCGCTGGCCATCGCACCGGTGACCGCACAGGCCGCCACGAACGTCCCGATCAACGTCCTGGTCTTCCACGGCACCGCCGCGGACCAGAAGGACCCCGTCCTGCGCGCCACGGACGCGATCGCGAGCCTTGGCCAGTCGAACGGGATCTCCGTGTCGTCCTCTTCGGACCCCGCGGTGTTCACGCAGGCCAACCTCGCGAAGTACCGCGGCGTCGTCTTCCTTTCCGCGCAGGGCATCACGCTCAACCGCGACCAGGAAAGCTCGCTGCAGAACTACATGAAGGCGGGCGGCGGTTTCCTCGGCCTGTCCGACGCCGCTCGTGCGCAGGACGGTTCGCAGTGGTTCTCCGGGCTGATCGGAGCGCGTCCGGTGGGGGCTCGTCCCACCCCGGAGGTGGTCGCCGCGGTCACCGCGAGCGCCGAGAACGCGCCCAACGAGGGCAAGGAGAAACTGGCCGACAACAACGAGAACACCAAGTGGCTGGCCTTCACGAACACCGCTTGGATCGCCTACAAGCTGGCCGCGCCGGTCGCGGTGAGCAGCTACGCGCTCGTCTCGGCGAACGACTTCGCCGGTCGTGACCCGAAGAGCTGGACCCTGCAGGGTTCCCACGACGGGGCCACCTGGACCGATCTGGACACCCGAACCAACGAGGCGTTCGCCGACCGGTTCCAGAGCCGTACGTTCACCTTCGCCAACACCACGGCGTACGCGAACTATCGGCTCAACATCACCGCCAACGCCGGGGAATCGGCCACCCAGCTGGCCGACTTCAAGTTGTTCAAGGACAACTCGACCACCCCGCCGCCGCCCGAACCCGACCCGGCGCAGGCCACGGTCGACGTCCTCGACAAGGCGAACCCGGCCACCGCGGGCCTGCCGCAGAAGTGGATCCGCACCGACCGGTGGCTCAACTGGGAGGTCAACCCGGTCGGCACCGTGCACACCGTGGCGCAGGTCGAGGAATCGACCTACAAGCCGGGAGTCGGCGCCAACGGCGCCTTCCACCCGGTCTCGTGGTGCCGTGACTACGACGGTGGCCGTTCCTTCTACACCGGGATGGGCCGGACCGAGGCGAGCTACGGCGAGGCCCAGTTCCGCAGCCACCTCCTCGGCGCACTGAAGTGGACCACCGGCATGGTGCGCGGGGACTGTAAAGCGGGCATCGCGGCCAACTACAAGGTCGAACGCCTGACCGCGAAGAACCAGGCGGGCCAGCTCGACCAGATCGGCGAGCCGCACGGGCTGACCATCGCCGCGAGCGGCCGGGTGTTCTACATCGGCCGCGCGGCCTGCCCGACCGGTTTCGTGGAAAGCTGGGACGACCCGAACGTCGGCCTCGGCTGCGGCACGGTCCACCAGTGGGACCCGGTCACCAAGAAGGCGAAGCTGCTCACCACGTTGAAGGTGATGGGCAACCGCGGCAACACCAGCGAAATGATCAAGAACGAGGAAGGCCTCCTCGGGCTCATGCTGGACCCGAAGTTCAGCGAGAACGGGTTCATGTACGCCTACTGGATGCCGCACGAGTCGATCGACCGCGACAAGCGGATCGGCAAGCGCACGGTCTCGCGGTTCACCTACGACCTGAAGAACCAGACGCTGGACCAGGCGACCCGCAAGGACCTGCTCTCGTGGGACGTCCAGATCCACAGCTGCTGCCATGCCGGTGGCGGCATGGACTTCGACAAGGACGGAAATCTTTACATCGGTTCTGGTGACAGCAACTCGTCGCAGGGGTCCAACGGGTACTCCGGCAACAACTGGACCCAGGAATACAAGGGCGTCTCGTTCCAGGACGCACGCCGCACCGCCGGTAACACCAACGACCTCAACGGGAAGATCCTGCGGATCCACCCGGAGGCCGACGGCACGTACACCAACCCGGCTGGCAACCTGTTTCCCGAGGCGAACGACCCCGGAAACAAGACCAGGCCCGAGATCTACGTGATGGGCGTGCGGAACATCTCGCGTCTGCAAGTCGACAAGAAGACCAACTGGCTGACCGCCGCGTGGGTCGGACCGGACGCGTCCTCGCCGAGCCCGGAACTCGGCCCGGCGAAGTACGAGACCGCCACGATCATCACCGAGGCAGGCAACCACGGCTGGCCGTACTGCATGGGCAACAAGCAGCCGTACCGTGACCGCAGCAGCACCGACGCCGCGGTCCTCACCGGCTGGTACGACTGCGACAACCCGGTCAACACCTCGCCACGCAACACCGGCCTGGTGAACCTGCCGCCGGTCAAGAAGAACATGATCTGGTACTCGCCGGACGGCGGCGGGCCGGTGTTCCCCAACCGTCCCAACAGCTCCGTCCCGACGTACAACGCGGCCGAGGCCACCTACACGCAGCCCTACCTCAAGGGCGGCGGCCAGGCGGTCATGACCGGGCCGACGTACCACCGCGACCTGGTCAACACCAACAGCGGTGTCGCGTGGCCGTCGTACTGGAACGACAAATGGTTCATCGGTGATCAGAGCAACGGCCAGAACCGGATCGCGGTCACCGTCGACCCGAACGGCGTCCCGAAGCAGGATCCGCCGTTGTTCGCCGAAACGGTGCGGCAGATCCTTCCGACCGGCGGTGGTGACCAAAAACTGCAGAGCTGGATGGACGCCAAGTTCGGGCCGGACGGCGCGCTGTACGCGCTCGACTACGGCAACGGGTTCTTCACCCTGGACGCCAACCAGAAGCTGCTGAAGATCAGCTACACCGGCGGCGAGGCGACCCCGTCCGCGACGGCGATGTCGACCATGGTGCAGAACAAGCCGCTCACCGCGGCCTTCACCGGGTCGAAGTCCGGCGGCGTCTCCTACCGGTGGGAATTCGGCGACGGCACGATCTCGACGCAGGCCGACCCGCGGCACACCTACCCGCGCACCGGGCTCTACACCGCGAAGCTGACCGTGACCTACGCGGACGGCGAGACGGTGACCACACGGAACTCGGTGAGTGTCGGGTGCTTCGTCGCCGATTCCGGTGCCACGGTGACCATCGGTGACACCGATACCGGGGTGGCCAACCGGAACGCGGGCGGCGGGTGCAAGGTCGACGACTTGATCGACGACGAGAGCACGTGGACCTCCCACACCGGTTTCGTCAACCACGTCACGCAGGCCGTGGACCGGCTCGGTGACCTCGGGGTGCTGAACTCGGCCGAGTCGGACAAGATCAACGCGACGGCCGCCGCGTCGCCCATCGGCAACAAGGGCGTCACCGGCTACGACGCGATCTACGACGGCACGGCGGAATCGTTCCGCAACTGGTCGCAGGCGCCGTCCGGGCAGTTCGCCATCCAGCCGGACGGGTCACTGCGACCGTCCGGTGGGCTGGGGATGCTGTGGTACTCGGCACGGCAGTTCGGCAACTTCTCGGTGAAGCTGCAGTTCAAGGACATCGCGCCGACGGGCAGTGCCAACAGTGGTGTCTTCGTCCGGTTCCCGGACCCGCGGACCCCGCTGGAGCAGCGTCCGCCGGGCAGCTGCGGCACCGTCGGTTCGGCGAAGACGTCGCAGGCCTGGGTCGCGATCTACTGTGGACACGAGGTCCAGTTGTACGACGGGGCCACCGGTGAACCGCAGAAGACGGGGTCGATCTACAACTTCGATCCTCGGCCGCTGGACCAGGCCGGCGTGAAGCCGAAGGGGACCTGGAACGAGTACGAGGTCAAGGTCGTCGGGCAGAAGTACACGATCAGTCGCAACGGCGTCGTGATCAACGAGTTCGAGAACGCGCCGGGGATCAACTCGTCGCGGGCGGGCGACCCGTCGACCGACTTCCGGCAGTTCGTCAGCGGGTTCATCGGTCTGCAGAACCACGGTGACAACGACCTGATGGAGTTCCGCAACATCCGGGTGCGGCAGCTGTAGCCAAGATCGGCCGGGCGCGACCTCCCTCGCGCCCGGCCGGTCTCCCTGTACGGAAGGTTTCCCTGCGATGTCCCCACGAAATCTCGCTGTGGCCGTCCTGGTCACGGCGTTCGCCTTACTGGGCCTGGCGTTGCCGGGCTCCTCCGCACCCGCCTCCGCCGCCCCGGTCCAGACCCTGGAATGGACCGCGGGCGACAGCACCGACCACTACCTCAGCGCGCCTGCCACCGCCGTGGCAGGCGAGACCACGATCCTGTTCAAGAACACCGAAGCCCTCGGCTCGACGATGTCGCACTCGCTGACGTTCGACACGTCGACACCGGGCTACAACCACGACGTCATTCTGAACATCTTCGCCAACCCTTACGACGAGCAGAACGGCGAGCACGAAGCGACCGTGACGCTCACGCCCGGGAAGTACCGGTTCTACTGCACGGTGCAGGGGCACAGCAAAATGTTCGGCGAGCTCGTCGTCACCGACGGCGGGGGCGTCGACACCACGCCGCCGACCGTGACCGCCAACGTCACCGGCACCAAGGACACGGCGGGCAACTACGTCGGTTCCGCGACGGTGAACCTGGCCGCTTCGGACAGCCAGTCCGGGGTGGACAAGGTCGAGTACCAGCTCGACGGCGGTGCCTGGACCGCGTACACGGCGCCCGTGGTGGTCTCCGCGGCCGGTTCGCACATGGTCCACTATCGCGCTTCGGACAAGGCCGGGAACGTTTCACCCGAAGGGATGTCGTCGTTCAGCGTCGTCGCAGGCCAGCCCGGTGACAAGACGCCGCCGACGGTGACCTCCGAGGTGACCGGGAACAAGGACGGTGCGGGGAACTACCTCGACACCGCCACCGTGAAGCTCACCGCCACCGATGCCGGAACCGGTGTGGACAAGGTCGAGTACAAAGTGGACGATGACGCCTGGACCGCGTACACCGCGCCGGTCGCTGTTTCCGCGCCCGGTATGCACATGCTGCACTACAAGGCGTCGGACAAGGCGGGCAACGTCTCGCCGGAAGGCATGGCGCATTTCACGGTGGTCAGCAGTGACACCACCGCGCCGACCGTGACCTCAGCGGTGACCGGGAACAAGGACGCTAACGGCGACTACGTCGGCAAGGCGACCGTGACACTGACGGCCACGGACGCCGGTTCGGGCGTCGGCAAGGTCGAGTACAAATTGGACGGTGGCCCGTGGCTGACGTACTCGGCGCCGCTCGCGCTGACCGTCGTCGGCGCCCACACGGTGAACTACCGCGCGACCGACAAGGCAGGCAACGTCTCGCCGGAAGGCGCGGCGACGTTCACCATCGTCGAAGGCGACGACAGCACCGCGCCGATCGTTTCCGTGGTGGTGAGCGGTGACCTGGACGGAAGCTGGTCGTACATCGAGGACGCGACCATCAACCTGACCGCGACGGACACCGGGTCCGGTGTGGACAAGATCGAGTACAAACTGGACGGTGGGGCCTGGACGGGGTACACCGCGCCGGTCAAATCGACCGCGCTCGGCACGCACACCCTGACCTACCGTGCTTCGGACAAGGCGGGCAACGTCTCGGCGGAACAGGGTGGCGCGTTCACCATCGTCGCCGCGCCGCCGGGCCCGGACGCGTGCCCGGACTCCGACGTCCGCGACACGGTGATCCTCGGCACGGCGGACAGCCAGGTCGAGAACCGCGACACCGGCAACGGCTGCACGATCAACGACGTGCTCGACGACGAGTCGGACTACTCGTCGAACGACCAGTTCGTGACCTACGTGCGGGCGGTGACCCAGGAACTCCTCGACGGCGAGGCCATCTCGTCCGACGAGCGGAACCTGATCGTCACGGCGGCGATCGACTCCGGCATCGGCGGCTCGACCGCTGAACCGCAGAAGCGGCCGGAGACGAAGAACCCCGGTATGAAGAAAGTCGTGAAGACGCCGATCAGGGACGTCTGAGCGAAGGACCTGCTACGCAAGTAGTCCTCTAGTTGCGATCAGGGTTGCGATCCCGAGGTCCGTGAAGGCCTCCCTGAGGGACCCAGAGTCTCTCAAGGAGGCCTTCACGGACCCGCCACCTGACAAGACACCTTTAGTGTTCAGCCCCCACCACCGGTAACGACATGATCGGCGAAACCCTGGCGACCGCGTTCGAGGAGCAGCGTGGTCGCCTGGTGGCGGTGGCCCACCGGATGCTCGGGTCGCGGGCGGACGCCGAGGACGCCGTCCAGGAAGCCTGGCTGCGGCTGGCCCGCCAGGACGACGGCACGATCGACAACCTCGCACTGTGGATCGTCGCCGCTCTTCTGGCGGTCATGTATCTCGTGTCCGGCGTCGGGAAACTGTTCATTCCGCGGGAAGAGATCGCCGGAGTGGCGTCCGGCGCGGGCTGGGTGCTGGATTTCGGCCCTGGCGCGGTGAAGGCCATCGGGGCGATCGAGATCGCGGGTGCCGTCGGCCTGATCCCTGCCCGCGCTGCTCGACATCGCCCCGGTGCTGGTGCCGCTGGCCGCGCTCGGGCTGGCGCTGGTCATGGCGGGTGCCGTGGTCCCGCGGCTCCGCCGTCACGAACCCGAGATCGCGCTGCTGGATCTGGGCTACCTCGCGCTGTGCGCCTTCGTGGCCATCGGCCGTGCCTGACTCCGGGAGTACGTGAAGGCTCAGGGGCCAGGCAAAGTCGCGGAGTTGCTGGTGGTAGTCCGGGCTTGACATTTCTGGTCCCTGCAAGGGTCGAGCGGGGAAGATTCGGGACGGTGAACGTCCGAAATCTTCCCCGCTCGGGCGTGTGCCGTAGAGGGCATGTCCCTGAACCTCTGCTGGTCAGCTTCGCGACCGGTGTGATCCCGCGACGATGGAGGAATGGGGACACTCGACGTCCCCATTCCTCCATCGTCAGCTCGCGCAGCGACGAAGAGGAAGGGGTCCTTCATGTACTCAGAGCATCAGGACTTCTGCTTCGAGCGTCCGAGGATGCGACGGCGTCCGTGGCCGTTGGTGCGTTCCTCGTGCAGTTCCTTCAGCGACAGCATCATCGCGTCTTCCTGCTTCATCAGCGGATCGTTGCGCAGGTCCTTCCAGACCGACGCGCACAGCCCGACCATCACGAACACGAACGGCACCGCGATCAGGATGGTGAGGTTCTGCAGACCGGTCAGCGCCTTGTTCCCGCCGACCAGCAGCATCACCGCCGCGACGGCGCCCATCAGCACGCCCCAGAAGATGACGACACCCTTCTTCGGATGCACGCTTCCGCGCTGGGACAAGGTGCCCATCACCACCGACGCCGCGTCCGCACCGGAGACGAAGAAGATGGACACCAGGATCATCACCAGGATCGCGATCGGGATGAACCACGGCAGTGTCTCGAGCAGTTCGAACGTCGCCGACTGGGCGCTGCCCGCGCCCGCGATGTCCGTCCCCGCCCGCTGCCTGCTGATCGCCGCGCCGCCGAAGATCGCGAACCAGATCAGGCTCACGACGCTCGGGATGGCGATGACGCCGAAGATGAACTGCCGGATGGTGCGGCCGCGGGAGATCCGCGCGATGAACATGCCGACGAAGGGCGTCCACGAGATCCACCACGCCCAGTAGAAGACCGTCCAGCCACCGAGCCAGGTCTGCATCTCGTCGCCACCGGTCATCCCGGTGCGGCCGGACATCTCGGCCAGTTCGCGGAAGTAGTCGCCGATCGCGCCCGGCACGATGTTGAGGATCAGCACGGTCGGTCCGACCACCAGCACGAACACCGCGAGCACCGCGGCGAGCACCATGTTGATGTTGGACAGCCACTGGATCCCCTTGGCCACCCCGGACACCGCCGACGCGATGAAGGCGATGGTGAGGATGGCGATGATCGCGACCAGCAGGCCCTTGCCGGGGTCGTCGATCCAGCCGACGGCGCCCATGCCGCCGCCGACCTGGAGCGCGCCGAGGCCGAGGGACGCGGCCGAACCGAACAGGGTGGCGAAGATCGCCATGATGTCGATCGCCTTGCCCAGCGGGCCTTCGGTGCGCCGCTTGCCGATCAGCGGCGCGAACACCGAACTGATCAGCTGGGTGCGGCCCTTGCGGAAGGTGCTGTAGGCGATCGCGAGACCGACGACGGCGTAGATCGCCCACGGGTGCACGGTCCAGTGGAACAACGTTGTGGCCATCGCGGTGTGGACGGCTTCGTCGGAATTCGGGGCCGCGGTGCCAGGGGGCGGGCTCGCGAGGTGGGAGACCGGCTCGTACACGCCGAAGAACATCAGGCCGATGCCCATCCCGGCGCTGAACATCATCGCGATCCACGACGAAGTCCGGAATTCGGGCAGTTCCTTGTCCCCGCCCAGCGGAATCCGGCCGTAGCGGCTTATGGCCAGACAGACCGCGAAGACCACGAAACCGCTCGCGGTGAGGACGAAAGCCCAGCCACCGTAAGGGATCACGGCGTCGTTGAGGAGGGTCGACGCGACATTCGCGAGGCTCTCCGGCGCGAGGACACCCCAGACGATGATCGCGAGCGCGAGGGCCGCCGCCACAACGAAAACGGTCCGATCGGTCTCGGCGGGTCGTTCGGAGGCGAGATCGAGGGGGACGTGCTCATCGGGCGTGTGCCCGGGACCTGTCGTATCCGGGGCGTTGGCGAGGTCTGTCGCGGTCCCCGCGACAACTTCTTCCGCTTGTTTACCGTCCTGCGAACTCATGTTCAGCCACGCGCCGATGACAGCGCGATCTCCTTCCGCCTTAGTCAACCCGTTTGCATCACTGCACCCTAACCAGAAAACTGGTAACCGGCAGGAAATACGGACCAAGAGGTTTAAACCCGTGATTGTGGGTCTGACCTCGACGGATGTCGGTCTGGTTCACGGTCTCGGCGGGAAAGTGTCGCTCGCGACACCGGCGGTCAGGAGATCGTGCGGAGTGTCTCGCGAAGGGCCCTGCTGAACTGCGGTTCTTCGGCGAGGCTTTCCGCGCATCCCTCGGATTCGACGCCCGCCACCCCACGGGCGCCCACCGGGAGCGAAACGCCCCCACCTCACGATCGGCGGGGCGAGGTGGTCACGACGGGTTTCAGACCGCGGCGCCGCCCCTCCAGAAGGGGTGACCGAGCGGGTCGCCACCGGCGGCGGTCGGACGGCCCTGCCGCGTGTGATTGCGCTCAAGCAGGTAGGTGACGAGGGCGATGAAGGCGAGGGTGACGATGATTGCGGTCATGGCAGTAAGTTTGCGCCACTGGATATCCTGCCAAAAGTGGCAGTTCTGTCGTTGTGCGTCAAGATCCTGCCAGCTATGCTCCGGCCATGCTGAAGAGCGTCGCCGTAGTGCTGCTGGACAACTTCGCCCCCTTCGAGTTCGGCGTCGTCTGCGAGGTGTTCGGCTACGACCGCACCGATGACGGAGTGCCACTGCTCGACTTCCGTGTCTGCGGGGAGCGAGCGGGAGAACCGCTCAGTCTCGGCCACGGCGTCAAGGTGACCCCGGAACACGGTCTCGAAGCGACCGAGGGCGCGGACCTCGTCGTCGTTCCCGCCTGCGACGTGCGCGACGAGTACCCGGCCGCGGTGCTCGAAGCGCTTCGCGCGGCTTCGGCGCGGGGAGCCACTTTGCTTTCGGTTTGCAGCGGCGTGTTCGTGCTGGGTGCCGCCGGCCTGCTCGACGGGCGCCGGTGCACGAACCACTGGCGGCACAGCGCCGGGTTCCGGAAGCGGTTCCCGCTGGCCCGCCTCGACCCGGATGTCCTCTTCGTCGACGATGGCGACATCATCACCAGTGCGGGGACGGCCGCCGGTATCGACGCCTGCCTGCATTTGGTCCGGCGCGAACTGGGGTCCGCCGCGGCCACCGCGATCGCCCGGCGCATGGTGGTGCCGCCGCAGCGTGAGGGCGGGCAGCGGCAGTTCGTCGAGGTGCCGATCCCGGAGAGTGCCGGCGACAGCCTTCAGCCCGTGCTCACCTGGATGCTCGACACCATCGACCGTGAGCATCTCGTCGCCGATCTCGCTCGCCGCGTGCAGATGTCCGAGCGCACCTTCGCCCGCAAGTTCGTCGCCGAGACGGGCACCACGCCGCACCGGTGGCTTTCGACGCAGCGAGTGCTGCACGCGAGGTCCCTGCTGGAGGAGACGACGATGGGCATCGACGAGGTCGCACGCCACTGCGGGTTCGGTTCGGGTGCCCTGCTGCGCCACCATTTCCACAAGGTCGTCGGTGTTTCCCCGCAGGACTACCGCCGGACCTTCGCACCGCAGCGCGTCTGATCCACAAAGGACGATCAGAGGGCGAACACGGTGACGTATTCCGCGTCCCGCACGACGTAGCCGAACCGTGCGCGGAGTTCGCGGACGACCGCGCGCATATGCTCGGCGCCGTAGACCACGCCGATCGTCCCGGGCTCTTGGTGTCGCCGCTCATGCAGTCCGGCCAACGCGTCCACGAGGAGTTTGTCGCGGCTGCCGCTGATCAGGTCGTCGGATTCGGGCATGGCCTCGGCGGATTCGACCCACGAATCGTCTTCGTCGTCGACGGTCAGGAACCGCGCCAGCATCCCGCGGGTGCCGAAGCCACGCAGGAACACCCCCAGTGTCGGAGCCAGGACGGAAATCATCAGCCTGTCGCCGAGCGGGACGCGTCGCCAGCCCTCGGCGAAACCCGTGCCGTCGAGGTCCGGGCGGACGGTCGGCGCGGTGAAGGTGTCCGCCTATAGGTCCTGCACCACCAGTCCGAGTCGCTTGTTCCGTGCCGCGAGCCGGTAGCTCGCGGTCAGCCGCGACACCGGCCTCGCGTCGCCGACGCCCTCCGCCACCACCACGTCGCATTCGTTCGCTTGCCGCCGCACGGCGTCGAAGTAGGCCTGCGTACCGATGTGCACCATGGGGAACAGCCGGAACTCGAGCGCCGATCCCTTGGCGCGCAACGTCAGAACCACGGCGCGGACACCCAATTCGTTCGCGACGACGATCTCCATGGCCACCACCTCCCGTGCTGGGAGAACGCGCGACCGGGCCGGAAGGTTGCCGTGTGCCTCAGGCGGGACGACGTCCGACGGCTTCCGAGATGTCGTGAGCCAGTACGGCGGCGCCTTCGGTGAACCCGTTGATGAGGATCTTCTTGCCATCGGTGAGCCTGACGAGACAGCCGACATCGCCGCCGAGGGCCCTGGCGAGGATGTTGTTCTTGGTGTGGTCGATGACCGCCTCGACCTCGTTCCACGGCACGACGGTGGTCGACCTGCTCCAGGTGTGCACGAATCCCCGCTCGTACAGGGTGAAGGTCTCGCCCCGTTTGCTGATCGCGTGCCAGCAGGCCCAGGCGCCCATCAGCATCAGCCCCAGCCCGCCGCCGATGACGACGCCGAGGACCGTCTCCCCGCCGGAGGCCCCCGCTTGCTGTCCCATCAGGAACAGGACGACTCCGACGATGGCGATCGGTGCGCCGATCGCCATCGCGGCCAGACCCCGCAGCGCGCGGCTACGGGAATTCGTCTCGAAGCGTTCGATGCAGGCGCCCAGTTCGGTCACGCGCGGAACGCTAACGGCGAGCGCGGGGACCGGTCCCTAGTCCTTCGGCGCCTTGGTGAAGAAACCGAGCGACTGGGCGAGGGCCGCGCCGCCGACCAGCACGGCGATGGGCAGGGTCTTGACCCAGAAGGCGTCCGCATCGAGCGAGACCAGCAGCGCGATCATCCCGCCCGCCAGCACCGCCAAGACGAGCATTCCCAGCGCGACGCGAGGCTTCGAGACCATTTGTCCTCCAAAGTGGGTCGAAGGAGCAAGTTTCGCGACGGCTCAGCCGCGGAACGAGGTCATTTTTGCCGCTTCGGACTCGTCGCCGCGCGGAGCGTGTGCCTCTCCGGTGCTTCGCCGATCAGTGCAGGGCCGATCAGTGCAGGGCCGATCGAGTTTGCGCGGCGACCGAAGCCAGGCGTACGATCAGGGCAGTCGTACAGGACGAACGCCCTAGGAGGCGGAGGTGGCAGGCTCCCCGGCCGCGGAACGTGGTCAGGCCGTGCGGCGGCGGTTGCTGGAGGCCGCGGTCGAACTGGTACCGGAACGAGGCTGGTCCGCGGTCAGCACCCGGATCCTGGCCGAACGCGCCGGGGTCACGCCGAGCGTCGTGCACTACCACTTCCTTTCGTTGCGGGCGTTGCTGATCGAGGGCGTGCTGGGAGCGATGCGCGAGGTCGCCGGTGCCTTCGAGCCTTTGCTGGAAACCATCGACACGCCCGCGGCCGCGGTGGACGCGCTGCTGGCGTCGGTCGGCGAGTACACCGGGGTCGATCCGATGTCGTTGCTGTTCGCCGAGGCCTATCTGACCGCGACTCGCGATGAGGCCTTGCGCCAGGGCATCCAGGAGATCCTCACCGGTTTGCGTACCCGGTTCGGCGGTTGGCTTGCTGAGCGTGGAGTGGCCGACGCCGACGGTACCGCGGCGGTGCTCTTCGCCGCGGTGGACGGGCTTTTGCTGCATCGCGCGCTCGAACCGGAGGCCGATCGCGATGTCACTGTGGCTGTCCTCCGTCGACTGGTCAGCTGAACTCGAAAGGGAAGAACTCTGATGAAGGTGGCGATCTGCGGTGCCGGTATCACCGGTCTGGCACTGGCGCACCGGCTCGCGGCGCGGGACGTCGAGGTCGTGGTGCTCGAGCGTGCCAAGGGCCCTCGGGAACAGGGCTACATGATCGACTTCTTCGGGCCGGGTTTCGACGCGGTCGAGGAGATGGGCCTGCTTCCTCAGGTCGAAGCCGTGGCGTACCAGGTGAATGAAGCGAGTCTGCTGGACGAGCGAGGCCACCGCCGGGCGGCGATCGACTACGGCCGGTTCGCCAAGTCCGTTGGCGGCAGGCTGTGCAGCATCATGCGGCCGGATCTGGAACGAGTGCTGCGTACGACACTGCCGTCCACAGTGGACGTCCGGTTCGGCGCCGGGGTCTCGGAAGTCGAGGATCTCGGCGACCGGGTGCGGATCACGCTCGCGGGCGGCGAGGCGCTCGAAGCCGATCTGCTGGTCGGCGCCGACGGGATCCATTCGACCGTGCGGCGGCTGGTTTTCGGTGACGAGAGCCGGTTCGTGCGCTATCTCGGATTCCACACGGCGGCGTTCGTCTTCGAGGACGAAGAGATCCGTGCGCGGGTGGGGGAGCGGTTCTGCCTGACCGACACCGTCGGGGCGCAGATGGGCTTCTACGGTCTCCGCGACGGCAAGATCGCGGCGTTCGCCGTGCACCGCGCGCCGGATCCGTCCCTGCCGGGCGATGCTCGGGCGGCGTTGCACGCGACCTACGGTTCGCTCGGCTGGGCGGCGCCGAAGGCGCTCGATCTTTGCCCGCCCGCCGAGGAGGTGTACTACGACCAGGTCGCGCAGGTCGACATGCCGTCGTGGAGCCGCGGCCGGGTCGTTCTCGTCGGCGATGCCTGCTACGCCGTCTCACTTCTCGCTGGTCAAGGCGCTTCTCTGGGGATCGCGGGCGCGTTCGTGCTGGCCGAACAGCTCGCCCGGACGTCCTCGATCGAGACAGCGTTCACGGAATACGAAAAGCTGGTCCGTCCCGTGGTGACCGAGAAGCAGCAGGTCGCCCGCCGGGGAGCCCGCTGGTTCCTGCCCGCGAATCGGCTCGTGCTCCAGGCGCGCCGCGTTTTCCTTCGGCTGGCACGGCTCCCGGGCCTCGAACGCCCGCTCGCAGCCGCTGTCACGGGTAAGTCGACGGCACTGGTGACGAATCTGAAGCGAACACGTCAGAACAACATGAAAACCGTTCGATGACGGAAGGTGAAGCCACGCCCTCACCGGCGCACGACGATGAGTCCCTGAACAAGACAACCTACCCATAGATCGCGCCCCCGGGGCCCGCTATCGGGTGGTGGTCCGTAAAAGCCTCCTTCCCTACTTTCAGGGCAGGGCTCCGGCAAAGTCGCGCAATTGCCGTTTCGGTGTCGCGAAAGCCACTTTCGGGACCTCTGGTGTCGCGAAAGTGGCTTTCGCGACACCGGGGGGGCGGCCGCGCTTGACGTCTGAGTCACGTTTGGTCGGGGGTGGGTAAGTCGGGTGGGGGCGGATCGGTAGTTGCTTGCCCACGTGTGGTCAGGCCGACGGCGCGGGGCCTCGGGCCTTGATTGACGGAGGATGGGGGACATCCGACGTCCCCGATCCTCCGTTGATCATGGTCAACTCGGTCGAGTGGGGAGGATGACACCGTTTTCAGCCAGTAGGCAAAGACAGGTCGGGCAGAAACCGAATCGCCACTCACGACGCGCTTGACCAGCTCTGCGACTTTGCCGGGACCCTACTTTCAGGGTAGGGAAGGAGGCCTTCACGGAGTACGAGGTGACCCCACGCTACCTTCGGCCAAGCGGCGAGGACGCTCCTAAGCCCTGAAACACAAGGTGCCCCACTGGAACCCCGCCCCGATCGCCGACACCACGAAAGTGTCACCCTGCCGCACCGAGCCCTCCGAGAAACCCTTGTGCAGCACGGTGAACACGCCCGCCGAACCGGTGTTGCCGAGCCGGTCGACGGTGATCGGCGCACGGTCCCGCGGCACACCGAGTTTGTCCATCGCCGCCCACAAGATGTTCAGATTGGCCTGGTGGAGGAAGAAGTGGCGCACGTCGTCCACCGACAACCCGGCCTGCCCGGTGGCGTTCAGGACGCTGTCCGGCAGGCATCGGGTGGCGGTGTCCCAGACGGCCCGGCCGTTCATCTTGAGGTAGTGCCGTTTGTCCTCGAACGTCGTCGCGCAGGCGGGTTGCCGCGAGCCGCCGGCCGGGATCTCGACGTCGTAGGACAATTCGGCGCCGAAGTCCCAGCCGAGCAGTCCGGTGCCGGGTGTCGTCGCCGGGGTCAGTACGGCGGCGCCCGCGGCGTCACCGAAGAAGACCCTGGTGGTGCGGTCTTCCGGATCGGTCACCCGGGACGCGCAGTCGGCCGCGATCACCAGGACCCGTTCCGCGGCGCCGGTCCGCACCAGCAAGGAACCGAGGAACAGCGCTTGGACGCCGTTCGCGCAGGCGGCCTGGGTGATGTCGAAGGTGAGTGCCCGGTACGCGCCGAGGGCCTCCTTGACGATCAGGGCCGTCGAGGGCAAGGGCTGGTCGTAGGTGTAGGTCGCGACGATGATCGCGTCGACGTCCCTCGCGGCGCACCCCGCCGCCGCGAGCGCGGGATGGGCGGCGGCCACGCACATGTCCGAAGTAGCGAGATCCGGGGCCAGCCGACGGCGTTCGCGGATCCCGGTGCGGTGGACGATCCACTCGTCGGAGGTGTCGAGCGTTTCGGTGAGCCGGCGGTTGGTGACGATGTCCGGTGGCAGGTGGACGCCGGTGCCGGCGATCCGCACGGGCAGCGAGGTCACGTGACCGTGCTCCGCTCCGGGCTGAGCTGGCGGTCGAGGTCGGTGTAGAACCGGCCGGACGCGCACGGCAGGTCGAGCAGGATGCGCCGCGCGGCCTCACCGCAGAGCGCGCCGCCGAGGGCGACCCCCGAAGCCAGCTGCGGCCAGCTGCTCAGCGTGCGACCGAGTTCGCCGAAGGAGGCGGCCAGTTCCGGGCTGATCCGGTCGGCGTCGACCATGGCCAGGATCAGTTCGACCTTCTCCTGATGGTCCAGGTCGGCGACGTCCACGGACTTGATGTCGCCGAGCAGGCCGTGCAGCAACGGCCGGTCCGGCTCGAGGTCGAAGCGTTCGACGTCGAGCATGCCGCGGTCGTTGCAGTCCATGACCACCGGGATGCGCAGGTCGCGGGCGTATTCGCGGGCCGCGACCTTGATCCACGGGGTGTCGCACTCCTCGATCAGGAGGTCGATCGTGCCCTGTCCGCCGGTGAAGAACGCCTCGATGTTGTCCTCGGTCAGGCCGCCCTGGTGGATCTCGATGTCGAGGTACGGGTCGATCTCGAACATCTGGCGCGCGGACAGGACCGCTTTGTTGACCCCGAGTTCGTGCACGCCCGCGCGCAGCCGGTTCAGGTTCGAGAGACTGAAGTCGTCGAAGTCCGCCAAGGCGTAGGCGCCGCCGATGCCTTCGAGCGCGAACGTGAGCGCCGCGCTGTTGCCCACCGAGAGACCGATGATCCCGATCCTCTTGCCGAGCAGGCGGCGCTGTTCCGGCCGGTCGACCTTGCCGCGGTTGCGATCCGTGCGCACCAGCCGGAACTCGTCGCGCGGCAGGACGTGCACGAGCCGCCGCGACCACGGGTACCAGACCCAGGTGCCGTACTCCCAGTCCGCCGCCCCGGCGAGTTGTTCCCGTTTCCTGGCCCCGATTTCGGCCGTGTCCCGGCACGACGGTTCGCGGCTGCGGACCAGTTCGGCGAGTTGCTCGTCGATGGTGTCGTGGACTTCGCGGACGTCGCCGGAGGCCAGTAACGCCGTCAGGACCGAAAAATCCGCCGGGTCGCGGGGTTCGAGCAGCGTCGGCCGCCACAGGTCGCGATCGGGTGCGGAGATATCGGTGAGCGCGGCGGGTACGGGCCTGCCCGATGATGACCCGGCGGCGAGGGAGGCCGGAGCCGAAGCGGCGGCCTGCGGGAATTCGTCCCGCAGCCTGCTGACGAGATCGTGGTGCCGCCCGGCGCCGTCGGCGACGCGGTGGAACATGATCACGACGTCTTCGGTGTATCGCTCGACATAGCGCCGGGTTCCCGGCATCCCGCGAAAGCCGAACTGTTCGTGGAAACGGTCCTGGCCGTCCTTCGTCCCCGACGTGCCGATCATGGCCCGGGCACCGAGATGGTGCGCGGCACCGATCGCGAGCGCGTTGAGGTACTGCCCGAGCCCGAGCTTCCGGGACCGATGTTCGACGACGAGCCTGCTGTGCTCGAAGACGTGACGGGGCTCGACGCCCTGTGCGGCGAGCAATTCCTCGTACCTTTCGGTGCCGAGGTAGGCCCGTGACTGGAAGCTGTCGCCGGTGGCGGGGGTGGAGAGCCGGATGTAGCCGAGCGGCGGGCCGTCCGGATGCTGCCGGGCGATGAAGTGCCAGGCCCCGAAGTCGAGGTCCTGGTCGTCGGCGTGCGAACCGTCCGCCTGCCGGAAGGCCGGACGACGGCCGCGGTCGAACAGGATCCGGGCCCGGAGTTCGCGCACGGAGTCGAGCAGGCAGGCGTCGGCCCCGAGGAACGCGGCGACGATCCACGGGTGGTTGAGATCCGTCAAGTGGTGCCTTTTCTGAGGAAGATGCCGGAGTTCGGCGAGAGAATCGTGGGATTGGTCCGGAAATTCGGAGAAAATCGAAGGGTTCCGGACAAACGAGACTGTAGCAGCGAGTTGATCGTCCATCACTGAATGTATGCATGTCAGGGAAGGCGCACGATCGGGTTCAGTAATCGTTTACTGTTGCAGCGCTTGACGCTCCGTCACGATGAGCGCAACCAGATCTGATGAAGCTCGCCGGGATTCCTACCCGATGGTGTGACAGCCCGTTTCATAGCGAAAGCAGCTCAAACCTCGTCGTGTGACAGAGGTCACACGACCATGATCACCAGGTGGGATGCGTGGACACGCCGCCGTCCACGGTCAGGTTGTGTCCCGTGATCCATGCCGCGAGCGGCGAGGCGAGGAACAAACACGCGTTCGCGACGTCGGCTGGAGTGCCGAGCCTGCCGAGTGGGGCGGCCTGTTCCCAGCGGCGGACGCCCTCCGGCCAGGCCTCGCCGAGTCCGGGACGGTCGATGAGCCCGGGGGAGACGGTGTTGACGCGGATGCCTCGCGGGCCGTATTCGAGTGCGGCGGCGCGGGCGTGCACGACCAGGGCGGCTTTCGCGCTGCTGTAGTGCGCGTGCCCCGGTGCTGGCTGGGCCGCCTCGATCGAGGCGATGTGGACGACGCTGCCGCCGTTCATCACCTCGGCCGCGGCCTGCGTGCACGAGAACGCGCTGGTGAGGTTCGCGTCGAGGACGGCACGCCAGCTTTCCGCCGACATCCCCGGCAGCGGCTCGACGGGCTGCGCGCCGGCGTTGTTGATCAGGGTGTTTAGCCGTCCGGTCCAGGCCGCGGCGGCGGCCACGAGCCGTCGGCACTCACTGTCGTCGGTGAGGTCGGCGGTGAACGCGGCGGCGCTGCCCCCGGCCGCCTCGACGCGTTCGACGAGGTCGAGCGCCGAGGCCTCGGCATGGTGGTAGTGCACGGCGACGGCGCTGCCCGCTTCGGCGAAGCGCAGGGCGATCCCTTGGCCGATGACGCCGCTCGCGCCGGTGATGAGCGTGGTGGTGCCGGTCAGGTCCATCGGTCTCCCTGTCGGTTTCGCAGTGCACGCACGCCCGAAACGGCGACGCCCGCCCGCGCGACGAGGCAAGAGAGATTGTATCGGGTCAGGACCACCGCGCCCGCCGGTCGGCCTGGTCTACGTCAGCCGGTGACCACGCGGCCGCTGGGACGGCGCGGAAAGGGCCAAGACCTCGGGTTCGGTCGAGGCGCAGCAGCCACCGGCCGACGGCTGATCCGGCTCGTCGAACAGGCCCGACCCGCCACACACCCCGGTTTCGGCAAGGCGCAGTTCGACCCGGTCCGCCGCGGCGTGGTCGCCCGCGAGCCGGGCGGCGATGCTGCGCACCTGTTCGTAACCGGTCGCGGCCAGGAAGGTCGGTGCCCGGCCGTAGCTCTTCATCCCAGCCAGGTAGAAGTCCCGCTCCGGGTGCGCGAGTTCCTTCGCGCCGTGCGGGTAGACCGTTCCGCACGAGTGCACGTTCGGGTCGATCAGCGGGGCCAGCGCCACCGGCGCCTGCAATGTCGCGTCCAGGTCGAGACGGATTTCCGAGAGCCAGGTCAGGTCGGGGCGGAAGCCGGTCAGCGCGATGACCTCGTCGACCTGCTCGATCCGTTGGCCTGCCGAGGAAACCAGGGTCAAGCCGCCGTCGCGTTCGACGGCCTCGGTCCGGAAGCCCCGCACCACGGAGACCAGTCCGGACTCCACGGCCTCCTTGGCGCGGGTGCCGAGCGCGCCGCGGGCGGGCAACTGGTCGGCGTCGCCGCCGCCGAACGCGTTGCCGACCGAACCGCGGCGCAGTACCCAGCTGATCCGGGTGTCGTCCAGCGCGGACAAGGCGACCAGCGCGGTGAGCGCGGAATGTCCGCTGCCCGCGACCACGACGTGCGCGCCCGAGAACCGTGCCCGGACGGCTTCGTCGCCGAGATCCGGTACACGGTAAGAGATCCGGTCCGCCGCGGCGCGTTCCCCGATGGCGGGAAGCCCTTCGCCGCCGAGCGGGTTCGGTGTCGTCCAGGTGCCGGACGCGTCGATCACCGCCCGTGCCGTGATCCGTTCTTCGGTGCCGTCGGAAGCGCGAACGTAGACGGTGAACGGCTCGTCGTCCCGGCCGCTGTCCACGACGCGGTCCCGTCCGCGGCGGGCGACTCCGGTCACTTCGGCGCCGAAGCGCACCCGGCCGGTCAACGCCTCCGCCAGTGGGCGCAGATACGAGTCCGCCCATTCCTCGCCGGTCGGGTACGTCTCGCCGTCCGGACGGTCCCAGCCGCGCGCCTCCAGCAGCCGGCCCGCCGCCTGGTCGACGAGTTCGGACCACGGCGAGAACAGCCGCACGTGACGCCACCGCGCGACGGCGGCCCCGGCTCGCGTGCCGCTTTCGAACACCAGCGGTTCGAGTCCCCGTTCCGCCAGCTGCGCGGCCGCGGCCAGGCCCACCGGTCCGGCGCCGATCACCACTACGGGCAGCTCAGTCATTTCCGGGACACCTTTCATCGATGAACTTCGATCGAGTAGTCGTCCGGACTGTATCGACGACGGTCGATTGACGCAACCATCGATCCTGGTCGATACTGGGTCGATGACCAGCGTCGCCCCTGTGCTCTTGCCCGACCGTGAAGCCGCGACCTACGCCGAATGGTTCGCCTGCCTGGCCGAGCCGACGCGCGTCAAACTGCTGCACGTGGTCGCGACGGCGTCACGGGGTCTCACCGTCGGCGCGCTGACCGAGGTCCTCGGGACCAGCCAGTCGACGTGTTCCCACCACGTGCGCAAACTGGCCGAAGTCGGCTTCCTGCGGCTGCGAAAAGAGGGAACGGCGACGGTCGTGACGATCAATCAGGCTTGCTGCAGCGGGCTTCCGCACGCGGCCGACGCGGTGATGGGCCTGCTCGCCCCGCGTCCGTGCTGCCCCGACGACCTGCCCTCCGACGTCGCCGTCCGCGCCGCGGCCGAGGACGACTGGGCCGCGGTGCGCCGGATCTATGGCGAAGCGATCGCCACCGGTCTCGCGACCTTCGAGACCGAGGTGCCCGGCAAGCGGACGCTCGACCGGAACTGGCTGCCGGAGCATCGCTGGGTGGCCGAACTCGACGGCGAGGTCGTCGGGTGGGCGGCGGCGTCCCCGGTGTCGGATCGCCAATGCGACCAGGGTGTCGCCGAAACGTCCGTGCAGGTCGCCGAAGGTCATCGGGGCCGCGGCGTCGGAAAGGCCCTCGTTCACCGGCAGGTCACCGAGGCCGACTCTGCCGGCCTCTGGACGCTTCAGGCCTCGGTCATCACGGAAAACCGAGGCGGTATCGCGTTGCTTCACAGCGCCGGCTACCGGACGGTCGGCGTCCGCGAACGCGTCGGCAGGCTCGAAGATGTTTGGCACGACACCGTTTTCCTTGAACGGCGAAGCCCGGTCGTCTAGAAAGCGGGGAGAAACCCTCGATCAAGCGACTTCCGTCGGCAGCGGTGGCACCACACATTGGTCTAGACTTTTTATTCCTCAGTGTGGTGAAAGGGACCGGTCCATGCGTGGAACAACGGTGTTGCCGAGGACGCCTTGCCTGCAGCCGAAGGCGGGGGAATTGCCACTGCACCGGCTGGAAATCCGTGCGCCGGACGCCCTGCCGTTCACGGTCGGCACCTTCGACACGATCGGACCGATGTCGCGGGCCGCTTTCCCGCATCGGCACACTTTCTACGAAATCGTCCACGTCACCGGCGGTACCGGTGACCACGTCGTCGATTTCACGCGCTGGGAATTGGGGCCACCGCAACTCGCGGTCATAACACCGGGGCAGGTGCATCATTGGGATGCCCACGAACTCACCGGATTCGTCGTGTTGTTCACCGACGACTTCCTTCTCGAACATCCGGCCGACCGCGAAACCCTGCGACGGCTGAGCCAGCAGCCGTGGCGGCTCGGCGAACGTGCCGCCGAGGAAACGACACGGCTGGTCGCCGAATTGGACGAAGAATTCCGTTGTGGCGGGCAGGGCACCGATTCGGTGCTGCGTGCCCTGATGCACGTGCTGATCGTGCGGGCGGGACGGCTTCCGGGACTGGCGGACACCCGCCCGCCTGCCAGGGCGCAGTCGGTGGGAACGGAATTCACGCGACTGCTCGGCAGGCCCGATCTCGGGCTCTGGTCGGTGGGCGCGCTCGCGGAACGCATCGGCGTCACCCCGGGATACCTGACCGACGCGGTGAAGACGGCGACCGGCCGGACGGCGGCGCAACTGATGCGTGAGGCCAGGACGCGGGAGGCGAAACGGTTCCTGCTCGGCACGGATCTCACCGTGCGGCAGGTCGCCAGCCGGGTCGGCTTCGCGGATCCCGCCTATTTCTGCCGGTTCTTCCGGCGGGAGACCGGATTGAGTCCCGGCGATTACCGGCGGACGGGCGACGCGTCCCCGGAGATTCACCACGACTGACCATGCCAGTCCATCGTCCGCAGCTGATCTTCTCCATACCGTCGAGGGTGATTCCCGAAGCCCCCACGAGGAGCAGGTATGGACGAAGAAAAGAAGCTCAGCCGAAAGACTGTCCTGAAAGCCGCACTCGCCGCGGGCGTCGTGGCACCGATCGCGCTGATCGGCGGCCCCGCCCTCGCACGCACCACCGTCGCGAGCGGCCAGGTACCAGAGCTGACCCCGTCCTGTGACGACGGCGACGACCCGACCCCGGCGCAGACCGAAGGTCCTTATTTCAAGCCGAATTCTCCGCAGCGCACCTCGCTGGTCACGCCGAACACGCAGGGCACGAGGCTCACCGTCTCCGGTTACGTCTTCGGTCTCGGCTGCCTGCCGATCGCCCGTGCGCTGCTGGACTTCTGGCAGGCGGACGTCAACGGCGCCTACGACAACGTGGGGTACACGTTCCGCGGTCACCAGTTCACCAACGACCAGGGCGCGTTCACGCTGAGCACGATCGTGCCCGGCCTGTACCCGGGTCGTACGCGGCACATCCACGTCAAGGTCCAGGCGCCGGGCGGGCGGGTGCTGACCACGCAGCTCTACTTCCCCAACGAGCCGCGCAACAACACCGACACGATCTTCGACCCGCGGCTGCTGATGACCGTGCGTGACGCGCCTCCCGCCAAGCAGGCCGCGTTCGATTTCGTGCTCAACGTACCGCAGACGTCGACCACCCGGCCGACCAGCACGACGCGGACGACGTCGAACCCGCCAACCACCTCGACCTCCAACCCGCCCGGCGGGACGACCTGGGCGGCGGGAACCGGCTATTCCGCGGGCGCCCGGGTCACCTTCAGCGGTCGCGGTTATGTGTGCTTGCAGGGGCACACGGCCCAGCCTGGCTGGGAGCCGCCGTCCACGCCCGCGTTGTGGCGCGCGGAGTGACGAACAACCGCTGCGGAGGGAGATAAACGCGGGTGGATTCCCGCCGCCGGGACCCACATCCCGGCGGCGGGGGTCCACCCGCTTTTCGCGGGGTGGGGTTTTCCCCCGTCCGAAGTCGGAGCTCTGCTACAGCGCGCCGCCGCCGATGCGCGGGTGATGATCGCCTACGACATCGAGCGAAGGAACGAACGACATGGCAGACACGAAAAAGCGCTGGGGCAGACGGGGACTGGTGGCGGCCGCGGTGGTCGTGACGGGAGCGGTGCTCGCGCCCATGGCGAGCCCGGCTTTCGCGAGTACGGCGGAGACGGCCGCGGCCTGGCGGGACCCGGTGCGGTCGTTGGATCGGGCGGCGCATCCGTTGTTCTCGACCGAGCCCGGCCGGAACACCGTCGACCTGCGGGCCCTTGGCGCGATGATCGGCGGCGCGAAGGTCGTCGGCCTCGGTGAGGCCACCCACGGTTCCCATGAGTTCTTCTCCATGAAGGAGCGGGTCTTCCGCCACCTCGTCGAAGAGAAGGGGTTCCGGGCCTTCGCGCTGGAGCTCAGCTGGTCCGCCGGTCTCGAGATCGACGAGTACGTCCAGACCGGCCGCGGGGACACCCGTGCGATCGCGAAGCGGACGCTGACCGGATCCCCGTGGGATCGCGAGGAGTTCGTGAGCCTGATCCGGTGGATGCGCGACTACAACCGCGCCCACCCCGGCCGCACCGTGCACTTCGTCGGCGACGACCTCGGCGCGCCCTCGGTGAACGACGCGTTCTTCGCCAAGATCACCGACTACGTACGGCAGCACCACCCGAAGGCGCTGGCCCGGCTCAACGGGCTGTACACCGGCCTTCGCCCGATCGACGACGCGTTCGTCTACCTCCGCAAACCCCTCGACGAGCGACAGCGGCTCGCAGGCCAGGCGGAGCAGGCCTTCGAACTGATCGAGGGCCTGACGGGCACGGACGCTCTCGACTGGACTCAGCAGCACGCCCGGTTCGTCGCGCAGACCGCCCGGTTCCTCGCCGTGGACCTCGCGGACCCGAAGTCGCTGCCCGCCGCGCAGGTCCTGCGTGACCGCGCGATGGCGGAGAACGTCGCCTGGTGGCAGCGGCGGACGGGCCACAAGGTCCTGCTCTCCGCGCACAACGGCCACGTGTCCTACGTCACCGACAACCCGGGGCTGTACCCGAAGACCCAGGGCGCCTTCCTGCGCGAGACGTTCGGCCGGGACTACCTGCCGATCGGTTTCAGCTTCGACAAGGGCTCCTTCCTGTCCAAGGACACCGCGGTGGGCGGGGACTGGAAGCGGTTCTCCGTCCCGTCCGCGCCGTCCGGCTCGAACGAGGACACCCTCGACAACGTCCGCTTCCAGGACTTCTACCTCGACGTTCGCACCGCGCCGCCCGCCGCGCGCGCCTGGCTGGACACCGCCCGGCCCACCCGCACCATCGGCACACAGTTCCCCGTCGATCCCGCGACGATCTCGCTCGGCCGTTCCTACGACGTCGTCATCCACCTGCACGACGTGCGTCAGGCCGAGCCGAGGAAGTAGTGAAGGCCTGCCGCCTACCTTCAACTACCCGCCGATGTGGCCCCTGGTGACACTGGGACAATCGTCACGTCGACCTCGGACCCGTCACCTGACACGACACGTTGCCCTTCCCGTCAACTACCCGGTTTGCCTGGCGTGCCGCGGCGGATCTCGGTAGTAGTCGGATGTGTTCGCTTTCGCGGCACCTTGTTCCAGTACCCAGCGGAGGAAATCCCTGATGTTCAAACGGATGCTCAGCGCCTTCGGGGTCGGCGGCCCGTCCGTCGACACCGTGCTCGACTCACCGCACGCCGTACCCGGCGAGGTGATCACCGGCCAGGTCCGCATCCAAGGCGGTTCGAGCGACGCCCAGATCGAGGAGATCCTGCTTTCGCTGGTCACCCGGGTCGAGGTCGAGCACGGCGACCACGAGCGTGCCGGGACCGCGGAGTTCCTGCGGGTCAGCGCCGGCCGGAAGGTGCGGGTGGCCGCGGGGGAGCTGACCACGGTCCCGTTCCAGATCGCGCTGCCGTGGGAGACGCCGATCAGCGCGGTCGGCGGACGTGAGCTGCCGGGCATGGTCGTCGGCGTGCGGACCGAACTCGTCATCGCGGGCGCGCCGGACAAGGGCGACCTCGACCCGGTGCTGGTCGGACCGCTGGAATCGCAGGACCGGGTGCTGGAGGCGTTCGGCGAACTGGGCTTCCAGTTCCGCAGCGCCGACGTCGAAGCCGGGCGCCTGCACGGCGTCCGGCAGGAACTCGGATTCTTCCAGGAGATCGAGTTCTTCCCGCCGTCGCGCTACGCCGGCCGTGTCAGCCAGGTGGAGCTGACCTTCGTCGCGAGTCCTGGCGAGCTGGCGGTGGTGCTGGAGGCCGACAAACGCGGTGGCATGTTCCGCTCCGGCGGAGACACCTTCGGCCGCTTCCACGTCTCGCACGAGGAGGCCCTGCGCACCGACTGGGCCGCGGCCATCGACGGCTGGCTGGCCAACGTCGCCGGGTCCGGCGGCGGGCACGCCATGTTCGGCGGTCATCAGGGACACGACTACGACGACCACGGTCACCACGGCAGGCGTGGGCCGGGGATGGGCGGTGTGGTCGCCGGTGCCGCGGCCGGTGTGGTCGGCGGCATGATCCTCGGCGAGGTCATGGAAGACGTCTTCGACGGCGGAGACGAGGGCTTCGAAGAGTGACGCCGGTTCCGGCAAGTACATGAAGGCCCCCTTCCTCGCGCCTGGCGCAGGGTCCCGGCAAAGTCGAGGTCTTGCAGGCCAGGCGGTTCTTCGTCGCTGAGTAAGGCTGACGATGGAGGAATGGGGACGTTGAATGTCCTCATTCCTCCATCGTCGCGGGATCACACCGGTTGCGAAGCTTGACCAACAGAGGTTCAGGGACATACCCACTCGGCCCCTGCAGGCACTAACAAGGTCAAGCCCGGACTACCAGCAGCTTTGCGACTTTGCCGGTACCTTGCGCCTGGCGCGAGAAGGGGCCTTCATGTACTTGAAGAACTAGGGGTCAGCGAAAGGTCAGGGTCACTCAGGTGTACCAGGTGGGTTCCGGGATTTCGTTCGACAGCGCGTAAGCCCCGACCTCGCGGCGCTTGTAGGCCACCGGGTCGTGGAGCGAGTGCGTGCGCAGATTCCGCCAGAAGCGGTCCAGCCCGTATTTCGTGGCGCTCGCGCGGGCGCCGGTCAGCTCGAAGACTTTCGTGCCGGTCTCGAGTCCGGTGTCGATCACGCGCTGCTTGGCGGCGGCGATGAGGACAGCGATTTCGCCGCGTGCCTCGGGCGTGAGTTCTTCGCGCGGCGCGTGCAGCACGGCGGAGATCGCCGCTCCCGCCTTGTCCACGAGCGCTTCGGCGGCCCACAGCTTCGACTGGAGCTCGCCGTAGCCATCGAGGATGTACCACTCTTCGCTGGAAGACGCCTTGTTGTCGCCGCCGTACGGCCACGCGCGGGTGTGTTCGCGGGTGTACTCCAGCGCGGTTTCCAGCGCTCCTTGTGCGATACCGAGATAGAAGTTGGCGAACACCAGCTGAATCGCCGGGACGTTGAGTGTGTTGTAGGTCAACGGGTGGAACTTCTTGTCGACGTAGCCCGCCGCGCTCGCCCACGGGACGCGTACGCCGGTGATGGTCACACTGCCCGACTCGGTGAGCCGCTGGCCGATGTTGTCCCAGTCGTCGTGGAACACGATACCGTCCTGTTTGGACGCAACGATGGCGAAAACGTGGTCTTCGGTGCCATCGAGGACGCCTTCGAGCACGGTCAGGTCGGAGACCTTGCCGCCGGTGGAGAACGACTTGTGTCCGTTGTAGACGATCTCGTCGCCGTCCTCGGTGATCAGCAGATCGGAATCACGCGGGTTGACCGCGCCACCGAACACGAAGTTGTTCCGCGTGTACAGCTCTTCGACCGCGGCGATCTGCTCCTCGGTCGCCACCAGTCGCGCGGCCCAGGCCCAGAGGTAGTGGTAGCCGAGTACCTGGCCGATCGACCCGTCGCCGCGCGCGACCTCGCGGGTCACGCGATAGGCGGTCTCCCAGGTCTGCCCGCCGCCGCCGTGTTCGACCGGGCCGAGCAGCGTCACCAGGCCGGAATCCTTGAGCAGCCGCACTTCCGTGTAAGGCGTTTCGTTCTTCCGGTCGCGCTCGGCCGCGTCCACCGCGAGTTGCGCGGCGACGTCCTTCGCGACGGCCAGCCATTCCGTGGCGGACCGGACCCGGTTCTCGGTCGTGGTCATGCTGAATTCCGTTCTGTGCGAGGGTGAACGGGAATTTCGGGCAGGGCGGAGCGCCCGGAATTCCCGGGTGGTTCTCAGAGTGAGCGCGGAGACTGCTTCAGGCCGGACAGAGAGTGCCTTCCATGCGTCCGAGTAGAGCAGTGGCACTACGGGGTGTCAACGAACGTCCGCGCTCTGAGACCGGGGTAATCTCCGGGCGTGCCGGATCACGTTGACCACATTCTCCGCCAGTGGGCCGAAGCCCGTCCCGACCTCGACGTCTCCCCGATGGCCGTCATCGGGCGGCTGACCAGGCTGACCCGGGTGCTGGACGGTGAACTGCGCAAGACGTTCGCGCGGCACGACCTCGACCGGTCCTCGTTCGACGTACTGGCCACATTGCGCCGTGCCGGCACACTGACCCCGGCCGACCTGATGCGTTCGGCGATGATCACCTCCGGCGCGGTCACCCAGCGGCTCGACCGCCTCGAAGAACGCGGCCTGGTGGTCCGCGCGCCCGACGAGACGAACGGCCGCCGCGTGCTGGTCGACCTCACCGAGCGGGGCCGCGAACTCATCGACCGGGCGCTGCCCGACCACGTCGACACGGAGCATCGTCTCCTGAGCGCGGTCAGCCCCGGGGAACGGGACGAACTGGCCGTCTTGCTGCGAAACCTGTTGCAGTCACTGGGAGACGTCGCCCTGGAGGACTGACACCCGCTGCTCTGAGGGAACCCGTTTGACTTAGCGCTAAGCATTGAATAGCTTAGCGCTAAGAGGTTCGCGGGGCTGTCCCGCTTGCCGCAGGGGTTTCTTCGTCATGCTCGTGAATCGAGAGAAAAGAAAATGGTCAACCGAACCGAAAGCGCGCATTCCACCCTGAAGGGCTGGGCCGGGGTCGCCGCGATCACCGCCAGCCTGTTCGTCTTCCTCACCACCGAACTGATGCCCGTCGGCCTGCTCACGCCGGTGAGTTCCAGTCTGGGCATCTCGGTGGGCGTCGCCGGCCTGATGGTCACGCTCTACGGCGTCTCGGCAGGCCTTGGCGTGCCGTTCATCGTCGCGTGGACGCGGCGGATCAACCGGCGCGTCCTGCTCTCCACGTTGCTCGCGATCCTGGCCGTCGGCAACCTGATCACCGCCCTCGCGCCGAGCTATCCGCTGGTACTGGCGACGCGGCTCGTCATGGGCTTCGCCAACGGGGCGTTCTGGGCCATCGGCGTCGGCATGGCGATGCGGATCGTCCCGGACCGCCACGCGAACCGGGCGGCGGCGGTCGTGATGTCCGGTATCTCGATCGCCACGGTGCTGGGCATGCCGCTCGGCACCATCCTGGAAAGCCTCACCGGGTGGCAGACCACGTTCCTGATCTGGAGCGGGCTCAGTGTCCTGGTCTTCCTCGCCGTCGTCATCCTGGTTCCGTCGCTGCCTTCGGCGAACGCCGTTTCGGTCCGCGAGGTCTTCAGCCTGCCGCGGGTGAACGTCCGCCTGCGCTCGGTCCTGATCACCGTGGTGTTGTTCGTGCTCGGGCATTTCGGCGTCTACACCTTCATCCGTCCCTTCCTGGAAGGCGATTCCTCGGCGTCGCCCACCTTCATCACGGTGTGCCTGGTCGTTTTCGGCCTCGGGGGAGCGGCAGGGAACTTCGTCGCCGGCTATTTCGTGTCGAAGAACGTGCTGGCGAGTTTCACGGTCGGGGCCGTCTCGCTCGTGGTGTCGCTGGTACTGCTGCTCACCATCGGCCATGGCCAGGCCGGGGTGATGATCGCGCTGGTGCTCTGGGGTTTGTCCTACGGTGTCGTGCAATTGAGCCAGCTCACCATGACGCAGCAATCCGCACCCGACACGTTCGAGGCCGCGATGTCGCTCAACACTCTGGCGTACAACACTTCCATCGCACTCGGCGCGTTGTTCGCGGGACTGCTGGCGGACAACGCCGGCATCACCAGCGTGGTGTGGTTCGGCGCGGTGCTGACCGCGGCTTCACTGTTCTTCACGGTCGGCACCCGCCGGGTCAGGACCTAGCGTCAGAACCAGTGCAGGCAATGCGGGGAACGTTCGGCACGGAAGAGGGCGTCGGCGAGCGCGGGTGCGTCCGGGCGGTGGGCCCGGACGTGCCCGGCGCGAATGAGCTTGCTCGGGGTGGTTCCGCCGAGATAGATCGAGCCGAGGTCGCTCACGTCCAGGGACAGTCGGGCTCCAGGTTCGTCGGGACGCACTCGGCCTTGCCCTCCCGGACGGGTCAGCAGACAGCGGCCGTGCTCGCCGAGCGCCGGGTCGTCGACGTCGAGGACGAGCTCGCCGTCGGTGAACCAGCCACGCGAGGTGAGCGCGCGAGGGATGTCCAGCAGCCGCACCCAGAGCCAGTCGGTGTCTTCGCTGACCTCCGCGGCACGGAAGTCCTCGAGCTGCCAGAGCAGCGCCTCCGAGGCCAGCAGGACGGAGACGTCGTAGTCCTCGTCGGTGGTGGCACGGATCTCCCTCGGCACAGTGCATCGCCGTCCCGTGGCCGGGTCAAGCGCTTTGCCGGGCCCGGCGCGGGGTTTCGCCGAGTTCGGCGAGCAGGGGATCGGGAAGAGTGTGGCCATCGACCTGACCGAGCCAGGCGGCTCGACCAGGCCCAGGGTCGGCCTCACCGCGTGGCGCCTGCGCGGCGGGTGAGGCACTACTCAATGATCTTCGCCGGATACTCAAAAAACGCCTTCGGCCGTCATGAACATAAATAGGTAGCCAACGCGAACTTTCGTCGGTTTCCGGCTTCCCTTGGCACGACACAGAATCAGCGCGTTCGTCCCCACTGACGCGGCTGTGAACCGGCCGCAGAAATGAGTCGGAACATGCGACTGCGCTCCCTCGTCCTGCTGGCCGGCACCGCCTTCATGGCGTTGCTCGGCTCGACCGCCCCCGCCGCGACCGCCGCCGAGCCTTCCGGCGCGCAGCCGATGATCATCGGTGGCCAGTACGCGCAGAGCGGTCCCTGGGCGGCCCGGCTGTTCGTGAACGGCCAGCAGAACTGCAGCGCGACGATCATCGCGCCGCAGTACATCCTCACCGCGAAGCACTGTGTCGCCGGCAGCGGCAGGTACACCTTCCGGATCGGCAGCCTCGACCAGCAGAGCGGTGGCACCATGGCCACCGGGTCGACCATCACCCGCCACTCGGGCGCGGACCTCGCCATCGTCCGGCTTACCAGTTCGGTCAACGCCACCTACGCGCCGCTCGGCACCACGAGCAATGTCGCGGTCGGCCAGAACGTGCAGGTCTACGGCTGGGGCGCGACCAGCCAGTGCGGTTCCGAGATCAACTGTCAGTCCCGTTACCTGAAGGTCGCCACCGTCCGGGTGAACTCGGTCAACTGCGGCGACTACCACGGCGGCGTCGCGGTGTGCGCGAACCGCGTCGACGGCATCACCGCCGGCGGTGACTCGGGCGGCCCGATGTTCTCCGGCGGCCGCCAGGTCGGTGTCGCCTCGACCAGTGACCGGTCGAACAACACCGCCTACACCAACATCACCCGCTACCGCTCGTGGATCCAGCAGGTCGCCGGCGTCTGACCCCGGTGAAAACGGAGCCCTCCCCGGCGCGGTCGGGGAGGGCCCCGTTCGTGGTGAGGAAATCACCGGCACGGTAATGGCTGACTTATTTGTCATCTGATACCCAACTCGGGGGCGATCGACGCGATAATGTGGCGGTCGGCGCCGGTGGGTCGGCGCCGTGGACCTTGGGAGGGGGCCAGTGGCGCAATCGACGCAGGCTCTCGACCGCACGATCGTCGTGGTGGACGTCGAGGGCTTCACCTCCCCGGACCGGAACCCCCTTGACAGGCTGGCCGTGCGCCAAGGCATGTACGAGGTGCTGAAGACCGCGTTCGGTGAGAGCGGTGTCGATTTCGATTCCTGTGCGGCGGAGGATCGCGGCGACGGCGCGCTGATCCTGTTACCGCCCGGCACGACCAAAAGCCTCGTCGTCGACCGGCTACCGGACCGCATGTCGGTCGCCCTCCTCCGGCACAACCACACGCGGACCCCGCAGGCGCAGATCAGGCTGCGAGTGAGCCTCAACTCCGGTGAAGTGCTGAACGACGGGAACGGATGGGTCGGCGAGGCGGTCGACACCGCTTTCCGCATCCTGGACGCCCAACTGGCGAAGGACGCGTTCGCGAGATCCGGCGGTATGATCGCTTTCATCTCTTCGAAGCGGTTTTTCGACGACGTCATCGCGTCGGATCCTGGCCTGTTGCCCGAGTTGTACCGGCCGATACCGGTTTCGGTGAAGACTTTCACCGGAACGGCTTATTTGCGACTACACGGCGAGCTCGTCGAGCCGGTTCCGAAACTGCGCGCTTTCGAACCCGAACCGTCGGTTGGCCGGCTTCCCGTCGACTCGAACGGCGATGTTCTCGATTTGATCCCCCGCAAGGATCTGGTGGATTTGCACCGCCGGTTGACCCAAATGGATGTCCCCCATCTGGCGGTCATGATGAGTCGTGCGCTCGGACCCGCTATTCCGGTGCCCCGGTTGGACGGTGTCACCGACGCCTGGAGCGCGTTCCGTCTGCTCGCCGACTTCAACGCGGGCCCGGACGGAATTCCGCCCTCCGTAACGTTTCTGAGACTGCTGGCCGAACACGTCGGCGGCGAGGTGGGGGCCATGATCCTCAGCTGGATCGACGGCCAGGCTCGGTCGTTGCGCATCGTGCCCGCACTCGGTCATCAACGGCAGAGCAGGCCGCCGATTCCGGAAAACCCCCATCTTCATTTACTGATCATGCTGGAACCGGTTTCCGCGGATCCGACGCGATGCACTCTCGCATTCTGGCGTCAGGATGACCCGGAAGTGTGGCCTCCCGCGCTGGCCGGAGTTCGGGAAATCGCGATAGACAGGGTCGAGTTCGAGGTCGATGACGTCATCCTGGAGACTGAAGGAGTCTGGTCCGGTCAGAGCGTGTCCGCGTCGGTGGAATTCCTGTTGCCGCGCGCCTTGATCACCTTGCCGGTCCAGCGGTGGTCCAAAGAACACGGGACCGGCAGGCCACAGCCGCTGCGGTACGGGTACCGGCTGGGAATAAGATCACTGGAGAGGATGCGGGCGAAGCATTGGCATCGCGAATGGCGCGTTCGCTGGGACTCGATGGCGAAAGACCCCTCACCCGACCGGCTGCATTATTCCGGGGGCGCGGAGTCCGGGGATCACCCGATCGACGCGATACTGAGCGACGAACACTGGGTCGGAGTGGTGCTGGCGAAACCACCGTCCCCCCAAGCGGAACCGGATGCCGCACCGGACGAGTTGACGAGCGCCCTCCGCAGCGGCCTGCCGGTGATCCTGTGGCATCCGGACGCCGAGCCGGAGAGTCTGCGCGAGCTGCTGGACTGGGTATTGGGCACGAAGCACGGTTTGCGGGAACTGCCGCATCGCCGCAAACTCGCGAATTCGGGCGCGGCCGTACCGGTCAAGAAATCGCTGGCTCACGATCTGGTGGTAATATGGGACGATCCGGAGCGTGTAATTGTTCTCGACCAACCGTTGATCCCGACTCGACCGTAGGGGGATACCGCGGATGAGCGTGAACGATCAGGACGCGACCGTGCACGGCCGGGCGACGACACCGGACGCACCCGATTGGTGGATTTATCGGGGCACCGGCAGGCCGATCCACGACATCGACCTCGCGCAGATCCTCCCCGCACCACCACCCTGGCGTTCTTACCGCGGTGACCCGCCGCCGGAGCACGACGTGCCGCCGCCGGACGACGGTGAGGCGGAGCGCCGGCTCGGCACCGCGTTCACGCTTTCCGAGCAGGACATCGACGCGAGCGAATTGAACATGGTCAACGCCGCCCTCTACCTGCGGCGCCCGTTGCTGGTCACCGGGAACCCGGGCACCGGGAAGTCCAGCCTCGCCTATCGGATCGCCAGGGAACTCGGTCTCGGCCGGGTGCTGCGCTGGGCGATCACCAGTCACACGGCCTTGAGTTCCGGTCTGTACGGCTACGACGCGATCGGCCGGGTACAGGCGGCGGCGACCGAGCAGGCGCAAACCGGTGAAGAAGCGGAAGAGCCACCGATCGGGGATTTCGTCCGGCTCGGCCCGCTGGGCACCGCGTTCCTTCCCAGCAGGCTGCCGCGCGTGCTGTTGATCGACGAACTCGACAAGTCCGAAGCCGATCTGCCCAACGACTTGCTGTCGATCTTCGAGGACGGCGAATTCGCGATCGAGGAACTGGCGAGGGCGCGCAATCGCCATCCCGAGGCGATCGTGCACACCGCCGACCCGCAGCGCACCACCGTCGTCCGCGACGGCCGGATCGCTTGCCGCGCCTTCCCGATCATCATCATGACCAGCAACGGGGAGCGGGAGTTCCCGCCCGCGTTCCTGCGCCGGTGCCTGCAATTGCGGATCCAGAACCCGGATCACGACCAGCTCGCCGCGATCGTGGCCAGTCACCTGGTCGGCGAGGACGGCGAACACCGCGACACACTCATCCGCGACTTCGCCGAACGGAGCAAGGCGGAAGGCGGCCTGCCGACCGACCGGTTGCTCGATGCCGTCTACCTCGCGACGTCTGGCGCGTATCAGCCGGATCAGGAGGCGTGGCCGCGGTTGGTGGACGCTCTCTGGCAACGACTGACGGTGCGGTGACATGGGCGGGCCGGGCGGTGTCCCCGACTCGCGTGCTGCCGGTGCGGCGCGAACAGTCGACTTTCCCAGCGGTGCCAAGCGGTTCGAGCTCGAGGACCTGAGCTGGACCGATGTCGCGGACATCGTGTGGCTGGCCGCTGCCATCACCCCCGCGGACACGCCCGCGCCAGGCCCCGCCGAGGAACCGGAGCCCGCTGTCGAGAACGACGTTCGGATTCGCAACTCGCCTCCGGAACGCCGGGGCGACCCACCGCCCGCACCCAGACGATTCCAGGCTCCCGTGGTCCAGGAGACAGGATCGGGCGAAGGCGACGGGGTCGTGGAGATCGGCACCGTTCCCGCCGACCTGCCCGAACCGACGGTGGACGGCATGGGAACAGGCGGTGTCGCGCTACCCGAGTCGTTGAAGTACTTCCGCGCGCTGAGAACATTGAAACGCGAGACGATTTCCCGGCGATTCCACAAGGTGGTCCTGGACGAAGAGGCGACCGCCGTCCGGGCAGCCGAGACCGGCTGGTGGTGGCCGGTCACCCGACCGAAGACAGAGCGCTGGCTGGACCTGACGCTCGTCCTCGACAACGGGCCCTCGATGGCGTTGTGGCACCCCCGGGTGTCGGCGTTCATCGAATTACTCAATCGGGTGGGTGCTTTTCGTACCATTCAGGTCCGTCTGTTGGAAACCGCGAAGGGAAATGGCCGGGAGGATCTCGTTCTCCGTGGCGGCACGCCCGGCGCACCCGCCCGCGACCCGAACGAGATCCTGGATTCCTCGGGGCGGCGCGTGGTCCTCCTGCTGACCGATGGTGTCGGCGATGCCTGGCAGAAGAAGGATGTGCTGTACCCGCTTCTGGCCCGCTGGGGCCGGACGATGCCGGTGAGTATCGTGCATCTGCTCCCGCACTGGCTATGGGGACGCTGCGGCATGAGTCCCCGCAAAGCCCGGTTGCGGGTGCCGAACCCGTTGGCTCCCAACGATCTCTGGGGCCTCGACCTCGCCGACGCCTGGCTCGAACCCGATTCGGCGGTGCCGGCCGGGACCGTGCCGGTACCGGTGCTCGAACTGCGGCCGAGCGCGCTGGCCTGGTGGGCCGGGTTGATGACCGGCGAAAACGCCGGCGCGGCCGAAGGTACGGTCGTGCTCACCACGGAACGGATTTCTCCAGCCGAATCCGATGACCCGTCGGTAACTTTGTCATCTTTCGAGAGGGTTCGGCATTTCAGGAGCGTGGCTTCGCCCGCGGCGCTACGCTTGGCGCAATTGCTCGCGGCCGTACCGGTCCGGCTGGACGTCGTCAAGGTGGTGGGACAACGCTTTGTGCCGGAAGCGGGCCTCGAGCACCTCCTTGAACTCCTCGTCTCGGGCATCATGTACTCTCCCGGACTTAAGGAAGGGCAGTCCACTTGGGACAAAGGTGGACTCTTCGCCTTTCCCAAGGCAGTCCGTGAATTGTTGCTCAGCGGTGCGAGGCGTTCGGAAACGGCGAGTGTCGTACGAGTGGCGGCCACCCATTTCGGTGAACGGATTCCGCTGCTCGGCCACCTCCGAGACGCTATCGCCGACCCGCACAACACCCCGGATCCGGTACTTACCCACGAGTCGTCGGCCGACGTTGAGCTGGAGAGCGCGCTCCTTCGCGCTCTCTCGGGCCCGTATCTTTCACGGGCCGATCGGATACAGCGGCAAGGTCCCCCTGCATTCGAATCCGAACCAAACAAGACCTCAATGAAGACTGAGAGCCCCAAGATGCCTGAGCTGGCCGAAAGTCCCCCCGTCTCGACGCAGAGGACGGAGGGTCGGTCGTCCCATCTCGGCGAACCCGATTCGAATGAACCGACGACCAGGATCGCGCATCCCTCCGCTTCGGACACGACTCGGAGTTTTCCGGCGCGTCAGGCCGATGATCCTCCCTTGGTGTTCGGGAACGTGCCTCCGCGTAATCCGAACTTCACCGGTCGCGACGAGTTGCTGGAACAACTGACCAGGCGGCTCAGCAGTGGCACCACCGCCGTACTGCCTTCGGCGCTCCACGGACTCGGCGGTATCGGCAAGACGCAGATGGCCGCCGAATACATTTATCGACATCTACAGGACTATGATCTCGTCTGGTGGATCGACGCCGCACACCCCACCCAGATCCGCGCCGGGCTGACGGAACTGGCCCGCCTCCTCGGCATCCCCGGCGCGTCGGAGGCCAACATCGCGGTGCCCGCGGTGATCGAGGCACTGCGCACCGGACGCCCGTTCCGCCGCTGGCTCTTGGTCTTCGACGCCGCGGAAAGCCCTGACTCCGTGCTGCCGTTCTTCCCCCGCAACGGGCCCGGCGAAATCCTGATCACCTCCCGGAACTCCGACTGGGCCGGTATCGCCCGCCCGCTCGAACTCGCGGTGTTCAAGCGTGACGAAAGCATCGAACTGCTCGGTCGCCGCGGCCCGGAAATCGCGCCAGGGGAGGCCAACGAACTCGCGGAGAAGCTCGGCGACCTGCCGCTGGCGGTCGAACAGGCGGCTGCCTGGCGAGCGGTGACCGGGATGCCCGTGCGGGAGTATCTGCGGCTGTTCGACGAATCGGTCGAAGAAATCCTCGACACCGCGACGGCGCCTGACTACGAGGTGTCCGTCGCCGCGGCATGGAACGTTTCGTTCGAGGAGCTGAAGACCCGCAACCCGGCGGCACATCAGATCCTGCACATTTGCGCGTTCTTCTCCCCGGAGCCGATCTCGCGTGATCTGCTCACCGGGGTCAGCCGGGTGTCCATTTCCCCGGAGCTGGACTCCGCGCTTCGCGAGCCGATCAAACTCGCGAGGGCCATCCGTGACATCAACAGGTACGGCCTGGCGAAGATCGACCACGGCAACAACACCCTTCAGTTGCACCGGCTGGTCCAGCTGGTGCTGCGTAACCGGGTGATGGCCCGGCAGGTGCACGCGCAAATGCAGCACGGTGCCCACCAGCTGCTCGCCGCGCTGGATCCGAACGACCCCGAGTCGAGCAGGCATTGGCCTCGCTACCGCGAATTGCTCCCCCACGCGTATGCGGCGAACGTGCTGGACTGTGACGACGGCTGGCCGCGTCAGCTCTACATCAACCTGATGCGCTATCTGTTCGATTACGGGGACCACGAGGAAGCCGCCCGGCTCGGTCTCCAGGCGCGGGAGCGACTCACCGAGACCCTCGGCCCCACGCATCCGCAGACACTGGACGTGTCGTCGAGGCTGGGGCTCTACCTGTGGGCGATCGGTCGCTATGCCGAGGCCGCGGAGCTCAACCAGCGGACCCTCGCGCTTCGTCTCCAGGTATCCGGCGAGGAGAACGAGGAGACCTTCGCACTGCAGCGGAACATCACCATCGATCTTCGCGCCAAGGGCGACTTTTCCGCGGCCGCCAAATTGAGCGAAGAGATCTATCACAAAGCCGTCCGCATGTTCGGCGAAGACGACCCCGAGACACTCAACGCCGCGTACCAGCACGCGATCAGCCTCCGGCTGTCCGGTGCCTACCGCGCGGCCGCGACATTGGACGAGGACACCCTCCGCAGGCGAGGCGAGGTGCTCGGCCGTGACCACGACCGCACTTCCAACTCGAACAGTTCGCTGATCGTGGACCTGCGTGAGGCCGGTGAGTACGGCCAGGCCCGGGTCCGGCAGGAGAGGCTCACGGAGAACTACCGGGCACGCCACGGCGAGGAGCGGATCGGCTGGGTGGTCAACTCCTTCCTGCTCGCGGTGACCCGCCGGAAGGACGGTGACCACACCGGTGCGCTCGCCCTGTCCGCGGAAGCGTTGCGGCGGCTGCGGCTCGCCTATGGCGACAACCACTCCGTCACGATGTGCTGCGCGCTCGCCCACTCGATCGATCTCCGCCACACCGGCGATCTCGCCGCGGCGAAGGAGCTAGGTGAACAGACGTTCGATCGGTACCGGAGTGGTCTCGGTGAGCGCCACCCGCACACCCTCACCACCAGCGTCGACCTCGCGGTGACGTTGCGGCTCCAGGGTGACGTCGCGGCCGCGCGGGACCTTGACGAGCGCGCTCTGGAGTACCTCCGGGCCAGTATCGGCCCGGATCATCCGTACGCGGTCATCACCACGATCAACCTGGCGAGTGATCTCGCCGCGTTGGGTGAGGTCGGCAAGGCGATCGAACTGGGCCGGGACGCGGTCGAGCGTGGTGGTCAGGTGCTCGGCGAGGAACACCCCACCGTGCTGGCGGCGATCTTCAACCTCGGCTCGGACCTCGTAGCCGACGGCCGGGCCGATGAGGCCGCGTCTCTCCAGGAATCGATCGTGGCCACGTACCGCCGGGTCTTCGGCGAAGCACACCCCGCGACACAGGGCGCGATCCGTGGTGACCGGGCGAACTGCGACATCGACCCGATGTTGATGTAGCGGCGGAGGCGGCGGTCAGCCCGGAACGAGCTGGCCCATCCAGGAGGCGAGCCGCTCCACGGCCGGTGGTCGCGGAGTGGTGCCGCGCAGATGCCGATGCACCGCCCGGACGAGTTCAGGACGGTGGAGCAGGGCTCGGGCGGCCGGGTGCGGGCCTCGTGCGGACAGCGCGAGGCCCAGCCCGGACAAGGAGGTCGGCCTGTCGGGGTCAACGGCCAGTTCGGCACGATAACCCTCGATCGCTTCACGGAAGTTTCCGCGTACGTAGGCGAAGTCGGCGGCCGTGGCATCGGGGACCGCCCGCTGTTCGTCCGGAGACAGGGGCGGGGTCGCGGCACCGACCGTCAGCCGGATGAGGTCCATTCGTGCGTGGGACCAGGATCCGTCCGGCACCGGCGTCGGTGGCAGGCCGGTCTCGTCGGCGGTGACGGGTGGCCGGGAACGGCCACTCAGCCAAGCCTCCGCCACATCGGCGACCGTCGCCGGGTCCGGGCGCAGATGGCGGGCACGCCAGCCCGCGAGATGATCACGGCAGGCGGCCGCGGCGAGTTCCTTGGCCTCGGTTGATACGGTCTCGTCCTGCCACGGACCCAGGCGCTCGGCCACGCCATCGAGGAAACGACGTCCGGCATCGGTCAGGACCGGGTCGGCACGCAGTGCTCGCAGGGTGTGCCAGGTCTGCCTGCGCCAGTAGGCGAATTCGAACTCCGCGCGCCGGGAATCAAGGCCGGCCCTGGCGAGTGCTCGCCAGAACGCGGTGACACCGAAGAAGGCGTAGACGCCCTGCAGCGCGCCGCTCATGGGCCGCGGATCATCCCGCCACGCCACATAGATCCGCTCGCGGGGATCCGGCTCGGACAACTCGACCAGGTGCAGCAGACCGCCGAGCGTGATGTGCTGGAATTCGTGGATCAGGGTGGCGGCGAGCGCCGCGCCATCGGTTGGCAGGCCGACGACCGCGCTGCCGAACGCCTCCCCGGTCGACGCGCTCGGATTCCGGAACAACTCCGGTGGCTTCGGCACCAGCGACACCAGCCCGACCGGCATGATCCTGGCCAGCCCGGGCAGATGGACGGCGATCAGACGGCAGGCCTCGTCGATCAGCAGCTGCCATTTCGCGAAGTCCTTACCGGGGATCCGATCCGGTGGGATCGGTTCGTAGAGGCCGCGATAAGGGTCGAGATCGTCCAGCCACAGGGTGAACCGGCGTGAGCCCGCTTGGCTCCGCACCCGCCGGATGCTCCGCCAGCCGGGGCCGTCGGCGCCGGGATTGCTCGGAAGGCGGACCGTGGTTTCGGCGGCGGACACGAAGTACCGGCCGCCGACGCCGCGGACCGTGGCCACGGAGAACGGCTCGGTGGCGGGAAAACAGGCCATGCCGAGAGAAGGAAGTATGGTGTCGCCGTGCCACATCGGGACGCGGGCCTCGAAGTCCAGCTCCGCCCGGATCGCGGCGGCGGCCGCGATCGCGTGCGCGTGGCCGAGGTGGATCCACAGTGGACCGACACCGCCCGTTCCGTTGCGCAGCAGGCGGGTCGTATAGCCCGCCCAGCTCCCGGTGTACGGATTGGTGATCATTCTGTGCACTGCACGGGGCGCTCGGGCTTCGGCCCGCGCCAGGAGTTCCCAAGCGGAGTCGAGCGGTGGCAAGGGCCGCAGTTGATCTGGATTCTTCGCGGCTTCGGTCAGTAGCGCGTGGATCAACAGTTTGCGTCGGCTTCTTTCGGCGCGACGCAGGCGGCGAGCCATGTCCTCGTCGCCCTCGAGTCGCGCGAACGCGTCGAAATCACGCCAGGGAAGCCGGTGGAAGGCGAGGCGAGCCTCGGCCGGTGGAACCATCAGTCGATCCGCTCACCGCCGGAATTGCCCGCAGACCGATAACGCGCGCGAGATCGCGTTGTGCGTTCGACGACGTGGTGCGCCGAATGGCGGAAGGCTTCACTGTCCAGATCCCGTAACGCGGTGAACGAGACCGCGTCGAGATCGATCACCGTGGATTCGATGTCCGGTTCCGTGCTTGTCGAGAAAGAACTCATCGTGCCGATTCCCTCCACCCCGTGAAACGGTTGCGAGAGTCGAACCTTGACAAGGATAGCCGAGATTCCGTGACTGTTCAGGCCCCTTCTGCCGGTGGTGGCCGTCCGGCGGCCAGGTCTCGGAGTGCGCGAGGGCGGGTGATGGTGACGCGCTGGCGGGCGGTGCGCACCACGCCCAGTCGCCGGAGTTCTTCGAGGCCCCGGATCAGGGTGCTACGCGAGACACGGGCGAAGCCCGCCAGTTCCCCTTGGTTGAAATGGAGATCGACCTGTTTCTCGTCCGTCCAGTCGAGGGCGTGCTGGAGTGCCAGTTCCAGGAGTACCGCCGCGAGGCGTTGCGGGAAATCCGGCCCGCCGGATTCGAGACGCAGCCGATCGGACTGCTGGAGGCGGATCGCGGCGGTACGGAAGATCTCTTCGGCGATACGCGGCCGGTCGCGCAGCACGCCGAGGAATTTCTCCCTCGACACGACGAGGGTGTGCACCTCGTCGATCGCCGACATGGTGGCGGAACGGGGGAGTCCGCTGATCGGCGCCAGTTCGCCCACGATTTCCGCGGGCCCGCGGGCGGCGAGGGGGGCGTCTTCGCCGCGGTAGTTGGTGGCGCTGATCTTCACCCAGCCGCGCAGGACGATGAACATACTGGTGGGCGGACTGCCTTGGAGGGCGAGGATCTGGCCGGGGCGCCACACCTTCAGATGGCCCGCGTCGCGGAGAGCGGCTTGCTCGGTGGGCGTCAGCCGTCGCCAGATCCCGTACTCACCCGTGGCGGAACCGGTCATCCCGGCGCCGTCGGTTCCGCGGGAACCGGATCGGCGCTGTGTTCCATATGACGCATCAGTCACTCCCCCGATTCGTCAGCATGGTCAGTAGGCAGAACGACCCGGAAGTTTCGAACCGCAACCGGTAATTGTGCCAGGCAAGAGGTGACTTCACCAGGCCTCGGGCCGGCGACGGGGGAGGATGTCATGCGTAGTGCCGAAAGTGTCATGAAACGGCCGAAGGATCACCGCCACGCACCGGCCGGAGAGGATTTGCGGACGCCCAAGGCGTTCGGGCGAAGACCGGCTTTCTTCGCGCCGCACCCGCCCTTGATGTCCGGCGGGTGGTACCAGGGCGCCGACCACGAGGTCGCCGGCCCTGGCCGGTACCCGGTTCCCCGTCCGCCGGCCAAGTCCGTGAAGGCGGCGTTGTTGTGGGCTCTGTTCTTGGGGCCCCTGGGACTTTGTTATGTGTCACCCGTCGGTGGGTTGATCGCGACGGCGGCCGCGGTCACGGCGATCACGTTCGGGGGTGCCTCGATGGTGGCCGTGATCTGGGCGCTCGTCATGGCGCTCTCGCTGACGGCCTTGTCCCGGCGATCCGGGAATGGGAAATGAGTGCCACGAAGAGCGTCCGGCCGGTTTCGGCCGGGTGAAACCGGGTGGGGGCCGTTCAAGGGGGGCGGCCCCCACCGCGGTGTCGTCAGTCGAAAGTCGCGTCTTGTTGCTCCGATCAACCGAGTAGGCGACTGTGTTCTATCTGCTCGATAGTCGTGCTAAAGCCGCAGTTTCGAACACGATCGAACGGGTTCACGCAGCTTCTGGAGGGCCGGTCGCCACCAGAACCTCCCCCGACGACGGCGTCCCGAAGACCCTTCGTTTCTGGCCGGCGCGAGCCCGCTATGTTCGCTTCCGCGCCCTCACCGAGGCGGGCGGGCGCGGCCCGTGGACTTCCGCGGCGGAGGTCGCCCCGCTCGGCTGGGCCTGACCGATCGGGCAGAATTCCGTGCTCCAAAGGAAGATGCCTGACGACACTGAGGTTGCTTTTGTGAGGGCAGCGTCATCGTGACGCCTCTTTCCGGCCAACTGGCCGTCGGATCTGCCCGGCCGCGCCAGGACGCCGCCACCTAAGGCCCGAGAACGGAGCGATCTCGCGACGATGTGGAAGTCGGGAGATTTGACGTTCCGATTCCTGCATCGTCAACCCGCCAGTAGCTCGCCGGTGATGAAAGCTCATCCTGCCCCGTACCCCGCTCCCTTGTATCATGAGCTTGATACAAGGGAGGTTGATCGTGCCGTTCGACAACATCGTGGCCGTGGCCCTGTTCATGGGCCTGCTCGGGCTGCTGCTCCTGATCTTGCTGTGGCCGGGCGAAAAGCAGGGCGAGAAGGTGCTGCACCGGTGGGGCGTCGACGATCCCTCGCCGTCCGACGTCGCCGAAGCCGTGCGTTATCTGCGGCGCCGCCGGTTCTGGTACCCGTGGCTGTTCCTCGGTTTGCCGGTGCTGGCCGATCTCGCCGGAGTGCGCGGCGACACCACGTCGTTCTTCCTCTCCACCCTGCTCATCGGCGCGCTGATCGCCGAGGTGCTGGCGCAGCGGCCGCGGAAGAGTGCTCGCCGTGAGGCCGGGTTGGACCGGCGTTCGGTACGCGGGCTCATTCCCGTCTGGGGTCTGATCACTTACGCGGCGATCGTCGCGGCGGCTGCGGCCTGGCTCGTGGTCCATCGGTGGTGGGGGCTGCTCGGAATCGCCGCGGCCGTCTCAGCGGTCACCTGGCTGGTCATCCTGCTCGCGGTGCGCCGACCGTCCACAGGGGACAGTGTGGCGGACGGTGCGTTGCGGGTGCGCAGTGCCAGGGTGGCCGCGGGGCTGGGCCTGGCCGCCACCGTGACACTGGCGATCCCGGAAGTGACGAACCTGGTCTCGTGGATCCTGGTCGTCGCCGGCTTCGCCGGCTGGTACAACCTCGCCCACCGATCGCGGGCCGAAGCGGTCTGATGTCGCTGAAGGTCGTCGTCGACACGGATCTCGGGATCGCGCCGTGGCGGCAGGTCCGGGACCAGATCGTCCGGTTGATCACCACCGGCGCGCTGGCCCCGGGCACCCGGCTGCCGCCCATCCGGCAACTCGCCAGGGATCTGGCGCTGGCTTCGGGCACGGTGGCCCGGGTCTACCGGGAACTGGAAGAGGGCGGCTGGGTGCGCACCGCTCGCGCCAAGGGCACGGTCGTCGCCGAAACCGCCGACCGTCCCGGCAAAGCCGCGCTCCTGCGGGCCGCGGCGGACGAGTACGCCCGCGCCGCTCGTGAACTCGGCGCCGACCCCGCCGCCGCGCTGGCCGCTGCCGCCGCCGCGCTGGACGAGGCCTGAACCCGGCGTCCATCGAGTTGCACTTTCCGCTTGGAGACAGCAGATCACCGCACTCGCCCTGGCCGTTCGCGCAGGAGCTCGGCGAGTTCCGTGACGGTCGGGTGGTCGAACAGGACGCGTGCGGACAGCTCCAGTCCGGTCAGTCCACGGAGCCGGGTGGCCGAGGACCTCGGCGAGTTCGACGCGGAGCAGGTCCCGTAGCTGCTGTTCCGATGGCTACACGGTGGTTGCCCGATCGTGCAGTATTCGGTGACTCACGGCTCGTGCACGAGCCTCAGGCCCCGGCGCTCTCTGGAAGTACATGAGGGCCCCCTTCCTCGCGCCTGGCGCCAGGGTCCCGGCAAAGTCGCAGAGCTGCTGGTGGTGATCCGGGTTTGGCATCGCTAGTGCCGGTGAGGGTCGCTCGCGCGTATGCCGGAGGGGGCATGTCCCTGAACCTCTGTTGATCAAGCTCCGGGATCGCATAGCGACGAATAACGCCTGTCCCGCGAGACCTGCGACTTTGCCGGGACCCTGCGCCAGGCGCTAGGAAGGGGCCTTCATGTACTGGGGAAGGAGGGTCTTCACGTGGCCCAGGTCACCGGCAATTCGTGGACGCCGTAAATGTTCATGTCGGTCTTGAGTTTCACCTCGTCGGCGGGGACGGCGAGCGCGAGGGACGGAAAACGGCGCAGCAGGCCCTCGAAGCCCGCACGCATCTCGATCCGCGACAACTGCTGCCCGAGACACTGGTGGATACCGTGGCCGAAGGACAGGAGACCGCGGGCGTTGCGGTGGATGTCCAAGACGTCGGGGTCTTCGAAACGCCGCGGGTCGCGGTTGGCGGCCAGCAGCGACACGATGACGGTCGAACCCGCGTGGATCGTTTCGCCGCCGAGTTCGAGATCTTCCGTGGCGTAGCGGAAGAAGATGTCGGCGACGGACAGGTAGCGAAGAAGTTCCTCGACGGCACCGGGGAGCAGTTCCGCGTCGGCACGCAGTTCGGCCAGCTGCACGGGGTTTTCCAGGAGCGCGAAAGTGCCCAGCGCCAGCATGTTCGCGGTGGTCTCGTGGCCGGCGAGCAGCAGCAGGAACGCGGCGCCCGCCAGCTCTTCGACGGTGAGGTCGTCGTAGCGGCCCAGGTCGGACAGGATGTCTTCGCCGGGCGTCTCGCGTTTGCGCGTGACCAGTTCGGTGAGAAACGTGTTCATCCCGATGAACGCGGCCATCTTCTCTTCCAGCGTCTGGTCCCTGACCATGAGCTGGGCGGAGTTGGCCTGGAAGTTTTCCCGGTCCTCGTAGGGGACCCCGAGCAGTTCGCAGATCACCAGCGATGGCACCGGCAGCGCGAATTCCTTGACCAGGTCGACCGGCGGGACGAGGGCGGCCATCGCCTCCAGGTGCCGTTCGGTGATCTCGACGATGTGCTCTTCGAGCTGCTTCATCCGCTTCACGGTGAAGGCACCGGTGAGCCGCTTCCGCAACCGGCCGTGGTCCGGCGGGTCCATGGCCACGAACATGCCCGGCATCGGCGGGGACGGTTCGGTCTGGGCGGGCATTCCCGGGGTCTCGTACGGCAGGTGGAGGATGCCGATGTCCTGGCGGGAGCTGAACCGGGGGTCGGCCATCATCTGCCGGACCTCGTCGTAGCCGGTGACGAGCCAGCCCTCGTGACCGTCGGGGAAGACCATGGGACTCACCGGGCGGGCTTCACGCAGCCGGGTGATCTCGCGGGGCGGGTCGAAGGGACCCGCGTCGCGCTGCATGGGGAGGCCCTGCGGGACGGGAACCGGCTGAGTCATCGGGTCGCCTTTCGTGGTGGTTGTGACGACCACGATCACCGAGGGGCCTGACACCGGGCTGACACGGCGCTGACGTCGGCGCCGCTCGTGTCAGCGCCGTGGCGGGGGCGTGTCAGACCCGCCGTCCACTGTTGCTCCCATGACAGAAACAGCGATCGCGGTCTCCGGGCTGCGTAAGACCTTTGGAGACAAGGTCGTGCTCGACGGCATCGATCTGGAAGTCCCCGCGGGCACCATCTTCTCATTGCTCGGTCCGAACGGGGCAGGCAAGACGACCACGGTGAACCTCCTGACCACCTTGATGAAGGCCGACGGCGGGGCGGCCAGGGTCGCCGGGCACGACCTCGTGACCGAGGCCAAGGCGGTGCGCGCGGCGATCGGGGTCACCGGCCAGTTCGCGGCGGTGGACGAACTGCTGACGGGGCAGGAGAACCTGCGGCTGATGGTGGACCTGAACCGGAACTCCCGCGGTGGCGAACGGGTCGTGACCGAGTTGCTGGAACGCTTCGACCTGGTGGAGTCGGCGAAAAAGCAGGCGTCGACCTACTCCGGTGGGATGCGCCGGAAACTGGACTTGGCGATGACGCTCGTCGGGAACCCGCGGATCATCTTCCTCGACGAGCCGACCACGGGACTGGACCCGCGCAGCCGCCGCACGATGTGGTCGATCATCCGCGAGCTGGTGGCCGACGGCGTGACCATCTTCCTCACCACCCAGTACCTCGAAGAAGCCGACCAGCTCGCCGACCGGATCGCGGTCCTCGACCAGGGCCGCCTGGTCGCACAGGGCACCGCCGACGAACTCAAACGCCAGATGCCCGGCACGCACGTCCGGCTCCGGTTCACCACCGTCGCCGAACTCGACACGGCGGCGCGGATCTTCCCCGGCTCCACCCGGGACGACGAGGCACTGGCCTTGCGGGTCCCCAGCGACGGCGGGACGAAATCCCTGCGGGCACTGCTGGACCGGCTCGACGAGTACACGATCGCCGCCGACGAGTTCTCCGTCCACACCCCTGATCTCGATGACGTTTTCCTCGCCCTGACGGGCCACAGCAGCACGGAGGCAGCACAGTGACAACTCAGAACATGACCACTCGGACGAGCACCCCGACCAGGCGCGCCAAATCCCCCTCGATGGTGATGTTGCGCCGCAACTTCAAGCACCTCGCCCGCAACCCGACGTCGGTGTTCAACGCGATCCTGATGCCGGTCGTGATGATGCTGATGTTCGTGTACGTGTTCGGAGACGCGTTCAGCGTCGGCGTCGACTACGTCGACTACGCGACACCGGGATTGATGCTGCTGGCCGTTTGCTACGGGCTCGGGGCCACCGCGACGGCGGTGAACTCCGACATGACGAAGGGCATCATCAATCGCTTCAAGGTCATGGACGTCTCGCGGGGCGCGGTGCTGACCGGGCACGTCGTCACCAGTGTGCTGACCAACCTGGTCGCGATCGTGGCGCTCACCGGTGTGGCCTTCCTGCTGGGTTTCGCCCCGGCCGCGGGCTTCCTCGACTGGCTCGGCGTCGCCGGGATCATCGTGCTGCTCGGTTTCGCGGCGGGCTGGCTCACGGTGGCACTGGGCTTGGCGGCGAAGTCCCCGGAAACCGCGGGCATGGCCTCGGTGCCGCTGGTCATGCTGCCGTTCTTCAGCAGTGCGATCGTGCCGGCGGAGAAGATGGGGCCCGGACTCCGGGAATTCGCGGAGTACCAGCCCTTCACGCCGATCATCGAGACACTGCGGGGGCTCCTCGACGGGGCACCGGCCGCCGGCGACGTGATCCCCGCCCTCGGGTGGTGCGTCGGGATCGCGCTCGCCGGGTACCTGTGGGCGTCCTCGACGTTCAAGAAGCGAGCGTGACTTCGACCAACTCGGTCCAGCTCGTCCGTGCGCCCTCTCGCGCCGCCTCCGCGAACTTCGCTTCGCCGAGGCGGCGCAGCACTGCCTGCTCGATCCGGGCCACGTCCGGGCGCGAACGATCCGGCAGCCCGCGCAGCTCGTCGGCCGCGCCGAGCAGCCGCGCGGCCTGCCAGGGTTCGTCGCGGCGCAGCGCCAGGTCCGCGACCCCGACGAGCATGTGGGCGACCAGGGGAACGTGCCGCACCTCAGCCGCCGCCCGAAAAGCCGACTCACGGTGCGAGCGGGACTCCTCGACGTCTTCGGCGAGGTAACCCAGCAGGTCGTGGGTGATGGCGCGGACGTGCCCCAGATCCGCTTCCTCGCCCATCACGGTCGTCGCGAGGGCGAGTTGCCGCGCAGTTTCTTCCGTTTCGCCGCGCCAGTGGGCGAGTTCCGCCCTGGAAAGGGCCAGCATGCCCAGCGCCCCCGGCCAGGTGACCCGTTGGGCGTGCCGCTCCGCCTCGGCCGAAGCGGCCGCGCAGGACTCCTCATCGCCCATCAGCCAGTACAGCTGGGCCTGCCGCGACCACAGCCGGATGAGGTCCTCGACGGAACCGACCTCGGCCACGACCGCGACCGCCTGTTCGTAGTACTCGCAGGCGGTGGCGAAGTCTCCGCGCGTGGCGAGCCGGTCCGCCAGTTCGGTCAGCGCGAACGAGATCCCGAACCGTTCGCCGAGGGCACGGAACTCGGCGAGCGCCTGCTCGAGACACGTTTCCGCGTCCGGCCCGGGGTAGCCGAGCGTGATCCGCATCTTGCCGAGGTGCAGCCTGCCCAGCGCGCGGACCCAGGCGTTTTCGTCCTCCAGCACCGGTTCCCAGGCGGACAACGTATCGCCGCCCCGCAACATGCGTTCCAGCGGGACGATGAGTCCCAGCAGCGGGTGATTCGCTTCGTTGTTCCGGCCGAGCCGGTACGACTCGTGGATCCACTTCGCCGCGGTGTTCTCGTCGGCGAAACCGGAACTCACGAACAGCGAGACGAGTCCGTACACCACGGCCCTAACCTCGTCGGATACCTCGCCGGGCGTTCCGACGGCCGCGCTGACCAGCTCCATGCCTTCCGACCGGTGCCCGCTGAGCCACCAGTACCAGCCACAGGCCGCCGCGAGCCGCATCGCCGCCGGCGCCTCGCCCGCCGCGAGGGCGCCGCGCATCGCGGAACTGATGTTGTCGTTCTCGGCGTTGAGCTTGGCGAGCCAGTCCAGCTGCTCGGCACGGCGGAGCATCGGTTCCGCGGCCTCGGCGAGCTCGGTGAAATAGGCGAGGTGCGCGTGCCGCGCCAGCAGTGTTTTCTCCGCCTCGGCGAGCCGTTGCGCGGCGTACTCCTTGATCGTGCCGAGCATCCGGTAGCGCGGCGCTTCGTCGCCCGCGGCCACCAGCAGCGACTTTTCGGTCAGCGCGGTGAGCAATTCGAGTACCTCGTACTGCTCGACGGCTTCGCTGACGCAGACCCGCTCGGCCGCTTCCAAACTCGCCCCGCCCGAGAACACCGAGAGCCTGCACAGGACCGTCCGCTCGGCGTCGGTCAGCAGCTCCCAGCTCCAGTCGACCATCGCACGCAACGTCCGGTGCCGGGGCAACGCGATCCGGCTGCCGCCGGTCAGCAGACGGAAGCGGTCGTCGAGCCGGTTGGCGAGCTGGTCGATGGACATGGTGCGCAACCTGGCCGCGGCCAGTTCGATCGCCAGCGGCATCCCGTCCAGGACCCGGCACACGCGCGCCATCGTGGCCATCGTGGCCTCGTCGGCCACGAAATCCGTGCGCACCGCGCTCGCCCGGTCCCGCAGCAACCGGACGGCGGGGGAGGATTCGATCTCGGCGGGATCCGCGTGCCGGTCCGGCAGGGCCAGCGGCACGACGTGCCACAACGCCTCACCGGTGATACCGAGCGGTTCCCGGCTCGTCGCCAGGATCCGCAGACGGCGGCATTCCCCGAGCACGCGGTGCGCGAAGGCCGCGGCCGACTCGATCACGTGCTCGCAGTTGTCCAGGATCAGCAGGACTTCCCGCTCGCGGATCGCGGCGATGACCCGGTCGGTGGGTTCGGCGCTCGGCGTGTCGCCGAGCAAGGCGTCCCTGAGCCCGAGTGCGGCAAGCGTGGACTGGGCGATATTGTTCCCGCCCCCCTGCCCTTCGGGCCCGCTCCCCGTGTCACCGTCCGCGCCGATGGCCGCGAGTTCCACCAGCCAGGCGCCGTCGGGCAGATCGCCGAGCAGAGCGCGCGCGGTTTCCGTGGCCAGCCGGGTCTTTCCCGAACCGCCGGGCCCGATCAAGGTGGTGAGGCGCTGTTCGGCGACCAGTTCGCGAACCCTGGCGACATCGGCGTCCTTGCCGACGAAGCTGGTCAGCTCGGCGCGCACGTTGGTCTTGCGGTTCTCCTGCCGCCGTCCCAGCTCGCCCCGCAGCAGCGCGACGTGCACGGCGGACAGTTCCGGCGAGGGGTCGACGCCCAGCGCGTCGGCCAGTGCTTCCCGTGTGCGCTGGTACACGAGCAGCGCTTCGGTGTCGCGCCCTGTCGCCGCGAGAGCCCGCATCAGCGCGGCGACGAGCCGCTCGCGCAAGGGATGCGCGGCCACCAGATCGGTCAGTTCGGTGACCAGTTTCGCACCGTGGCCGAGGGCGATCTCCGCGTCGAACCGCTCTTCCATGGCCGTCAGGCGAAGCCCTTCGAGCCGGGTGACCGCCGCGTCGAACGCGCCGCTGTCGGGCAGGCCGACGTCCTGCATGGCCGCGCCGCGCCACAACGCGAGGGCTTCGCGCAACCGCCGTGTCTCGTCGCCGCCTGCCTGGCCGAGGAGACGTTCGAACCGCACGGCGTCGACGGCGTCGGGGTCCACCTTCAGCCGGTAGCCGTCGGTCTGAGCTTCGACGACCCCTTCCGGAAGCACCTTCCGCAGCCGGGAAACCAGGCGCTGCAAGGCATTCGTCGCGTCGGCGGGTGGTTGCTCGCCCCAGATCCAGTCGACGAGCGCCGACTTCGGGACCACCCGGCCCGGTTCGAGCGCCAGGGCGATCAGCAGCCCGCGCAACCGGGCGCCCGGAACGTCGGCGAGGACGCCGTCGGCCGTGCGAACCTCGAAGGGGCCGAGCATCCCGATCTGCATTGCGCCGATTTTGCCACGGGTGATCAGCGGGCCTCCGGCCGCGGACGTGGGATGGCTCTGGGTATTCCGCCGACGCCACCGCGCTACGACTCGCCGCTGATCCTGGCCGAGCCGATCGAGGCCGCGGTGATCGCCCTGGCGGCCGTCTGGGTCGACGAACTGGAGTTCAGGCCGGTGAGCGACGTCTGGTTGAGGGCGTGCGCGACGAACTCGTAAGTGTTCACTGTCGAGGGTGAGCACGGTCCCTGGTAGCCGTAGAGGCTCGCGCTCCCGCGGTAGTAGATCTGCCTCGCTCCCGCGGGAACCGAAGGCCGGTAGGCGTGCTGGACGTTCTGGGGGAGCGAGGCCGTGGCCACCGGGATGTCGTAGATGACCCAGTGGATGAGGTTGGCGTTGTCGAGGTCGCGCATGACGATCGCGTAGCTCTTGGCCGCGGCGGGCGCGCCCGACCAGGCCAGTGGCGGGGACTCGTTCTTCTTGGCGGGGTCGTTCCCGCCGCCGCTGGTGCACTCGTGGACCTTGGGCAGCACGCCGCCGTTGGCGAACGCGGTGCTGGACAAGGTGAACGCGTGGTGCTCCGCTGACGCGGACGGCGCCGAAACAGCGGCCAGGCCGGTGACGAGTAGAGCGCAGAACACGATTCTCGTGCTTCTCACTGAAGTCTCCCGACGATACGTGGTCCGTGAGGCGAAGGGGTGCACGCGCGCTCAACTCAGCGTAGGCACTCCGGATTCCGGCGGCTAGCGCACTTTCGGGGCCGAACGAGGTGAATTCACCGGCTCCCGGCCCCGCCGCCCACCGGCGAACGGACGACACGCGTGATCAGACGGACGACACACGTGATTAGACAGACGACACGCGTGATCAGATGGGTGACACGCGTGATCAGGCGCGTCGTGACACTGCGGGGCTGGACGCTCGACGACGTCCCGATGGGCACCGCGCCGGACTACTTCGCCGCGTGGAAAGCCGCCCTCGGCGAGGCCCGGAACCTCTGACCGGCTCAGCCGGCGGGGAAGCCGACGACCGGGGCATCCCCGTCGCGGGCGGCGACCAGGGCACCAGGGGCGGGGACGAGCGCGTGGCGTGCCCTTCCGGTGAGCAGACCGACGGCCGTTTCGGTGGGCGGCGGCCAGCCGATCGGGAGGGTCGACGGCGCCGAACCGTCGAGTTCCTGCCGATGCAGCACCATCCCGCCGCCGGGCGAGGCGCACAGGCGCAGGTAGGCCGTCGGCGTGGTGGCGTGCGCCCGCCGGTCCGGGCACGCGGCGAGGTCGACCGCCATCCCGCCGTCCAGGGTGGCCGAGGTGACCTTGCCGTTCTCGTCGCGTTCCGAAACGGCCACCGGGCCGAGCGTGATTCGCTTCGGCGCCCTGGGGTCCATTGTGGACACGATGGTGCCGGTGGCGGCGTCGAGGACGACGTCGGTGTCGGCGCCGGTCGCCAGCCCGGCATACCGCAGCGTCAGGGAAACGGTGCCGCCGCCGGGGGCGGAGCGCAGGTAGTAGTCGGCCTTCTCGTCGGAGGGCCGCGTCACCGGCAGCCGATGCTCCCAGCGCGGCGTGCCGGTGCGTTCGTCCAGGCCGAGCACGCTGAGCCGGTCCTGGCACAGCAGCGGCGCCAGCACCACGTCGCGGCCAGCGCGAACGGCGAGACACAGCCCTCGGGCGCCTGCCAGGACCACCGCTGGTTCCCGCCGCGAAGGTCGAGCGCGTCGACGCGGAAGTTGTCGTCTCCCAAGTTGGCGAGGCTCGGCAGCACGGTGGAGGTCGGTGCCACCGGATCCGCGCCGTGTACGTCCTCGATCAGGGTCTCCCTGACCGGTTCGCCGGTGAACGCGTCGAGAACCGCGAGGTGGTGGCGGTCGGTACCGCCGTCGCCGGGGGCGTGGACGGCCAGCAGCAAGAGCCGGTCCGGCGTGGGGACGAGCGCGCGTACGTGGGCTCCAGGGCGGGCGTAGGTCCAGCGCACCGCGCCGGTCGGCCCGTCGAGCGAGGTGACCTCACCGCCCGTCCCGGCGACCGCCACCCCGGCGCCCGCCGCGACCACGTCCAGCACCTTGGTCGGCGAGGTCCAGGTCCACGGTGAGGGCACCACCCGGTCGGCGAGCGCGGGCGCCGCGATGGCAACGGCCGTCGTGGACCGCACCGCCAGCGTGGGCACGACCGTCACCGCGGTCACCGTCCCCGCCGCGAGCACGACGACCAGCGGGACGGCGAGCCACCACCGAACCGGTCGGGGGAGCCCCGTCGCCACCAGCGACACGATGGCCGCGACCGCGAGTACCGCCGTCGAAACACCCGGTGTGCCGCTGCCGAGATCGGCACTGAGGCAGTAGATGGCCCAGCCCGTGGCACCGGCGGCGAGAACCACCGCGGAGATCTTCGCCCCTTTGGACTTCCCGAATGTCAGCAGTGCCGCGAGTACCAACGCCGCCGCGACCAGTGCCACCTCGAGATCCGGCCGGTCCGGGCGGGCCGCCCCGCCGGAGAGGAACACCGCCGCCACCGCGCAGCCCGCGGCGAGCGCCGCGACCACCGCCCCCATGTTCCGCCCCTCAGCCTCCGCCTGCCTCGACCGGGAAATCCTCCCTCGGCCGGACTCCCGGCGGGACCGTCGAAATGACCACACCTCGCGCCGACTCGCTCACCCGCTCTGCTGTTCCTCGATGGGCTCCACCCGGCGGCGGGTGCGCGCGACGCCGATCCACAGCAGAACGGAGACGACGGCGCTCGGCACCGCCGTCAGATAGACCGGCCACGCTCGGAATCCCGACACCCACAGCATCGTGGCCAAACCGAGGGTGATCAGCGTCCAAGCCAGCGCGTGAGTGTTCCCTCTCCGCTTCCAGCGCGCGATGAGGCTACGCATCCTGCTCCCTCCTCGCGATACCAAGGTCACGGTGGTGGGTACCCGTTCAGTGCCTGGTCAACCCACGAAAATCAGACGCGCGACGACATCGGTGCGCAGCCGGGGCGAATGTACTGCCGTGTCTCCCGCCTCGACCTCGACCTCTGACCCGGCGTATACGGTTTGTCGGCACCGCGTGGCCAGGCTCGGACGGATGGTGGAGCCCGCACACCATCGAACTCGCCGCCCTGCTGCCCGTGTCGGCGGAGCAGCTGGAGCGCTATCGGGCGATGGAGTTCCCGTCCATCGGGGAGCAGGTCGGTGCCCGGTTACGGCGCCGAGCAGGGTCTCGGTCCTCGCGCGTGCGGGTCACCGCGGCCGCGGGCTGGGGATCTACCCCGTGCACGGCGGCGGATGGTGCGTCGGTACGTCGCTCACCGAATGGGTGATGAAGTACGACGCCGTTTCGGCGGGAGCGGCGGGGCGCACCCGACGTCTCGCCGTATGCCGCCGCGGCCCGCGCCACGGATCTCGGCGGGTCGCCACCGATGTTCATCGACGCCGGCGCGGTCGAGGTGTCCCGCGACGAGGCCGTGGCCTACGCCAGTGCCATCTTGGCCGCCGGAGGCGAAGCGGAACTGCGTGCCTGGGGCGCTTTTCACGGCTGTTACGACCTCGCCCCCGAACGGCTGTCACCCGAGCGTGTCTCACCGCGAAGAAATCCTGGCTGGAACGGCTGCTCGCCAGACATGAACGAAATTCCCCGAATTGCCACGGCAACGGGCCGGTGTAACCCTGGTCATACCGAACGACACCACCACCACGAAACACAGGAGTCGTTATGACCACCACTGAAATGCCCGCTGTCCACGAATGCACGGTCAGCGGATGTTCTTACAACCACGACGGCTGTCACGCTTTCGCCATCACGGTGGGCGGAGGCAACGGGTCGGCCGATTGTGGAACCTTTGTCCCGCTGAACACGAAAGGCGGGCTCGATCGGGTGACCGCGCAGGTCGGCGCCTGCTCCCGGTCCGATTGCCGTCACAATTCCGCCCTGGAATGCACCGCGTCGAGTGTCCGTGTCGGACCCGGCGAAGGTGACCACGCCGCCAATTGCCTGACCTACGCCCCGTAACGGCGCCGGTGACTCGTGCGTGAAGGCCTCGTTCCCTCGATTCAGTCGAGGGAGGAGGCCTTCACGCACGTCAGGCCTCAGTGGGGAACGCGCAATTCGGTGTTGCCGTCGTAGAACACGCATTCGCCGTTGGGGAAGTAGAGAATCCTCAGGCCCTCGCAGGTTCCCGCTTGTTCGTTTCCGGTTCCGGCCCACCTGCCGACGACCGTGTAGGATTCCTCCGCGGCGGAAGCCGGCGCGGCCACGGAAACCGCGGCGCCGAACGCGACGACGGTAATGCCGAAACCGGCTGCAAGCTTGCGCAACATCACTGTTCTCCTTGGTCATAGGGTTTGTTTTCGCTTGCGTGGAAACGTAACAAGGTCACGCGCCGGGCTTCGGATGGAAGGCGTTTGCGGGCAGAGGGGCTGCCCGAACTACCTTCGCCGGGGAGGGTCAGCTACCGGCCTGGGCGCAGGTCGCGGCGTCGGCACCGAGCACCGGGTCGGTGACCGGGCGGGAGGTGATCGGCAGGCTGCGCTGGGCGGTCAGCGCGCCGTCGCGAAGGGTGTAAACGGTGCGGGTTCCGCTGTAGGTGAGCGGTTCCGCGCTGACGTCGTCGGCCTCGGAGGCGACGATTTCCATGGTGCGCCCGCCGCCGTTGAGCGGGGTGCACTGGTAGCCGAGGTGGGCGGCGACTCCGCCGCCTTCGGCGACCGAGAGAGGCTTGCCGTTCTCGTCGACGACCTGGCTGAGGTTACGGCCGTCGTAGTGCAGGGCGGTGAAGAAGGTGGTGTTCGCCCCCACCGACTGGGTGACGATGAGTTCCGCGCGGCCGTCGCCGTTGAGGTCGGCGACGCGCGGGGCCGCGAGGGGGACGGAGCCGTCGGCGCCGAGGTGGATCGAGGTGAACGCCCTGTTCACGGTCGCGGAGATCACCTGATCGTTTTCGCCGGTGAGCTGGGCGGAGACCGTCTCGATCTCGCCGTCGCCGTCGAGGTCGGCCACCGTGGTGACCGGGTCGGCGGCCGGGGCGGCCGACGGGTTGGACAGCGGGCTGGGTTGCGGAGTGGCCAGGGCCGGGACGATGGCGGCGAGGCCCAGGGCGGCGGTGATACCGGTGATGGTGGCGGTGCGGACGATGCCCGTGCGGTTCATGATGATCTCTCCCTCCACTCGTCCGGTGAACTTTTCACCGAAAGTGTTCTCGTAAGGGGAGACGGCCACGAGGCCGGGAAGTGCAGTGAAGGTGTGATGGGCCACACAGACGCAACCCGAGGCTGAAGGACGCGTGTGGCCCGCCCCGGATCACAACCCCTTTCAAGAGGGAGTCGCGCGGGATCACGCGGCCACTAATTCCTGCGTCGACACGCGGGCCATCAGCCTCGCGGATCCTGGTGTTCTGGAATGTCCAAGGTGCGCGAAGGGGACTTTCCCCGGATGACATGCGGGGAAAGTCCACTTCGCGCCTCAGGAAAGTGGGGATCGGTACGCCGTCCGCCTCAGGCCGGTCACCGTGCTCGCCCACCTCGTCGCGACACGACCTCCTGACGCACAGCGAAATCCATTGCCGGGGTCCGGTGCCTGCGACACCGCCGGAAGTTCCGGTATACAAGGTCATTTATCCGGAACTCGGCTGGTCACCCCAGTAGCCACGACGGCGAGTGAAGGCTCCTTTCTTGCGCCAGGCGCAAGCAAGGAGCCTTTATGTACTTCAGGTGGGCAAGGCCGCGCCGGGAACTGTTCACTCGATCCGGTCACCAGCGCCATCGTGCGGCGGTCCGTGGGTACTCCTCGGGAAACGGAGGAGGCAACGATGCCCGACAACGAGCTTCCGGGGTTCCTGATCATCGGCCTGATCTTCATCATCGCGGACGGCCAGATCCTCTATCGCGGCGCCCGTCGCTTCCTGAGCGCGCCGGACGCCCGCGAGGGAGGCGGATCGGTGGCCTGGATGGTGGTGACGGTCTTCCATCTGGTCGCGATCGGGGTGCTGGCCCTGCTCTCGGTCGTGGCCCCGGACTGGTCCGGTTCGGCCGCCGCGTTCATCGGCAGGCTGGGCGTCTTCCTGCTGCTCATGGCCGTGGCCCACGTCCTCACGCTGTCGGTGCTCTCCCGCCGGCGACAGGACCACGTCGTCGAATCCCGCTATCGCGGACGCAAGACCGAGCGGCCGGTGCGGGCCGACCGGTCGGTACGGGCCGACGCGGCCGCGCAGCCGACGGTCACCCCGGTGCCGGGGCAGGACGGGCGGGCTCCGCAGGTGAGCCCGGATCTCAGGGATCAGGGTCCTTATCGAGCTTGAGGCCGAGCGCGAGGTGGAGCTGGCGCGCCCACCAGCGCACCTGGGCGGCTGACTCGTCCGAAGCGGGACCCGTGACTCCGGCACTGCGCCGAAACGCGCCTCCGTACTGGGCCTCCATCGCCATCGCCTGATGCAGGGCCGCGACGGCCAGCCGGGTGTCGTCGATGGAGCAGCCGGGTGGCCGGAGCCGGTGGAGGGCGTCGACGACCGGGGTGAGCATGCCGCTGCCGGGGTCGCGCCATCCCGCCGCGTGCAGTGCCACCGCGAGTTCGCCGTATCCGTGCCGGTAGAGCGACTGGAGAGCCTCGACGAGTTCGAGCAGGTCGGCGTCGCGGTCCAGCCAGCGCGCGAGGAGGTCGTGGAGCCCGTCTCGAAGGCGGCGGCCGCCGTGCCGGAGCAGTTCTGCGAGCAGCTTTTCGCGATTGCCGAAGTGGTGGGCGACGCCGGCGTCGGTCATGCCGACCCGCGCGGCCACCGCGCGCATCTGGACGGCGGCGACACCGGACTCGGCGAGCAGCGAGGCCGCGGCGTCGAGGATCAGGCGTCGCGCCTCCTCCGGAGTCCTTCTGGCTCGAGGTGTCGTCACGATCGGCATCGTACCTTGATGCGCCAAGGTATGTGGGTTACCTTGGCATCTCAAGGTAACTGGGGCAGGAGAAGACAATGACCGAAATCAGCCTCACGCTGGGCGATGTGACTCTGCGGGGTACGGTGACCGGCTGCGGCCCGACGGTCCTGCTGCTCCACGCGGGCGGGGAGCGGCGGAGCGTCTGGGAGCCGGTCGCGGCGATATTGGCCCGGCAGGGGCTGCGGACGGTGGCCTACGACCTGCGTGGTCACGGTGACAGTTCCGGCAAGGCGACCACGCTCCGGACCCTCGCCGACGACGTGGTCGAAATGATCGGCCGCGAGCCCGTGCCGATCGTCCTCGTGGGTGCCTCGATCGGCGGGATGGCCGCCATCGCCGCCCTCGCGGAACCTGCCGTCGCGAAACGCGTCGCCGGTCTCGTGCTCGTCGACGTCGTACCGGACCTCGCTCCGGCACGGGCGCGCTCGTGGCTCGACTTTCACGGACTCGGCGGCCGCCACACCCACCTCGTGGACGACGTCCTCGGGTCGGGGCCCGCCCTTTTCGCGACGGCCGGGGCCTTGGACCTGCCCATCCTGGTGGTGCACGCCGGGCGGGAATCGCCGCTCAGCGAGTCGGATGTGCGCCGTCTGCGCGCGGCCAACCGCCGGGTCACGGTCGCCAGGGTTCCGGCCGCCGGTCATCTCGTGGCGCGGGACGCGCCGGAAGAGCTCGCGCGCCTCGTATCGGCACACGCCGTCGCGTGGCAGAGCGCGGTGCCGACGGTTGAACGGTGCTAAGGTTGCCCTGGAGCGAGGGTGTCCTCCGTCACGGGACGGTTCCGGGACGCGGGCCGGGCGGGCAAGATCGGTTGTCAGCGGCCATCGCGCAGGTGAGCGGGGACGCCGGGCAAGGGTTCGCCTCCGGGGATGAGCACAGCGTGCACGCGGCGCTACCTACCGGTAACCTACCGTCGGCGCGTCGAAAACCCCGTCCAAGGCGACCTCGGCACGCTGCCTACAATGTCCGCCATGACCTACAGCGAACCAGCGCGATCAGAGGCACGTCGCACCCGATCGCTGGCGTCCGCGTCCTCCTCGGCCGAACAGGCCTGTGGGATCACGATTTATGGATGTGGGCAGGACGAGGCCGTCCTGTTCAAGGAGATGGCGCCTCGTTTCAGCATAACGCCGACCATCGCGGAAGCGCCGGTATCCGAAGCAAATATCGAATTGGCGTCCGGTAACCGGTGTATCAGTGTCGGTCACAAGACTCCGATCTCGAACCCCCTTCTTCTCGCACTCGGCGAGGCAGGCGTGGAGTACATCTCCACGAGGAGCATCGGGTTCAATCACATCGATGTGAAATACGCCGAAAGCGTCGGCATCACCGTCGGAAACGTCGCGTACTCGCCGGACAGCGTCGCCGACTTCACGCTGATGCTGATGCTGATGGTGGTGCGCGACGCCAAATCCATCATCCGCCGTACGGAAGTTCATGACTACCGGCTGAACGCCGTACGCGGGAAAGAGCTGCGCGACCTGACCGTCGGGGTGGTCGGAACAGGGCGCATCGGTGTCGCGGTCATGGACAGGCTGAAGGGTTTCGGCTGCCGGGTACTGGCCTACGACACGATGCTCAACGCCTCCGCCGATTACGTCCCGCTCGACGAATTGCTGCAGCAGAGCGATATCGTGACACTTCACGTGCCACTCAACACGGACACGTATCACCTCCTCGACCGTCGGAACATCGAGGAGATGAAGGGTGGCGCGTACATCATCAACACCGGGCGCGGTCCACTCATCGAAACCGAGGCCCTCATCTCGGCCCTGGAAAGCGGAAACCTCGGCGGCGCGGCGCTGGATGTCCTCGAAGGGGAGGAAGGAATCTTCTACGCCGACTGCCGGGACAAGACCATCGACGGCAACAAGCCCTTGCTGCGGCTGCAAGAGCTGTCGAACGTGATCATCAGCCCGCATACCGCCTATTACACGGACCACGCTCTGAGCGACACTGTCGAAAACTCCATCATCAATTGTCTCAACTTCGAAAGCGGGAAGTAGTATGGATAGGTTGAAAATCGGAATTCTGTTCGGCGGCCTTTCCGAAGAGCACCCTATCTCCATCAAGTCTGCGCTGGAGGTCCAGAAGCACCTCGATCTCGGTAAGTACGAGCCGTACTACATCGGGATCACGCAGGGTGGCGCCTGGATGCTCTGCGACGGCCCCGCCGCGGATTGGGAGACCAGCGGGAACTGCCGTCCGGCCGTTCTGTCGCCGGACCGGGGGGTGCACGGGCTGCTGGTCCTGGACGAGGGCAAGTACGAGACGATCGCCCTCGACCTGGTGCTGCCCGTCCTGCACGGCAAGCTCGGTGAAGACGGTGCGATGCAGGGCCTGCTGGAGATCTCCGGCATCCCCTACATCGGCTGCGATGTCCAGAGTTCGGCCCTGTGCATGGACAAGTCCCTCACCTATTCCGTCATCAAGGGCGCGGGAATCCCCACGCCGAACTTCTGGATCGTCACGGACGACAACGACGTCGACCCCGGCGAACTCAGCTACCCCGTCTTCGTGAAGCCGGCCCGGTCGGGTTCGGCCTTCGGCGTCAGCAAGGTGTCGAGCAAGGAAGAACTGTCCGCCGCGCTGGCGGAGGCACGCGAGTACGACTCGAAGGTGCTGATCGAAGAAGCCGTCATCGGCAGCGAGATCGGCTGCTCCATTCTGGGCAACGACGACGATCTGCTGGTGGGCGAGTGCGACCGGGTCGCGCTGACCCACGGATTCTTCAAGATCCACCAGGAAGAGAGCCCCGAGACCGGCTCCGAGAACTCGAGCTTCATCGTTCCCGCCGACATCTCGGCGGAGTCGCGCGCGGTCGTCCAGGAGACCGCGAAGGCCATCTACCGCGCCCTGGGCTGCCGGGGACTCGCGCGGGTCGACCTGTTCCTCAAGGAAGACGGAAGCGTGGTCCTGAACGAGGTCAACACCCTTCCCGGCCTGACCTCGTACAGCCGCTACCCGCGGATGATGGCGGCCGCCGGCCTCTCGCTCGGCGACGTGATCGACAGGCTGGCGACGCTGGCCTTGGCGGGGCGCAACGGATGAAAGACGATTTCGTCTTCGTCGACGAGGTTGTGCCCGGGATCCGCTGGGACGCCAAATACGCCACCTGGGACAACTTCACCGGTAAACCGGTGGACGGCTACCTGGTGAACCGCGTCGTCGGTACCCGCGCCTTCTGCGCGGCGTTGGAGAAGGCACGAGAGAAGGCCGAGGCTCTCGGCTTCGGCCTGCTCCTTTGGGACGTCTACCGTCCGCAGCGCGCCGTGGATTGCTTCATGCGCTGGGCGGAACAGCCCGAAGACGGCCGGAAGAAGCTCAGGCACTACCCGAACATCGACCGGCCCCAGATGTTCGAAAAGGGTTATGTGGCCACCAAATCGGGCCACAGCCGGGGCAGCACGGTGGACCTGACGCTGTACCGCCTGGACACCGGCGAACTCGCCGACATGGGCGGCGACCATGATGTGATGGACGTCGTTTCGCACCACGGGGCGGCGGGAATCACGCCGGAGCAGGAAAAGAACCGTGAGCACCTGTGTTCCATCATGGTGGACAGCGGTTTCAATCTGTACGAGTGCGAGTGGTGGCATTACAGCCTGAAGGATGAACCTTATCCGGACACCTATTTCGACTTTCCCATCGCAAGCTCGTGAGTGTTCTGGGCCGTTAGAACGACCCGGAACACGGGTTTGAGTACATGAAGGACCCCTTCCTTGCGCTAGACGCAGTGAAGGGGTCCTTCGCGTACCTGCCCGGGGATGTGCCACGGACCGGTTCGTGAAGGCCGCCTTGCCTACCTTGAGGGTGCAGGGTTCCGGCGAACTCGCGGAGATGTTGGTCAAGCGGGTCGCGTGTGGCGATTCGGGTTCTGACGGACCTGTATTTGCCTACGGGGACGTTGATCGAGGCCCGACGCCCTGCGCCGTCGGGCTGACCATACGTGGGTACGCAACTACCACCCCCGACCGAAGCGTGACTCAGACGTCAAGCGCGGCCGCCCCCCGGTGTCGCGAAAGCCACTTTCGCGACGTCAGATGTCCCGAAAAGTGGCTTTCGCGACACCGGCCAGCCGATAGTAGGTACCCAAGCCACCCCTTGGTTCTACCCGAATTGCCACTCAAGGCCACCCCGACCCACCTCCTTTCGGGCACTTGACGAAGGCGGGCCCGGTTCGCCAAGAGCGGACTGAACGGCAGCTCTGCGACTTCGCCGGTCGAGGTAGGGAAGGGGGCCTTCACGTGCTTCAGGCGAGCAGCGCCCCCGCAGTGTTGCCGTGGGCGGCCTCCTCAGGCGCGTCGCCGCACTGTCTGACTGGACGCTTGACGGGGGCCGCCCACCGCGTTCGGCACCCCTCCCGCTACCGCGCCGAGCGGGTTACCCGTCGGCTTCGCCGCTTTGTCCTCGCACGGCAAAAGAGGTGTGCGGTAGTGGGATTCTTTTTCAACTCGCGTCCAGGTGACGACCTCACCGCCGCAACCGCCATCAGGATGAAGGCGCTCTTTTTCTCTTGGCGAGTCCATTTGTGTTGGCTACCCACTAATGGGCCTTGACGTCGTACTTCGCGGTGAGTAACAGGTGACGATTGAGAGAGCAAAAAGAGAACTTGTCGATGGCGAATGCCCTTAGTTGAAATTCCCCATACCAGCCGCCTCGGCTTCTCTGTATCACCCACACGGAGGAGACTTCCGCAAACGTCGACCGGGAACCGTTCGGGTGGACCAAGAACGCCGCGGCCGAATCCGCGAGAGCGGAAACGCGAGCTGCGAACGGACTAGCTGGATCGGCGAACAGCCTAGCCCGTTTCCCTCGTGCTGATACGAAAAGCGTAGGTTCGCGAGTCGATCTTGAACGAAGACCTTGGACGGCGACCTTCACTGTGAGGTATCCCCATTGTTCGTCAATTGCCGACAAGGATTGGTCGTGCCATGCTGACCAGGTGTGCACTCACTGGGGACTGAGGGGGCGCGAGGTTCACTCGCGACCACAAGGCAATCGCGGATTCCGACCGGCTGAGCGACTGAGCCGATCCCGACATGTCCCCACCTGGTGCGTCGAAGTGGACCTTGGTTTTGTTCTGGCCGAAGTCGTCGAGCAAAACTCTCGGTAGTTCGCCGGAGCACACGCCACCGCCGGTCATCTCGGAGGCGGCCCGCCGTCAGGCGGGCCTGCCGGTGGCGCTCATGGGGATCCTCAGTGTCGAGGACGCCCGCCACACGGCACAGGGCTGGTGCGGACGGGCTCGTGGTGTCCAACCATCGTGGCTAAGCAGTTGGACGGTGCGGTTCTCTGCCGTATCGCAAAGTGGACGGATAAAGATCCAATGGGGCTAGGTGGATCCGATGAGGGTTGACATATTCGCTCTCCCGGTCGTCGAAATCGAGCTGTCCCGGCTGTCTTCCGTATCTTCGCCGAGAACTTCAGGTGAAGATCCGGAGCACGTCGAGACACTGTTGTCGGCCGAGGGGGAACTTCCGCCAATTCTCGTTCACCGACCGACGATGCAGGTCGTCGATGGCCTGCACCGGCTCAAGGCGGCGCGGGTCAGAGGCGACACGACGATCGTGGCGAGGTTCATCGACGGAGCCGAATCCGACGCGTTCGTCCTGGCCGTCGAGGCGAACATCCGGCACGGTCTGCCGCTCTCACTCGCCGATCGCAAGCGTGCGGCCCTTCAGATCATCGGGACGCATCCTCAGTGGTCCGATCGGCGGGTGGCGTCGGCGACCGGTATCTCCGCCGGCACGGTGGCCGACCTGCGCAGGTGTGGAGGAGACGCCGGAAACGAGGCCAGAATCGGGCGGGATGGGCGCATCCGTCCCGTCGACAGTTCGGAGAGGAGAAGACACGCCGCCGACCTCATTCGCAGTGATCCGGGCCTTTCGCTCCGGCAGGTCGCCAAGCAGGTCGGCATCTCGCCGGAGACGGTCCGGGACGTGCGCGGCCGGTTGGAGCGTGGTGAGAGCCCGACTCCGGACGGGGGCAGGAGGTTACGGACCAAGCCGCTTCCGCTGGGCCGGACGGAACCCGACATCGGCCGTGCCGTGGATCGAGAGCGTCTCGCCGTGCTGGAGCAGCTCAAGGCCGACCCCGCGCTGCGGTTGAGCGAAGTCGGCCGAATCCTGCTGCGAATGCTCTCCATGCATTCCATGGACGGGCAGGAGTGGGAGAAGATCCTCCACGGCGTACCGCCGCATTTGTACGGTGTGGTCGCCGGGTTCGCCAGAGATCACGCCAGGGTCTGGGCGGGGTTCGCGGATCACTTGGAGAACCGGGCGACCGATCTCGCCGCGGGATGACCCGGTGAACGGTATAAGGAGCAGAGGTGCCCATCGAGAAGGCGCTTGTGGTCGGCACTGGTCTGATCGGTACCTCGGCCGCGTTGGCCCTTCGCGAGAAGGGCGTGGCGGTCTACCTCTCCGACGTCGACGCGCACGCCGTCCGGCTGGCGTGTGAACTCGGCGCGGGCCAGGAGTGGGCCGGTGAGGAAGCGGACCTGGCGTTGATCGCCGTGCCGCCGCATCTGGTGGGGGAGCGGCTGGCCGGGCTGCAGAAACAGCGGGCCGCGCCGGCGTACACCGACGTCGCCAGTGTCAAGGCCGAACCGATCGCGGACGCGGAGCGGCTTGGGTGTGACCTGACCTCCTATGTGCCGGGTCACCCGCTCGCCGGCCGGGAGCGATCCGGACCGGCCGCGGCCCGCGCCGATCTGTTCTTGGGTCGTCCCTGGGCGCTCTGCCCCGGGTCTGAGACGGGAGCGGATGCCTTGCGGCGGACGCGGGAGCTGGTCTCGCTGTGCGGGGCGAACGTGGTCACCGTCGGCGCCGGCGAGCACGACTCGGCGGTGGCGCTGGTGTCACACGCCCCGCACGTGGTGGCGTCGGCGGTGGCGGCGAGCCTGGTGAGCGGGGGCGACGTCCCGCTGAGCCTCGCCGGGCAGGGGCTGCGCGACGTGACGCGCATCGCCGCCGGGAATCCCCTGCTGTGGCGGAAGATCCTTGCCGGGAACACCCTGCCGGTGGCCGGCGTGCTCGAGCGGATCGCGGCCGATCTCGCCTCGGCGGCTTCGGCCCTGCGGTCCGGTGAGCTGGATGACGTGCTGGATCTGCTGCGGCGGGGTGTGGAAGGCCACGCCCGGATCCCCGGCAAGCACAGCGGGCCGGGGATCCGGGCGTTCGCCGTGGTACAGGTGGTGTTGCGGGACAGGCCGGGAGAGCTGGCCAGGTTGTTCAACGCGGCGGAGCTGGCGGACGTCAACATCGAGGACGTCCGGTTGGAGCACTCGACGGGTCTGCCGGTCGGTGTCGCCGAGATGTCCGTGCGCCCGGAGGACACCGGCAGGCTCGCCGAGGCACTCCGCTTCCATGGCTGGCACGTTCCGCCCGTGCCCGTCGGGACCCCTGCGGGGCGTTAGGTTCCTGTGCCGGGCAAGGTGCGAGACCGGCGCTGCCCTCGTGACGATGTGGGCGGTCCGGCGTAGGCAGACGAACACCAGTGTCGCTTGTGGACGGTCATGGCCGCGGATCCCGAGTGCTCGCGGAGATGGTCGCTTGGACCCACTCGTGGACATCGACACGATTCAGCACGATTGAGATCGCGGACTTCGCGCGTGGGAGGAATGACGGTATGGACGTAGTGATGCGCTTCGGCGCACCGAACCCGAGGGATGACGACCCCGATCCCTGGTCGACGAAAATCCGCCGGGGGACGGTGCGCAGAGTGCTCGGCTACTTTCGCCCGCATATCGGGAAGGTGGCGCTCTTCGTTCTCATCGCCGTGTTGGAGGCCGTCGTCATCGTCGCGACCCCCTTGATCATGCGGGAGCTCATCGACAACGGCATTCTGAAGAACGACCTCGATGTCGTGCTCTGGATGGCGGGCCTGACCGGCATCCTCGCCCTACTGGCCGCGGGCTTGTCGCTGGTGTCGGCTTACATCGCCGGGAAGATCGGGGAAGGGGTCACCTATGACGTCCGGACCCAGGTGCTCGACCACGTCCGGCGGCTGCCGATCGCGTTCTTCACCCGGACCCAGACCGGGGTACTGGTGAACCGGCTGCACACCGAAGTGATCATGGCGCAGCAGACGTTCGGCCACCTGCTGCTGGTAGCGACCAGCGCGGTCGCGGTCGTGCTGGTACTGGCCGAGCTGATCTACCTGTCGTGGCTCGTCGCCGTCGTCACGCTGGTGGTGGTCGCGCTGTTCCTCGTGCCATGGGTCTACGTGGGACGGCTCATCGGGCAGCGCACCGGAAAGATGATGGATGCCAATGCCAGCCTCGGCGGCCTTCTCCAGGAGCGGTTCAACGTCCAGGGGGCGATGCTTTCCAAGCTCTACGGCCGTCCGGACGAGGAGATGGCCGACTACCAGCAACGTGCCGGGGGGATCCGCAAGCTCGGGGTGAGCCTTTCCGTCTGGGGCCGGATGTCCTTCGTCATGATGACGCTGATGGCCTCGCTCGCCACGGCGATCGTCTACGGCATCGGTGGCGGACTCGTGCTCGACGGTGCGTTCCAGCTCGGCACGCTGATCGCCATCGCCACCCTGCTCGCGCGGCTGCTGGGACCGATCACCCAGCTGTCCGGGATGCAGGAGACCGCGCAGACCGTCGTGGTGGCCTTTTCCCGGTTCTTCGAGTTGCTCGATCTGAAGCCGCTGATCAAGGAAAAGCCCGAAGCGGTGGAGCTCACGAAGGACGTGGCACCGGAGATCGAGTTCGACGAGGTGATGTTCCGCTATCCCACCGCGGACGAGGTCTCGCTGTCGTCGCTGGAGCATGTGCGGGCCGCGAAGGGACGCGGGGAAGTGACGTCGGATGTCCTTCGCGGGGTGAACTTCCACGTGCCCGCCGGGACCCTCACCGCGCTCGTCGGCCCGTCCGGCGCCGGGAAGAGCACCATCACCCATCTGGTGACCCGGCTGTATGACCCGACCTCCGGAACCATTCGCATCGGCGGACAGGATCTGCGGGACCTCACCTTCGATTCGCTCCGCGAATCGGTCGGGGTGGTCAGCCAGGACTCCTACCTCTTCCACGACACGATCCGGGAAAACCTGCTCTACGCCCGCCCGAGCGCCACCGAGGACGAGCTGATCGAGGCCTGCAAGGGTGCCCAGATCTGGGACCTGGTCCAGTCCCTCCCCAGCGGGTTCGACACCGTCGCCGGCGATCGCGGCTACCGCATGTCGGGCGGGGAGAAGCAACGGCTGGCGATCGCCCGGCTGCTGCTGAAGGCGCCGTCGGTCGTCGTGCTCGACGAAGCCACCGCTCACCTCGACTCCGAGTCGGAGGCCGCGGTCCAGCGGGCGCTCAAGACCGCCCTGCGCGACCGCACTTCGCTGGTGATCGCCCACCGGTTGTCCACGATCCGCGAGGCCGACCAGATCCTCGTGATCGACGGCGGCGGGGTCCGGGAGCGCGGGACGCACGACGAACTGCTGGCCGCCGGCGGTCTTTACGCGGAGCTCTATCACACGCAGTTCGCCAATCCGGAAAGCAACGGAACCAAGGCGGACGGCAACGGAACCGGGTTCGACGACGAGCCCGAGCCTGAGCCGGTGTTCTACGGCCTTCACGGAGGATGACGATGAGTTCCGCAGCGGGGGCCACACCGACGGTGCTGGATCTGTTCGCCCGGCAGGTGGACCGGACGCCCGGCGCGGTGGCCGTGTCCGACGGGGATCGGGTTCTGACGTATCGGGAACTCGATGAACTCGCCTGCCGGTTGTCCGGTCGGTTGACCGGCAGGGGCGTCCGCCTCGGCGACCGTGTCGCGGTCATCATGGACCGTTCGGCGGACTTACTGGTGTCACTGCTCGCCGTCTGGAAGGCGGGAGCGGCGTACGTACCGGTGGACGCCGCCTACCCCGCGCCGCGGATCGCTTTCCTGCTGGCGGATTCGGGCGTTTCCCTGACGGTGTGCTCGATCGCGACGCGTGATCGCGTACCGGAGGGGATCGAGTCGGTCGTCGTCACGGACGAGGACCCGGGCGACGCACCCGTTGTCACGGTGCGCCCGGAACACCTGGCGTACGTGATGTACACGTCTGGTTCGACGGGTACCCCGAAGGGGGTGGCCGTTCCGCATGGGAGTGTCGCGGAACTGGTGGGGGATCCAGGCTGGGGGATGGGTTTCGGTGACGCTGTCCTCATGCACGCGCCGCATTCTTTTGATGCGTCGTTGTGTGAGATCTGGGTTCCGTTGGTGTCGGGGGCCAGGGTGGTGGTCGCCGGGCCGGGTGCGGTGGATGCCCGCCGTTTGCGGGAGGCGGTCGCGGCGGGGGTGACGAGGGCGCATCTGACGGCGGGTAGTTTTCGTGTGGTGGCGGAGGAATCGCCGGAATCGTTCGCGGGGCTCCGCGAAATCCTGACCGGTGGTGATTCGGTGCCGGTGCGCGCGGTGGAGCGGGTGCGGGAGGTTTGTCCCGGGGTGCGGGTCCGGCATTTGTACGGCCCGACGGAGACGACGTTGTGCGCGACGTGGCAGGTGCTGGAACCGGGTGATGTGCTGGGTCCGGTGCTGCCGATCGGCCGTCCGCTCCCGGGGCGCCAGGCCCACGTGCTCGACGCGTCGCTGCGGCCGGTGGGGCCGGGAGTGACCGGCGATCTGTACCTTTCCGGCGCCGGTCTGGCGCACGGTTACCTGGACCGGGCGGGACTGACGGCGGAGCGGTTCGTGGCCGATCCCTTCGTCCCGGGTACGAGGATGTACCGGACCGGGGACCTCGCCCAGCGGACCATCGACGGCGAGTTGCTGTTCGGGGGCCGGGCCGACGATCAGGTGAAGATCCGCGGGTTCCGGGTCGAACCCGGCGAGATCGAGGCCGCGATGACCGCCCAGCCGGACGTCCACGAGGCCGTGGTGGTGCCGATCGACGGCCGCCTGATCGGTTATGTGGTGGCGGACGCGGACCCCGCTCTCGTTCGCGAGCGTCTCGCGGCCGTGCTACCGGAGTACCTGGTCCCGGCCGTGGTGCTCCCGGTGGCCGCGCTGCCGCTGACCGGAAACGGCAAGGTGGACCGGGCGGCGTTGCCCGCGCCCGACTTCACGGCGAAAACCGGCGGTCGTGAGCCTGTCACCGAGGCGGAACGCGTCCTTTGTGGACTGTTCGCCGAGGTGCTCGACGTGGCACGAGCCGGTGTCGACGACGGTTTCTTCGATTTGGGCGGGGATTCGATCCTCGCGGTGCGCTTGGCGGCTCGTGCGGCCAAAGCGGGCCTGCTGGTGACGCCGTCCCAGATCTTCGGGGAGAGGACCCCGGCCCGGCTCGCCGCCGTGACGAGTGCCGTACCGGTCGACAGGCCGGTCGACGGCCCCTTGATCGACCTGACCGCGGAAGACGAGGCGGAGCTGGCGATCGCCGTCCCCGGCGTTCGGGAGGTCTGGCCACTGGCGCCGCTGCAGGCGGGACTGCTCTTCCAGTCGACCCTCGATGACCAGGGTCTCGACATCTACCAGACGCAGTGGATCGTGGAACTGGCCGGACCGCTGGACGTGGCTTTGCTGCGGTCCGTGTGGGAAGCGGTTTTCGCCCGGCACGCCGAGCTTCGGCTGACCTTCCACCGGCTCGCGTCGGGAAAGACGGTGCAGGCCGTCGCCGGGCACGTCGACCTGCCGTGGCGCGAGGTCGACCTGACGGGGGCAGGTGACATCGAGGCGGCCGTCGAGGCCGTGGCCGCGGAGGAACAGCGGGAACGGTTCGACCTCACCAAGGCGCCGCTGTTCCGGCTGGTGCTGGTCCGGGTCGGCGAGGACCGGCACCGCCTGCTGGTCGTCAACCATCACATCCTGACCGACGGCTGGTCGGTGGCGGTCATCCTCAACGAGGTGTCCGCGGCCTACACGTCCGGTGGACACTTCCCGGACCGGACCGGTGCCGCCTCCTACCTGGACTACCTGGCCTGGCTCGAGCGGCAGGACAAGGACGCGGCACGCGCGGCGTGGCAGGCGGAACTGTCCGACATCGACGTACCGGCGCTGGTCGCCAAGTCGGACTCCGTGAGTGACTACGACTACCGCGTCACCCATCTTTCGCCGGATCGCCACACCCGCCTGACCGAGTTCGCCCGCGACCACGGGCTGACGCTGAACACGGTGGTGCAAGGCGCGTGGGCGATCGTGCTGGCGCGGCTCGCGCGGCGGACCGACGTGGTGTTCGGCACCACCGTCGCCTGCCGTCCCGCGGAACTCCCCGGTGTGGAGTCGATGCCGGGGCTCATGATGAACACGGTGCCGGTCCGGGTCTCGCTGGACGGCGACGCGTCCATTGTGGACATGCTCACCGGGCTGCAACGCCGTCAGGTGGCCTTGATGCCCCACCAGCACCTGGGACTGACGGACATCCAGAAGACGGCCGGACCGGGCGCGATGTTCGACACGCTGCTGGTGTTCGAGAACTATCCGCGGGACTTCGCCGACCAGTTCACCTATCTGGGCACGATCGAGGGGACCCACTACCCGGTGACCGTCGGCGTCATCCCTGGCGAACGGTTCAGGATCCAGCTCGCCTACTGGCGGGGGCAGATCGACGAGGCCGTCGCCGATTCGCTCCTGGAGTGGTTCGTCGGTGCCCTCGGTGCGGTGGCCGCCGATCCGTCCGGTCTAGTCGGGCGGACCGGCATGGGCGAGATTCCGTTGCCGCACTGGAAATCCGCGGTGGTGGCGGATGAGCCGCTACCGTCGTTGATCGGGCGGATGGCGGCGGAGCGGCCGAACGCGGTGGCGGTCGCGGACGGCGACGGCGAACTGACGTACGAGGAACTGTGGGATCGGGCGGAGAGGTTCGCCGCCGTCCTGCGGGCCGGCGGGGTCGAGCGGGAGCGCCGCGTCGGGCTGGTGGTCGGCCGGTCCGCGTGGTGGCTGATCGGGATGCTGGGGGTGTCGCTGGCAGGCGGCGTCTTCGTCCCGGTGGATCCCGCGTATCCGGCCGAGCGCGTGAAGCTGATCTTCGGCAGCGCGAATCCGATGCTGGTGGTGTGCCAGGGAAAGACACGCGAGGCGGTGCCGGAGGAGTTCGCCGACCGGATCGTGGTGCTCGACGAGCTGGACCTGGCGGCGGCCCCGAGCGTGGTATCACCGCGGGTGGGGATGCGTGACGCGGCGTACGTGATCTACACGTCGGGATCCACCGGAACGCCCAAGGGTGTCGTCGTCACCTACTCGGGCCTCGGCAACCTGGCGATGGCGCATATCGAACGGCTCGCCGTGACGCCGTCGTCCCGTGTCCTGCAGTTCGCGGCGCTCGGCTTCGACACCATCGTGTCCGAGGTGATGATGGCGTTGCTGGCCGGGGCGACGCTGGTGATGCCACCGGACCGGGATCTGCCGCCGCACGCGTCCCTGACCGACGCGCTGGAACGGTGGGACATCACGCATGTGAAGGCCCCGCCGTCGGTGCTGGCCACCGCCGACGCGATCCCGGACAGGCTGGAGACGGTGACCGCGGCGGGAGAACTCTGCCCGCCCGGCCTGGTGGACCGCCTGTCGGCCGACCGCCGGATGATCAACGCCTACGGGCCGACCGAGACCACGATCTGCGCGACGGTGAGCATGCCGTTGGCGCCGGGCGGAGAGGTGATCCCCTTCGGGGCGCCGATCGCCGGGGTCCGCGGCTATCTGCTGGACGCGTTCCTGCGCCCGCTGCCGCCGGGTGTCACGGGTGAGCTGTACCTGGCCGGGATCGGGGTGGCCCGCGGCTATCTCGGCCGCTCGGCGCTGACGTCCGAGCGGTTCGTCGCAGATCCCTTCGTACCGGGTGAGCGAATGTATCGGTCCGGGGATCTGGCGTACTGGACGGACCAGGGTGAACTGGTGTCCGCCGGGCGGGCCGACGACCAGGTCAAGATCCGCGGGTTCCGGGTCGAACCCCGCGAGATCGAGTTCGCGTTGTCCAACCACCCCAGGGTCACCCAAGCCACGGTGACCGTCCGCGAGGGCCGCCTGGTGGCCTACGTGTCACCTGGCGACGTCGATCCGCAGGCGCTGCGGAAGGAACTCGCGGAACGGATGCCCGCGTACATGGTGCCCGCGGCGGTGATGGCGCTGGACGTCCTGCCACTGACTCCGCACGGGAAAATCGACCGGAAGGCGTTGCCCGAACCGGATTTCTCCTCGAAGACGGCCGGCAGGGAGCCGTCGACCGAAGCCGAGCGGCTCCTGTGCGAGGTGTTCGCCGAGGTCCTCGGTCTGGCGCGGGTCGGGGTCGAGGACAGCTTCTTCGAACTGGGCGGTGACTCGATCTCGTCGATGCAGGTCGCCGCACGTGCCCGTCGCGATGGGATGTCCCTGACCCCGCGGCAGGTGTTCGAGCACCGGACCCCCGAGCGGCTCGCGCAGCTGGTGGGGGAAACACCGCTGCCGCACCGTGCGCACGCCACGGTGGCCGACGGTGTCGGTGAAGTCGCGTTGACGCCGGTGATGCGCATGTTCGGGGACGGTGTCGTGGCGCCGGGGTTCGCGCAGTGGGTGGTGGTGTCCACGCCGTCGGATCTGACGGAGAAGGCCTTGGTGACGGCGTTCACGGCGGTGGTGGACACGCACGACATGCTGCGGGCACGGGTCGTCGACGGCGAGCACGGCCGCCGGATGGTGGTCGGTGAGCCCGGGTCGCTGGAGGTGGCCGGCTTGGTCACCCGCGTGCAGGTCGACGCCGGCTCGCTGGACGAGGCGGTGAGGGCCGCGGAGCGCGACGCCGTCGGCCGGTTGGATCCGGCGGCGGGCGTGCTGGTCCAGGCGGTCTGGGCGGATGCCGGGCCGGGCAAGGTGGGCAGGCTGGTCGTGGTGGCACATCACTTGGTGGTCGACGGGGTGTCGTGGCGGGTGCTGCTGTCGGACCTGCGGCTGGCGAGTGATGCGGCGACCGCGGGCCGGGATCCGGTGCTGGAGCCGGTAGGAGTGTCGTTCCGGCGGTGGGCGAGTCTGCTTCAGGAGTGGGCGGTCTCCGCCGAGCGGGTAGGGGAATTGCCGGCGTGGAAGGCGATTCTCGGCCAAGAGCGGCCGGAGCGTGCCGCCGTCGCGGGTGCCGGTTTGCGCTCGCGGTCGTGGGTGATCCCGGCGGCCGAGGCCTCGGTGCTGGTGGGGCGGGCTCCGGTGGTGTTCCACTGCGGGGTGCACGAGGTCCTGCTGGCCGGGCTGGCTGGAGCGGTGGCGCGCTGGCGCGGCGAGGACACGGTGCTGGTCGACGTGGAAAGTCACGGTCGCCATCCCGTCGAGGGGATGGACCTGTCCAGGACGGTCGGCTGGTTCACCAGCACGCGTCCGGTGCGGCTGGACGTGGCCGGGATCGATCTGGCCGGTGCGCTCGCCGGTGAACCGGCGGCCGGGACGTTGCTGAAGGTGGTCAAGGAGCAGTCGCGGGCGGTGCCCGGCGACGAACTCGGCTATGGATTGTTGCGTTACCTCAACGCCGAGACAGGGCCGGTTCTGGCGGCGCTGCCGTCTTCGCGGATCGGTTTCAATTACATGGGCCGGTTCGTCGCCGGTGACCAGCGTGACCGGCAAGCGTGGCACCTGGTCGGGGAAATGGGCAGTTCGATGGAACCGGGTATGGAACTGCCACACGCGGTCGAAGTCAACGCGATTGTCCAGGATCTGCCGAATGGTCCTGAATTGACGCTCGTCGTGGAATGGCAGGGCGCGCTGATCGACGAGCCCGAAATCGAACGACTGGTCCAGGAACTGCTGGACATGTTGTCCGGGCTCGCCCGCCAAGCGGATGATCCCACCGCGGGTGGACATACCGTATCCGACTTCGGCCTCCTCGATCTGGATCAGGACGAGATCGAGAGCTTCGAAGCACTGGCGGCGGAACTCAGTGAGGGGCAGACATCGTGACCACTTCGACCACATCCTCCGGATCGGCGCTCGACGAAGTCTGGCCGTTGTCGCCGATGCAGGCGGGAATGCTCTATCACGCCTCATTCGACGACGACGCTCCCGATATCCACGTCATTCAGCAATCGCAGATCATCGACGGGCCACTGGACACGGAGCGGTTCCGAATCTCTTGGGAAGCCCTCCTCAACCGCCATGCGGCGCTTCGCGCGAGTTTCCAGCGCCGGAAGAACGGCGAGTCGGTCCAGCTCATCACCCGGAAAGTGAAGCTCCCCTGGGCCGAATTCGATTTGTCCGGCCTGGCCGAGGAAGACGCGCAGGCCGAGATCAGCGTGATCGCGGAGAAGGAGCGCTTCAGGAGATTCGACCTGAAGAAGCCGCCGCTGCTGCGGTTGACGCTGATCCGGCTCGGCCGGGACAGACATTGTCTGGTGACGACGAGTCATCACCTGCTCATCGACGGCTGGTCCCGGGCGATCATCGAGGCGGACCTTCTCGAGATCTACGCGGCGGGTGGCGTCGCCACGATGCCGCGGTCCGCGGGGTCCTACGGGGACTACTTGGCCTGGTTGGGCCGGCAGGACAAGCAGGCGGCGCGCGAGGCGTGGCGCGCGGAACTGGCAGGTGCCGACGAATCGACACTCGTGATCCGCGAAAGGCGAGGGAAGGCTTCGGGACTGCCGGAGCGCGAGGTGTTCCGTCATTCACCGGACTTCATGTCCGCCCTCGTCGAGTTCGCCCGAGGGCACGGGTTGACGCTGAACACGCTGGTGCAAGCGGCGTGGGCGGTGGTGCTGGCCCGGCTGGCGCGTCGTCGTGACGTGGTGTTCGGCGCGGTGGTTTCGGGGCGCCCGGCGGATCTTCCCGGCGCCGAACAGGTCGTGGGGCTGTTCATCAACACCGTGCCGGTGCGCGTGCGGTTGGACGGCGGGCAGTCGGTCCTGCGGCTGCTGACCGGGCTGCAGGAGCGGCAGTCCGAGCTGATCTCGCATCACCACCTCGGCCTGCCGGAGATCCAGAAGTTGGACGGGGCGAACTTCGACACGATCGTCGTGTTCGAGAACTACGCCGACCCGGCGACGAAAGCGGACTCCCCGAGCGGTCTCAGCCTGACCCTGCGGGAGTTCCATCAGGCGACGCCGTACGCGCTCACTCTGGGTGTCCTGCCAGGCGAGAGTCTGGACACCGTCCTGGAGTATCAGCCAGAGGCGGTCGACGCCGAAGTCGCCAAGCAAGCGCTGCGCCGGATCGCCAAGGTGCTGGAGCGGATGATCGCGGAACCGGAGGCGCCGGTCGGCCGGTTGGACGTGGTGGACGACGCCGAGCGTGAACTGGTCGTCGAGCGGTGGAACGAGACCGGCGACGCGGTGGCCGCGGCCTCGGCGGTGGAACTGTTCCGACAGCAGGTGGAAAGGACACCTCAAGCGACCGCGGTGATGGCCGGGGACCGGGTCTGGTCGTTCGAGGAACTCGACGAGTGGTCCGGCCGGGTGGCGGGGGCGCTGACGGAGCGGGGTGTGCGACGCGGCGACCGCGTCGGGGTGGTGCTGGAACGATCGGCCGAGGTGACGGCGGCCTGGCTCGGGGTGTGGAAGGCGGGCGCGGCGTTCGTGCCGGTCGCGCCGGACTACCCGGCGGACCGGGTGGCGTTCATGCTGGCCGACTCCGCGGTCGCGGTGGTGCTGTGCGGAGTGGAGACCGCGGGTGTGGTGCCGCCGGACCATGCGCGGATCATCGTGGACGAAGCCATCGAGGGCGCGGTTTCCCCGGTCCCGATCGGGGCGGACGATCTGGCGTACGTGATGTACACGTCTGGTTCGACGGGTACCCCGAAGGGGGTGGCCGTTCCGCATGGGAGTGTCGCGGAACTGGTGGGGGATCCAGGCTGGGGGATGGGTTTCGGTGACGCTGTCCTCATGCACGCGCCGCATTCTTTTGATGCGTCGTTGTGTGAGATCTGGGTTCCGTTGGTGTCGGGGGCCAGGGTGGTGGTCGCCGGGCCGGGTGCGGTGGATGCCCGCCGTTTGCGGGAGGCGGTCGCGGCGGGGGTGACGAGGGCGCATCTGACGGCGGGTAGTTTTCGTGTGGTGGCGGAGGAATCGCCGGAATCGTTCGCGGGGCTCCGCGAAATCCTGACCGGTGGTGATTCGGTGCCGGTGCGCGCGGTGGAGCGGGTGCGGGAGGTTTGTCCCGGGGTGCGGGTCCGGCATTTGTACGGCCCGACGGAGACGACGTTGTGCGCGACGTGGCAGGTGCTGGAACCGGGTGATGTGCTGGGTCCGGTGCTGCCGATCGGCCGTCCGCTCCCGGGGCGACGGCTGTATGTGCTGGATGTCTTCCTGCGGCCGTTGCCGCCGGGCATCGCGGGCGATCTGTACATCGCGGGCGAAGGGCTGGCACAGGGCTACCTGAGTCGCGCGGCGTTGACGGCTGAGCGGTTCATCGCCGATCCGTTCGCCCAGGGTAAGAGGATGTACCGGACGGGAGACGTGGCGTACTGGACCCAGCAAGGCGAACTGGTCTTCGCCGGCCGGGCCGACGACCAGGTCAAGATCCGCGGCTATCGCGTGGAGCCGGGCGAGATCGAGGCGGTGCTGGCGGCACAACCGGGCGTCGACCAGGCGGTGGTGGTGGCTTGTGACGGACGGTTGATCGGCTACGTCGTGTCCGATGACGACGTGGATCCGGTACGGCTACGCGAGCGGATCGGCAAGGTGCTGCCGGACTACCTGGTACCGGCGGCGGTGCTGGCGCTGGACGCCCTGCCGGTGACGGCGAACGGGAAGATCGACCGGGCGGCGTTGCCGGATCCCGACTACGGCGGACGCGTTTCCGACCGGGAGCCGGTCACGGAGATCGAGCGGATGTTGTGTGCTCTCTTCGCCGAAGTGCTCGGTGTGGAGCAGGTCGGTGCGGACGACAACTTCTTCGAGCTGGGCGGCGATTCGATCACGTCGATGCAACTGGCGGCGCGGGCCCACCGCGACGGAATGGTCTTCGGCACGCCGGAGGTATTCGAGTACAAGACCCCGGCGGGAATCGCGATGATCGTCGAACCGGAAGTGGAGAAGCCCGACGACCCGGGCGGACCCGCCACATCCGACGTCGAACTCCTCGATCTGGGCAAGGACGAGATCGAGGAATTCGAAGCCGAATTCGACGCTTCTTAACCGGGTCGTGAATGGCGTTTCATGTTCTAGAGGGTGAGGCAAAGGTGTCGTGTTCGGGCTCACGCCACCCATGCCGGACACCCACGTCTGACGAGAGCCGCGGTGCCGGTGACCGGCCCGATGCTGGACCGTGTGGCTCACTGTGTGGATTTTGGGACGTCAGGTGACCCAAAATCCACACGGTCCCGCACGAAAGTCCCTGTGCCCACCGGATCCGGAGGGGTGTGTGGAAACAGGGACACTCGATGTCCCTGTTTCCACACACCCCTAACCCGGCGTTGCCTTTTCCTTACCTCTCAATAGAACCCGAATCGCCACTCGCGACCCCACGATCGACGAGAGCCGCTGTCCCCAATGTCGGTTCCTTGGACATGTTGTCCGGGGCGGCTCGTCGGGCGGATGATTCCTTCACCGGGGACATCTCGCATTCGACTTCGGCCTCTCGGCTTGGACCAGGACGAGATCGAGGAATTCGAGGCTGAGTTCGACGACGAACTTCAAGCCCTTCGCAGATCGAGGGAGATATTGATGGCTCAGTCGCGGATCGAGGAAATCTGGCCGCTGTCGCCGCTGCAGGCCGGGTTGCTCTTCCACGCGGTCTACGACGGCGAAGGGCTCGACGTCTACATAGGACATTGGATCCTGGACCTGGAAGGACCGGTCGACGCGGCCAGGCTGCGTGCGGCTTGGGAGGCGCTGCTGAACCGGCACGCCTCGCTCCGGGCTTGCTTCAGGCAGCGCAAATCCGGTGAGACGGTGCAGATCATCGCCAGGCAGGTGGAACTGCCGTGGCGCGAGGTCGACCTTTCCCACCTCGACGATCCCTCGGAGGCCGTGCGAAAGCTGGCCGAAGAGGATCGGACGAAGAGGATCGACCTCGCGACGGCGCCGTTGCTGCGGCTGACCTTGATCCGTCTCGGCGACACCACGCACCGCCTGGCGGTGACCTGCCATCACACGATCATGGACGGCTGGTCGATGCCGATCGTGCTCGACGAGCTGTCGGCGCTGTACGCGGCCGATGGCGGCACGCCGGATCTGCCGGAAGTGACGTCGTACCGGGACTACCTCGAATGGCTGAGCCGCCAGGACAAGACGAGGGCGCTGTCGGCATGGGCGGCGGAGCTGAGTGGCGCCGAGGAGCCGACGCTGGTGGCGCCCGCCGATCCGGCGCGAGCGCCCTCCGTGCCGGAGAGCGTCGAAGTCGAGCTGCCCCAAGACCTCACGCGATCGTTGGACGAGCTGGCTCGCCGCCACGGGTTGACGCTGAACACGGTGGTACAGGGCGCGTGGGCGCTGGTGCTGTCGCAGCTGGCAGGCCGGACGGACGTGGTGTTCGGGGCGGTGGTCTCGGCGCGTCCGCCGGGGTTGCGCGGTGTCGAGGGGATGGTGGGGCTGTTCCTCAACACCGTTCCCGTGCGCGTGCGGTTGCGTGGCTCGACGCCGGTCGTCGAACTGCTGGCGGAGTTGCAGAAACGGCAGTCGACGCTCGTCCCCGACCAGTTCGTGGGGTTGGCGGACATCCAGCAGGCGGCGGGCCCCGGCGCGGTCTTCGACACTTTGCTCGTCTTCGAGAAGTTCCACCGTGAGCCCGGCGGATCGAACTCCGCCAAACCTTTCGAACTCCGGGTGAATCAGGGCAGGGAAGCCGCCCACTATCCGCTCACGCTGGTCGCGGTTCCTCGCGAATCGCTGCTCCTCAAACTCGACTATCTGACCGATCTCTTCGACCGGGGAACCGCCCTCTCCATTGTCGAGCGGTTCAGTGGGGTGCTGCGTCAGCTGACGGCGGCGAGCGGGATCACGGTGGCCGAGGTCGAGGTGACGACCGCGGCCGAGCGTGCCTTGGTGGTGCGGGAATGGGGCGCGTCCCCGGCTGAAGCGCCGAGCGTGCCTGCCCTGGATCTGTTCGACCGCCAGGTGGAGCGCCACCGTGACGCGACAGCGGTTTTCGACGGCGATCAGGCGGTGTCGTACGGAGAACTGGCCGAGCACGCGGAGAGGCTCGCCGGTTATCTGAGCGGCCGGGGTGTCCGGCGCGGGGATCGCGTGGCCGTGGTGATGGAACGGTCACGCGACCTGATCGCGACGTTGCTCGCGGTGTGGAAAGCGGGCGCGGCGTACGTGCCGGTGGATCCCGCCTACCCGGCGGAACGGGTGAAGTTCATGCTGGCCGACGCGGAGCCGTCGGCGGTGGTGTGCACGGAAACGTACCGGGACGCCGTGCTGGACGGCGGACTCGATCCGATCGTCCTCGACGATCCGGAGACGCGGCGGGCGGTGGCGGAATCCACTCGCCTGTCGGTCGGGGTGAGTGACGGCGACCTCGCGTACGTGATGTACACGTCGGGATCGACGGGGACACCCAAGGGTGTCGCGGTGTCCCACGGCAATGTCGCGGCGCTGGTCGGTGAGCCAGGCTGGCGGGTGGGCCCCGGCGACAGTGTGTTGATGCACGCCTCGCACGCGTTCGACATCTCCTTGTTCGAGATGTGGGTGCCGCTGCTGTCGGGTGCCAGGGTGGTACTGGCCGGATCGGGCGCGGTCGACGGCGAAGCACTGGCCGGATATGTGGCGGGCGGGGTCACGGCCGCCCACCTGACCGCCGGCTCCTTCCGGGTGCTGGCCGAAGAGTCACCGGAGTCGGCCGCCGGTCTGCGCGAGGTGCTGACCGGTGGGGACGCGGTGCCGCTGGCGGCGGTGGAGCGGATGCGGCGGACGTGCCCGGACGTGCGGGTGCGGCATCTCTACGGGCCGACGGAGGCCACGCTGTGCGCGACGTGGTGGGTGCTCGAACCCGGTGACGAGACGGGATCGGTCCTGCCGATCGGACGTCCGCTCGCGGGGCGGCGTGTCTACGTCCTCGACGGCTTCTTGCGACCCGTGCCCCCGGGAGTGGCCGGCGAGCTGTATGTCGCCGGAGCCGGTGTGGCGCAGGGCTATCTGGGCCGTTCGGCGTTGACGGCCGGGCGATTCGTCGCCGACCTGTACGCCGCCGACGACGCAGCGGCGCGAAGCGCCTCCGTGGGGGGTGGTGGTCGGGTGCCGGGTGGGAGGATGTACCGAACCGGTGACCTGGCGTACTGGACGGATCGGGGCACGCTGGCGTTCGCCGGTCGAGCGGACGACCAGGTGAAGATCCGCGGCTACCGGGTGGAGCCCGGTGAGGTGGAGGTGGCGCTCGCCGCCCTGCCCGGTGTCGGTCAGGCCGTGGTGTCCGCGCGGGGCGAGCAGCTGATCGGTTACGTGGTCGCGGAAACGGGGCACGAAGTCGACCCGGCGCGGCTGCGCGAACAGCTCGCCGAGACGCTGCCCGAGTACATGGTGCCCGCCGCGCTGCTGGTGCTGGACGAGTTGCCGTTGACAGTCAACGGAAAGGTCGACCGGCAGGCCCTGCCCGAACCGGACTTCGCCTCGAAGGCGGTGGGCAGGGAGCCCGCCACCGAGGCCGAGCGAGTCCTTTGTGGAGTGTTCGCCGAGGTGCTCGGCCTCGACCAGGTCGGGGTCGAGGACGACTTCTTCGAACTGGGCGGGGACTCGATCTCGTCGATGCAGGTGGCGGCCCGCGCCCGCCGGGAGGGATTTTCCCTGACGCCGCGGCTGGTGTTCGAGCACCGGACCCCCGGCAAACTGGCGGCTCCGGCCAACGTCGCCCAGCCGAAGCAGCCGTCCACAGTGGACGCTGGTGTGGGGGAGATCCTTCGGACGCCGGTGATGCGTGCCCTCGGGGACGACGCGGTGCGCCCCGGCTTCGTGCAGGCGCGAGTCGTCGTCACCCCGGCGGGCTTCGACCAGGACGCGCTGGTGACCGCCCTGCAAGCCGTTCTGGACGCGCATGACCTGTTGCGGGCACGGGTGGAGCCCGATGGACGGCTGATGGTGGCCGAGCCGGGTGCGGTGACCGCGGCGGACCTGGTCTCGCGAGTGGCCGCCGGGTCCGAAGATCTCGACGAGGCCGCCGAACGCGAGGTCAGAGCGGTGACGGGCGAGCTGAACCCGTCGAAGGGAACCATGCTGCGGGCCGTCTGGGTCGACGCCGGAGCCGCCGCGCCGGGCCGGTTGGCCTTGGCGGCGCATCACCTGGCCGTCGACGCGGTTTCGTGGGGGATCCTGTTGCCGGATCTGCGCGCGGCGTACGACGAGGTGATCTCCGGCGGGACCCCCGCCCTCGAACCTGTGACGACGTCGTATCGCCAGTGGGCGCGACGGCTGACCGAGCAGGCGTTCAGCGAGCGCACCGTCGCCGAAGCCGAGCACTGGGTCGCCGTGCTGGATGGGGCGGAGCCGGTGCTGGAGCAGGATTCCGGGGAGTCGCACTCGTGGTCCCGGACGCTGTCCGGAGCCGAAGCACGCGGCCTGGTTGCCCACGTTCCGGGGGCTTTCCATTGCGGGGTCCAGGAAGTCCTGCTGGCGGGCCTGGCGGGTGCGGTCGCGCGACCGGACGGCGCCGGGGTCCTGGTGGACGTGGAAGGCCACGGCCGCCACGCCGCCGACGGCGAGGATCTGCTGCGCACCGTCGGCTGGTTCACCAGCGTGCACCCGGTCCGCCTCGATGTCTCCGGCGTCGACCTTTCCGCCGCGGCAGCGGGGAAAGCGGCGGCGGGGGAGTTGCTGAAGGCCGTGAAGGAACAGGTCCGCGCCGTCCCCGGCGAGGGTCTCGGCTACGGGCTGTTGCGCCATCTCAACCCCGAGACCGGGGCCAGGCTGGCGGCCTCGCCGTCCGCGCGGATCGGTTTCAACTATCTCGGCCGGTCCGGCCTCGCCGCCGCCGCCGGGGACACCGCGTGGCAGGTCGCGGAAGGGGCGCTCGGCGGCGGCCCGGACCTGATCCTGGCCCATGCCGTCGAGGTCGGGGCGGACGTTCAGGACACACCGGACGGACCCCGGCTGAGGCTCGCCATCGACAGCAGGGATCTCGACCCCGCCGTGGTGGAGCGGCTCGGGGAGGCCTGGGTCGGCATGCTGACCGGCCTCGCGGCCCTCGCCGGAACCCCCGGCGCGGGCGGACACACCCCGTCCGACTTCGAACTCGTCACGGTGACCCGGCGGGACGTGGCGGACCTGGAGGCCGCGGCGCCGGGACTGACCGACATCTGGCCGCTGTCGCCCCTGCAGGAAGGCATGCTCTTCGAGCGAGCCTTCGACGAGGACGGCGTCGACGTCTACCAGAGCCAGCGGATTCTGGACCTCGACGGGCCACTCGACGCGGACCGGCTGCGTGCGGGATGGAACCAGGTGGTCGCCCGGCACGAATCGCTCCGGACGAGCTTCCATCAGCTGGGCTCCGGCGAGACGGTGGCGGTCGTCGCGGACGAGGTCGACCTCCCGTGGCGGACGGCGGATGTTTCACACCTCGATGAGGCGGACGCGAACGCGGAGGTCGAACGCCTTCTCGCGGAGGACCAGGCGGAGCGGTTCGACGTGACCAAGCCGCCACTGCTCCGGCTGTCGCTGATCCGCCTCGGCGAGGGGCGGCACCGGCTCGTGGTGACGTCGCACCACGTTCTGCTGGACGGCTGGTCGACACCGCTCATCCTCGGCGAGATGTCGGCAGGCTACGCGGGTGGGCGGGGTTCGTCGATGGCGCCGTCCTATCGGGACTACCTGACGTGGCTGAGCCGTCAGGACCTGGAGGCGACCAGGGCGGCGTGGCGGTCCGAGCTGGCCGGGTCGGACGAACCGACCGTGGTGGACGCCGACGCGGGCAAGACGATGGTGATGCCGGACAACCATTCCGAATGGCTGCCCGAGGAGGCGACCCGGGCACTCGCCGACTTCGCCCGAGGTCATGGCCTGACGGTGAGCACGATCGTGCAGGGCGCGTGGGCGCTGGTGCTGGCCCGGCTGGCAGGCCGGACGGACGTGGTGTTCGGGACGGTGGTTTCGGGGCGTCCGGCGGAGGTGCCGGAGGTCGAGCGGATGGTGGGGATGTTCATCAACACCATCCCGGTCCGCGTGCGGCTCGAAGGCGACCAGCCGCTGGTGGAGATGTTGCGGGACTTGCAGGGGCGCCAATCGGCGCTGACCGAGCACCAGTACCTCGGGCTGCCGGAAATCCAGAAGGTGGCGGGGACGAGCGCGGTCTTCGACACCATCGTGATGGTCGAGAACTACCCGCACGGCGCCGCCGGTCTCGGCGACGACGGCGGGGTCGTGATCAGCTCGGTCGTCACCAGGACCGGTACCAGCTATCCGCTGACCATGAACGTCAGTCCCGGTGAGCGCCTGCGGATCAACGTGGCCTACCGGCCCGATCGGATCGGCGGAGAGACGGCGGCCGAGGTGGCCAGGCAGGTCGTCCGGGTACTGGAACGGGTGGTGCCGGATTCCGCGCTGCCGGTGGGCCGCTTGGGCGTGACGAGCGACGCGACGCGCGTGTCCGTCGTGGAGCGCTGGAACGCGACGGGTGACGCGGCGGCCGCGTCGTCGGTGCTGGAGTTGTTCCGGCGTCAGGCGGGCCGGTCCCCGGACGCGGTGGCGGTCGTGGACGGCGGACGCACCCTCTCTTACGACGGCCTCGACCGGGCATCGGATCGGCTGGCGGGCTACCTGGCCGGGATCGGCGTGCGGCGTGGTGACCACGTCGGCGTGGTGCTGGAGCGCGGCGCGGATCTGTTCGTCGCCCTGCTCGCGATCTGGAAGGCGGGGGCCGCGTACGTCCCGGTGAACGTGGACTACCCCGCGGACCGGATCGAGCGGATGCTGGCCGACGCCGGAACCTCGGTGGCCGTCTGTGTGGAAGCGACCAGGAACGCGGTGCCGGACGGCGTCGAGCCGGTGGTCATGGACGCGCCCGCGATCGAGGGAGCGCGCCGCGATGCGCCGCCGCTCACCGTCGGGTCACACGACGTGGCCTACGTGATGTACACGTCGGGATCGACCGGTGTGCCGAAGGGCGTCGCGGTGCCGCACGGAAGTGTGGCGGCACTGGCAGGCGACCCTGGCTGGTCGCAGCGCCCCGGCGATGGCGTGCTGCTGCACGCGTCGCACGCGTTCGACGCGTCGCTGGTCGAGATCTGGGTGCCGCTGGTCAGCGGGGCCCGCGTGCTGGTCGCGGAACCGGGCGCGGTCGACGCGCAGCGGCTGCGGGAAGCGATCGGACGTGGCGTGACCACCGTCCACCTGACGGCCGGGACCTTCCGGGTGGTGGCCGAGGAATCGCCGGAGTCCTTCAGCGGGCTGCGAGAGATCCTGACCGGTGGGGACGCGGTGCCACTCGCCTCCGTCGCCCGGATGCGCCGGGCCTGCCCGGACGTGCGCGTGCGGCAGCTTTACGGCCCCACCGAGATCACCCTCTGCGCCACCTGGCTCGTTCTCGAGCCGGGGGCCGAAACGGGCGACATCCTGCCGATCGGCGGACCGCTGGCCGGCAGGCAGGCGTATGTCCTCGACGCGTTCCTCCAGCCGGTGGCCCCGAACGTGACCGGTGAGCTCTACCTCGCCGGTGCCGGGCTGGCGCACGGTTACCTCGGCGCCAACGGTTCGACGTCGCAGCGGTTCGTCGCCAACCCGTTCGCGTCCGGTACGAGGATGTACCGCACCGGCGACCTGGCCCGCTGGACGGATCAGGGCGAGCTGGTGTTCGCCGGCCGGGCCGACTCCCAGGTGAAGATCCGGGGCTACCGCGTCGAGCCGGGGGAGATCGAGTCGGCGCTGGCCGAGGTCCCCCACGTCGCGCAGGCGGTCGTGGTGGCGCGGGAAGAGCGTCCCGGCGAGAAGCGGCTGATCGCTTATGCGACCGCCGAAGCGGGGCGGGAGCTGGATTCCGGGGTGGTCCGCGAGCACCTCGCGGCGCGGCTGCCGGAGTTCATGGTGCCGGCGGTGGTGCTGGTGCTGGACGGCTTCCCGTTGACCCTCAACGGAAAAATCGATCGCGCGGCCCTGCCTGCCCCCGAATTCACCGGGAAGCCCGCCGGTCGCGAGCCGCGCACCGAGACCGAACGAGTGTTGTGCGGCCTGTTCGCCGAGATCCTCGGTGTGGACCGGGTCGGCGCCGACGACGGTTTCTTCGAGCTGGGCGGGGACTCGATCCTCTCGATGCGGTTGGCCGCACGGGCACGACGCGAGGATCTCGTCTTCGGTGCGAAGCAGGTCTTCGAACAGAAGACGCCGGCGGCGATCGCGGTGATCGCCGAACGTGGCGGGGAGGCACCGGCCGACGTCGCGGACGGCGTCGGTGAGGTCGCCTGGACGCCGGTGACGCGGGCACTGCTCGAACGCGATCCCCACGCGATGACCCGAGGCGCGCCCGCGCAGTGGGTGACCGTCGGCGCGCCCGGCGATCTGTCGCTGGAGGCGCTGACGGCCGGTTTGGGTGCGGTGATCGACGCACACGATCTGCTGCGGAGCCGGGTCGTCGTGACCGAGGGGCAAGAGCCCCGGCTGGTCGTGGCCGAGGGGGGAACGGTCGACGCGGTGAGGCTGGTCGAGCGGGTCGAGGCAGGCAAGGCCGACCTGGACGAGATCGCGGAGCGGTGCGCCGGTGAGGCGGCCGGACGACTGGATGCCGCGGAAGGCGTGCTGGTACAGGCGGTGTGGGTGGACGCGGGACCCGGCCGTGTCGGACGGCTCGTGGTGGCGGCGCATCACCTCGCGGTCGACGTCGTGTCGTGGCGAATCCTGCTGCCGGACCTGCAGCAGGCCTGTGAAGCCGCGATCGACGGCCAGGAACCGGCGCTCGACCCACCCGCCGTTTCGTTCCGGCGCTGGGCACGGACGTTGACCGAGCAGGCGATGATCCGGACCGCCGAACTGACGACGTGGACGGAGATCCTCGACGGCGCGCAGGCGCGGCTGGGCGAACTCGACCGCGCACAGGACACCGTCGCGACCGCGGGACGCAGGTCGTGGACCTTGCCGCGGGACCGGGCGAGCGTGCTCGTGGAGAAGGCCACCTCTACCTTCCACTGCGGTGTCCACGAGGTGCTGCTGGCCACCCTGGCGGGCGCGGTGACCCGCTGGCGCGGCGGCACCGCCGTCGTGGTGGACGTCGAAGGTCATGGCCGCCAGCCCGTCGAGGAAATGGACCTGTCGCGGACGGTCGGCTGGTTCACCGACGTACATCCGCTCCGGCTGGACGTGACCGGGGTCGACACGGCCGAAGCGATCGCCGGTGGCGCCGCCGCGGGCAGGTTGCTGAAGAACGTCAAGGAGAACGTGCGAGCAGTGCCCGACGGCGGGCTCGGCTACGGGATGCTGCGGTACCTCAACGCCGAGACAGGGCGGGCACTGGCGGCGCTGCCGGACGCGGAGATCGGGTTCAACTACCTCGGCCGCTTCTCGTCCCGGGCCGACGGTGCGGCGGAGCCATGGCAGATCGCGGGAACCATCGGCGGCACGGCGGAGCAGGACGCGCCGTTGCGGCATGTCGTGGAGATCGACGTGGTCGTGCTGGACTCCGCCGACGGACCCGAGTTCAGCCTGACCCTGACCTGGGCCGAACGGGTTCTCGGCGAAGCCGACGCGGAGTCGCTCGCGCGGGCTTGGCTGGATCTGCTGACCGGCCTCGCCGCACACGTCGGCGATGACCGCGCGGGCGGGCACACCCCGTCCGACTTCCCGCTCACCGCGCTGACGCGGCGGGAGGTGGAAGAGGTCGAGGCCGCCGTGCCGAACCTGCACGACATCTGGCCGCTTTCCCCGCTGCAGGAGGGTTTGCTGTTCCACGCCGCCGACGAGCGCGGCCCGGACGTCTACGCGAGTTTGCGTAACCTCGCCCTCGACGGCCCGCTCGACGCCGCCCGCCTCCGCGCGTCGTGGCAGGCCCTTCTCGACCGGCACCCCGCGCTGCGGGCGAGTTTCCACCAGCTCGAATCCGGTGCGACCGTGCAAGCGATCGCCCGCGAGGTGCCGGTGCCCTGGCGGGAGACCGACCTGTCTCATCTGCCGGCGGACGAGGCGCTGGCGGAGTACGAGCGCCTCACGGCGGAGTTGCAGGCCGACCGGTTCGACCTCACCAGGGCGCCGTCGCTGCGCCTGCACCTGGTGCGCCTCGGCGAACGACGGCACCGGCTGGCCATGACGTCGCATCACATCGTGGCGGACGGCTGGTCACTGCCGCTGTTCGTCGTCGACGTGGTAGCGGCGTACGAAGCAGGCGGCGACGGCCGGGCCCTGCCGATCCCGACGTCGTACCGCGACTACCTCGCCTGGCTCGTGCGTCAGGACAAGGCGGCCGCACGGGAGGCGTGGCGGACCGAACTCGCGGGGCTGGACGAGGCGACCCACGTGGTGCCGCCGGACACGATCATCGCGCCCGTCGAGCCCGACCGTGTCACGTTCGAACTCGACGAGGGGCGGAGCAGGCGGCTGGTGGAGTTCACGCGCCGTCACGGCGTCACGGTGAACACGCTCTTCCAGGGGGTCTGGTCGCTGCTGCTGGGCAGGCTCACGGGCCGCGACGACGTGGTCTTCGGTGCCACGGTGGCCGGGCGTCCGCCCGAGATCCCCGGTGTCGAGTCCGCGGTCGGCCTGTTCATGAACATGCTGCCGGTCCGGGCCCGGCTGACCGGCGCCGAACCGATCGTGGACATGCTGACGGATCTGCAGGAACGCCAGGTCGCGATGATGGCGCACCAGCACATCGGGCTGACCGAGATCAACCAGCTCGTCGGTCCCGGCGCGGCGTTCGACACGATCGTGGTGTTCGAAAACCCGCCTCTCCCGTTGCGTCCGTCCGACGATCACGACGCGCTCGTCATCCGCCCGGCGGCGATCCCGAACGACACCGGGCACTATCCGCTGTCCATGCGCGTGTCCGCGGCGACCGGCATCCGCGGTGAATGCATCTACCGTCCGGACGTGTACGACCGGACGGAGGCCGAGGCGGTCGTCGCGTCGATCCTCCACGCGGTGGACCAGATCGTGGCCGAACCGCGGACGCCGGTGGGCCGGGTCGCCCTGATCAGCCCGGAGCAGCGCCGCCTGGTGGTGGACGAGTGGAACCAGACCGAGGTGCCGCTCGAAGCGGAGACGTTGCCGGAGTTGTTCCGCGGGCAGGTGGAGCTGTCCCGGGACGCGGTGGCGGTGCGGGACGCCGCGCGGAGCCTGACGTTCGGCGGGCTGCTCGACGAGGTCGAGGCGCTGGCCCGGCTGCTCGTGGGGCTGGGCGTGCGGCGTGAGACCAGGGTGGGTGTGGTGGTCGGCCGCTCGGCCGAACTGGCGGTGACGCTGATGGCGGTGTCGTTCGCCGGCGGGGTGTTCGTGCCGGTCGACCCGGACTATCCGCGTGAGCGGGTCGAGCTGATGCTGACGAGTTCGGCACCCGAGGTGCTGGTGTGCACGACGGCGACCCGGGCGGTCGTGCCGTCGGGGTTCGCGGGTGCGGTGCTGGTGCTCGACGAGCTGCCCGCCGCCGATCCGGGGGTGGTGCTGCCGCACGTGGGACCGAAGGACGCGGCGTATGTGATCTACACGTCGGGGTCGACCGGGGTGCCCAAGGGCGTCGTGGTCACCCACTCCGGACTCGCCAACCTGGCGCGAGCGCATATCGAGCGCCTCGCCGTGACGTCCTCCTCGCGGGTACTGCAGCTGTCCGCCATCGGCTTCGACGCCATCGTCTCCGAGCTGTACATGGCTCTGCTGGCGGGCGGGACCCTGGTGCTGCCCGACGCGGAGAGCATGCCGCCACGGGTGACGCTCGGCGACGCGTTGCGCCGGTGGGAGATCACGCACCTCACCGTGTCGCCGAGTGTGCTGGCGGCCGAGGAAGACCTGCCGGACAGTCTGGAGAGCGTGCTGACGGGCGGCGAGGTGTGCACGCCCGCGCTGGCGGACCGCTGGTCGCCGGGCCGCCGGATGATCAACGCGTACGGGCCGACCGAGACGACGATCTGCTCGACGATGAGCTTCCCGTTGTCCCCTGGACACGAGGTGGTCCCACTCGGCGGCCCGATCCGGAACGTGCGGCACTACGTGCTCGACTCCTTCCTGCAGCCGGTACGGCCGGGTGTGGCGGGCGAGCTCTACATCACGGGGGTCGGACTCGCCCGCGGTTACCTCGGGCGCCCTGGCCTGACGTCGGAACGGTTCGTCGCCAGCCCGTTCGCGCCCGGTGAGCGGATGTACCGCACCGGCGACCGGTTCCGCTGGACCCGCGAGGGCCAGCTGAAGTTCGTCGGCCGGGCCGACGCACAGGTCAAGGTGCGTGGATACCGGGTCGAGCCCGCCGAGATCGAGACCGTGCTGTCGGAGCATCCGGGGGCCGCCCAGGTGGCGGTCGCCGTGCACCGGGACGGACCGGGTGACAAACAGCTGGTGGCATACATCGTGCCGGCGGCCGACGCACCGGCCGAGCCGCTCATCGCGGCCCTCCGCGAGCTGGCGGCCGAACGCCTGCCCGAGTACATGCTGCCCGCGGCGTTCGTGCCGCTGGACCGGATGCCCTTGACCCCGAACGGAAAGCTCGATCACCGGGCGCTGCAGGCTCCCGACTTCGCCGGGATGACCACCGGGCGGGACCCGCGCACGGCGACGGAGGCGACGCTGTGCGAACTGTTCGCGGACGTGCTCGGCCTGGACCGGGTGGGTGCGGACGACAGCTTCTTCGAACTCGGCGGCGACTCGATCACGTCGATGCAGCTGTCGGCCCGAGCCCGCCGGAAGGGGCTGGAACTGACCCCGTGGCAGGTGTTCGAAGGAAAGACACCGGAGGGGCTGGCGGTGCTCGTCACCGAACTCCCCGCCGAAGGCGCGAGCGTCGCCGCACCGGAGCCGGAGACGGGCATGCTCGTCGCTCTTTCACCTGACCAGTTGGACCAACTCGAGGCCGGATTGGCCCGCGATTAACCGCTATAAGGAGCAGATCGTGACCGTTGACGACACTCGCGCGAAGCCCCGCTCCAGCGTCGAGGACGTCTGGCCTCTCTCGCCGCTGCAAGAAGGGATGCTCTTTCACACCGTCCTCGACAAGGACGGGCCGGACACCTACACCGTGCAGACCGTCTACGGCATCGACGGCCCGCTGGACGCCGGGCGACTGAAGGCGTCGTGGCAGGCGCTCGTCGATCGGCATGCCGCGCTGCGGGCCTGTTTCCGCTATGTCAGCGGCGCGCAGATGGTGCAGGTCATCTCCCGCGACGCCGAGATTCCGTGGCGCGAGACGGATCTTTCCGGCCTGCCGGACGACATCGTCGACGGCGAGGTGGACCGGCTGGCCGCGGAAGAAGTCGCGGAACGGCTGGACATCGAGACGGCGCCGCTGATGAAACTGCACCTGGTCCGGCTGGGCCAGGAGAGCCACCGGCTCGTGCACACCCTTCATCACGTGCTGACCGACGGCTGGTCGATGCCGATCATCCACCGCGAGCTGGCCGACATCTACGCCGCGGGCGGCGACGCGTCCGGGCTCCCGCCCACCGTGTCCTACCGGGACTATCTCGCCTGGCTGGGACGGCAGGACAAGGAAGCGGCCCGGACGGCCTGGCGGGACGAACTCGCCGGGCTGGACACCCCCACCACGGTCGTCCCCGCCGATCCGGCCCGCGTGCCGGATATCCACACGGCGGTGGTCGAGCTGTCCACCGAGCTGACGGACGGCCTCGCCCGGCTGGCGCGCGGCAACGGTCTCACCCTGAACACCGTCGTACAGGGCGCTTGGGGTGTCGTGCTGTCGCAACTCGCCGGCCGCACCGACGTGGTGTTCGGCGCGACCGCCTCGGGGCGCCCCGCCGATCTGGCGGGCGTGGAGTCGATGGTCGGCCAGCTGCTCAACACCCTGCCGGTCCGCGTCCGGCTCGCCGGCGCGCGCCGGGCCGTCGACCTGTTCACCGACCTGCAGCGCCGCCAGTCGACACTGATGGCTCACCAGCATCTCGGCCTGCAGGACGTGCTGGCCGTCACCGGGCCCGGAGCGGTCTTCGACACGCTCGTCATCTACGAGAACTTCCCCCGCCAGGGACTCGGCGAGGAGCCGGACGGCCGCCTCGCCCTGCGCCCGGTGAAGCGGGGGCGCAACTCCTCGCACTATCCGTTCACCCTGATCACCGGTCCCGGCGAGCGGATGCCGCTCATCCTCGACTACGACCGGGGCCTGTTCGACCACACGGCCGCCGAATCGGTCGTGGGCGCGCTGGCGCGCGTGCTGGAGCGGCTGGTCACCGAGCCCGATGTCCTCGTCGGCAGGCTGACGCTGCTGAGTGAGGCCGAGCGCGCCCTGGTGGTGGACGACTTCAACGCGACCGCGGGCCCGGTGCCGGGGAAGTCCGTGGTCGAACTGTTCGCGCGGCGGGTGGCCGGGGCGCCGGACGCGGTGGCGATCACCGACGCCTCCGGAGCGAACCTGACCTACGCGGAGCTCGACCAGGCGTCGAACCGGCTGGCCGGGTACCTCGCCGGTCGTGGCGTCGGCCGCGGCGACCGCGTCGGGGTGGCCATGGACCGGTCCCCGGAGCTGCTGAGCACGTTCCTGGCGATCTGGAAGGCGGGCGCCGCGTACGTCCCGGTGGACGTCGAGTACCCGGCCGAGCGGATCGCGTTCATCCTCACCGACTCCGGGATCTCGACCGTCGTCTGCACGCGGGCCACCAGCGGCGTCGTGCCGGAAGGCGCGATCGTTCTCGACGCGCCGGAGACGCGGGCGGCCGTCGACGCCTGTGCCGCCACGGCGCCGGAGTTCCGGCCGAGCGCCGACGATCTCGCGTACGTCATGTACACCTCCGGATCCACGGGCCTCCCGAAGGGCGTGGCCATCCCCCATGGGGCGGTGGCCGGTCTCGCCGGTGACGCGGGCTGGCAGCTCGGTCCCGACGACGGCGTGCTGATGCACGCGACGCACGTCTTCGACCCCTCGCTCTACGCGATGTGGGTACCGCTCGTCACCGGTGGCCGGGTCCTGCTCACCGAGCCGGGAGTGCTGGACGCCGTCGGGGTCCGGCAGGCCGTCGAACGGGGCGCGACCGCCGTCCACCTCACCGCCGGTACCTTCCGAGCGCTGGCGGAAACGTCCCCGGAGTGCTTCACCGGCCTGGTCGAGATCGGGACCGGCGGGGACATCGTTCCCGCCCAGTCCGTGGAGAACCTGCGGCGGGCCCAGCCCGCTCTGCGGGTGAGGAACACCTACGGGCCGACCGAGACCACCCTGTGCGCGACGTGGCTCCCGATCGAGCCCGGTGACGTGGTCGGCCGGGAACTGCCGATCGGCCATCCCATGGCGAACCGCAAGATCTACCTCCTCGACGCCTTCCTGCGACCGGTCACACCGGGTGTGGTTGGCGAGCTGTACATCGCGGGCACGGGGCTGGCCCGCGGCTACCTCGCCAAGCCGGACCTGACGGCCGAACGGTTCGTGGCGTGCCCGTTCCTCCCCGGTGAGCGCATGTATCGCACCGGGGACCTGGCGCGCTGGACCAGCGATGGCGAGGTGGTGTTCCTCGGGCGTACCGACGAGCAGGTGAAGATCCGCGGCTACCGGGTCGAGCTGGGCGAGGTCGAGGCCGTGCTGGCGGCCCAGCCGGGCGTGGTCGAAGCCGTCGTCCTGGCGCGGGAGGACCAGCCGGGCGAAAAGCGTCTGGTGGGTTACGTCGTCTCAGACGGCGGCGACGCGGGTGCGGAGGAGATCCGGCGGCAGATCGGACTGGTCCTGCCCTCGTACATGGTCCCGCTGGCGGTCGTCGTCCTGCCCGGCCTGCCGGTCACCCCCAACGGCAAGGTGGATCGCCGGGCACTGCCCGCCCCCGATCTCGCGGGACGCACGTCGGAGAAGGCGCCGCAGAGCGAAACCGAGAAGGTGCTGTGCGCGCTTTTCGCGGAGATCCTCGGCGTCGACCCGGTGGGGGTCGACGACGCCTTCCACGACCTTGGCGGAAGTTCGGCGCTGGCCATGCGGCTCATCGCGCGGATCCGTGAAGAACTCGGCGCGGATCTGCCCGTCCGGCAGCTGTTCACCTCGCCGACGCCCGCGGGTGTCGCCAGGGTGCTCGCCGCGAAGTCGCGGCCCGCGCTGGTGACCGCCACCCGAGGAGACCGGGTGCCCCTCACCGCCCGCCAGCTCCGCGCCTGGCTCCTGGCCAGTCCCGGCGAGGAAACCGCCGACCAGCACGTCTCGGTCGCGCTGCGCTTGCGCGGCAAGCTGGACGTGCCCGCGCTGGCGGCGGCGCTCGGCGACGTCGCGGCGAGGCACGAGATCTTCCGTACGAGCTTCCCCGGCCACGGGCAGAGCGTGTATCAGCACATCCACGACGCCTTGGCGGTCGAGCTGGCCCCGGTACCGGTCACCGAGGAGGACCTCCCCGGGGCACTCGCCGAGCGGCGCGAACGAGTCTTCGACCTCACGCGGGAGGTGCCGTGGCGCTGTGACCTTTTAGCACTGTCCGAAAAGGAGCACGTGCTGCACCTGAAGGCGCACCGCATCCTCGCCGACGACGACTCGATCAACGTGTTCTTCCGTGACCTGGCGGCCGCGTACGGCGCACGGCGCGCGGGAAGGGTTCCGGAGCGTGCGCCGCTGGCACTGCAGTTCGCCGACTACGCGATCTGGGAGCAGCAGCTTCTCGCGGACGAGCACGAGCTGGGCAGCCTGATCAACGAGCAGGTCGTCTTCTGGCGGGACAACCTGGCGGGTATCGACGGGGAGACGGTGCTCCCGTTCGACCGCCCGCGACCGGCCGTCCCGTCGCGGCGGGCCGGTTCGGTCGCGCTGCGGCTGGACGCCGCCTCACACGCCCGGCTGACCGCCGCGGTGGAGCGGCTCGGCGCGGACGCGCAGCAGACGGTGCACGCCGCGCTCGTCATGCTCCTGGCCAGCTACGGCGCGGGCGAAGACCTGGTGATCGGCACGACCCTGCCGAGGGACGACGACTTCATCGACCTGGAGCCGATGATCGGGCAGTTCGGCCGTCCGTTCGCCCTGCGCACGGACGTCTCGGGTGACCCGACCTTCCTGGAGGTCGTCGCTCGGGTGCAGGAGGCCGCCGTCGGCGCGAACCAGCACCTGGACCTGCCCTTCGAACGGATCGCCGAGCTGCTGGACCTGCCGGCCTCGCTGTCACGCCACCCGGTGTTCCAGGTGGGACTGGAGGTGCGGGACGAGGAGACCGGCACGTGGGACGCGACGGAACTGCCCGCCCTGCGCACCAGCGTCGAACCCGGCGGGCTCGAGGCCATCGAACTGGATCTCGCTTTCCGCCTCGCCGAGTGCCATGACGACGAGGACAACGAGGACGGCCTCGCGGGCTCCCTCCACTACGCCGTCGACCTGTTCGACCAGGACACGGCCGAGTCGGTGGCCCGGCGGCTGGTCCGCGTCATGGAACAGGTGGCGGAGGATCCCGGACGGCGGATCAGCGACCTGGACCTCTTCCTGGACGACACCGAACGCGGCCGTCCGCCCATCGCGCCGGCGCGATGGTCCGGTGCCGTCCCGTCGGTGCTCGCCGGTCTGGCCGGGGACGGCCCGCTCGGCGCGCTCCTGCTCGACGGCGAGCTGCGCCCCGTCGCTCCCGGTGCCGTCGGCGATCTCTACGTCACCGGTCAAGGAGTGGACGGGGGCGAACCCGATCAGCCGACCGTGCCCTGTCCGTTCGGGGCTCCGGGGCACCGCATGCTGCCCACCGGCTTGCGCGCCCGCAAGACCGCTGCCAAGACCTTGATCGTCGTCGGCGAGCGGCGGCGATCGAACGCCTTGGTGCGGACGGGGGACTACGAGATCCTGCTGCCGCTGCGAGCGGGAGGTGACCGCCCGCCACTGTTCTGCTTCCACGCGAGCGGGGGGCTGAGCTGGAACTACGGCCCGTTGCTGAACCACCTTCCGGCGAATCAGCCGGTCTACGGGGTGCAGGCACGCGGCCTGGCCCGTACCGAACCGCTGCCTGCCAGCGTGGAGGAGATGGCGGCCGACTACCTCGAACAGATCCGCGCCGTCCAACCGTCCGGGCCGTATCACTTCCTTGGCTGGTCCCTCGGCGGGAGGATCGCGCAGGCGATGGCCGTGGTGATCGAGGCGGCGGGGGAGGAGGTCGGTCTGCTCGCCCTGCTCGACGCCTATCCCACCTACATGGGAAAGAAGTCGACCGGCTCCGCGGCCGACGAAGAGGCCTTCGGAAAGCGGAAGCAGCAGGAACTGGAACTCGCCGGTGAAGTGGTGGAGGGCGAAGGCGCCCGGTCGCGGCTGAAGGCGGTCATGCGGAACCTCTGGGAGGTCGGGCCGAGGCACACCGCTTCCGCGACCTTCGCCAGCGACGTCCTGCTGTTCATCGCCGCGGTGGACCGTCCCGCGCATATGCCCGTGGAATACGCGAGGGACAGCTGGAAGGACTACACCAGCGGGACCGTCGAATCCCACGAGATCCCATCCGACCACTACGAAATGGTGCAACCCGCGGCATTGGCCCAGATCGGGGCCATCGTCGCCGAGAAGCTCCGGCCCCGGCCGGACCGTGAAAGGACACAGCGATGAGCAATCCGTTCGACAACGAAGACGGTTCCTTTTTCGTACTGGTCAACGACGAGGGCCAGCATTCCCTCTGGCCGACCTTCGCGGAGGTGCCCGCGGGCTGGACCCGCGTCCACGGTGAAGCCGGCCGTCAGGAATGCCTCGCCTACGTCGAGGAGAACTGGACCGACCTCCGGCCGAAGAGCCTCATTCAAGAAGCCGGCGCCTGAGGCGGAGGCGTCCAGCCGCTCAATGTGGTCGGTTGGACGAGCCCCGACTCTCGTCCGACCGACCTGAAACATCCATTCCGCCTCCACCGGGCTGGATGGGGGGAAAGGACCAGCAGTGTTCGAGGAGATCAACGTCATCCGTGGTACGGAGATACACCGGAGGACCCGATTCGACCCGGGATCCCAGCTCCGCACCCTGATGAGCGAAGGCCCCATGTCCATCTTGGGTGTCGAGGATTGTCCCGAACCGAGGACCGCGTGGCTCGTCACCGGATACGAGGAGATCAGGCAGGTTCTCGGCTCGGACAAGTTCAGCGCCAAGCTGCTCTGGGGCGGGACCGCGGCCGGGTTCACCTGGCCCGGCTTCCTCACGCAGTACGACCCGCCGGAGCACACGCGCCTGCGCCGCATGGTGGTCTCCCCGTTCGCCGTCCGGCGGATGGAGAAGTTCCGGTCGCAGATCGAACAGATCATCAGGACGACCCTGGACGACATCGAGGCCATCGGCGGCCCGGTGGACTTCGTCCCGCACTTCGGGTGGGCCGTCGCGACGACGGTGACGTGTGACTTCCTCGGCATCCCCCGCGACGACCAGGCGGATCTGTCACGCGCCCTCCACGCCAGCCGGGCCGAAAAGTCCGGCAAGAAGCGCGTGGCGGCGGGAAACAAGTACATGACCTACATCGAACAGGTCGTGGCTCGTACGCGCCGCGATCCCGGTGACGACATGTTCGGTGTGGTGGTGCAGGAAAACGGCGACGCGATCACCGACGCGGAGCTGAAGGGGGTGGCCGCGTTCATCATGGGCGCCGGCGGGGATCAGATGGCTCGTTTCCTCGCGGCGGGTGCCTGGCTGATGGCCGAGAACCCCGAGCAGTTCGCGATGCTCCGGGACAACGCGGACGCCGTCCCGGATTGGCTGGACGAGGTCGTCCGCTATCTCACCACCGACGAGAAGCTCACCCCGCGCATCGCGATGGAGGACGTGCGCATCGGTGATTGCGTCATCAAGGAAGGCGACACCGTCACCTGCTCTCTGCTGGCCGCGAACCGCCAGCATTTCCCCGGCCCGGAGGATCGGTTCGACATCACCAGGGAAAGGCCTGCGCATGTCGCCTTCGGGCACGGCATCCATCACTGCCTCGGCAGGCCGCTGGCCGAGCTGGTGTTCCGGACCGCGATTCCGGCGCTGACACACCGCTTTCCCGCGCTGAAGCTGGCCGAACCGGACCGCGAGATCAAACTGGGTCACCCGCCGTTCGACGTGGAATCCCTGCTGCTCGATTGGTAGCGCGGAAATACAGGAGAACCGATGAACAACCCAGTGAGCGATGACAGTTCGCTCCCGCTTCACATTCGACGACAGGGCTTGGATCCGGCGGACGAACTGCTTTCCGCCGGCACCCTGACAAGGGTCACCGTCGGATCCGGAGCGGACGCCGAGTCCGCCTGGATGGCCACCGGGCACGCCGTCGTCCGGCAGGTGCTCGGCGATCACAAGAAGTTCAGCACCCGGCGCCGCTGGGACCCGCGCGACGAGATCGGCGGGAAGGGCGTCTTCCGGCCGCGGGAACTGGTGGGCAACCTGATGGACTACGACCCGCCAGAGCACACCCGGCTCCGGCAGCTGGTGACCCCGGCGTTCACCCTGCGCCGGATGCGGCGGATGGGGCCGTACGTCGACCGGATCGTGGCGGACCGGCTCGATGCCATGGAGCGGGAGGGATCCCCCGCCGATCTGATCGAGCTGGTCGCCGACGAGGTGCCAGGAGCCGTGCTGTGCGAGCTGATCGGGGTGCCCCGTGACGACCGCGCCATGTTCATGCAGCTGTGTCACCGGCATCTCGACGCCTCGCTGAGCCAGCGGAAACGGGCGGCCGTCGGCGAGGCGTTCTCCCGCTACCTGCTGGCCATGATCGCCAGGGAACGGAAGGACCCCGGCGAAGGGCTGTTCGGGTCGATCGTCGCCGCACACGGCGACGCGGTCACCGACGAGGAGCTGAGAGGCTTCTGCGTGCAGGTGATCTTGGCGGGCGACGACAACATCTCCGGCATGATCGGGCTCGGCGTGCTGGCGCTGCTGCGGCACCCCGAGCAGATCGCCGCGTTGCGGGGCGACGATCAGTCGGCTGATCGGGCCGTCGACGAGTTGCTCCGCTACCTGACGGTCCCGTATGCGCCGACACCCCGGACCGCGATGGAAGACGTCGCCATCGCGGACCAGGTGATCAAGGCGGGGGAGTCGGTCATCTGCTCCCTCCCGGCGGCGAACCGTGACCCTGCCCTGCAACCGGATGTCGACCGCCTCGACGTCACGCGTGAGCCCATTGCTCATGTCGCGTTCGGGCACGGCATCCACCATTGCCTGGGAGCCGCGCTGGCCCGCCTCGAACTGCGAGCGGTCTATACCGCTCTGTGGCGACGTTTTCCCGACTTGAGGCTCGCGGATCCCGACCAGGAAACGCAATTCCGCCTGACCACCCCCGCGTATGGCTTGACCAGCCTGATGGTCGCATGGTGATCGTCTGCTGGACCGCCCCGGGGCCGTTCGCATTCCAAGGGAGACTCAAATGGTAATCGTGATGGCGCCCGACGCCTCGGTGCACGAGATCGACGCGCTCGTCTCGATGGTGGAGAGAGCGGGCGGCTCGGCGTCCGTCAGCCGGGGTGTCAGCCGGACGATCATCGGGCTGGTCGGTGACATCGAGCGGTTCCAGACGCTCGGCCTGCTCGGCAAACCGGGGGTCGCCGACGTACTGCGCGTCTCGGTGCCCTACAAGCTGGTGAGCCGTGAGAACCATCCGGCGCGTTCGGTGGTCGGCGTCGCGGGGGTGCCCATCGGCCCCGGCACGATGACCTTGATCGCCGGCCCGTGCGCGGTCGAGACGCCGCGCCAAACCCTTGCCGCCGCACGAATGGCGCAGCAGGCCGGCGCGTCTCTGCTGCGTGGCGGCGCCTACAAGCCGCGAACTTCGCCGTACGCCTTCCAAGGGCTCGGCGAGGACGGCCTGCGCATCCTGGCCGACGTCCGGGAGAAGACGGGGATGCCCGTGGTCACCGAGGTCGTCAGCGCGCACGACGTATCCCTGGTGACCAAGTACGCGGACATGCTTCAGGTCGGCACACGGAACATGCAGAACTTCGCGCTCCTGCAGGCGGTCGGCGACTGCGGCAAGCCGGTGATGCTCAAGCGGGGCATGAACGCCACGATCGAGGAGTGGCTGATGGCCGCCGAGTACATCGCCCAGCGGGGCAACCTCGACATCGTGCTCTGCGAGCGGGGTATCCGGACGTTCGAGACGGCCACCCGCAACACCCTCGACGTCTCCGCGGTCCCGGTCGCGCAGGCGCTGACCCACCTGCCGGTGATCATCGACCCGTCGCATTCCGGCGGACGGCGCGAACTGGTGCTGCCGCTGTCCCGCGCGGCGATGGCGGTGGGCGCGGACGGCCTGATCATCGATGTGCATCCCACTCCGGAAGAGGCGCTCTGCGACGGCCCCCAGGCGCTGGTCGCCGACGACCTCGCCGAACTGGGCAGGGCCGTCCGTGAGTTCCCGCCGCTGCTCGGCCGCCACCTCACCGCGGGAGCGAGCCTCATGGCGTAGTCGCCTGGGCGGCTCCAATGAGGGACAAGGCAAAGATGGCCTGATCGGTACTGGGGTTGTGAGTGGCGATCCGTGTTCCGAGCCGAATCGCCACTCACGAGACCCAGTACCGAGCCGGTGGTTTCGCGTGACTGAACGGACGTCACACGTGACTGGATGGATGTCACACGTGACTGGATGGATATCACACGTGTCCAGACGGACAACTCGCCGCGGGAGTCCGGCCAATCACGCGTGATGTCCGTCGGATCACGCGTGATGTCCGGCCAATCACGGGTGATGTCCGTTCAGTCACGCGAAACCGCCCAACGGTCGGTACCTGAGACACGGTTGGCTCCGAGCCGAATCGCCACTCACGACCCCGTGCCCTGATCAGGGCCGAAGGCGTCCTTCGTCGCATCAGACGTGGCCAAGGGAGCCTTCACCCCGCCGCCGGCCTCGCAGACGAACACGACACGGTCGGCCTTCTCCTCGATAACATCCCGAAACCACACGGTGAGGGACGACAGTCCGGCCTCGGGACCGGTCATCGGCACCGTGCCCGCCCAGGTCCCGAAGGCCTCCCGTTGTCCACGCGCAGTGCTGGACCTGCTGTCTGATTGCAGGTGGAATTGGGTCGCCAGAGTGCCAGGGCCGGTTGCGCCGGCGTCCATCCGGTGTCGTTCTCAGAACGCCACTCCTGGTCAGTGAAGGAGCTTCAGCTCGGTATGGATCACGCTATCGATGGGGTCGCGCCGATTTTACGGCCGACGGCGAACTACATGATGAGAACGCTTTGCGATCCGCATGAGGACATGTTCGAACTCAGGGCGCACGGCCCGCTGTTCCGGACGGTCGGGGAAGCGAGCACTCAGCTGGGCGTCGACTATGTCTGGCAGGCAATGGGCTACGACGTGGTGCGAAAGATCCTCGGTGATCACGAGAACTTCACCACGCGGCCCCGGCTGACCCAGTCGGAATCGGTGACCGGAAAAGGGAATCACGTAGCGTCCCAGTTCGTCGGACAGATCTCGACCTATGATCCACCCGAGCACACCCGGCTGCGGAAAATGCTGACACCGGAATTCACGGTCCGGCGGATCCGGCGGCTGGAACCCGCCATCCAAGGCCTTATCGACGAGCGGCTCGAGGCGATGGAGGCGGAGGGGCCGTCCGCGGACCTCCAGGGACTGTTCGCCGATCCGGTCGGCGGGGGTGTCCTGTGCGAACTGCTCGGCATCCCGCGTGACGACCGGCACGAGTTCATCCGCCGGATCAGGCGGAACGTCGATTTCAACCGTGGGTTCAAGGAGCGAGCGAACGACAGCGCGGCGTTCAACCGATACCTGAACGGTCTCATCACCCGGCAGCGCAAGGACCCCGACGAGGGGTTCATCGGCATGCTCGTGCGAGAGCACGGGGACAACGTCTCGGACGAAGAACTCAAGGGCCTGTGCACGGCGCTGATCCTCGGTGGTGTCGAGACCGTCGCCGGGATGATCGGCTTCGGGGTTCTAGCTCTTCTGCAGAATCCCGAGCAGATCAAGGCACTCCTCGCCGGCCGCGAGGAGGCAGATCGCTTGGTCACCGAACTGGTGCGCTATCTGTCGCCCGTGCAGCAGCCGAATCCACGGATGGCCGTGAAGGACGTGGTCATCGACGGGCAGCTGATCAAAGCCGGGGACTATGTCCTGTGCTCGATTCTCATGGCCAACCGGGATGAAGCGCTGACGCCGAATCCCAATGTCCTTGACGCGAATCGTCCGCCGATTTCGGACGTCGGATTCGGGCACGGCATCCATTTCTGCATCGGCGCGGCGGTGGCGAAGGTGATGCTGCGGATGTCCTATCAGACCCTGTGGCGCCGGTTCCCCGGGCTGCGCCTGACGGTGCCCATCGAGGAAGTCAAGCACCGGAACGCGTTCGTCGACTGCCCGGATCGGTTGCCGGTCGACTGGTAGCGGACTACAGACCAAGTTCAACAGCCACAACGAGTTGACACTCGAACGAGGAATGGTGGGATATGTCGGTGGAAGAGTTCGATGTGGTGGTGGCCGGTGGCGGTCCTGGCGGCTCGACCGTCGCCACCTTGGTGGCCATGCAGGGGCACCGGGTCCTGCTGCTGGAGAAAGAGGTCTTCCCCCGCTATCAGATCGGTGAGTCGCTGCTGCCCGCCACGGTGCACGGGGTGTGCCGGATACTCGGCGTCGCGGACGAACTGGCCAATGCCGGGTTCCCGATCAAACGGGGCGGCACTTTCCGCTGGGGTGCCCGCCCGGAGCCGTGGACGTTCCACTTCGGCATTTCGGCCAAGATGACCGGCTCGACGTCGCACGCCTATCAGGTCGAGCGGGCGAAGTTCGACCAGATCCTGTTGAACAACGCCAAAAGCAAGGGCGTGGTCGTGCGCGAGGGGTGCGCGGTCAACGATGTGGTGGAAGAGGGCGAGCGCGTCACCGGGCTGCGGTACACCGACCCCGACGGTAACGAGCGTGAGGTGTCGGCGCGCTTCGTGATCGACGCGTCGGGTAACAAGAGCCGGCTGTATTCCCACGTCGGCGGTACGCGGAACTATTCGGAGTTCTTCCGCAGCCTGGCGCTGTTCGGGTACTTCGAGGGCGGTAAGCGGCTGCCCGCGCCGGTCTCGGGCAACATCCTGAGTGTGGCCTTCGACAGCGGCTGGTTCTGGTACATCCCGCTGAGCGACACGCTGACCAGTGTCGGCGCGGTGGTGCGCCGGGAGGACGCCGACAAGATCCAGGGTGACCGCGAGAAGGCGCTCACGGACCTGATCGCCGAGTGCCCGCTGATCTCGGAGTACCTGTCGAACGCGACCAGGGTGACGACCGGAAAGTACGGGGAGTTGCGGGTCCGCAAAGACTATTCGTACCAGCAGACGACCTTCTGGCGGCCGGGGATGGTCCTGGTCGGTGACGCCGCGTGCTTCGTGGACCCGGTGTTCTCCTCCGGTGTGCACCTGGCGACCTACAGCGCGCTGCTCGCGGCCCGGTCGATCAACAGTGTCCTCGCGGGCGATCTGGACGAGAAGACCGTACTGACCGAGTACGAGGCGCGGTATCGCCGCGAATACGGCGTGTTCTACGAATTCCTCGTGTCGTTCTATCAGATGAACGTGAACGAGGAATCGTATTTCTGGCAGGCCAAGAAGGTCACGAAGAACGAGAACACCGATATCGAGTCGTTCGTCGAGCTGATCGGTGGCGTGTCCTCCGGTGAGACGGCGCTGACGGCCGCGGACCGGATCGTCGAGCGCAGTGCCGAATTCGCCGCGGCCGTTGATCAGATGGCGAGCGGCGACGGGGACGACATGGTGCCGATGTTCAAGTCGCAGGTGGTCAAGCAGGCGATGCAGGAAGCGGGCCAGGTGCAGATGAAGGCGATCCTCGGCGAGGACGCCGAGCCTGAGATGCCCTTGTTCCCCGGGGGACTGGTCACCTCGCCCGACGGGATGAAATGGCTGCCCTACCACCCGGCGTGAGTGGTCTACCGGAGAGGGGATGCGCATGCGCGTGCTGATTTCGGGCTGCGGATCACGCGGCGACGTCGAACCGCTGGTGGCCTTGGCCGTGCGGTTGCGGGAACTCGGTGCGGAGGTGCGGATGTGCGCACCGCCGGACTACGTGGAGCGGTGCGCCGCGGTCGGGGTGCCGATGGTGCCGATCGGACGGCCGGTGCGCGCCGGGGCACGCGAGCCGGGAGTCCTGCCGCCCGGGGCGCCCGAGGTCGCGGGCGAGGTGATCGCCGAGCAGTTCGATCGGCTCCCGGAAGCCGCCGAGGGATGTGATGTGGTGGTGGCGACCGGTTTGCTGCCCACCGCGATCGCCGCGCGGTCGGTGGCCGAGAAGCTGGACATCCCCTACTTCTACACCGTTCTCTGTCCGGACCATCTGCCGACGACGCACACCCCGGAGCGGCGGGCCCAGTACAACGAGGGCGCCGACAGGTTCGCCGGTGGCGCGGTCAACGAGCAGCGGGCCTTGATCGGCCTGGCACCGGTGAAGAACCTTTTCGACTACGGCTACACCGATCAGCCGTGGCTGGCGGCGGATCCGACCCTGGCGCCGCTGCGGCCGGGCGAGGACGCGGTGCAGACCGGCGCGTGGATCCTGCCCGACGAGCGGCCCCTTCCGGCGGAGCTGGAGGCGTTTCTCGACGCCGGTTCGGCACCGGTGTACGTCGGTTTCGGCAGCTCGCTCAAAACCGCCGACGCCGACAGGGTGGCCATCGAGGCGATCCGCGCCCAGGGCCGCCGGGTACTTCTCTCCCGCGGCTGGGCCGATCTGGCCCTGCCCGACGACGGGGACGACTGCTTCGCCGTCGGCGAGGTGAACCTTCAGGCCTTGTTCGCCCGGGTGGCCGCCACCATCCACCACGACGGCGCGGGCACGACGCACGTGGCCACGCGGGCGGGCGCCCCGCAGATCGTGGTCCGCCACATCATCGAGCAGGTGTACTACGCCAGTCGCGTCGCGGAACTCGGTATCGGTGCGGCGCTCGACGGTCCGACTCCGACGTTCGAGGCTTTGTCGGCGGCGCTCGGCACGGCTCTGTCGCCGGAAACCCGTGCGCGGGCGAAAGAAGTGGCCGATGCGATCCGCACTGACGGGACTTCGGTGGCCGCGAACCTGTTGTTCCGCGCGGTCCGGGAAAGGCCGCCTGTTCCCGCCTGACCAACCTACTGAACTGGGGATACGTAATGCGTGTGTTGTTGTCGACGTCCGGCAGCCGTGGGGACGTCGAACCGCTGGCGGCGCTGGCGGTTCGGTTGCGGGAACGCGGGGCGGAGGTGCGGATGTGCGCGCCCCCGGACGCCGCGGAGCGGCTGGCCGAGGTCGATGTGCCGCTGGTGCCGATCGGGCAGCCGGCGCGCCCGAAGGCGGACGGGACGACACGGCCGTCGCGCGAGGAGATGGCCCGGTTCATGGCCGAGGCGATCACCCTGCAGTTCGACCAGATCCCCGCGGCCGCCGAGGGGTGTGACGCGGTGGTGACGACCGGCCTGCTGCCCGCGGCGGTCGGCGTCCGGTCGGTGGCCGAGAAGCTGGGCATTCCCTACTTCTACGCCTTCTACTGTCCGATCTTCGTGCCATCGCCGTACTACGCGCCGCCGCCACCGATCGGCGAGCCACCCGCGCCGGACGGGACCGACATCCGGGCGCTGTGGGACCGGAACAACCAGAGCGCCTACAACCGGTACGGGGACACGCTCAACAGCAGGCGGGCCACGGCCGGCCTGCCGCCGGTGGAGGACGTCTTCGGCTTCTGCTACACCGATCAGCCTTGGGTGGCGGCGGATCCGGTACTGGCCCCGCTGCAGCCGACGGAACTCGACGCCGTGCAGACCGGCGCGTGGCTCCTGCCCGACGAACGGCCGCTTTCGGCCGAGTTGAAGGCGTTCCTGGACGCCGGCCCGCCGCCGGTGTACGTGAGTTTCGGCAGTATGCGCGCGCAGGCCGACGCCGCCCGGTCGGCCATCGAGGCGATCCGCGCACAGGGCCGCCGGGTGATCCTCGGTCGTGGCTGGGCCGATTTGACCCTGCCCGACGACGGGGACGACTGCTTCGCCGTCGGGGAGGTGAACCACCAGGCGTTGTTCGGCCGGGTGGCCGCCGTCATCCACCATGGCGGCGCGGGCACGACGACCGTTGCCGCCGGTGCGGGCGTCCCCCAGGTTCTGGTGCCCCAGATCGCGGACCAGCCGTACTACGCCGGCCGGGTGGCGGAACTCGGTATCGGTGCGGCGCTCGACGGTCCGGCTCCGACGTTCGAGGCTTTGTCGGCGGCGCTCGGCACGGCCTTGTCTCCGGAAACCCGTGCGCGGGCGAAGGAAGTGGCAAGCACGATCCGCACTGACGGGGCGTCGGTGGCCGCGGAGCTGTTGCTCGACGCGGTCAGCAAGGAAAGGCCGTCTGTTCCCGCCTGACCAACCTACGGAACTGGGGATACGTAATGCGTGTGTTGTTGTCGACGTCCGGCAGCCGTGGGGACGTCGAACCGCTGGTGGCACTGGCGGTTCGGTTGCGGGAACGCGGGGCGGAGGTGCGGATGTGCGCGCCGCCCGCCGCCGAGGAGCGGCTGGCCGAGGTCGGGGTGCCGCTGGTGCCGGTCGGCATGCCGCAGCGCGTGATGTTGCAGGACGGGATGCCGCCGCCGTCGCCCGAGGACGAGCGCCGGCTCCAGGCCGGTCTGGTCGCTATGCAGTTCGACAGGGTCCCGGCGGCCGCCGAAGGGTGTGACGCGGTGGTGACGACCGGAGAGCTGGCCGCCGCGGCCGCCGTGCGGTCGGTGGCCGAGAAGGTGGGCATCCCCTACTTCTACGCCGCCTACAGTCCGGTCTATCTGCCGTCGTCGCAGTTCCAGCCACCCCTGGACGAGCGAACCGAACCGGGCGTGACCGACAACCAGGTGCTGTGGGAGCAGCGGCACCGACGTTTCTACCAGCGCTTCGGTGGTCCGCTCAACAGCCAGCGGGCTTCGATCGGCCTGCCACCGGTCGAGAACCTCTTCGACTACGCCTACACCGATCAGCCATGGCTGGCGGCGGATCCGGTACTGGCCCCGCTGCAGCCGGAGCTCGACGCCGTGCAGACCGGCGTGTGGGGCCTGCCCGACGAACGGCCTCTTTCGGCCGAGTTGGAGGCGTTCCTGGACGCCGGGTCGGCGCCGGTATACGTGGGTTTCGGCAGCGCGACCGGAACCGCTGACGCCGCGAGCGTGGCCATCGAGGCGATCCGTGCCGAGGGCCGCCGGGTGATCCTCTCCCAAGGCTGGGCCGACCTGGCCCTGCCCGACGACCGGGACGACTGCTTCGCCGTCGAGGAAACAAACCTCCAGGTGCTGTTCGGCCGCGTGGCCGCCGTCATCCACCCGGGCAGCGCGGGCACGACGCACGTGGCCACGCGAGCCGCCGTCCCCCAGGTCGTGATACCCCGGTACACGGATCAGCCGTACTTCGCGGGCCGGGTGGCCGAGCTGGGCATCGGCGCGGCGCATGAAGTCGCGGACCCGACGTCCGACTCCCTGTCGGCCGCGCTCGCCACGGCGTTGGCCCCGGAAACCCGCACGCGGGCGAAGGCCGTGGCCGCCACGGTCCACACCGACGGGGCGACGGTGGCCGCGGAACTGTTGCTCGACACCGTCCAGTGACGGCTTTTCCCCATCGACCCGTCATCACGTCCGGAGGTACCGGGGTGTCCGCAACACTCGCCTATCTGCCTTCGCCGTCTCAGGATTTCGTGCCTGACGGCAAACCCGACCGCTGGGCGGTCTGGCGTTCACCGGCCGGTCAGCCGAGGTGGGCCCGTCCCGCGTTGCTGGGCATCGCGTTCGTCGCGGCGGTGCTCTACGCCTGGAACCTGCCGCTGGTCGACTACGCGCCGCTGTACGCGGAAGCCGTCAAGAGCATGTCCGGGAGCTGGAAGGGATTCTTGTTCGGCGCCATCGACGCGGAAGCGACGTACACGCTCGACAAGCTCGCCGGATCATTCGTTCCCCAGGTCATTTCGGCGAAGATCTTCGGCTATCACGAATGGTCTCTCGCGCTGCCACAGGTGATCGAGGGCGTGATCTCGGTACTGGTGCTGTACCGGGTCGTGCGGCGGTGGGCCGGCGTGGTCCCCGGGCTGCTCGCCGCGGGCATCTTCGCCCTCACCCCGGTCGCCGCGTCCATGTTCGGGCACAGCATGCACGACGGTTTCCTGACCCTGTGCCTGGTGCTCGCCGTCGACGCGTATCAGCGCGCCGTCCTGGAAGCACGTCTGCGGTCGCTGGTGCTGGCCGGTGTCTGGGTCGGGATCGGTTTCCAGGCCAAGATGTTGCAGGCGTGGATGATCCTGCCCGCGCTGCTGGCGGGCTACCTGCTGTCCGCGCCGGTCGAGTCGCGCCGCCGGATGAAGCACGTGGGAATCGCCGGGGTGGTGACGCTGGCGGTTTCGCTGTCGTGGATCGCGCTCTACACCTTCACCCCGGCCGATGACCGGCCCTATGTCGATGGCAGCACGAACAACAGCGCCGCCGCGATGGTGTTCGGATACAACGGCCTCGGGCGGGTGGGCATCAGCATCCCCGGCGCCAGGGAGGTCACCGACGGAGACGTCCCGATCGTCGTCCCGGACGCACCGCCTCCCCCGATGATCGACATCATTCCCGCCATCAGGGGGAATCCGTGGGAGGACCCGACGAAGGCGGCGAGCAGGGAGAGCCCGCTGGGGTGGGGCAAGCTGTTCGACGGTCACCTCCCCGTCGCGGTCGGCTGGCTGTTCCCGCTCACGGTGCTGGCCTTGCTGTGCGGGCTCTGGTGGTGGCGCCGCGCCGAGCGCACCGACCCGGTGCGCGGCGGGTTGGTGATGTGGGGCGTATGGCTGCTGACCTTCGGCCTGATCTTCAGCGTGGGCACAGTCCCGCATACCGCGTATGTGGCCTCACTCGCGCCTCCGGTCGCCGCGCTCTCCGCCCTCGGCATCGTGATGTTCTGGCGGGCGTACCGGCGCGGCGGCAGGCAAACCTGGCTACTGCCACTCGCGGTCGCGGCCGAACTGGCTTGGGGCGCCTGGCTGTGGTCCCACTACCCGAACTTCCTGCCGTGGGCGAAATGGGGCACGCTCGCGCTCGGCGCGGTCGCCATCGTCGCGCTGGTTCTGGCACGAGCGCTCAAGTCCGCCTCCCCCACCATGGTCACGGCCGCGCTCGCGCTCGGCGTGGCGGCCGTGCTGGCCGCACCCGCCACTTACGCCTTCTCGGTACTCGACCCGGATTACGCCGGCACCTCCTACGACGCGAACGCCGGACCGGAGTCTGGCAAGATCCCCGGTGGACCGCAGTCGGGAGAGATGCCGGACCGGCCGGAGCCGGGTGGCATGCCCGGCGGCATCCCCGGCGGCGCGCCGGGTGGCATGCCGGGTGATGGCGGGGGTGGGTGATCGGCGTCGGTCGGGGTGGTCGTGCGTGCGCCTGGGTTCCGAGACCGACCTGACCTCACGACAGCCACCGAAACCACTACCGGACTCGCCGGGATTGTGCTGAGCGGGGAAGAATCGGGACCCTCAACGTCCCCTGCCGCTCAGCATCCCCACTCCTCACGAGAGCCGCTGCCCCCAATGCCACATTGGGGACATCAGTCTCGCGGTGTGCCGTGCCCGTGGAGCAACGTCTCGACCGACCTGGCTCGGTGCCGGGCCGCGTCCCTCACTGTGTGGATTTTGGGACATTAGATGACCCAAAATCCACACAGTCCCGTACGAGGAGTCCCTGTGGCCACCGGATCCGAGGGGGGTGTGTGGAAATAGGGACACTCAACGTCCCTATTTCCACACACCCCTCTGTCGACGCCGCCGCGCCTTACCACTCAAGTCCCGAAAAGCCGCTTCGCAACCACCGCTTTTCCCTACCCCTCGATAACCGTCTACCCGTATTCTGACCACATGAGTGAACAAATCGCGCGTGGAGCCGTGCGGACCACCCGCTCGGATGTTCTGCTCGCCTCGGTAGGCGAGCGAGGAGTTCTGTGCGGCATTTATGACGAGGACGCCGCGGACACTTATCACGATTTGATGCAGGACGCGGACGGCACTTCCGAAGCGCGGGAGTTCGCGAACCGTGTCGGTCCGGATTCCGGGCCGGTGCTGGAGCTCGCGGCCGGAACTGGGAGGGTGACCTTCCCTCTTCTGGCGCTCGGCTTCGACGTGGCCGCTCTCGAACTGTCGACCGCGATGATCGCCACCCTGCGGAAGCGGTTGGAAGACCTGCCGTCGGAGGTCCGGGATCGGTGCACCGTGGTGCACGGGGATATGACCGCCTTCGAACTGCACGAACGCTTCGGAACGGTGATCGTCAGCTCGGGCTCGATCAACGTCCTTGACGACGCGGACAGGCCGGGACTGTACGCGTCGGTTCGCGAGCATCTCGCGCCCGGCGGAAGGTTCCTGCTCGCGGTGGCCGTGGCGGAGGCCGTCAAGCCGGATTCGCCGGAGCGGCAGCAAGAGCTTTCGGGGTTGAGTGGCCGACGGTACGTGTTGCACGCGAAAATGTCGGCGGGCAAGGAAATTCACGAGATCACCATCTGCCCCGCGGATGAAGCGGCTGATCCCTTCGTCGTCTGCACGAACCGGATCAGGCTCCTGAAGGCGGATCAGATAGTACGGGAGCTCGAACAGGCCGAATTCGAAGTGGTCGCGCGGACCCCGTTCGCGTCGGCCGGGCAGGGCTCTGAAGACGTGTTGTTGCTGGAGGCATCGTTGTGACCCGGATTCTGGCGGTATCCCCTCATTTGGACGACGCTGTCCTGTCCTTCGGGGCAAGTCTCGCGCAGGCGGCGCAGGACGGTGCGAAGGTGACCGTTTACACGGTGTTCGCCGGCGTCGCGCAACCTCCCTATTCTCCGGCGGCGGAGCGGATGCACTCGATCTGGGGGATTTCCCCGGACGAAGACGCGGTACTGCATCGCCAGAAGGAGGATATCGCCGCGCTCGGTCACCTCGGGGCGGGGCATGTGCACGGCCGGTTCCTCGATTCCATCTATCGCAAGGCGCCGGATGGCCGGTGGCTGACCGACAACGTGGAAGGCCGTCAAAAACTGAAGATCGAAAAGCAGGCGCCGGAGAGCAACCGCGATCTCTTCATCGAGGTCGAGGACGCCATCGGGTCGGTTGTCGAAGAGTTCGCGCCGACGCTGATCGTCACGTGCGCCGCGCTCAGCGATCACATCGACAACGAGATCGCGCGAGATGCTTCACTGGCCGTCGCGAACGAGCGAGGTATTCCGATCCGGCTGTGGGAGGACATTCCTCATGCGACTTTCGGGTCGGGGAAGGTCGAACTCCCGCGGGCCTTTCGCCTCGGCGACCCCGCTTTCGGCTCCGTCAAGCCCGAAGCGCGGACCCGGAAATTTCAAGCACTGGAGCTGTACCCGTCCCAGCTGGCGATGTTCGACGGGCCGGAAAAGAACTTCTTCGGTGCTCTGGACGAGCATGCCGGGAAGAATTCGCCGGATGGCGGATACGGGGAAGTGACCTGGCCGGTCATCTTCCCCGAAGGCGACAGCTGAGAACAGGCCCGGGCGCCACGCGGGAGACGTTCATCGTCCCCACGTGGCGCCCGGGCCTGTTTTCGGGCGCGGTCAGGGCAGCCGTGAGGTGATCAGGCCGGCGAGGCGCGACACGCCCTCCTCGATCAGTTCCGGGGTGAGCAGGCTGATCGACAGCCGGAGCTGGTTGAACCCGCCCTTGCCGCCGTAGAAGTGATGCATCGGGGTGAACAACACGCCGTGGTCGCGGGCGGCGTGTGCCAGCAGTTCGTCGTCGACGGCGAAGGGCACCGTGACGGTGACGAAGAACCCGCCGGTCGGGGTGTTCCAGCTGACGCCGTCGCGCGCGCCGAGCCTGCGGTCGAGTTCGCCGAGGGTGAGGCGGAGGTTGCGCTGGTAGATGTCGATTTCCCGCACGTTGGCCTTGATCAGGCTGAAGCCGTTGAGAAGCAGCTTTCCGGCGATCACCGCCTGCGCGATGGGGGAGGTGTTCACCGTGAGCATGCCTTTGAGCTTCGAAAGCTGGTCGGCGAACAGGCCGCCGTCCGCCATCCGCTGATCCGCCACCGCGTAGCCGACCCGGGCGCCAGGCATGCCGGTCTTGGCGAAGGAGCCGAGATAGACCACGGTGCCCGACCGGTCGAGGGACTTCAGTGAAGGCAGTCGTTCGGATCCGAAGAGCCCGTACGCGTTGTCCTCCAGAAGCAGGATGCCGTGCGTCTCGGCCACCTCGAGGAGACGGTGACGGGACGGCAGATCCATGCTGGTGCCGGTGGGGTTGGCGAAGTTCGGTGTCACGTAACACGCCCGGACCCGTTTGCCCTGTTCCTCGGCACGCTTCAGCTGGACCACGAGGTCTTCGGGGTCGATGCCGTTCTCGGTGGACCGGACCGGCCAGACGGGGGTGTCGGTGAGCAGTGCCGCTCCGGTCAGGCCGACGTAGGTGGGAGCGGGCGCGAGCAGCACGTCCCGTTCGCTCGCCCGCAGCGTGCGGAGAACCAGGAACATGGCCTCCTGGGCGCCGACGGTGACGACCACGGACTCGGGGGTGGTGACGATGTTCTCGTCCTCGGCCAGATTTCGCGCGATCAGATCGGCGATGACACCCTTCGTGGTGCCGTATTGGAAAATGGTGCGGGTGACCCCCGCCTCGTCCATTTTCCGATCGTTGCGGAGATGGTCGCAATAGGCGTCGATGTACTCGTGAACGAGACGGATGTCGAAGAACTCTTCGTACGGCCTGCCTGCCGCCATGGAAATGGCCACAGGGTATTCGTCGATCAGCTCGTTGAGCAGGTTCATCGACGAGATGGCCGGATCGGTGAGCGATCCGTGCAGCGTTTCCACGTCCAAGTGAGTGGACAGACCGTTTGAATCCATGAATACTAGGATTTCCATACGCCGTCGAGGTGTCAAGAACGGACCGTGGACGCCCGGGATGATTTCCCCGGCGCTCCGGGGCGTCCATCGCCGAATACTCCGGACACTCGATCTCTGAAGGTACGGTCAGCTCCGTGCCGCAGCACCTGGGGTGAACGGAACCGTTGAGGGGAAACACTTTCGCGCTGCGCCCAAACCGCACTCCCGGAGGAGCTTCATGCTGATGACGACCGAGAACGGGATCCGGTTGTCCTACAACGATTGTGGCGATGGTCCGCCGGTACTGCTGCTGACCGGCACCGGGGCGCCGAGCTCGGTGTGGGACCTGCATCAGGTACCGGCGCTCCGTACCGCCGGATTCCGGGTGATCACCATGGACAACCGCGGGATCCCGCCGAGCGACGACGGCAAGGACGGGTTCACCATCGACGACCTCGTGTCGGACGTGGCCGCCCTGATCGACTACCTCGACGCCGTGCCGTGCCGCGTTGTCGGCACGTCGATGGGCTCGTACATCGCGCAGGAACTGGCACTCGCCCATCCGGAGCTGCTCGCTTCGGTCGTGCTGATGGCGGCCTGTGGCAAGAGCAGTCTCGTCCAGCGGGAGCTCGCGCAGGGTGAAGCGAAGCTGATCGAACAGGGCATCGAGTTGCCACCGGCTTTCCTCGCCGCCGTTCGCGCCATGCACAACCTGGGGCCCGCGACGCTCGCCGACGACGACCTCGCCGGCGACTGGCTCGACCTGTTCGCGGCGACGGGGTCCTGGGGGCCGGGCGTCCGGGCGCAGCTGCTGCTGAGCGCGTTGCCCGACCGTATCGAGGCCTACCGCGCGATCACGGTGCGCAGCCACGTCATCTCGTTCGAGCACGACCTCGTGGCGCCGGCGGCGGCCGGACTGGAACTGGCCGCCGCGATCCCCGGCGCGACGCACCGCACGATTCCCGGGTGCGGACATTTCGGCTACCTGGAGAACCCGGAGCCGGTGAACCGCGAGCTGATCCGGTTCCTCCGCACCGAATCCCGCGAGACACTGGGGGAAACCGCATGACCGTCCTTTCGGCGGCCACGACACCTGCCCTGTTCGAGGCGACCGCGGCCGTGCTGCCGGATCGGCCCGCGGTGGCGATGGACACCACCACACTCACCTATGCCGAGCTGAACGGTGAAGCCAATCGGCTCGCGCGACGGCTCGTGGCGCACGGGGTCGGCCCGGAGCGGCTGGTCGCGCTGGCGATGCCGAGGTCGATCGAATTCGTCATCGCGATCCTGGCCGTGCACAAGGCGGGTGCCGCGTATGTGCCCGTCGATCCGGACTATCCGGAAGAACGCAAGCGGCACATGCTGGACGACACGGCGGCGCATTGCCTGCTGTGCCTGCCAGGTCAGGATGTGGACGGCGCTCCCGTCGTCATGAGGGTGGAACGGGAGCCGGGCCGGTCCGAGCCGAACCTGGACGACGGGGACCGGATCGGCCCGCTGCTCCCCGACCATCCCGCGTACGTCATCTACACCTCGGGCTCGACCGGAAAGCCGAAGGGCGTACTGGTCACGCACCGCGGGATCCCGAACCTCGCCGACGACTACGTGCGCCGCCAGAAGCTGACGCCGGAGAGCAGGTTGCTGGCCTTCGCGTCACCCAGTTTCGACGCCGCCGTCGCCGAGTTCTGGCCGATCTGGCAGGCCGGTGGCTGCCTGGTGCTGGCCTCCGCGCCGGACCTGGTCCCCGGCGAACCGCTCGGCAGGCTGGTGCGTGACCAGGGCATCAGCCACGTCACACTGCCGCCGTCCGCGCTGGCACCACTGGAGGAGTCCGGCGGACTGCCCGCGGGGCTGACCCTCCTGGTCGCGGGCGAGGCGTGCCCGGCACCGGTCGCGAAACGCTGGGCCATGGACCGCGTGATGATCAACGCGTACGGCCCGACCGAGGTCACCGTCGCGGTGACCGCGAGCGAGCCGCTGACCGGTGAGGACGCACCGCCGATCGGCAGGCCGATCACCGGTGTCCGTACCTATGTCCTGGACGAGCGGCTGCGGCCCGTCCCGGACGGGGACGTCGGCGAGCTGTACACGGTCGGCCCCGGACTGGCCCGCGGTTACCTCCGGAGAGCGGCCGCGACCGCGGAGCGTTTCCTGCCGGATCCGTTCGGCGAGCCGGGTGGCCGGATGTACCGCACCGGTGACCGGGTGCGGACGCGTCCGGACGGCCAGTACGTCTTCGTCGGCCGCGCCGACGACCAGCTGAAGGTGCGTGGCCACCGGATCGAGCCCGGCGAGGTCGAGGCCGCGTTGCTCGCGGTGGACGGGGTGGCCCAGGCGGTGGTGACCATGCACGACAACAGGCTCGTCGCCTATGTGGTCGGCATCGGGGGCGAGCGGGTGGCGGCCGAAGACCTCCTCCCGCCGTTGCGTGAACGGATGCCTTCGTACCTGGTGCCCGACGTGGTCGTCGGCCTGCCGCGCCTGCCGACCTCGCCGAACGGCAAGGTCGACAGGGCCGCCCTACCCGATCCCGACGGCGAGAGCGCCGGGCGGGTGACATCGGGACGGGCGCCGAGCACACCGATGGAGATCCTGCTCGCCGAACTGTTCGCCGACGTGCTCGGCGTCAGCGCCGTCGGCGTCGACGAGAGCTTCTTCGAGATCGGCGGCCATTCGCTGCTCGCGACCCGGCTGGTGAGCCGGATCCGCGAACGACTGAAGATCCGGCTGCGAGTGCAGGCCTTCTTCGACGCGCCGACCGTGGCCCAGCTCGCCAAGGTGCTCGACGGCGCCCTCACCTGATCTGGAGACCCTTTCATGCAGACGACGAACGCCGTCGATCTCGGCGACCCCGATCTGTACACGACCTTGGAGCGCCACGCCCGCTGGCGCGAGCTCGCGCTGGAAGACGCGATGGTGTGGAGCGAACCGGGCAGTTCACCCGGTGGTTTCTGGTCCGTGTTCTCGCATCGGGCGTGCGCCGCGGTCCTCGGGCCGTCCGCCCCGTTCACCTCCGAGTACGGGATGATGATCGGCTTCGATCGCGACCACCCTGACAAGTCGGGTGGCCAGATGATGGTGGTGTCCGAACAGGATCAGCACCGCAAACTGCGCAAGCTGGTCGGCCCGCTGCTTTCGAGGGCGGCCGCGCGGAAACTCTCGGAGCGGGTCCGGACCGAGGTGCGCGGTGTCCTCGACCAAGTGCTCGACGGTGAGGTGTGCGACGTCGCCGCGGCGATCGGCCCGCGTATCCCCGCGGCGGTCGTCTGCGAAATCCTCGGTGTGCCCGCCGAGGACGAGGACATGCTCATCGACCTGACCAACCACGCGTTCGGCGGCGAGGACGAACTGTTCGACGGGATGACGCCGCGGCAGGCGCATACCGAGATCCTCGTCTACTTCGACGAATTGATCGCCGCGCGCCGAGCGAGCCCCGGCGAGGACCTCGTCAGCACGCTGCTGACCGATGACGACCTCACGATCGACGACGTGGTGCTCAACTGCGACAACGTTTTGATCGGCGGCAACGAGACGACCCGGCACGCGATCACCGGTGCGGTGCACGCGTTCGCCACGGTGCCCGGCCTGCTGGAGCAGGTGCGGGACGGGAGCGTGGACGTCGACACCGTCGTGGACGAGGTGCTGCGCTGGACCTCACCCGCGATGCACGTGCTCCGGGTGACGACCGGCGAGGTCACCGTCAACGGGCGTCACCTCGAGGCAGGTACCCCGGTGGTCGCGTGGCTGCCCGCGGCGAACCGGGATCCCGCCGTGTTCGAGGACCCGGACACGTTCCGCCCCGGGCGGAAACCCAATCGGCACCTCACTTTCGGGCACGGGATGCACCACTGCCTCGGGTCCGCGCTCGCGCGGATCGAGCTGGCGGTCGTGCTGCGAGAGGTGGCCGAGCGAGTGTCGCGAGTGGAGCTGGTGAAGGAACCGGCCTGGTTGCGCGCGGTCGTCGTGCAGGGCTACCGGGAGCTCCCGGTGCGGTTCACGGCGCGCTGACCTCCGCGTCCGTCCGATGTGGACGGAAGTGTCAAACGGACAACGTTGATGCGAAATGGGGTTCGCGTCATCCTGTGAATGAGGATTACATCTATTCCACGGAGGAATGTCTTGTCTTCTCAAGAAACCATGCAGAACTTCAAGATCGACTATGTGGAAATGTATGTGGCCAACCTCGAGGTGGCCGCGTCGGGCTGGATGGACAAGTACGCCTTCTCCGTCGCCTCCACCGACCGCTCGGCCGACCACCGGAGCGTGACCCTGCGGCAGGGACCGATCGCACTGGTCCTCACCGAGCCGACTTCGGACCGTCACCCGGGGGCGACCTACCTGCAGACCCACGGCGAAGGGGTGGCCGACATCGCGCTGCGCACTTCGGACGTGGCCGCCGCTTTCGAGGCCGCGGTGGGGGCGGGGGCGCGGCCCATCCGCGAGCCGGGCGAGCGCGCGGAGGCGGTCATCACGGCCACCGTCAGCGGTTTCGGTGATGTCGTGCACACCCTGATCCAGCGCGACGGAGCAGACGAATCGCCGGAAGCCTTCCGCGGCAAGGGAGACCTGGAGCTGCTCGCGATCGATCACTTCGCGGTCTGCCTGAACGGGGGGGACCTCGGCCCGACGGTGGCGTTCTACGAGCGCGCCCTCGGGTTCAAGCAGATCTTCGAGGAACACATCATGGTCGGTGCCCAGGCGATGAACTCGACCGTCGTGCAGAGCTCGTCGGGAGAGGTCACCCTCACCCTGATCGAGCCCGACAAGACCGCCGACCCCGGCCAGATCGACGACTTCATCAAGGAACACCACGGTGCGGGCGTCCAGCACATCGCCTTCACCAGTGCGGACGCGGTCCGTGCGGTCAAGGAGCTTTCCGCGCGAGGGGTGGAATTTTTGAAGACCCCGGACACCTACTACGACCTGCTCGGCGAGCGGATCGAGCTGGAGACGCATTCGCTGGACGATCTGCGGGAGACGAAGCTGCTCGCCGACGAGGACCACGGCGGCCAGCTGTTCCAGATCTTCACCGCTTCCACGCATCCGCGTAAGACCATCTTCTTCGAGATCATCGAGCGGCAGGGTGCCGGCACCTTCGGCAGCTCGAACATCAAGGCCCTGTACGAGGCCGTGGAACTGGAGCGGACCGGGCAGAGCAAGCTCGGCCCCGCCCGGCGATGACACACCTTTGCCTCGACGACCTCGAACGTGCCGCACGGGACGTTCTCCCCGGCGAGATCTGGGACTTTCTCGCCGGGGGCAGCGGCGCGGAGGCCTCTTTAACGGCCAACCGCGCCGCGCTCGAGCGGATCTTCGTGATCCCCCGGATGCTGCGTGACCTGACGGGCGGCACCATCGAGACCGAGGTGCTCGGACGGCCCGCCGCGCTGCCGATGGCGGTCGCACCGGTGGCCTACCAGCGGTTGTTCCACCCCGATGGTGAACTCGCGGCGGCACGCGCGGCCAGGGACGCCGGCGTGCCGTACACCATCTGCACCTTGAGCAGTGTTCCGCTGGAGGAGATCGCGGCCGTCGGTGGACGGCCGTGGTTCCAGCTGTACTGGCTGCGTGACGAGAAACGATCGCTGGAACTCGTGCGCCGCGCGGAAGACGCCGGTTGCGAGGCGATCGTGTTCACCGTCGACGTGCCGTGGATGGGGCGGCGGTTGCGGGACATGCGGAACGGCTTCGCACTGCCGGAGTGGGTGACGGCGGCCAATTTCGACGCCGGAGCGGCCGCGCACCGGCGTACTCGGGGTCACTCGGCGGTGGCGGACCACACCGCGCGTGAGTTCGCGTCCGCCACTTGGGAATCCGTGGAGGCGGTCCGTGCGCATACGGACCTTCCGGTGGTGCTCAAGGGAATCCTCGCGGTCGAGGACGCGAGCCGTGCCGTCGACGCGGGTGTCGCCGGAATCGTGGTGTCCAACCACGGAGGTCGTCAGTTGGACGGTGCCGTGCCCGGAATCGAGATGCTCGGTGAGATCGCCTCCGCCGTCTCCGGCTGGGAGGGTGAAGTGCTGCTGGACGGAGGGATCCGGAGCGGTGGCGACATCCTCAAGGCGATGGCGCTCGGCGCGTCGGCCGTACTGGTCGGGCGGCCCGTGATGTGGGGGTTGGCCGCGGGCGGTGAGGACGGTGCCCGGCAGCTGCTCGACCTGCTCGCCGTCGAATTCCGGAACGCGCTGGGCCTCGCGGGCTGTGACTCGGTGAGTGCGGCCCGGCGGCTGAGCACGAGGGTCTCTCACTACGGCTGACGTTCCGTCGGGCGGGCCTTCGCCTGACGTCGATCCGCCCTTTCCCGAAGGAGGAAAGTGCTTCTCTCGCTTCCCGCGCCGGTCGCCCCGATCGCCGCGCACAGTCTCCTGATCTTCTTACTCCAGGTCGGCTTGCTGCTGCTGCTCGCCGTCGTCTTCGGACGGCTGGCTGCCCGGTTCGGGATGCCCGCTGTGGTCGGCGAACTGTTCGTCGGGGTGATCCTCGGTCCTTCGCTGCTGGCTTGGGCCGCGCCGGGGCCGCACGGCTGGCTGTTCCCGGCCGTCGCCGAGCAGTACCACCTTCTCGACGCGGTCGGCCAAATCGGCGTCATCCTGCTGGTCGGTCTCACCGGTATGCAGATGGACATGAAGATGATCCGCCGCCGCGGCGGCGCCGCCGCGGGGGTCAGCTTCGGCGGCCTGGTCATTCCTCTCGGCCTGGGCATCGGCGCGGGTTTCGTGCTGCCCAAGATGCTGATTCCCGACGGCACCGACATCACCGTCTTCGCACTGTTCCTCGGCGTCGCGATGTGCGTCAGCGCCATCCCGGTCATCGCCAAGACCCTCATCGACATGAACCTGTTGCACCGCAACGTCGGGCAGCTCACGCTCGCCGCGGGTACGATCGACGACGCGTTCGGCTGGTTCATGCTGTCGGTCGTCAGCGCGATGGCGGTGCACGCGGTGACTACCGGAACCGTGCTCGTTTCCCTCGCCTACTTGATTCTCATCATCGTCTTCGCGCTCACCCTCGGCAGGCCGCTGGTCCGGGGCGTGGTGCGGGTCGCAGGCAAGTCCGAAGGGGCCGGGCCCACCGTCGGCGCCGTCGTCGTCCTGGTACTCCTGGCCTCGGCAGGCACCCAGGCTCTCGGCCTGGAGGCGGTCTTCGGAGCCTTCGTCTGCGGCATCCTGATCGGCACCGCGGGTAAGGTGGACCCGGCCAAGCTGGCCCCGTTGCGCACCGTCATCCTGTCGGTGTTCGCGCCGGTCTTCTTCGCCACGGCCGGGTTGCGGATGGACCTCACCGCGCTGATCCGCCCGCAGGTCCTGCTCACCGGGCTGGCGGTGCTCGCACTGGCCATCATCGGCAAGTTCGCCGGCGCGTACGCCGGCGCGCGGCTCAGCGGCCTGAACAGATGGGAAGGGCTGGCGCTCGGCGCCGGACTGAACGCGCGGGGCGTCATCGAAATCGTGGTCGCCATGGTCGGCCTGCGACTGGGCATCCTCAGCGTCGAGATCTACACGATCATCATCCTCGTCGCGATCGTCACCTCGCTGATGGCACCGCCGATCCTGCGGTTCGCGATGAAGAGACTCGAACAGACCGCCGAGGAAGAAGTACGCGAGACCGAGCACCGGGCCTGGACGTCGCAACCGGCGACGAACCAGCAGGAGCGAATTCTCTAGTGTCGCGTGATTCTGCTTGCTTGACGTTGGGTTTCGTTCCTCGGACGGCGATCTCGCGTGATCAGACGGCGGTTACGCGTGATTGGACGGCGATCTCCGGAGATCGCCGTCTGATCACGGGTAAGACCCGCAGGATCACACGTCCCGCTCTTCCTCTCGCCATTACCCGACCGCAAGTAGAGGACTACTTGCGCCAGGCACCTCACGACCCACCCGACCGAAGCGTGCCTCAGACGTCAAGCGCGGCCGCCTCCCGGGTGTCGCGAAAGCCACTTCCGCGACTTCTGAAGTCTCGAAAGTGGCTTTCGCGACACGGTAAATCCGGATTCCGACCCGTAGCGGGAATTGGACGATCTGGACCGGCGAGATCGGCCGAAGCTACCTTCACGGTGTGCTCCGCTGCGACCCGCGAAAGGTGGACATAAGGGGAGGTATCAGTGTCGGCCATGCCCACTCAACGACCTGGAGCAGTGCGATGACCACCTACGTGCAGGACCAGCTCGGTGAGTACGACGAGGAACGGCAAGGCGTCCTCGATGCCGTCGGCAGCCTGCCCGTCCGCGCGGTGCGTCCTCGTGACGACCGCGGCCACGCGGACCGCATCACCTTGTCGGCCGCGACCACCGACGGGGTGCACATGCGGACCGAGGACGTCCGTGCCTGGATCGCCGAACGCCGCGAGGCCAACGTCTTCCACGTCGAACGCATCCCCTTCGCGGACCTGGACCAGTGGGGGTTCGAGGCCGCGACCGGCAATCTCGTGCACCGAAGCGGACGGTTCTTCACCATCGAGGGCTTGCACGTGGTCGAGGCCGACGGCCCACACGGTGACGGCCCCTACCGCGAGTGGCAGCAGCCGGTCATCAAACAGCCCGAAGTGGGCATCCTCGGCATCCTCGGCAAGGAGTTCGACGGAGTCCTGCACTTCCTGATGCAGGCCAAGATGGAGCCGGGAAACCCCAACCTGGTGCAGTTGTCGCCGACCGTACAGGCCACTCGCAGCAACTACACCAAGGCACACGGCGGTACGAACGTCAAGCTGATCGAGTACTTCGCCCCGCCCGATCCCGAGCGGGTGATCGTAGACGTTCTCCAGGCGGAACAAGGCTCATGGTTCTTCCACAAGTCCAATCGCAACATGATCGTCGAGACCGTCGACGACGTGCCGATGTGGGACGACTTCTGCTGGCTCACGCTCGGCCAGATCGCGGAACTGATGCACGAAGACGAGACGATCAACATGAACGCCAGGAGCGTGTTGTCGTGCCTTCCGTACCACGACACGGCTCCCGGCGCGCTGTTCTCCGACATCCAGCTCCTTTCGTGGTTCACGAACGAGCGTTCGCGCCACGATGTGCGTGCCCGCCGCATTCCGCTCACGGACGTCAGCGGCTGGAAGCAGAACGTCGAAGTGATCGAGCACGAGGACGGCCGCTACTTCAAGGTCCTCGCGGTCGCCGTGAAAGGCAGTAACCGCGAGCGGGTCAGCTGGACCCAGCCGTTGCTCGAATCCGTCGGTCTCGGCGTCGTCGCGTTCCTCGTGCGCGAGATCGGCGGCGTGCCACACGTTCTGGTGCACGCCCGCGCTGACGGTGGTTTCCTGGACACGGTCGAGTTGGCGCCGACCGTCCAGTGCACCCCCCACAACTACGCGCACCTGCCGCCGGAGAGCAGGCCGCCCTTCCTCGACGCCGTCCTGGACGCTCCACGGTCGAGGATCCGTTACGAGGCAATCCATTCCGAAGAAGGCGGCCGCTTTCTCAACGTCAGGGCCCGCTATCTTGCGGTCGACGCGGACGAAACCATCGATCCGCCGCCTGGCTACGCCTGGGTCACCCCGGCCCAGCTGACCGCGCTCACCCGGCACGGGCATTACGTCAACGTCGAGGCCCGCACGCTTCTCGCCTGCATCAACGCCGCGACCGCACAGCCTCAAGGAAGTGCATGAAATGAAACAGATCACCGTCCTCGGCGCGTCGGGCTTCGTCGGCTCGGCTGTCACGCGCGCACTGGCGCGGCAGCCGATCCGGCTGCGAGCGGTGGCGCGGCGGCGGTTCGCCCCCGCGCCCGGCCAAGCCGAAATCACCGTCGTCGCCGCGGACCTCACCGACCGTGCCGCGCTCGCCGACGCGGTCGCGGGATCGGACGCGGTCGTGTACCTGCTCCTGGCGGACGGCGGATGGCGCGCGGCTGAGACCGAGGCGGCCGAACGCGTCAACGTGGGTGTGATGCGGGACCTCATCGACGTCATCGGCGGCACCGGCGATACGCCACCGCTGGTGGTGTACGGCGGTGCCGCCTCGCAGGTCGGTGTGCCGCCTCGGGAGCCGATCGACGGAAGCGAGCCCGACCACCCGGCGACTCCCTACGACAAGCAGAAGCTGACCGCGGAACAGCTCCTCAAGGACGCCACGATCGACGGCCGGGTGCGCGGCATCAGCCTGCGGTTGCCGACGGTGTTCGGCGAGACCACGGCACCGGACGCGAACCATGACCGCGGTGTCGTATCCGCCATGGCGCGGCGAGCGCTCGAAGGCCAGGCACTCACCATCTGGGGCGACGGCACGGTGCGGCGCGACCTGGTCCACGTCGAGGACATCGCGGCGGCGTTCACGGCGGCGCTGGCCACCCCGGCTCCCCTCGTGGGCGGGCATTGGCTGCTCGGCGCCGGCCGAGGCGATCAGCTGGGCGAAGTGTTCCGGCTGGTGGCGAGGGAATTGTCCGAACTCACCGGTCAGGACCAGGTGGACGTGACTTGTGTGGAGCCACCGTCGCACGCGCCCGAGACGGATCTCCGGAGCGTCACCATCGATTCCACGCCGTTCCGGGCGATCACCGGATGGCACCCGGAGATCTCGCTGCCCGAAGGAGTGCGTCGCACCGTCGCCGCATTGACGACATCAGTTCAGGGAAAGGTTCGCACATGACCACGCGTGTTTGGGACTACCTGGTCGAATACGAGGCCGAGCGGCTCGACTTGCTGGACGCGGTCGAGACGGTTTTCAATTCCGGGCAACTCGTGCTCGGCGCGAGCTTGCGCGGCTTCGAGTCGGAATTCGCCGCGTACCATGGGGTCGAGCACTGTGTCGGCGTCGACAACGGGACGAACGCGATCAAACTCGGTCTCCAGGCGCTGGGCGTGGGGCCGGGCGACGAGGTGATCACGGTGTCGAACACCGCCGCCCCGACCGTGGTCGCCATCGACGGCACGGGTGCCACCCCGGTCTTCGTCGACGTCCGCGAGGACGACTTCCTGATGGACACCGGCCAGGTCGAGGCCGCGATCACCGAGCGCACCAAATGCCTGCTGCCCGTGCACCTGTACGGCCAGTGCGTGGACATGGCTCCGCTGAGGGAACTCGCCGCGAAGCACGGACTGTCCATTTTGGAGGATTGCGCGCAGGCGCACGGAGCCCGGCAGAATGGCACGGTCGCCGGTTCGACCGGCGACGCGGCCGCGTTCTCCTTCTACCCCACCAAGGTGCTCGGCGCGTATGGCGACGGCGGCGCGGTCATCACGTCCGCCGAATCCGTGGAACGCAAGCTGCGGAGATTGCGCTACTACGGCATGGACGAGCGCTACTACACGCTGGAAACGCCCGCCCACAACAGCCGCCTCGACGAGGTCCAGGCCGAGATCCTGCGGCGCAAGCTCAAGCGTCTCGACACCTACACTGCCGCCCGCCGGGCCGTCGCCGAGCGCTACGTGGAAGGTCTCGGTGACACCGAGCTGAAACTTCCGCGGACCGTCTCCGGCAATGAGCACGTGTACTACGTGTACGTCGTGCGTCACCCGCGGCGTGACGAGATCCTCGAACGCCTCAAGGCGTACGACATCCACTTGAACATCAGCTATCCGTGGCCCGTGCACACCATGACCGGGTTCGCCCACCTCGGCTACGAAACCGGCTCGCTCCCGGTCACCGAGAAACTGGCCACCGAGATCTTCTCGCTGCCGATGTATCCCGCGCTCACCGCCGACCTGCAGGACAAGGTCATCCACGCGGTCCGCGAAGTGCTGTCCAACCTCTGACCAGTCCAACCTCAGGAGCAGCTGTGCAAGCACGAAAACTCGCCGTCGAGGGCGCGATCGAGTTCACCCCTCGCGTCTTTCCCGACGACCGGGGCCTGTTCGTCTCGCCGTTCCAGGAGGAGGCCTTCATCGAGGCTTACGGCGGCCCGCTCTTCCGGGTGGCACAGACGAACCACAGCATGTCCAAGCGCGGCGTGGTGCGGGGCATCCACTACACCGTGACGCCGCCGGGTATCGCGAAGTACGTTTACTGCGCACGCGGCAAGGCCTTGGACATCGTGGTCGACATCCGGGTCGGGTCGCCGACGTTCGGCAAATGGGACGCGGTCCTGATGGACCAGCAGGATTACCGGACGATGTACTTCCCCGTCGGCGTCGGCCATGCCTTCGTGGCGCTCGAGGACGACACCGTCATGTCGTACATGCTCTCCGCGGGCTATGTGGCGCAGAACGAACTCGCCCTCTCGGCCCTGGACCCCGCACTGGGCCTGCCCATCGACGCCGAAGTCGAACCGATCCTGTCCGATCGGGACGGGGTGGCCATCACGCTCGCCGAGGCGGAGCAGCAGGGCCTGCTGCCGGACTACGCCACCAGCCTGGAGCTCGAGCGGCAGCTGTCCGGAGTTCCTTTGTCCGCCTGACGCTTCGTGAGTGGTAAGGACGGTTAATCGAGGGGTGAGGCAACGGTGGCGTCGCATGTGCTCGCCCAGGTGCTGATCTGGGTGTCGCGAAAGCCACTTTCGGGACATCAGATGTCCCGAAAGTGGCTTTCGCGACATGCCCGGTGCGGGTGGTGTGGTCACGAAGGTCCCGCGACCTGACGACACCTTTGCCTTACCGCTCAAGAGAACCGTCCTTACCACTCACGACCCGCCGTACCGACCGGAAAGGTGAGATCAATGCCCGCTGCGAAGGTCAAGCAGCTGCTTCGAAGCAAGCTCAGATCATGGGGGTGGATGTATCGATGACTGCCGTTGCCGAACCCGCTGAGGACCTTTCCGTCCTCACCGGACTGACCGAAATCACCAGGTTCGCCGGCGTGGGAACCGCGGTTTCCGAGGCGTCGTACTCACAATCCGAGCTCCTCGACATCCTCGACGTCGAGGATCCCAAAATCCGGTCGGTCTTCCTCAACAGCGCGATCGACCGGCGTTTTCTCACCTTGCCGCCGGAGGGTCCCGGTGGCGGACGCGTATCGGAACCGCAGGGCGATCTGCTCGACAAACACAAGAAGATCGCCGTCGACATGGGCTGCCGGGCACTCGAAGCCTGCCTGAAGTCGGCGGGAGCGACGCTTTCGGACCTGCGTCACCTGTGCTGCGTCACCTCGACCGGTTTCCTGACCCCCGGCCTGAGCGCGCTGATCATCCGTGAGCTGGGCATCGACCCGCATTGCAGCCGCTCGGACATCGTGGGCATGGGCTGCAACGCGGGCCTGAACGCGCTCAACGTGGTCTCGGGCTGGTCCGCGGCACACCCGGGTGAGCTCGGTGTCGTCCTCTGCAGCGAGGCCTGTTCCGCCGCTTACGCGCTGGACGGCACGATGCGGACCGCGGTGGTCAACAGTCTTTTCGGCGACGGCTCGGCCGCTCTCGCCGTCATCTCCGGCGACGGGCGCGTGCCCGGCCCCAGGGTCTTGAAATTCGCGAGTTACATCATCACCGACGCGCTCGACGCGATGCGTTACGACTGGGACCGTGACCAGGACCGGTTCAGTTTCTTCCTCGACCCGCAGATTCCCTACGTGGTCGGTGCGCACGCCGAGATCGTCATCGACAGGCTGCTGTCCGGTACCGGGCTCCGCCGCAACGACATCGGCCATTGGCTGGTGCACTCAGGGGGCAAGAAGGTGGTCGACGCCGTCGTCGTCAACCTCGGCCTGAGCCGGCACGACGTCCGCCACACCACCGGTGTGCTCCGTGATTACGGGAACCTCTCCAGCGGCTCCTTCCTCTTCTCCTACGAGCGACTCGCCGACGAGGACATCGCCCGGCCAGGGGACTACGGCGTGCTCATGACCATGGGGCCCGGCTCCACAATCGAAATGGCGCTTATCCAATGGTGAGGCAGAACGAAGTGAACGGCGAACTGGTGCTGCGCATCGACGGCTCTAGCCCGCTTTCGGCCGCGTCGGTCGAGGAGATCGGTGGCCTCTGCGATCGCGCCGAGGACCATCGGGGACCGGGCCCGGTCACCGTTCACGTCACGGGTGTCCCGGCCGATGGCTGGGCGCAGGGGCTGACCGTCGGCCTGGTGTCCAAATGGGAACGAGCGGTGCGCCGGTTCGAACGGCTGGGCAGGCTCACGGTCGCGGTGGCGTCGGGTGACTGCGCCGGAACGGCACTGGACCTCCTGCTCGCCGCGGACGTCCGGATCGTCGATCCGGGGACCCGGTTGCTGCTCGCCTCGGCGGGCGGCGGTTCCTGGCCGGGGATGACCGTCTACCGGCTCACCCAGCAGGCCGGTGCGGCGGGTATCCGCCGGGCCGTGCTGCTCGGGACCCCGGTCGACGCCGAGCGCGCGCTCGCGCTCGGTTTGGTCGACGAGGTGTCCGAGGATCCCGCGAAGACGCTGGCGGGGCTGGCAGACGTCACGGACGGTGCCGAGACGGCGATCCGGCGGCAGTTGATCTTCGAAGCGGGCTCGACCACCTTCGAGGAGGCGCTCGGTTCCCACTTGGCCGCGGCGGACCGGGCCTTGCGACGGGAAGCCAAGCCGTGACAGCGGATTCCACGACTCTCTCGCCGGGGCTCGACCTTCGAGCCCTGGCGGGGGAGGCCCGCCGAGCCGACGACCTGCTCGCCGGACTGCCGTCACCTCCCGTCCGGAACGCGACGCAGCGCGCGGCCGCGTCCTCGGCACTGGACGAGATCAGGGCGACGCGCGCGGACTTCGTGGAGGCGCACGCGGAGGAGATCTACGACGAACTCACCGACGGCCGGACCCGCTGCCTGCGCATCGACGAACTCGTCCGCGCCGCCGCCCTCGCCTATCCCGGCCTGGTGCCGACGGAAGAGCAGATGGCGGCCGAATTTTCACGGCCACAGGCGGAAAAGGAAGGGCGCGAGATCGACCAGGGCATCTTCCTGCGCGGGATCCTGCGTGCCCCGAAGGCCGGTCCGCATTTGCTCGACGCCATGCTCCGGCCCACTGCGAGGGCGCTGCGGCTGCTCCCCGAATTCACTGAGACCGGTGTGGTTCAGATGGAGGCCGTCCGGCTGGAGCGTCGTGACGGCGTCGCGCAGCTGACCCTGTGCCGGGACGACTGCCTGAACGCCGAAGACGCCCAGCAGGTCGACGACATGGAGACCGCCGTCGACCTGGTGCTGCTCGATCCGGCCGTCCGGGTGGCGCTGCTGCGGGGCGGTGTGATGAGCCATCGGCGGTATGCGGGGCGCCGCGTGTTCTGCGCGGGGATCAACCTCAAGAAGCTGAGCTCGGGCGACATCCCCCTGGTCGACTTTCTGTTGCGGCGGGAACTGGGTTATATCCACAAAATCGTGCGCGGAATACGCACGGACGGTTCGTGGCACTCGAAGTTCGTCGACAAGCCCTGGATGGCGGCCGTCGATTCCTTCGCCATCGGCGGGGGAACTCAGCTCCTCCTGGTCTTCGATCACGTCCTGGCGGCGTCCGACTCCTACCTCAGCTTGCCCGCGGCGACTGAGGGGATCATTCCCGGCGCGGCCAACTTCCGGCTTTCCCGGATTACCGGACCGCGGGTGGCCAGGCAGGTGATCCTCGGCGGCCGCCGGATCCAGGCGGACGAGCCGGACGCGCGGCTGATCGTCGACGAGGTCGTCCCGCCGGAGGAGATGGACGCGGCGATCGACGCCGCGCTGGCCCGGCTCGACGGGGACGCGGTGCTGGCCAACCGGCGCATGGTGAACCTGGCCGAGGAACCGCCGGAGGAGTTCCGCCGGTACATGGCGGAGTTCGCGCTGCAGCAGGCTTTGCGCATCTACGGCGCGGATGTGCTCGGCAAAGTCGGCGGGTTCGCGGTGGGTGCGCGATGAGCGAAACCAGGGTGCGGTACGAAAAGAAGGATCACGTCGCCCACGTGACGATGGACCGGCCCGAGGTGCTGAACGCGATGGACCGGCGGATGCACGCGGAACTCGCCGACATCTGGGACGACGTCGAGGCCGACGACGACATCAGGGCGGTGGTCCTGACCGGCGCGGGTAACCGCGCTTTCTCCGTCGGCCAGGACCTCAAGGAACGCGCGCGGCTGACCGAAACAGGCGTGGAAGCGTCGACGTTCGGCAGTGCGGGTCAGCCAGGTCATCCCCGGTTGACCGACCGGTTCACCTTGTCCAAACCGGTGGTCGCCAGGGTGCACGGCTACGCGTTGGGCGGCGGTTTCGAGCTGGTGCTCGCCTGCGACATCGTCATCGCCTCCGAGGAGGCGGTGTTCGCCCTTCCGGAAGTTCGGCTCGGCCTGATCGCGGGGGCCGGAGGCGTGTTCCGGCTGCCACGGCAGCTGCCGCAGAAGGTGGCGATGGGCTATCTGCTGACCGGGCGCCGGATGGACGCGGCGACGGCGCTGCGCCACGGTCTGGTGAACGAGGTCGTCCCGGCGGCCGAGCTGGATCAGTGCGTCGCCGGCTGGACGGACAGCCTCGTGCGAGCCGCGCCGCTGTCGGTGCGCGCGATCAAGGAGGCCGCGCTGCGGTCGGTCGATCTCCCACTCGAAGAAGCGTTCAAGGCTTCGTATCACTGGGAAGAGCGTCGTCGCCGGAGCGCGGACGCGAGCGAGGGCCCGCGTGCTTTCGCCGAGAAACGGGATCCGATCTGGACAGGGCACTAGATCACTTCCCGGATATTGTTGACGCATGCGGATGATATTCACGGCCCTCGGGGGCTACGGACACGCTTTTCCGCTCATCCCGCTCGCCGTCGCCGCGCGCGACGCCGGGCACGATGTCAGTTTCGCGACCGCCGCGTCCTTCCTGCCGAACATCGAAAGAGCGGGTATCACTGGTCTCCAGGCCGGGAGCACCCCGCAGGAAGCGTTCATGGAGGAGTTGAACAAGGTCGACGGGGACCCGAGAGGGCTGCCGCCGGACGCGCTGCACCAGATCACCGGCCGGGTGTTCGGCGAAATCCTGCCACGGGCCGTCGCCGCCGATCTCGAGCCGGTGTTGGCCGAGTGGCGACCGGACCTGGTGATCTACGAGACGATGAACGCCGGTGGCGCGTTCGCGGCCAAACTCGCCGGGATCCCTTCCGCCAGCCACAACTTCGGTCGCGTGGCGGAGTACGAAGCCGGCAAAGAGATCCGCGAGCAGGTCGGGACGACCGCCGCCGAATTCGGTGTCGAGGGTGAACTGGAGACCGCGTTCGGCGACCCTGTCCTCGACATCTGCCCGGAGTCGGTGCAGTCACTGGAGTTTCTCGCCGCGGCGAAGCGGATCCCGCTGAGGCCGACCGGCTGGAGCACGCCGGGTGACCTGCCGGCCTGGATCACTGGCCGCGACCGGAGCCGCCCGCTCGCGTACCTGACTTTGGGCACCCAGTACGGGAACACCGACGTGCTGACCGAGGCGATCGCCGGCCTGGCCGTGCTCGACATCGACGTGCTGGTCGCCACCGGCCCGGCCGTCGAGGTCGAGCTGCTGGGTGACGTGCCGGGGAACGTGCGGCTCGAGAGGTGGGTGCCGCAGCACGAACTGCTGCCGCATCTGGACATCGTCGTGCACCACGGCGGGAGCGGGACGACGATGGGCGCGTTCGGCGCCGGGCTGCCGCAGCTGTTCCTGCCCCAAGGTGCCGACCAGCTCGCCAACGCCGAGGCGTCGGTCAAGGCAGGCGTTGCCGCCCAGCTCGTCGATGACGATCTCACGGCCGAAGGCGTCACGGAGAAAACCCGCGCCCTGCTGACGGACACCGCGGTCCGCGACGCCGTCCGCGCCCTCGCCAAGGAGGTCGCCGCCATGCCGGCCCCCGCCGAGGTCGTCACCACCTTGCCCGGCTACTTCCCGAGTACCTGAAGGCCCCCTGGTTACGGAGCTGCTGGTCAGCGCTGCTGGTGGTAATCCGGACTTGGCATCGCCAGTGCCTGCAGAGGCCGAGCGGGGAGGATTTAAGACGTTGAACGTCCGGAATCTTCCCCTTTCGGCTGGTGTCGGGGTTCCTTGAGGGAGGCAGGCTCCTAAACCTGTGTTGATCAAGTTCCGCGACGGTGTGATCCCGCGTTCCTGGCCCTGTCCCGCCGATCGTGTCCTGTGGATGAACTTTCAGCAGGAGGCCGGCACGATCGCGTCGGCGCAGCCCATCGCCGGATCCGTCGCGGTCTCGCCGGGACCGCGACGAAGGTGCCCCCCGCCCCAGACCCTGACGCCTTCGACCACGGGCAGGACAGTGGTCCCGTAGGGCGTGAGCCGGTAGAGGACACGCGCCGGGACCGGCCCGGTCACCACCCGTTCGACGAGTCCGTCGGCCTCGAGTTCGCGCAGTTGTTCGGCCAGCACCTTGGGCGTGATCGGCGTCCCCCGGCGGCGGAGGCCCGCGAAATGGGACTCGCCGTTGGCGAGCCAGTACAGCAGGGTCAGCTTCCATTTCCCGCCGATCGCGGCGAACGCCGCGGCCATCGGGCAGCCGGGCAGCGGGTTGGGGCGCGAGAGGTTACCTGCAGGTGCCTTCTTGTCCATGGCCGTGCTCCACTCGGATAGTCAGACCATGACCGTGCCATACAGACGAATCCTGACAGCGGGCCTTTCGGCCCTGATGCTCATCGCGACGGCGGTGTCGGGCGACGCCGCGACGTCTCCCGCGTCCTCGACGGCCACCGATGGCCAACGAGCCTTCGACTGGGAAATAGGCTCTTGGCGCTCCTCGGTACGCGTCTTGGCCGAGCCGCTGTCGGAGTCCTCGGACGCGTGGCTTCACTTCACGGGCACCAGCACCGTCCGGCCACTTCTTGACCGGCGGGCGAACGTCCTCGAATTCGAGGTCTCGGGGCCGAACGGCCGCATCGAAGCCCTCAACCTGCGGCTGTACGAGCCTCAGGCGCAGCGGTGGAGCCTGACCTTCGTCAACGTCCGCGACGGGCTGCTCACCCCGGCGGTGTACGGCGGATTCCGCGACGGCGCCGGCGAATTCTTTGGCGATGACAAGCTCGACGGGCGTCCGATCAAGGTGCGTTTCCTCATTTTCCGTCATGGCAAGGACGAGGCGAGATTCGAGCAGGCGTTCTCGGCCGACGGTGGAAAGACTTGGGAAACAAACTGGGTCGCGGTGGATCGCCGAATCCGCCGCTGAAGGTCACCGAACCGAATCGGGGGAGTCGTTCTGGGTTTCGACGACCTCTGTCGCGCCTCGTTTGCTGAACGCAGCCCAGAGATTGAAGCCGATGATGGCGATCCCGGCCGCCACCCACAGCCAGATGAAACCATTGTTCCGGGCGATTCCGCTGAAAATGCCGAAGAGAAGAATCGCCGCACCGAATATGGCGCCGAAAATCGCGACCGGCTTCGACGGTTTCACGTTGTAAGAGGCCATTGGCTGAATCTCCGATCACATCGAATCCGACGAGAGCGGACTGCCCGTTGAGTGATCACCTCAAACCGGGGCCGCGAACCCGGCGGCGATGTTACGCCGAGTGTCGTAACGGGGGAGCCGCCAAAGGGAGCAATGAAGCTAGTGGAGAGGCCCGGTCAGTGGCCGAACGGGTCGGGGACGTCGCCGGGCAGCCACGTGTGGCCAGGGGCGGTCCATCCGTTCCTCTTGAGCATGCGCCTCGCGCCTCGCGCGTGCCTGCCGACGAGGCGCTCCAGGTAGAGCTTTCCGGCGAGGTGGTCCGTCTCGTGCTGGAGGCAGCGAGCGAAGAATCCGGTGCCCTCGACGGTGATCGGTTCGCCGTGTTCATCGAAGCCGTCGACGGCGGCCCACCGTGCGCGGCCGGTGGGGAAGACCTCGCCGGGGACCGAAAGGCAGCCCTCGAGATCGTCGTCAGGATAGGGCATGGTCTCGGGGATTTCGGACGTCCGCAGGACCGGATTGACGATGTGGCCACGATAGCGCGTCCCGGTGTCGTCCGGGCAGTCGTAGCTGAAGACGCTCCGGCCGTCCCCGATCCGCCAGACCGGCCCGTTGCTCGCGACGTCGGCGGTGGGGGCGTCGTGGTGGAAGTTCGTCATACCCATCAGCCTCATGACGGGCCCGCCGGACGTCAGGAAACGGCAACAACCTGCCACCTGGTCGCGGGCTGTGGAGTTCAGGCAGTATCGGTGCCATGCGGACGAGTGACGGCCTCACGAGGGCAGGCGATTCGGTCACCGTCGTGCGCGGTGAGGAGGAGCTGTTCCGCCGGGTAGGACACCTGTTCCCGACCGTGACCGACCTCGCCTGCGCCGCCAACGACCTCGCGACCTGGGTGGCCGATCGCGGGTCGGACGAACTCACCGCGGCGGCCGAGCGCCTGCCGGGCGACCGGCGGATCCGCAAGATCTACCGATCCGGCCTGCTGCTCGACCCGGCGTCCGCGCAGGAGCTGGCGAGGATCCGCGACCGGTTCGGGGCGCAGATCCGTGTCTCCACCCAGGACGTCAACGAGACGATCATCATGGACGGCAGGCTCGTGATCCTGGCGGGCGACCTCATCGCGGGACAACGCGGCTACAGCGTCATCACCCAGCCCGAAATCGTGCAGGGAGTGCGGTCGCTGTTCGAGACGGCCTGGCGATCGGCGACCGATCTCGCCGTCTACGACGCGCAGGTCACCGAGATCCGTCAGCTCGCGCCCGCCGTGCTGGACTTGCTCGGCAGCGGAGTCAAGGACGAAGCCGCCGCCGGCCCCTCGGCCGCGGCGTGCGTACCTACCCGCCGCCGGGTGGCCGAACTGATGTCCGCGCTTGGTGCCGAGTCCCGCTTCCAAGCAGGCGTTCGGGCACGCGAACTCGGTTTGGTCTAGCGCGGCGCCGTAGCCGGCGCCGTCCACGAAACTGGCCCGCGAGTGTTCGACCGCGTTCGGGCCGGTCGGTGAGCACCGGGGAGGACGACATCCTCGGTGGGGACATGGCCGGAAAACCGGCGGATTTCGGCGGCTACCGGGGGAATCGGCTCATCGCCCATCCTGGCCGGGTCTTGTGTTCCGGAACCGCCACGGGTTGCCGATCGTCGAAGACCAACGGGTCGGCAGGCAGCTCGACCCATTGAATCCGGCGTCTCGTGCCGTGAGAGGGAAGGACGTGTCGATGCGCGAAAGCATCAGCAAGATCGGCCTGGTCAACGGAGCGGTGGTCATGATCGGAGCGTTCACCGTCGCGAACCTTGTTCTGCCCGCTACCGCGAATGCCGCACCCGCCGCCGGATGTTCGGCCTTCATGAACTCCGCGGTCAGCGGCGGCTACAAAGCCATCCTCAGCTGCAATGGCATCGGGCTCTCTTTCGTCAACGGGCTCGGCACCACCCTCACCGACGCCAGTAAGGAGGCACGTGCCCTGGCGCAGATCGCGCTCGGCGGTGGCGACACCTGCAGTGCCTTCGTGCACAACACGGTTCCAGGTGGCTACAAAGTCACACTCACCTGTGTCGACACCGGTTTGGTATCCGGTGTGGGCACCACACTGACCGACGCCTCCCGAGCCGCCCGCGCGTCCATCTGAGCGGCCGCTGACTCTCGTCCCGCGTCAGCGTCCTGGCCGGGCGGCGACCCGTTCGGCGAGGAACAGGTCGACGTTCGGGGCGACGGGTGCGCCGTCCGGCGGTGTGTCGGGTGCGGCGGTGTGCACCGGTGGGATCCGCTGCCGCATGTCGAGGTAGTGGATCTCGCCGGTGCCGACGTCGCGGGCGAAGGGCAGGAACGGGAAGCCGTCACCGTGGCCGGTGCGCTCGGCCAGGCCGCCGGGTGCGTAGATCCGGTCCACCAGCGCGCGTGCCGTGCGGGTGTCGAGCAGTTCGGACGGCGCGTCCGGCACGCGCGCGCCGTCGTGTACTTGCCACACCTCGAAAAGTGTCGCGGCACGCCGATCGTCCACTGTGTCCGGTCGACCCTGGACGGCGTACCGGAGATAGGTGGCACGCAGGTAGTCCAGGTCTTCGTGGCCGGCGGGCCCGCGCCCGGCGAGGCCATCGAGGATGTCCTCCAGCGGCGGGCAGCCACCGGGGTGGATCGCCGGGGGCTCGGCGACGAACGCGAACCGGGGCGGCAGCGACTCCCTGATGTCGTCGGCCGTCGCGTCGATGAGGTGCACCGGCAGCGGGCCGCTCATCCTGCCGTCACGGTCGAACGCGGCCTGTTCGGCGGGCCAGGTCCAGAACCAGCCGAGCGGGAAGTCCACTGTGGCCGCGAGCGTACGGGTGCGGTCCGGGTCGGTTCGCAGCGTCGTTGGCTGGCTGCCGAGCTGCCAGTGATCCGCGGCCAGCCCGCGTAACCGGGCACGGTCGCCGGCGATCACCGGTGCGTCCTGGTCGGCGGGCAGGTACGCGCTGAACGGTCGTGGTCCGAGCACGCGGACGGTGTCGAGCCGGTCCGCGAGGTGCTCGTGCCCGCCGAGCGAGTCCACGACGGAAACCGCAAGCCCGCGCCAGAAAAGCGGCAATCGTTCGTCGTCCGCGAGGTCCAGCAGCCGGGCTGGAGCGACGTCGTGGTGGACGCCACCGGTCAACCGCAACGCGAGCAGTCCGACTACTTCCTCCACAGTGGACAGTCGATGTTCCCGCCGGAGCCACGGCGCCACCGCGGCGACGGCCGCGGCGGTGTCACGCGCCTGCCACAGTAGCGCCGCGGTGACCGCGAGCGCGTCGTCCGCGTCGGTGTCCAGGTCGGGAACGGGCTCCCCGAGAACGGCGGCGGCCAACGGGTGCGCGGCGTGCGGCGCCACGAAGTCCGCCAGTGCCTCGGGAGCGACCCGCGCCACCGCGGTAAGCCACAGCCACATGTCCGCCAGGTTCTCGTCGTCGGGCCCCGGCCAGTCCGCGAGGCGCGCGGTCACCAGGTCGCGGGTGAGCACGCCCAGGTCGCACGCCAACGCGAACGCGTCCTCGGCGACGCCGCCCGGCCCCTCCGCGACCGCGAGCAGCCAGTCCCGCTCGTCGCCGGTGACGTCCTTGCCGACGGCGACCGTTCGCACCAGCCGCCGGACCGTGGGACCGGCGGCGCGCCGGTCGCCGGGAGCCGGGAGCGGGAAGGGCTTGGTCACCACGAACGCCTGATCCGCGCCCGCGTGCACCACCGTGAAGGGTGACGGCGCCGCGACCAGCCGCCGCGCCACGTCGTCATGCGGCCCTTGCCAGTGCACGAGCAGGTCGTCCACCAGCTCGCCTTTGCTCGTGAACGCCCGCTGGTGGGACTGCCAGTGCCAGAACGCGTACGGGGTCGTCGACGGCATGGCACGGTCCGCCAGTGCCGCGACCGCGTCCTCTCTGCCCTCGGACTGGGTGAAGCGGCTTCGGGACGGCGGCGCCAGCGTGAGGAAGTCCGCGTCGTCGAGGGCGGCGAACCATTTCTTCAGCACCGTGAGGTCACTGGCGGGGCGTTTGGCCATAACGCAGTATTCCCGGTTCGGCACGGGTGCCCGACCCGGATCCGCCGACGCCATCCGGCGCTCAGCTGTCGGACCGTTCTTCGAGCACTACCGCGAGGGCCGAGGCGATGAGGGCGACAGCTCGATCCTCGTCGTCGGCCAAGTGCCGCAGGACGCCCCGCGCGAGGGCCGACGGCATCTCGGCGAGTGCCTGGGTCAGGCGTATCCGCACCGCGGAGTCCGCGGTGTGTGCGGCGAGCTCGCCGACCAGCGCACCCATGATCCGGTCCGCGCACCCGGGGTCCCGTGACAACGCTCCCAGGACCTCAGCCGCCTCGACATCGTTCGTACCCTCGACCACCATGCCGACGAGTGTCGGCACGGCCGCGGTCGCGCCACGCGCACCCATGGCCAGAGCGGCAGGCCCGCGCACCGCCGCGTCCGAGTCCCCGAGTGCGTCCGTGAGTGCCGCGTTCGCCTCGTCACCGGACATCTCGGCGATCGCCAGTACCGCGCGCCGCCGGATGTCGACGTCATCCGAATGCACGCCGCCAGCCACGCCCGCCACAGCGTCACCGCCCGCCCGCGCGAGCGCCCACCGCAGGGCGCCCGCGACGTTCGGATCGGATTCGGTGAGGATCGCCCCGACCAGCAGCTCGGTGGGAACCGGCACGTCCTCGGCCGGGGCAAGGACGGTCTGCTGCCGGCGCGCGGCACTGGGCGAGGTGAGTCCGTGCAGGAGTTCCACGATGCGCAGGACGCCCTGCCAGCCGGAGGGCGCGGAGGCATCGACCGTACGGAGCCGTTCGAGTAGCTCCTGCTCCCGCTTCAGCCGGTCTTCGGTCCGTCGGATGAGGTCGCCGACCAGATCGGACGGCTCGAAGGCGGGATCCTCCAGAGCGCGTCCGATCTGGCGCAGCGACAATCCCAGGGACCGCAGGCTTTCCACATGGAAGATCCGGCGGATGTCCTCGTCGGAGTACTCGCGGTAGCCGCCGACGGTGCGGCCTGTCGGTCGCACCAGCCCGAGTGAGTCGTAGTGCCTGAGCATCCGGGTGCTCACCCCCGAGCGACGGGCCACCTCACCGATCAGCACGCTGTCACCTAGGCCCGGTCCGGGCCGAGCGCGACGAGCCGTTTCGCTTCGTCGATGGCCGAGTCGAAACTGGCATCCGGGTCGCGGAGGAGCCACTCCGTGGCGCGGGCATGCGCCTGCACCGCCGGGTCCTTGCTCGCCAGTCCCGTCCGCAGGGCCTGCTCGATCACGTCGCCGAGTGCGACGAGTGCCCGGCTGAGACTCAGTTGCACATCCCGGTCGCCGCGACCGAGTTGTGCGGCCAGTTCCATGGCCAGCCCTTCCTTCGCATCGTCGGGCACGAGGATGATCGCGGCACGCCACGCGCTTCGCGCCACCTCGTGGTCGGCGTCGTGCAGCAACGACCGCGTGATCGCGGGCCACACACTCCCGTCCCCGATCTTGGACAGCGTGTGCAACGCCTGGCTCCGGGCCTGAGCGTGCTCGGAACCGAGCTCCGCGCGCAGTCTTGGCACCGTGATCTCCGGCGAGAGGCGGGTCAACGCCCAGACGAGCATGTCGCGCACGAAGAAGTCCGGCTCGATCGCGCTCCGCTCCATGAGCGCGTCGAGGAAGCCGGGGTCGGGGTGCGTGCCGGCCGCCAGAGCCGCCTGAAGCCGCACCGACGAGTCTTCGGCGCTCAAGGCGCGGAGCACGTGGGTGTTCTGTGAATTCGTGTGTGGCGAGTTGACGGGGACCACCTCCTTCACCCAGTGAAGACCTTGTCACAGTGTCAATGTCAAGGGTTGTGGCCCTGTTCGAACCTATCCACGTCTTAGTACGAGGACTCCATCGCGCGGTCGAACCGCCCGACGAGGCTGGCGGCGATGGCCACCGTCCAGCGGCGCCGTTGACCGCTCGTCCGTCTTGGACGTCGACGCTTTTGCTCACGACTCCGACCACCCCTGATCCGTAGCTTCCCGTGGGTTCGGGGTGTCGGAGTCTTCGCGCCTTCACGCGGCCTCAGTCGATGAGGACGTTCTTGTAGAACAGGTTGGCGTAGCGGTTGGGATTGTCCATGCTGCTGCGTGACCCGAAGCCCATGTACAACCGGGTCTCCCCGGCCAGGCTCCGGTAGATCCCGAGGCCCTCCGGCTCGCGGTACACCAGCGACTTCCCCGCTTTGGTCAGCGCGCGGCTCTTCACCTTGCCGGTGTTCATGTCGATGCACGTGACGTAGGAGTCGATGTCGGCGGGGTTCGCGTGGCCCGTACCGTCCAATGTGTACAGATACTGGCCGTGGATGGTGTATCCCTGGAACGTCACGGGCTCGTCGGCCAGCGCGGGCTGCGCGAAGTGCGCCAGCGGCGCGCTGAAGTCGCCGGCGGCGGCGGACGCGAGCGGGTAGACGCTGATGAACATCTTGCCGCCTTCCTTGCGGCGTACCGCGATCCGCTTGGTGATCGGATCGGTGGCACAGGTGATCGTGTCGCTGCCGGTGAGGAACTTCTTCACCGACGGCGTGCCACCGTTGACGAACTTGAACCTGGCCAGCGCCGTCCCGCGACCGTCACCGGTGGGTCCGTCCGAGTCGCATTCCATCCAGAGGTAGGAGTCGGTGCCCACCGGTTCGACGCCGATCGAGACACCGTGCCCGGCGTTGGCGAGATGCATCGAGCCCTGGATCTCCCCGGAGAAGTTGACCTGGGTGACGCACAGGTCGTCCCCGGTCCCGCCGTTGCGGGCGTTCACGATGAAGATGCGCACGTTCTGGTTGTCGAAGGCGAAGCCCTGCATCACGTGGTGCGACTCGTGCAGGAGCTTGCCGCGGAACTCGTCGTAGGACGGTTCGGTGAGGTCGAAACGCTTGGACACCGGCATCGCGGTGATCGCGGCCGAAGCCGGTCCGGCGGACATCGCGCCGGCGCCGAGCAGTACCGTCGTCGCGGCGAGACCGCCACCGGTGCGCAGCAGCGAACGGCGAGAGAACGTGGATCGGACAAGATCCGTGGGCACTTGCTCAGGCATGAGCGCTCGCCTTCGTCGATTTTCGCGGTCCGATCGAAAATTCTTCAAGCTCGTACAAGATTCGTACAAATCGGCGGCGAGCACCGGTCCCTGGTGGTGTGGACTTGCCAGAATCATGGGCTGGTGCCGTGTGTCGTGGTGATCCGGGGACAGGCTTTTCGTGAAAGGTCTCCGATGCGTCAACCGGTTAAGGGCCGCCTGCAGGCGCTGGCCGCTGTCGACCAGGGCCTCGTACGGCGGCCCGCCCTCGGCTGGGGCGGTGGCTTTCCGCCGGATGAGAACGCGGGGACGCCGGCCGAAGGCGTGCCGGACAAAGCGCTCGACGAGGTTCTCCGGGATGGCTGGATCGCCGTTCCCGATGTTCCGGTCGAGCCGCGCGAGTCGGTCCTGGCCACGTTGGCCGACGAGGGCCGCGCCATCCTCACGCACTTCGATAAGGACGACAGCGGTTGCTGGCGCTAGCCGGATCGCGGGCGTCATGCCGAGGCTTGGGCTGGACACCGCGCGCGTGCTGAGGGTGGGCAGGCGTCAATTGCTGGTCAAGGTCGGCGAGCTGGCGTCACGGTTGTCCCAGTGTCCCCAAGGATCACAGCGGCGGGTAGTGAAGGGCTTCTTGCCTGCCCGGGGTCATACCGGTTGCGGCTCTTGCAGGCACGAGCGAGGTCGAGTCCCGACGAGGTGAGCGGCGCGGGTGACCCCATCCGCCACCTTTATCTGGTCCTTCGATATATCGACCGCGACCTTCTGCACCAGCCCATCGAGCAACGCGATGTCGACACCGTCGAGACTCGGAGCGACAGGGTCCAGCACACTCCGGCGTACGGTCGAGCCGGGGGAGGGCCTGCGATGACGCCGGTCAGCGATGTGCCGGGACAGGGGGCAGGTCGGTCTTCCGGGGTGCCGGTCGCGGGTCCGGACCACCGAAGTCGGCCACCCGGTCCCAGATCCAGTCGGCCATCGACGCGGCGACGGGCTCGTCGGGGTGTCCGGGGCGACGTTTGGCCAGTGCCCCGAACGCAAGGGCGACCAGGTACGCCCCGGCGTCGTCGGTCATCACCTGTTCCCACATCTCGTTCTCAGGCCAGTCCGGATGCGCCGCCGGGTCGGCTTCGATCTCGGTGCCCATGGTGATGATCTCGGCTGCCGACAGCAGGCGGAACGGCTCGGCAAGGCCCCAGGCGGAACCGGAACCGGGCTGCTGGCCGTCGTGCCAGGCCACCAGATCCTCCGCGACCATGGACCCGATCTTGTCGGCATCGGGCTCATCGGAGATCGAGGCTCCCGGTCGCAGGGTGGCGCGCAGGCCGGCGGGCATCACGTCGTCCAGCGCCGCCAGCGCGGAGGCCAGGTCGGTGCCGAGCATCTGGTCGCGGAGTTGCCGCCACCCCAGCTCGATCACCCCGGTGCGGCGGATGTCCTCCAGGGTGATGTCCTGGGCGTGAGCGTTTTCGGCGATCCGTTGCATCGCCCGAGCCGTCTCCACCAAGTTCTGCATCTGGTCTTCGGTCGGATTTTCGCGCAGCAGCCGCAGACCGAGGTGTTCGGCGTCGGTGAACCGGTACTGCACCAGGTAGGACCAGCCGAGCATCAGAACGACCCAGGAGTTCGCCGCATCGGCCCGGATGGCCTCCTCTGCCGCGGGGACGAACCGATCGAGTGGTGCGAAGCTTCCCAGCAGATACACCGCGCGTTTCCCGAGTGCCTTGCGCAGTTCGTCCGGCGCCGTCCGGGCGCACAGGGCGACCGCTTCGTCGAGTTGCCGCCACCCGTCCTCGTGCTCCCCGCAGAGCGCCTGGGCGGACCCCAGTTCTATCCAGTCGTCCCACTCCTCGTGTTCCTCGGCCAGCACGGTCCGCGCCCACCGCAGCGCCTCGGGATGATCGTGCTCGGCGAACGCCAAATGCCGGAGGGCACGAGCCGCGTTGACGAATTGGCGGTCGCGGCGACCAGCCACTCGGAGGTAAAGACGACGCGCTTCGTCAGCCTCGCCACAGATCTCGCGGTGATTGCCGAGCAACAGCGACACGCTGCTTCGCTCCGGCTGGGCCGCGAGCACCTGCAGCGCCAGTTCGGCGACCTTGGGATGCGCCGGCTGTGCCGCGAAAAGCTCCCAGGCCAGGTCCAGGGTCCGCTCCACGGCGTCGGCGTCATCGGAGGCCTTGCGTCCGAAGTCGCTCATCGCATTCCTCGCTTGACCCGGTACGCCCGGAGTTGGTCGAAGGTGCCGTCGTCGACGCCGTACTCCAGCACTGGCGCCACCTGGTCGAACCAGGACATCGTGGACGGGATGATGCCGCCGGCCGCCGCCAGTATCGCTTCGGTGGTGACCGGCACCAGCTCACCCCTGTTCATCGACTCGACCATCGCCTCCTGCAGCACGGTGGTCGTCAAGTGACTGAGATCCGCACCGGAGAATCCTTCGGTCGCCGCCGAGACGGCCACGACATCGACATCGCCGGCAGGCTTGCCAGCCAGCGTGCCCTGGACGATCGCCGCCCTGGCGACCGCGTCCGGTGGCAACACCAGCACCGTCTTGTCGATCCGGCCCGGTCGACGCAGCGCGGAGTCGATGTCCCACGGCCGGTTCGTCGCGGTCAGGAAGTAGACCCCGTCGTTCGCGCCGGCCACGCCGTCGAGCTCCTCCAGCAGCTGAGTGACGAGCATTCGCATCGAGTGAGACCCGCCGCCACCGGAGCTACGCCGTCCGCCGAGCGCGTCGAACTCGTCGAAGAAGATCACACACGGTGCTGCCGCGCGGGCATGGCGGAACACGCTCTGGATCGCCTTCTCGCTCTCCCCGATCCACTTGCTGAGCAGATCCGCGAGGGTCACGTGGATGAAGGACGCGCCGAGATCGCCGGCGATCGCCCTGGCGATGAACGTCTTGCCACAACCGGGTGGGCCGTACATCAGCAGCGACCCGCCCGGCTTCTGCCCGAACGCCGCCGCCAACTCGGGATTGCGCAGCGGAGCGAGAAACGTGGTGTCCAGGTGCCGCTTGACCTCGGCGAGCCCCGCGACGTCGGCCAGCGTCACCGCCGGGCGCTCGGTGTCCCACAGCGACGCCGAAACAGCGGCACCGCTGTCTCGACGGTCCTCGTCGGCCGGGGTCGGAACCGGGTTCGGCTCGTTTCCCCCGGACCGAACGGACTCGGCGGCCGGTGACGGGTTCGAGGCTCGCAGCCGCGCCGCCATCAGCCGGGCGCGCAGCAGACGGATCCGCACCGGATCACCGCCGAGGGCCTCGAACGCCGCCAGTTCGGTGGCGGCGCGGTCCGGGTCGTGCTCCAGCAGCAGCGTGACGAAGTCCTCGTGCAGCGCCAGATTACCGGGGTCGGCCCCCACCTCACGCGCGATCACTTCGACGAAGCTGTCGCTCGGATTTTCACCGATCACCGCGCGGCCCCTTCGATCCAACCCTTGAGCACACCCAGATTCGCCAGCGGGATGTAGTGACCGATCCGCGGATGGTCCAGCGTCACACCGACGACGCCGGTCTTGTCGAACGAGGCGACGTAGTCGACCGCAGCCGGCATCGGCACGCCGTACAACGGCACCGTGCCACCCTCCGAATCGACCAGCCCGAGGACACGGGCGGCTTCGTTCGCCCGCGCGGAGCTGCTGTAGAGGCAAATCATCGGCCCCTGCTCGGAGGCCACAGCGTAGGGACGGAGCCGGTCGGTCGAGCCGCGCGCGATGAAGAACCAGTGCTCCAGACAGGCCACCTGCCGCCACAGCGCGATCTGCGCCGCGGTGTCTCCTGCGGGCGCTGCTTTGACCGCCTCGTCGAGACGGTCCAGTTCGGCGACCAGCTCGGGGCTGTTGTCCGTGCTCATGCGGTTCTCTCTCGTCTGAGCTCAGCAGGCCCTGACGATGACCGAGTGCGCCTTGCCGCCGAGGTCGAGGATCTTCACATCCCGGTTACCGGCTGGCACGCGAACCTGATAGGTGCCGGGGTCGACCGGGTAGCCGAAGTAACTGCCCGCCGGGGCGGCGCCGGTGCCGGCGATCATCGAGCCGTTGGTGCGGTGGATCGTGGTGGGGACCGCTTTGCCGCAGTTGTTGGAGATGTAGATCTTGCCCTTGGTCGCGGCGGCGGCGGAACCCGCGCCGAGGACCGACATGACCAGACCTGCGGTGGCCAGAACGGTGAGAACGCGCGGGGTGGTCGTCATGGTGCTCCTCTGGGATGTCGTGGGGGTCGGCCACAAGATAGCCGCGGGCGTGTCCGCGCACTGTCGGTCGAACGAACCACACCGCCCTGGATCCGTCGGTGATGTAGGTCTCGGGCGGTGGCTTCTACGCAAGGAAAAGCCAGAAGGACGATCACCTGTGGCCCACCGGGTGGCAGATGCTACGGGAGCGGCTCTGACGCTGGGTTAGGGTCCGGGCTGTGGAAAGCCTGTTCCTGACCCGGGTGCTGGGTGTGCTTCGTTCCGCCGGTGACGAAGCGCTGTTCGTGCTGGATGGCCGGGTGACCAGCTACGGGCAGGCGCTCGACTTGGTGTTCCGGTTGTACGCGGGGTTGCCCGAGGGCGGGGTTGTCGCCATCGACGCGGGCAACCGGCCGGAGACCGTTCTCCTGCAGATCGCCGCGCAGCTCCGGGGTGCCACGGTTCTGCTCGTCGCCGCTTCGGCGAGCTTGCCGGATCGTCTCGCGGCGGTGTCGGCGGCCGGGGTCACGACGCTGGTGACCGATCAGGTGACGGAATGGCCCGCCGACGACGGGCGTGTGGTCTCGCTCGACGAACTGGTGACCCGCGAAGGTACCGAGCCTGCCGCCCTGCCGGGGTCGGTCACGGTCATCTTTCCCACCGGGGGAACCACCGGGGTGCCGAAACTCATCCGGCACAGTGGGATCTACGACGGGATGGCGCATATCTTCGCGCCGGATCCGGCGGGGCCGGGGCGCACGCTGCTGATCGCACCGATGACGCACATGACCGGGAACGCCACCGTGCTGGGTGCGCTTCTGCGGCGGGAAACTGTGGTGCTGCAGAAGGGTTTCGACGTGCGCGCCGTACTGGACGCGATCGCGGAGCACCGGGTCACCTCGGTGTCGCTCACGCCGGCGCGGCTGGCGGCGGTGCTCGATCATCGGGCCATGGCGTCGACCGACGTCAGTAGTGTGCGGCAGCTTTCGCTGGGGGCCGCGCCGCTTCCGCCACGACGGCTGGCCCAGGCGCTCGACGTGTTCGGGCCGGTGGTCGGGCAGGGCTACGGCCTCACCGAGGCGCCGATGATCGCGAGTATTTCCGCGGTGGAACTCGACGGGCGGCCGGAGCGGCTCGAATCCGTGGGCCGGATCGTGCCGGGTATGGAGGCGCGGATCGACGACGGCGAGATTCTGGTGCGCGGACTGTCCATGATGGATGGTTACCACGGCGCGCCGCCGATCAGGGACGGATGGTTGCGCACAGGCGATCTCGGCCGGTTCGACGACGAGGGGTATCTGTACCTGCTGGACCGCGCGAACGACGTCATCATCACCGGCGAGCACGGCACCAAGGTGTTCTCGACCGTGGTCGAAAACGCGCTCGCGCGGCATCCGCTGGTCCGTTCGGTGGCCGTGTTCGGCGTCCCGGGTGAAGGCGGCGAGGGAGAACGGGTGCACGCCGTGGTCGTGCCGGTTTCTCCAGGCACGCTGTCGGCCGACGAGATTCGGGCGCACGCCAGGGATTTTTTCGGACGTGAGCATTTCGTCCCGTCCGATGTGGACTTCGCCGACGCCTTGCCGCTGACCGCGATCGGCAAGGTCGACAAGCGGGCGTTACGCGCGCCATTCTGGACGGGACACGATCGTCACATCGCCTGAGCACGCCCTTTTCGTGGCTGGCTGCCTGTCGCCGTCACGTTCGGGTTGGCGGTGTGGTGACCGGGTGAATTTCAGGCCCGACAGCCATGTAGGTGCGAGACATGTTGTTGATTTTCTTCTTGTTCGGCGGGTGGGAGTTCTGGGGTGTCCAGCGGTGGCCGATCGTTTTGGACGGCATGTCTGTTCTTGTCGGCGACGATCTGGCGTTTGGGG
>NZ_JADNQN010000016.1:0-186301 GCF_047608695.1 Amycolatopsis sp. cmx-11-32 | reverse complement strand
GTCGCGAAAGTGACTTTCGCGACCTCTGATGTCCCGAAAGTGGCTTTCGCGACACGGCCACGGACCGAAACCGCGATCAACCGCACCCGGAAACCGGCAGGTACCTAAGACGTCCTCGGCGCTAACGCGACTTACCACGCACGAGGCGGGTCCTACGGTTTGCGGCCGACCCCGGCGTACGGGAGTGCGTTGATCGCCGGGTCCTCGGACATGTCCCCGGCGCCCTGGGGTTTCCACATCGCGCAGCCGACGACGCCGGGTTCGACGACGTCGAAGCCGTCGAAGAACGACAGCACCTGGTCGTGGGTCCGGGGAATGGGGTCGTTCCGTGTGCCCTTGTACGCCTCGATGGCCTCGTCGAGCCTGCTCGAGTCCGCGTCGGCGGCGACGTGCGAGAGGGCGAGGAAGCTGCCGGGGGCGATCCGTTCCCGGTAGCGGGACAGAATCGCGTGCGGCTCCCACGAATCCGGCACGAAATGCAGCAGCAGCAACATGAACAAGCCGACCGGCTGGTCGAGGTCCAGCAGCTCCTGCACCTCCGGACTAGTGAGGATGTCGTTGGCGTCGCGCAGGTCGGCCTGGATCGCCGCGCACCGGTCGTTGTCGCGCAGCAGGAGTTTCGCGTGTGCCACCGCGACCGATTCACGGTCGACGTAGACCACCCGGCAGGACGGGTCGGCCTGCTGGACGATCTCGTGCAGGTTGCCGACGGTCGGGATGCCGGAGCCGATGTCGAGGAACTGCCGCACGCCGGCTTCGACCATGTACAGGGCGGCACGGCGAAGGAACGCGCGGTTGAGCCGGGCCGCGTCACGGACCCCGGGCATGATCTTCAATACCTGATCACCCAGGTCGCGGTCGGCCTGGAAGTTGTGGTCGCCGTCGAGCCAGTAATCGTAGACCCGTGCGGGATTCGGCACGCTCGTGTCGACCTCGGGGGGCACCCAGCTCAGGTTGGAAGTCACCGTCGTCGCCACCGTTCGGTTGGGATTCCGTTGGGGCACAGGAGTCTAGCGGGAGCCACGGCCGGGGTCGCCATCGTCCGATCGTGTGGATGTGCGGTGGCGGAACCCCATCCGCCGCCCGGCGGTCCTAAAGTGACCGGGTTCACCGTCCAGGCACCGGGAGACGAGCACGATGGCACCACCTCCGGACGTCCCCGTCGCGCCAGGCCGGTGGCCGCTGCTCGGCCACACCGTGCCGATGCTCCGTGACCCGCTGAAACTGTTGTCGGAGTTGGGATCGCACGGCGACGTCGTCCGCCTCGACTTCGGCCCGATGCCGGTTTACCTGGTCACCACGCCGGAATTGGCCTGGCGGCTGCTCGCCGTCGACGCGGGGAAGTTCGACAAAGGCATTGTGTTCGACAAAATGCGGCCGTTGTTCGGCGATGGGCTCGCGACTTCCAACGGCGTATTCAACCAGCGGCAACGGCGGATGATGCTGCCCGCTTTCCAGCGAAGCCGTATCGCGCTCTACGCCGAGACGACGATGACGAAGCTCGCTGTAGAGCTTGCCGACTCGTGGAAACCGGGCGAGGTGGTGGAATTCGACCAACGGACGCAGAATCTCGCGCTGACCATCTCCGGGCGCACGTTGTTCTCCACCGAACTCGGCGGCGACGCGCTCGCCGAAATCCAGCGGTCGATCCCGATCATGCTGAAGTACGTCATGGTCAGGGCCTTCTCGCCGAAGTTCGTGGAACGGCTGCCGATCCCGGCGAACCGGGAGTTCGACGCCGCGGCCGCACGCCTGAGGCGGGTCATCGGCGACGCCGTCCTCAAGGCCCGTGAGAAGGGCGGCGATCAGGGAGACCTGTTGTCGATGTTGTTGCTGGCCAAGGACGACGAGACCGGCGAGTCGATGACCGACCGGCAGGTGGAGGACGAGGTCATCACGATCCTCACCACCGGCGCGGAGACCACCGCCGTCGCACTGGCGTGGTTCTTCCACGAGATCGGGCAGCGGCCGGACATCGAGCGCCGGTTCCACGCCGAGGTCGACGACGTGCTGGCGGGCGGTCCCGCGCGGTTCGAACACCTGCCGCGCCTGGTCTACACGCAGCGGATCATCAACGAGGTCGTCCGCCGGACCCCGCCGGTGATCCTCATGCGACGCGCGCGGGAAGACGTCGAACTCGGCGGGGTGCGCATTCCAGCCGGTACCGAGGTCGCGGTCAGTCAGCACACGCTGCACCGCGATCCGCGCTGGTTCCCCGAACCCGGCCGTTTCGACCCGGACCGCTGGGAGCCGGAGCGGGCCGCCGCGGTGCCGAAGGGCGCGTTCATCCCGTTCGGCGCCGGGCCCCGGCTGTGCCCTGGCCACCAGTTCGCTCCCACGGAGATCGCCTTGGTCGCGGCGACGATCGGCGCGCGCTGGCGGCTGGTGCCGGTACCGGGGGTCAAGGTCTCTCCCAAGCTCAAAGCGACGATGCAGCCCAATCGGTTGCCGATGACCGCGCTGCCGAGAACAGCGGGCTGACGGTGAGCATCCGACTACCAGGTGTAGGGTTCGTGCTCCTTCCGCGCGTTCCGATTCCGGAGAGGGTTCTGTGAGAATGCCGCTCAAACTGGCCACGGCGGTGGCCGCCTGCTGCGCGCTCCTCGGTGGTTTCCTGGTCGCCGCCCCGGCCGCGGCCGTCGAGATCCACTGTTCCGACCTGGACCTGCCGGTCACCGGCCCGCTCGGCGAACCCGCCACGGTGCACGGCCGGTTCTGCCTGCCTGACGGCCCGGCGCCCACAGCGGTCCAGCTGCTGGTGCACGGCGGCACCTACACCAGTGCCTACTGGGACCTGCCCCATGACCCGGATCGTTACTCGTACCAGCGCGACATGGCCAAGCACGGCTACGCGACCTTCGCCGCGGATCAGCTCGGTTCGGGCGGGAGCAGCAAGCCGTTCAGCCTTCCGCTCCTGCTGCCGGTACTGGCGCGATCGATGCATCAGGTGGTCGGCCACCTGCGGGCGGGACGGGTCGGCGGCACGCCGTTCCAGAAGGTCGTGATCGTCGGGCATTCGGTCGGCTCGGGCATCGTCGCGGCCGAGGCGTCGACGTACCAGGACGTCGACGGCGTGATCCTCTCCGGCATGACGCACTTGCCGTCGGCGCCCGCCTTGACCCTCGGTGTGCTGTTCGGCCTGCAGCCCGCTTTCGCGGACGACCGGCTTGGTTCGCTCGGCAGCGATCCGCTCTATTTCACGACGAAACCGGGAGCGCGCGCCGGACTGTTCTACGCGACGGAAAACACCGACCCGGGTGTCATCGCGGCCGATGAAGCGACCAAGGATCAGGTTTCGGTCCCGGGAATGGGAACCGTCGCCGTGTTCGGCATCGTACTGCCCGCGACAAAAGCGATCCGCGTGCCGGTTTTCCAGGCGGTCGGGCAGAAGGACATCCTGTTCTGCGGCCTGTTCGCGCTCCGGAACTGTTCGAGCGGAGCGACGCTGCGCCCGGCGGAAGCGCCGTACTATCGTCCCGAGGCCGAACTTTCCACGTATGTTCTGCCCGGTGCCGGACATTCGTTGGCGCTGCACCGCAACGCGTCCCAGTACCGGGACGCCACCCGCGGTTGGCTGAGGGATCAGGTCGGTGTTGCAGTACCGTAGGGTTACCACCCGATCGGGTGGCCGATAAACCGTGAGTACCGACAGAGAATCGTGGAGGATGTTTCTCCACCACGGAATGCGAAAACGACCCCAGGACCGGCAGACGTGACCGCCCCATTTCCGGACGGCGACGAGTACCCGGCATCGCCGGACGCCCAGAAGAGAACTGCGTCCTCCTCCTCACCGAAGAGGAAGAATGCCGCGCCGACGCGGGCCACGCTGGCCCGCAAGTGGGCCTACCTGGTCACCGGTACGGCGTATCTTCCATATACCCACGCTCAGATCGAAGAGCATTTCGCCGCTCTGCTGGACGAGGTGTTCGCGGCGGTGCTGAGTGACGACGCCGAGCCCGCGCAGGCCACCGAGGCCGGCGCGCGGCTCGTCGCGCTCAGGTGCGTCGGGCCGGACAGCCTGCGTCGCACGATGGAGGTACTCGGCAAGGGGCTCTTGAACGAACCGGAGTTGCGGAGTGTGAAGTCGCTCCCCGAACGGGCGTTGCAGGTGCTGGGCGCGCTCGCTTCCGGCTACGGCGAGGCCTTGCGTGAGAGCATCCAGACGCAGCAGGAAGACTTGAGCCGCACGCTGGTCACCCTCGAACGCGAGACCCGGCGTGAACTGGTGCTCACCCAGGCGCGCTTCGAGCAGTTGTTCACCGGTTCGAAGACCGGGGTGGCCGTCACCAGGGTGGACGGCCGCGTCCAGCGAGTGAACCCGGCGTTCGCCGAAATGCTGCACCGGCCCGTCTCGGACCTGACCGGGCTCAACCTCTACGACCTGGTCCACCGGGAAGACGCCGACGGCCTGCGTGAGGGCTACCGGAAGCTGCTGGAAGGCAAGACCCAGCGGCTCGAACTGTCGCGAAGACTCGTCGCCGAAGACGAGGAACCGGCATGGGCCGGTTTCACCGGTGCGGTGATCCGCGACCCGGCGGGTGAGGCCCAGCAGCTGATCACACTCGTCGACGGAGACACCGACGTCTCCTTGCTCCAGCGGCAGTTGAGCCGCCAAGCCCTGCATGATCCGCTGACCGGCCTGCCGAACCGGCAGTTCTTCGGTACCCGCCTGGAGCGGGCGCTGCGGCACGCCGACCCGGCCTTCGGTGTCACGGTCTACCACCTCGATCTCGACGGATTCTCCCTGATCGCGGGCGGGCTAGGCCAGAAACAGAGCGACGAGCTGCTGAAGAACGTCGCCGCGAAGCTGCGGGCAGTCGTGGGCGGCGAGGACGCGCTCGTCGCCAGGATCGGCGGAGACGAGTTCGGCATCCTCATCCAGAACACCGCCACCAGCCCGGACGTCGCCACCGTCGTCGGCATGATCAACCAGGAACTGGCCGAACCGGTCTACCTCGAAGGCGGGATCGGGGTCGCGGTCTCCGCCTGTGTCGGGGTCGTGCACCGGCCACCGAGGGACATCGCGCCGAACGAGCTGCTGCGCGTCTCCGACATGACACTGCGCCGGGCACAGTCCAACGGCTACCGGCAGTGGACGCTGTCCGATTCGGCCCTCGACATCAGGGAACGGCACGAGTTCAGCCTGGCCGTCTCCATGGCGGGTGCCTGGGAGATCGGCGAGATCGAGATCCACTTCCGGCCGCTGACCTGGCTGGCGGACAGCACGCCCGCGGGTATCGAGGCGAGACTCGAGTGGAACCATCCCCGTCACGGCCGGATCGGTCATGACACCTGCGTCCGCTTCGCCGACGAGACCGGTCTCATCGTGCCGCTCGGTGAATGGCTCATCCGCACCGCGTGCGAGGAGGCGGACGACAGGCTCCCGATGGTCGTGGGACTGACCCCGCACCAGGCCGCGGATCCGGATCTCGTCGGGTCGGTACGGCAGGTGCTCACCGCGACCGGTCTCGGGCCGTCACGACTGCGGCTGGGTTTCCCGGCAGGCGCCGTGCTCGCCGAACTCGGGGAGACCGTCGACAACCTGCACCTCCTCGCCGAGATCGGGGTGGACGCGGAACTGCAGGACTTCGGCGTCTCCGGTGACGTCGTCTGTCTCGTGGACGTGCCCGTGCAGACGGTCAGGATCGCTCCCCGGCTGGCCGAGCGGCGGACGGAACCCTTGGCCGAACGCTCGCTGCGGAACCTCATCGAGACCGCGACCATCGCGGGCGTGACGGTGATCGCGGACGGGATCGACTCGACCGGCGACGCCGGGTGGTGGCAGAACGCCGGTGCCCACATCGGAGCAGGCCGGTACTTCGGTTAGGCCATCTGCCGCAGCGGCCCGGGCGTAAGTTACCGGAGGGTTGACGTGCGCGGGCGGATTGGGCAACATCCCAGGTCCTCACACCGCACCTCGGAGGCATGCACATGCAGGTAGGCCCGAGGCGTGGACGGCGTTTCGACGCGCCCGTCGTCGTCTTGAGCCTGTTGCTGGTGATCGCGCTCGGCGCCTGGTGGGGTGTCGACTATCTGCGGGCCCGGTTGGCCGGCAACGGTTGTGACACGCTGACGCCGGTCGAGATCACCGCCGCGCCCGACGTGGCGCCGGTGCTCACGCGGCTCGCGGCGACCGTGCCGCAAGACGAATGCTTCAGTGTCGACGTGACCGCGAGCGAGTCGGCCAAGACCGCCGACCTGCTCGGGACCACCACCTCCGGCGGGCCCGACGTCTGGGTTCCCGAGTCGAGCACGATGTTGTCGCAGGCCAGGGACGCCGGCGCGTGGAACCTGCCGGAATCCGGTCAGTCGGTGGCGAATTCCCCGGTGGTGCTGGGGCTTCCCGACGAGACCGCGCGAAGTTTCGGCTGGCCGGGGAAAACCCTCACCTGGCAAGAGATTCTCGACGGTTCCCCGGTCGGGATGCCGGATCCGGCCCGCGATCCGCTGGGCATCGCCACGCTGCTCGGCCTGCGGAAGCTGACCGAGAAGGCGCCCGATCCGGCCGCGGCCTTCACCGCCGTCATGCGGAAGCTGAATCCGGCCCCCGGCCAGTTCCCGGCCGCCTTCCCATCGACCGAACAGTCCGTGCTCGCCCGGAATTCGGTGGCGGCGTATCCGGGAGTCCCGGTGCAGGGGTTCGACTATCCGTATGTCGTGCTGCCCAAGGCTTCGGAGGCGTCGAGGACCGCGGCGGAACGCTTTCTGCGGCTGTTGCTCGACCCGCTCGCCGCCGCGACCTTCGCCGACGCGGGATTCCGTGCGCCCACCGGGCAGTTCGCCGTCCCGCGGGCACAGGACAGCCGAACCGATCCGGCACCGCATCCACCGGGCGCCCCGCCGTCGGCGGATTTGTACGCCGCGTTGCAGGCCTGGGCGGGGACGAACCTGAGCGCCCGGGTCCAGGTGCTGCTCGACGTCTCCGGTTCGATGGCCGCCGCCGTGCCGGGTGCGGGGAAGAGCCGGATGGAACTCACCCTGCAGGCCGCGACGCAGGGACTCGGGCTGTTCAAGCAGACCACGGAACTGGGTCTGTGGTTGTTCTCGACCAAAATGGACGGTGACAAGGACCACCGTGTCCTGCTGCCGATGCGGACGATCGCCGAGCAGAAGACCTCCGGTGGTGTCGAGCAACTGCAGGCGGTGCGACCGAAACCCGGTGGGGCGACCGGTCTCTACGACTCGATCCTCGCCGCGTACCAGAACGCCAGGCAGAACTGGAAACCCGGCCGGATCAACCTCGTCGTCGTCCTCACCGACGGGCGCAACGAGGACAGCGACACGATCGGGCTGCCAAGGTTGCTGGAAGAGCTGGGCAAGCTCCAGGACCCACGGAAACCGTTGCCCGTCATCGGGATCGGCATCGGACCGGACATCGACGCGGCCGAGCTGCGGCAGGTTTCCACCGCCACCGGCGGGGAATCGTTCACCACCCCCGATCCGCGGAAGATCTCCGACGTCTTCTACCAGGCGCTGAGCAAGATCATGTGCCAGCCGCCGACCTGCAAGAATTGAGGCAAGACGTGGTTGTCCGGGGGGTAAGACCTTCGCTGGTCACGCTCGCGGCGTTCGTCGCCGGTGTCGTCCCGTTCGTTTTGCACGCGTGGGCCGCGCTGCGCGGCAGCCTCGCGCAAGACGACTTCGTCATCACTTACCACGCCGCGAAGGCAGGACCCTTCGAGTTCGGCTACTTCTTCCAGGACTACCATGGCCATCTCGCGCCAGGCGGCTTCCTGCTCGCCGACCTGCTGACCGCTTGGGCACCGTTGGACTTCGCCGTGCTGATGGCGCCGGTCCTGATGATGCAGGCGGCCTCCTCGGTTCTGTTGTGGACGGTCCTGGTGCGCTGTTTCGGGCGCCGCTGGGGAATTCTCGTCCCGTTCACGATGTTCACGACGTCGACCTTGCTGCTCGTTCCGACGTTGTGGTGGGCGTACGCGATCCAGCTCGCGCCGGTGCTGCTGGCTGCCACGGCCGCCCTGCACGCGCACGTCCGGTATCTCGCCGACGGCGGACGCTGGGCGATCGCCACCGTGGCCTGGACCGTCTTCGGGCTCGCCTTCTACGAAAAGGCGGTGTTCATCCCGGTGCTGGTCGCCGGCCTCACCGTGCTGCTCGGGGTTTCCCTGCGACGGCACCTCGTGCTGTGGGGTTCTTTCGCCGCTCTGCTCGCCGGCTACGCCGCCGTTTTCCTGGCCCTGACCACGAGCCAGGTCGGGCACGGCGGTGGTCCGGTCACCGTCGGCACGGTCGCGGACATGACGGGGCGGATGCTCGGCGACACCCTGGTGCCGGGGATGGCGGGCGGGCCTTGGTCGGGACCCGGCCCCGGTGCGACGTTCGCCGCTTCCCCTTTCGTGGTGAGAATTCTGCTGCTGCTCTTGGCGGTCGCCGTCCTCGTCGTGGGGGTGCGCACCGGTGGCCTTCGGGCGAAGAAGGCGTGGCTCTTGCTGGGCCTGGTGTTCGTGGCGGACATCGGGCTTTCCGCGGCCACCCGGCTCACCGAGGTCGGCCCGGAACTGGGCAGCGATCCCCGCTATGTCGCCGACCTGGCGCTCGTCGTCGCGCTGTGTGCCGCTTTCGCCTTCCTGGAACCGAAACCTTTCGATCGCGGGCCGGATCCCGCGCCGTCGACAGCGAAACGCCCGCTCGCCTTGGTGTTGTGCCTCGCCTTGATCGCGAGTTCCGCCGTGGGTTTCTCCCGGCTGGCACCGGGATTGCGGTTCGAGCACTCACGGGAGTTCCTCGCCAACGCGCGGGTCTCGATCGAACGGGACCCCGATCTCGTCCTGTACGACACGACGGTGCCGAACGACATCTTGCACGCCTGGTTCGGCGAGAACGCCCGCACTTCCCGGGTCGTGGGCCTGATCCCGGGCGTCCTGTTCGACCAGCCGACTAGCCGGATGTCCCTTTTGGACGACTTGGGTATCGCGCGGGCGATCACCGGCGTGAAACCCGTTTCCCGTGGCCTGCCCGGCCCGGTGGCGGGCTGTGGGTACACCGTCGGCGAGCACCTGGTCCGGGTTCCGTTGGACACACCCGTTCTCGGCCGCTACCTGCTGCGGATTGACTACTTCACCTCCGATGGGGGCGAAGGATTCGTGGACCGCGACGGAGTGCGCGTCCCGGTGTGGTTCCAGCCCGGCCTGCACACGATGTACCTGCCGATCGAGGGCCTGTTCGACAAGGTCGGTTTCCAGTTGTCCGCCAAGGGCGCTCCCGTCTGCCTCGCGAAGGTCGACGTCGGCGGGCCGCTGACTTAGCGGTTGCCATCGGAAGTCTTCCGGGGGGCTCGACCGCCCAGCGGAAACCTGGATCCGCCGAATACTCCCGAAAAACTTCCGATGGCAACCACTCAATAAGGGTCGTACGGGCTGTCGTGGCCGAAGATCTTCGCCACGGGCGTCAAACGCAGCCGCAACAGGATCTTGATCCCGACATTGCGCACGAACCACGGCAACTGGGCGACCACGCGCAGGCGGTCCTTCATCGACGGCGGCGTGAGCCGGAGCCTGGCCATCGACGTCGCGCGGTCGAGGTAGGTGTAGCGCCGTCCGAAAAGGACTTTCGCGATCGTGCCCAGGGTGACACCGATCGAGGAGAAGCAGTCGTGGACCAGGATTTCCCCACCGTCGGACAGGTTCGTCGACCAGCGCAGGTCGTCGGTGTAGGTCCAGTAGTCGTGCTTGCCGTCGATGTAGAGCAACTGGATCGGCCGGTCCCAGCGCGGCCGGAGTTTCGTGCTGTACTCCGCCACCAGTTCCACGACGTCTTCGACGCCCGCTTTGCGGAGGTTCGCCTCGAACCGTTGGCGGGTCGGCGATCCGCCGAAGAGCCGTCCGTCGACGAACGGATCGACGGCGACCACCCTGGCACCGACCGTGCGGGCCGCGGTGGCGAGCACGATCGTCGAACGGCCCTGGTGGCTGCCGATTTCGACGATCAGATCGCCCTTGTCCAGGCGGCGGGCCGCGTTCCACAAGACGAGGCCTTGATCCCGCGTCATCCAGCCTTTGACGGGCTCGGCGAGCGACCACGACTCTTCGAAACCGTCTGTCATAGGCGCATAGTAGCCACGTTTCCGCCTAGTATCTACCGGATGGTAACCCCCGGCACGCTGGTGAAGAAGCCGAGCACGTGGATCGTGCTGGCGCTGACCGTGCTGTCCTTTTTGCAGCGTCCGGGCAGGACGACGTTCGACACCAAGCTCGACCTCGCCGTGGATCCGCTGGCCTTCCTCGGCCGCGCGCTGCACCTGTGGAATCCCCAGGCGACGGCGGGGGAACTGCAGAACCAGGCGTACGGCTACCTGTTCCCGATGGGGCCGTTCTTCGCGGTGTGCCAAGCCGTCGGGATGCCGGTGTGGATCGCGCAGCGGCTGTGGTGCGCGATCCTGCTCTCGGTCGCGTTCGGGGGCGCCCTGCTGGTCGCTCGTGCGCTGAAAATCGGCAACGAACGGACTCGGCTGATCGGAGCGGTCGGGTACGCCCTGGCGCCCCGGATGGTCACCGAAATCGGTTCGCTGTCCTCGGAAATGCTGCCAGCCGTCCTGCTGCCATGGGTACTGCTGCCGCTGATCCTCGCCGACCGGATCGGTTCGCCGCGCCGCGCCGCCGGATTGTCCGCGCTCGCCGTGCTGTGCATGGGTGGGGTCAACGGCGCGATGGTCGTGATGGCGCTCGTGCTGCCAGGGTTGTGGCTGCTGACCCGGAAATGGCGGAGCACGCACGTCGCGCTGGTCATCTGGTGGTTCGTCTTCGTCGTCGGCGTGGTGCTGTGGTGGATCCTGCCGCTGGTACTGCTCGGCCAGTACAGCCTGCCGTTCCTGGACTACATCGAATCCGCGACGAACACCACGGCGCCGATGTCGTTGTTCGAGGTGCTTCGCGGGACGAACCAGTGGGTGGCCTACGTCGTGCAGGGCACGCCGTGGTGGCCGTCGGGCTGGGCGCTGATCGACAATCCCGTGCTGATGGCGGCCACCGGGCTGGTGGCCGCGGTCGGGCTGTTCGGCCTCGCGCGGCGTGGGTTGCCCGAACGGCGGTTCCTGATGCTCGGCGTCTTGACCGGGTTGACGCTGCTGACCGTCGGCTACGTCGGCACGCTCGACAGTCCGCTCGCGGAGCCCGTGCGTCATCTGCTCGACGGTCCGCTCGCGCCGCTGCGCAACGTGCACAAATTCGAGCCGGTGCTGCGACTGCCGTTGATGCTGGCGTTCGTTTACGGCATCACAAGTCAAGGCATCACGAGCGCCGTGCCTTCGCTGCGGCGGAATCTGCGGCCCGCGCTCGGCGCGTTACTGGTCGTGGTGATGGCCGCGCCGGTATGGCTGCTGACCTTGCGGCCCGGTCCGGGCTGGGACGAGGTGCCGGGGTACTGGTACGAAGCGATGGGCTACGTCGCCAAGACCGACCCGAACGCGCGGACGTTGCTGCTGCCCGCGACCGGTTTCGGCGAGTACGACTGGGGTCGCACCGTGGACGAACCGGCGCAGGCCATCGCGGACAGTCCGTGGGCCGTGCGCAACCAGGTCCCGCTGGGCTCGGAGGGCAACACCCGCCTGATGGACTCGGTCGACGCGGCCCTCACCGACGGCAGAGGGGATCCCGGGCTCGCCGCTTTGCTCGCGCGGTCGGGCTACCGGTTCCTGATGCTGCGCGGGGACATCGACCGCGCCAAGGCCGGCGCCCCCGACTTCACGACACTGCGCGCCGGGCTGGCGGGGTCGCCGGGGATCGGGAAGGCGGCCGGCTTCGGACCGCTGGAGATCTACGAGGTGCAACGGCCGGTGCCGCTCGTCACCGCGACGTCCGCGAAGGACGTTCCGACGGTGAGCGGCGGACCGGAGAACCTGCTGCCGCTGATGAACTCCGGGCAGCTCGATCCCGGCACGCCGACGGTCCTGACCGGGGACGGCGGTTCGCCGACCGGACCGAGACTGGTCACCGACGGGCTGCGTCGCGCCGAACGCAATGTCGGCGGCGTGCGGGACAATCTGAGCCAGACACTCACGGCCGGGGAATCGCCGCGACAGCAACGAGCCGCGCTGGACGTCCTGCCGTTCCCGGGGGAGCAGCACCAGACCGTGGCCGCGTACCGGGGGATCCGTTCGGTCAGCGCGTCGACGGCGGCGTCGTTCGCGGACGCTTTCGGCGGCTCGGATCCGAGCCATCAGCCGTTCGCCGCGCTGGACGGGGATCCGCGGACCGCTTGGCATTCCTCGACCTTCACCGGTCCGATCGGGGAATGGCTCGAAGTGGAACTGGACACCCCGAGGCTGGTGAACACGGTCGAGCTCGCGATGGTCGACGACATCCGCGTCGGCTGGCCGCCGACCCGGATCCGGATCACCACGGACAACGGTTCCGTCGATCACCAGGTCGTCCGCGGCGAAGGGACGCACACTTATCCCGCTCCGGCGGGGGTGACGCGCAAGGTGCGGATCACGTTGCTGTCGCTCGTGGTCGGCAGGCAGGACGGCAACGTCGGCATCTCGGACCTGAAGATCCCCGGTGCCGAACCACAACGCGCGCTCGAAGTCCCCGCCGACCTCCCCGCAGGCACGGCACCGGGCTTCGCGTTCACGCGGGGCCAGCAACCGAGGTACGCGTGTGTGCCGGACGACGGGCACGTCCGCTGTGACGCCAACGCGGGCCGCGACGGTGAAGAACCGGACGGGATCCGGCGGCTGTTCTCGACGACGTCGCAGAGTGCCTACGAGTTCGGCGGCACCGTGCTGCCCGCCGGTGGCGGCCGGGTTCCGGTGGCCTCGCCCGGCGTTCAGGTGAGCGGAACCTCGCAGCTGGGTGGCGATCCCGCGGCGGGCGCGTTCGCCGCGCTGGACGGGAATCCCGCGACCGCGTGGCAGCCCGACGTCACCGACCTGCGGCCGACGTTGACACTGGACTGGCCTGAGTCGAAGACGATCTCCGGAATCCGCGTCGCCGCCGATCCTGGTGGGACGGCTCGGGCGCCCGCGCGGCTGGAGCTGACGACGCCGACGTCGAGCCGCTCCGTCGAACTCGACGCTTCCGGCGCGGCGACGTTCCCACCCTTGGACACTTCACAGCTGAAGATCGCGTTCGCCGGCCTGGACGACGACCAGCGGACCCGGAACTCGCTGGGGATCGGGAGTTTGTCCCTGACCGGTGTGGAGCTTCCCGCGCCCTCCGCCGAGTTTTCCCTGCCTTGCGGGTCGGGCCCGAACGTCCACCTGGACGGCCTCGACTACGACACGTCCGTGCGCGGCACCCTCGCCGATTTCGCCGCGCACCGGCCACTGACCCTTTCCGCGTGTCCTGATTCGGCGGGCGGCGTGGAGCTGGCCTCGGGCGGACACGAACTGCGGACCGACCGGTCCGAGTCCCTTGTGGTCCAGGACCTGTGGCTCAAACCCGTCGGACAGGCTTCTGGAGCCGTCGGGCACCGGGCCGTCTCCGTGGACACCTGGGACGCGACCTCCCGGACGGTCACCGTGGCAGGCGGCGATGAGTCCATTTTGGCCGTTCCGGAGAACGCCAACGCGGGCTGGACCGCGTCTCTGAACGGGACTCCGCTGGTGAAGACGCGCGTCGACGGCTGGCAGCAGGCGTGGATCCTGCCCGCCGGCTCCGGCGGTGTCGTGCGGCTCGAATTCACCCCGGACTGGAAATACCGCTCCGGCCTGCTGATCGGCGCCATCGCGATCCTGGCCGTGCTGGCAGGCGTGCTGTGGCCGGTCCGCCGCCGACGCGTCTCTGTCGAGGCGGGAACCGGTGTGGCCGTCCCGGTGGTGCTCATCGGCCTGCTGGCCGTCCTCGGCGGCATGCTGCCGATCGTGCTGCTGATCGCCGTCTTGCTGGCACGTCAGTTCAGTGAACGGGCTCCGCGGTATCTCGCTTTCGGCGGGATGGTCGTGGGAACGCTCGCCGCGGTGGTGGGGCGGCTGCTGGGGCACGGGCAGGAGTGGGCGTACGGGCCGGTGACCCAGGCCGCGCTGCTGCTGGCGGCCGCGGCGATGGTGGCGATGTGTGTGCCTTGGTTCGCGGGGCGGGAAGGCGAGCGTGTGGAAGGAGCTGTGTGGAAATAGGGACACTCCCTCCTCTTTTCCACACAGCCTGACGTGAGAGGACCGGTCACGATCGAGAGCATCGGGTTTCTGTCGGTGGCCCGCCCGATGCTGAGTGGGTGCGAAGAGGGGAATGGGCACAGCACCCACTGTTGACGGGCGGCCCGGCCGTGGTCGGAGTCAAGTCGCTCGAGCAATTGGGTGTGCCCAGAAGAACGATCTGGCGCCGGTGCGAGCGCGGCGGCGTCTGGCGGATGTTGCTGCCTGGGGTGGTGCTGCTCGGAAACGGCGAGCCGACCGACGAGCAGCGCATCGAGGCCGCCCTGCTTCATGCGCATGAAGGTTCGGTGCTCACCGGCGTGCACGCGCTCAGACGATACGGTCTGTGTAACCTTCCGGTGATCGAAGAGGTCCACGTTCTCGTTCCGGCTGAACGCGCGATCGCCAGTACCGGGTTCGTCCACATCGAACGAACCCGGCGACTGCCCTCGCCTCGGATCAGGGCCGGTGTCCCGACCGCTCCGGTCTTCCGCGCGGTGATCGACGCGGCACGCCGAGCAGCTGATCAGGACGTGGCCGTGGCGATGGCGGCCGAAGCCGTCCAGCGACAGTTCTGTCCGCCGTGGGCGTTGGCCGAAGAACTCGACCGGCAACACAGTGCGGAAACGAGGGCCTTGCGTCCCAGCCTCGAGCCGATCTTGGGCGGCGCGCATTCGGTCGCCGAGGCCGACGCATGGAAGCTGTGGGCGCGTTCAGGGCTGCCCGAGTTCCAGTGGAATGTGAAGGTCTTGGACGCAGAGGGCCGGTTCGTGGCGAAGCCGGACGGTTGGTGCGATGAAATGGGACTCGCCTGGGAAATCGATTCCCGCGGTTGTCACTCCGAGGGCGACCACTTCCGTGCGACTCTCGCGCGTAACGCTCGCTACGCCGCGGCTGGGATCGTCGTGCTCCAGACATTGCCGTCGCGGCTTCGGACCGAACCGGACGCGGTCCTGGCCGAACTCGTGGCGGCGCACAGCAGTGCCCAGCGACGGCCGCGACCCGAGGTGCACCTCGGGTGAGTCGAGTGTCACCAATCAAGCACGCCGCGACCGCCACTCCAGTACAGCACCGGAAAGCGCCAGAGCCCCAGCACAGCAAGCGGCGACCGTCACCACCTGAGTAGCTGACGAGTGCGGCCAAGTGGTCACCAGAACCGTCTCCACCAGCACGGTCGTCCACATCAGCACGGTCACCCGCCGGTCGCCGGCGGCGAGGCGGGAGAACAGCAGGATCTGCACCAGCGCGAGCATCGAGCCGGCGAGGGCGAACGGCCAGACCGGCATGGTGCTGGCGGCGTAGCCGGGGCCGCCGATGAACGACAGCAGGCGTGGTCCGAAGCCGAAGGACACGAAAAGGACGACGGCGTCGAGGGCGGCGCAGACGGCGAGGGCGGCGGGCAGGATGCGGCGCCGGTCGTCGACGTTCGCGAACCGGGGGAGGACCAGGACACCGACGGCTTGAGGGAGCCAGTAGGCGATTTTCGTGACGATCGCGCCGAGCGCGTATTCGCCCGCCTCGTTCGCGGGGAGGGTGTGGCGGGCCAGTACCAGGTCGAGGTTCACCAGCAGGACCAGTGCCAGCATCGCCTGCGCCGCGTGCAGGACGTCGCCCGCGTGCCAGCCCGCTTTCCGCGGCCGCTGCCGTCCACAGAGGAGCCAGCCGCAGAAGATCACCAGGTACGAGCCGATCGCCGTCCCGGCCAGCGCCCCGGTGGCGTCGCCGCCGATCACGAGTCCGATCAGCGATCCGCCGACCTTGCCCGCGCCTTCGAGTGACATGAGCCCGGCCAGCCGCGCGAACCGGCCGCTGCCCTGCAACAGACCGTGGAAGAGGCCGAGCAGGGTCAGCGGGCCGAGGGTGACGGCGAGCAGCAGCGCGGGCACCACGGAATCCAGGTGCAGCACGAAGACCAGCACCGGCGCCAGGAGCAGGCCGATGGCCGCGACGATGGCGCTCGTGGTGAGGCCGAGCGCCAGGAGCGTCCCGCTGTCTTGCGGTTTGCGGGCGACGCGCAGTGCTACGACGGTCTGCAGGCCCATCGCGGGTACGACGCCGATCACCAGTACCGCCAGCAGCGAACTCAGCTCACCGAACGCGCTCGGCGCCAGCAGACGGGCGGCGACGATGCTCAAGGCGTAGGCACCGGCGTTGTTACCGGCCAGCGCGAGCGAGACGAGGATCGCCGCGACACGCTTGTCGGTGGGGGCATGGTCGCCCTCGACGTCTACGCTCAAGAGCGCTCCTATTACCGGCGAGTAATCGAGCGACCATAACCGCGATCGAGGCGGAAAGGAAAGGCCGTTGGGCGCACGTGGCGAACGTCTGGTCCTGGCCGCGGTGTCGGCGGGGCTGGCGTTGCTGGTGTTCCTGCCGGTACTCGGACGCGGCTTCGTCCTGAGCTACGACATGGTGTTCGCGCCGCGTCAGTCCCTGGTCCCGGACGCGCTGGGCCTCGGGTCCTCGCTCCCGCGCTCGGTCCCTGCCGACACGGTGATCGCGCTCGCGACCGCGGTCGTTCCCGGTGACCTCGTTCAGCAGGCCATGCTCCTGCTGTCGCTCTTCCTCGCGGCGTACGGTGCGGCGCGGTTGGTGCCGACGGAGCAACTCGGTACGCGGATCGTCGCCGCCACCGGTTATGCGTGGACAGCCTACTTCGCGGAGCGGCTGTTCATCGGGCATTGGCCGCTCCTGCTCACCTACGCCTGCCTCCCGTGGATCGCGCGCGCCGCGCTTTCCCTGCGCGAAAGCGAACCGAAAGCGCTCGCGCGCCTGGTGCTCGCCTGCGTCCCCGCGGTGCTCACGCCGCCTGGTGGAGTACTGGCCGCAGTCACCGCGATCGTACTGGCCGGACCTCGAAAACTCGGCCGCACCCTCGGTCTCGCCGTCGTGCTCGACCTGCCGTGGCTCGTGCCGACGCTCACCCGCGATGGCGGCTCGCTGTCCGACCCCGCCGGGGTGGCCGCGTTCAGCGCCCGTGCGGAAAGCTGGGGCCCGGCGATCCTGAGTGTGCTCGGCCTCGGCGGTATCTGGAACGGCGACGTCGTCCCCGGCAGCCGGGGTGCGCCGATGGCCCCGGTGCTGATCCTCGTCACGGTCGCCGTGGCCTTGGCCGGGCTCCGCCCCTTGGCACGGAGGTGGGGGACACCGCCGGCGAGAGCGTTGCTGTCGCTGGGAGTTCTCGGTGTCGTGCTCGCCGCGCTGGCGACGCTGCCGTTCGGCGAACCCGTGCTGTCCTGGGCGATGGGACACGTTCCCGGTGCGGGATTGCTGCGGGACGCGCAGAAATGGGTCGTGTGGTGGGCACTGCCCGTCGCGCTCGGGTTCGCGCTCGCGGTCGAAGCGGCCACCGCGCGTCTGCGGACCGAGCCTGCCAGGGTGGCGCTCGTCGCGGCCGCCGCGCTCTTTCCTTTGCTCACCATGCCCGACCTCGCCTGGGGCGGCTGGGGAAAGATCGAAGCCGTGCGCTACCCGGAGGACTGGAACGCCGTCCACCGCGTGCTCGCGGACGATGACCGGCCCGGCGACGTCGTCGCGCTGCCGCTGTCCACGTTCCGCAGCTTCGCCTGGAACGGCCATCGGACACAGCTGGACCCGGCGCCTCGGGCGCTGCCGGAAACCGTCCTCGTCGACGACACATTACGAGTCGGCGCCGAGGAGATCTCCGGCGAAGACTCCAGAATGGACCGTGTCCGCGCCGCGAAGTCGCCCGAGGATCTGTCATCGGCGGGAATCGGCTGGATCCTGGTCGAACACGGGACGCCGGGGCAGCTCGACCCGCGGTTGCTGATCGGCGCGGAACCGGTGTGGTCCGGTGACTGGCTCACGCTTTACCGCACTCCCGGTGAACCCGTCGTGACCGAGACGGGATCACCGTTCCCCGTGGTGCTGGCAAACGGAGTAGCGCTGCTATCGATCGTCGCCGCACTGTTGTGCCTTAAGTTACCGGTGCGTACATTGAGCCGACGCAGGAATTCCCTGCTGCGGAAGGAGTAGGTCTTGGGCACCCTCATCGGCGCGGCCGCCGCCGTCATCATCGGGCTCGCAACGGCCGCAGGGGGGAGTTACGCGCTGACGAACTCCGCCGATCCGGACGCCGCACCCCAGGTGCAGGCGAAGATCAAGGAGCAGTTCAACCCGAACACGGGCCCCGAGAACGTTATTTACGGCAAACGCTGAGCCGGTGTCCCAGCTCGCCTCCGACCACGCGCAGCGCGTCGTCGGGCTTTACGGCGACCCCACCGTTTCCTGGAGCATTCTCCTGGAAGCGAAGCTGTCTTCGGTACTGACACCGGAAAAAGCCCGGATGCGGCTGGCGGTCGCGGCCGAGGAGCGGCCGTGGCTCGGAGCCGCCCCCGAGGTCGAAGCCGTTCCCGGGAACGAACTTCCGGCGACTCGCGATCGCTTCGCCGAGGCGCCGTACGAACGCGGCGCGCCGTTGCTCCGCGTCGCGGCCGGCACTGACGAACCCGTCGTGCTGATCGCCGCGCACCACGGCGCGCTCGATGGTCTCGGCCTGCTCGCCGTCCTCGGCCTCCTCCTCGACGTCCCGATCTCGTCCGCCGCCAAAGGGATCGGCACGCGGACGGCGGATCGTTCCTTTCTCACCTCGGCCTTCCAGCGGCTCGCCGAAGCGCTTTTCACTCCTCCGGCAAGGATCACGCCGGAACGGGCTGGAAGTGGGGTAGGGGACGTGTTCAGCGCCAGGAATCTCCCTCGCGCACGGCTCGGGTCCTCGGCTCTCGCGGCGGCCGCCGCCAACCTGACCGAGACATGGAACGCCCGGCGCGGCAAGAAAACCGCGCGAGTGGTGGCGGCGGTTGGCGCATCCTGGCGAGGCGGCGCCGTGCCGGAACCCGAGCACGACAGCGCGTTCTTCCGCTTGCGGCTCGGCCGGAATCCGGTCGCGGCCGACGTCGGCGCGCTACTGGCCACGCAACCGCCGGAACCCGACTTTCCCGCGCGCAGCAGCAGGATCGCCCGGCTGGGAACCCGCCTGCTCGCGAGCAGGCTCGGGTCCACCTACCTGGTTTCCAACCTCGGCATCGTGTCGACGGCGGACGCGGTCGCCTCGATCGCGTTCTATCCCGCCGCCAGCGGCCGCTCAGGCGTGGCGTTCGGCGCGGTGACCGTCGGGGGTACGAGCACCGTCACCGTGCGCGCACGCCGCAAGGACTTCGACGACGCCGCCGCGGCCGGGCTGGCCGACGGGATCGTGGAAGCCTTGCGGCGTCAGGACCCTGGGATGGGGGATGGCCACCCCGGCCACGTCGCGCACGAGTGATTCGAAGCGGCCCACGCTGTGGTCCCAGTCGAACAGTCCCGCCCAGGTGACGCCCGCCTCGCCCATCTCGCTCCGGCGCGACAGGTCGGCGAGCAGGCCTTCCACCTGCGTGGTGAAATCGTGGAAGTCCTCGGCGAGCAGCCCGGTCTTGCCCTCCACAATGGATTCGGCCACCCCACCCGCCGCCCGGTAGGCCACCGACGGCACGCCGTGCGCGGCGGCTTCCATGATGACGATTCCCCAGCCCTCCTTGACCGACGGGCACAGGTGCAGCCAGGACCGTTCCAGGATCTCGTGTTTCTCGCCCTCGTTCACCCAGCCGTGCAAGTGGACACGGTCTTCGACGCCACGGTCACGGGCGTGTTCGCGCAGGACTTCCTCCCACGGCCCCTGTCCGACCACTTCGAGCCGCAGGGTCGGCCAGCGCCGCGCCAGTTCGGCGACGACGTCGATGGCGTGCTCGATCCGCTTGTGCGGCACCAGCCTGCTGACCGCGACCAGCGTCGGCTCGGCCGCCCGGACGGCCTTGCCGCGCGGGGGAGTGTCCAAACCGTTGGGTACCACGGTGATCCGTGACCCTTCGATGCCGAGGCCGGCGAGTTCGCCCTTGGTGATCTCGGAAACCGTGACGTAGCGGCAGTGCCGGAACAGCCACGGCGCCAGCCTGGACTCGATCCACCAGCCGATCCGGCCCAAGGTCTCGCCGAGCGCGCTGATCCACTGTTCACGGTGGACGTGGTGCACCAGCACGAGAACCGGGCAGCCCGCCACCAGCCTGGCGAAGAACGGCATCCCGTTCTGCACGTCGACGACGAGGTCGGCGTGTGCCTTCCGGATCGCCCGGAGCGCGTGGACGTAGACGCCGAACTTGTTGCCCCGGCGGCGGTAGCGGACACCGTCGCGCCATTCCCCGGCGTTCGCGCCCGGATAGGCGGCGCACTGGATTTCGACCCGGTACCCCGCCTTGGCGAGCCCCTCGGCCATCCGCTCGACGTAGCGCTCCGAGCCACCGCCTTCCGGATGCCCGGTGTCGCGCCAGTTGACGAGCAGCACACGTGGCCGATCCATCGTGGTTCTCCCAACCTGTTAGCGACAATGCTAGGTTACCGGTGCGTACACGGTAGATGAATCATTCCCGGAAAGCGATGGTTCGATGGTCGGTAATCGGTCGGTGACTCCTGCGACGATGCCGCATCGCGCCACTTTGCGCAGATCGGTGACGTTGTTCCGTACTTTTCTCACCGAACAGACGGATCCGGACGGGTTCTACTCGGTGCTCGCCGAGGACTCCGTCCGTCAATTGGCGCGGCACACTCCGTTGAACGGCCGGATCGTCGTCGACGTCGGCGGTGGACCCGGCTATTTCTCCGACGCGTTCCGTGCCGCCGGTGCCACCTACCTCGGCATAGATCCCGATGTCGGCGAGCTGACGGCGCGGGGCGAGGCCGGTGAGAACATGGTCCGCGGCAGCGGGACGAAACTACCGGTACGCACCGGATCCGTGGATGTCTGCTATTCGTCGAACGTCCTCGAACACGTTTCCGAACCCGAGGTCATGCTGGCCGAGATGTGCCGGGTGACCAAACCCGGCGGAACGGTTTTCGCCTCGTTCACGCCGTGGTATTCGCCGTGGGGAGGTCACGAGACGGCGCCGTGGCATTACCTCGGTGGTTCCTACGCTCGGCGGCGCTATCTCGAAAAGAACGGGAAGGAGCCGAAGAACAAATTCGGTGAGAGTCTTTTCGCCTTCTCGGTCGGCGCGGCCATCCGGTGGGGGAAGGCCACGCCGCTCGCCGATCTCCAGGAGGTCTATCCGCGCTACCATCCCTCCTGGGCCACCTGGATCGCGCGTGTTCCCGGCGTCCGGGAGGTCGCGTCCTGGAACCTGGTTATGGTGCTGCGCAAGCGCTGATTGCCAGTGCTAGTGCCGTGAGGGCGTGGGGCGCCGCTTCGCCAGCAGGAAGACGCCGAGCGCGAGGAAGGCCGCGCCGCCGATCCCGAACACGATCGGCCCGGTGCTCCCGATGAAGTCCAGTTTGCCCTTGTTCTCGCCGACCTGCTTGACCATCGTGTCGACGGTCGCGTCGGTGAAGGTCAGCTTGCCGTCGAAGACGACCGTGGGCGTGGGGTTCGCGGCGGAGCGCAGTTCCTGGTGTGATCGCTGCTCCTGTTTGACCTGGATCCCGGTCAGCGGCTCGATCCAGCTGGTGATGGTGCCCTGGTAGAACTGGCCTGCCTCGACGGAGTCGCCGGCGGCGCCGATGAGCGAGCCCGGCACCTTCTTCGTCGCGATCTTCGTGTCGGGGATCTCCTGGACGAACTTGTAGACCTCGACGCCCTTGATGTCTTCGACGCCCTTGAACCGGGCCTGGACCGCGCGGCCGGTGTTGTCGTCGTAGACCTGGTAGTCCTTCTGCTCGGTGTCGAAGGGGAACTTGAAGTTCAGGCCGGGCTGCGGCCTGTACTCCTGGATCTCCTTGGGCTTCTCGCCCTCCTTCTCGGGCTTCTCCTCGAGCTTGGTGACGAAGCTGCTCTTGTCCGAGCACTTCGCCTCCTGGTCGCCGCCCGGCGGCACGTAACCCTCCGCGGTGCGGCGGTCGAAGCAGACCTGCCGTTTGCTCGCGTTGACCACGGTCTCGTCACTGGTGTCGACGACCGAGACGGCCAGGAGCCAGACGGCGACGTCCGTGCCCTCCTGCATCTCCGGCGGCGCGAAGTTCGCCACCACGTGTGCGGTCGCCTTCAGCTTGGCGTCGTCGCGGATCTCGGTGACGGTCTTGCCGTTCTCGGTCTTCACCGCGAGAACCTTGGACGCGGTGCCTTCGAGGACCGACGTCGATTCCTGGTTCAGTGGCACTTTCGCGAGTTCGGGTTTCACATAGGTCGGCAGCAACACCGCGCCGGCGACGGCGAAAACCCCTAGTGCCAAGAAGATCAGGCTCAACGCACGTCGCAACGGTCCTCCTGGTGAAGCCAGTTACATTACCCATCGGTAATCAGTCGCCAGATAGTGGCTCGCGGACCGGCCAGCGTCAAAGGTGTGACCGATGGTCATAGGTACGCCGTAGGGCCGAAAGGCGGTATGGATACCACCATTCGGCGTAAGCAGCCAAATATGTTTGTTCCCGGGAACAACGTGAGCCGGACCACCATCGGACGACTTCCGGTGCGTGGAAAGGACTTTTGTGCCGCAGGACCCGAACGATCCCCGCGCGCTGGACATCGGCGCGTACTCGGACTCCATCACCGACGTCGAACTCCGCGACGCTGTCGCCGACGTCGCCGCATTACTTTCGTTGCACGGCAACGTGATCCGCGATCTTGACGCCAGGAGATCACGGTGGCGTCCCGGACGGCGCTCTCCGCATCCGGACATCGTCCTGTCCGCCGCCGGACGCCGTCCACAGTGGATGAGGTCCGCGAATCCCGAGGTGACCCTGCCGGTCGCCACGACCTCGCGCGGCCGGACGCTCGCCGTGCGGCTCACCGCGCGGCCCGGTCTGGGGCACACGTTGCTGGACCTCGCGAGGATCATCGACGCCGACATGACCCCGTGATTCGACGCGGAACACGCGAGATCGCGCGAAGCTAGGGTTTGCCGTCCGCCAGGCGGACCGCCTCCAGTGCGACGTAGAGTTCGCCGATGTCGACCGGGTCGGACAGGTCGCGCCTGGTCAGCTCCTGCACCCGGCGGAGCCGGTACCGGACCGTGTTCGGGTGGACGATCAGCCGGTCCGCGGCCTCCTTGGCCGAGCCGTGCCCGGCGAACCACGCGACGAGCGTGTCGAGAAGGACCTGCCGTTCGGCCTTGGGCAGCACCAGGATGCCGGTGAGCACCGAGCGCACGACGTCCCGTGACATCGCGGGAGCGCTCGCGACCAGGGTGGTGACGGGGGAGTCGCCGAAGACGGCGACACCGGCGGTGCCGGTGGCCAGCGAACGGCGGGCGACCCTGGCCCGGTGCACCGCGTCCGGTAGCTCGAGGAATCCGTTGAAGGGCCTGCTCATCCCCACCGCGAGTGGCAGGGTGCCCAGTACGTCGCGCAGCCGCCGGACGTCCTCGACCCGGTCGATCACGACCAGTCCGATCTCGGCGCCCGGCCGCCAGGCCGACTTCCAGCGCCGCGCCCGCAGCAGCGCTTCGACGCCGGGACGTTCCTTCGGCGCGACGGCTTCGGTCACGACGGCGACGAACGTGCCCGCCGCCGGGAGATCGAGTTCCTTCGCGGCGTTCTCGAGTTCCGCCTGGGTGGCGAACCGGCCCTGCAGCAGGCCGTCGAGCAGCGCGAGCTTCTCGTGGGAGAGTTCGGCGGCGACCTCGCTGTACGCGGTGGTCAGCGCGTCGGAGTAGAGGTCGATGGTCTTCCATACTCCTGCGTTGATCTCCACCGTGCGCGCGGGGTTGATGAAGCCGGGCCCCGCCAGTTCCAGCAGGCGCTCGTAGACGAAGATCCCACCGATCCGGAACGCGCGGAGCACCGACGGCAGGGGGATACCCTGCCGGGCCTGCGCCAGCCCGGTCTTGCGGGCCGCGTCGAGCGGGAGACCCCGCCCCTCGACCAGCGCGGTCAGCGCTCGTTCGAGATTCGCCCGGCAGACCTGGCGCAACTCGTCCGGCGCGGTGCTGTCGACCTGGTGATAGAACTCGTCCTCGTCGCTGAGCAACTGGGCAAGGCGGTCGCTGAACTCGGGCAGCCGGGTGAGCATCGCCTGCATGAGCACACGCTGCTCCCGGGGTGCGGGAGTAGCGAGAGCGTCGGTGCCCATCCGTCAACTCTAACCCGTGCGCGTGGCCGCTTTTTATCACGATGCGACGAAAGGGCGGTTTCCGGTGCTGAGCGCGTCTGACAAGAAGGAACGCCGCCGGACGGAGACCCCGTCGTCCGGCGGCGCTTTCCCCCGGTTCGAATGATCAGTGGTTGATCTTGAACCACGGCTGCGACCAGCCGAGATAGGTGTAGTTCCACTTGCTCTTGATCTGCGCGATCGTGGTCTCGGTGAAGCTGCCGGGGCCGTTGATGTCGTTCGACAAGAACTTGCCGCCCCCGATGGAGATCATCGTGTGCCCGGTGCCGCCGTTGCTGAAGAAGGCGAGCCCGCCCGCGGGAACCTGGGTGTCACCGGGGTGCTTGTACGAACCCGGGAGCTGCGTCCAGTGCACGTAGGCCGTTTCCGAACCGCTCGCGGTCCAGCCGTAGGCCCACGAGTTGATCCGGTCGCACCAGCGGTAGTAGTCGGGGTCGTTGTGGGTGTGCACGTGCGCCTTCGCCCACGCGACGGCTTCGGCGCAGGTCCTCGGGTTGCCGGTACCGGCGGTGGAGCAGGAGAGGGTGCTGCCGGCGCAGTCCGGGGCGACCCGGCCGTCCGAACCGGTGTGGACGTAGGCGTCGCTGATGTAGCCGCCCTTCGACGGCACGTAGTCCCAGATGTCGGTGGTGCCGTACTTCCCGGTCACCGTCGAGCCGTTCGTCTGGCAGTCGATCGTGACGGCGGAGCCGCTCGCGACCGTGCCGACCGCACTCCCGCCCGTGCTCGGGGTCGACCGGACGGTCACCGCCACGCCGGAGTCGGTGTTCACCGTGCCCGTCGCCGCCAGCGCCTCGTTCGCGCCACCGAGCATGATCGCCCCGGCCAGCGCGATCGTCGCCATGGAGCCTCTGGCGATCCTCGATCGGATCTTCATCTCTGTCCTCCAGTGGTTTCCCCAGATAGACGGACAGGATGCAGGACGCTCGTACAAGCGGCGTACAAGAAGCGATCGTCCGAAGTGGACGGTTCTATGCCGGGACGAGCGCCGGTTCGGCGACCCTTCCGATGATCGGGACATCGGTCGTGTACCGGGCGTTCCGTTCGGTGAGCAGGACACGTAACCGCGCCAGCGCGCGAAACTGGGCCGCGCGGACCGCTCCGGCGCTCGGCAGGCCGAGTCGTTCGGCCGTCTCCTCGGCCGAAAGGCCGAACACGAACCGGAGGGCGAGCACCTGCCGGTGCGGCATCGGCAACCTGGCCAGCAGGATCCCGGCCTGCATCCGGTGCTCCAGCCGTTCGATGTCGTCCGGGTCGCGGCGGGCCCAGAGGGTCAGGCCGTCGCCGATCTCCGGGACGCAGGCGACCGGTTCGCGGGCGCGGCGCCGGTAGAGGTCGGCCACCTTGTGCCCGGCGATACCGAGGACGAACGCGAGGAACCGGTCCGGGCGGTACCGGTAGCGTGGCAAGGCGATCAGGACCGCCTGCAACACCTCCTGCGCGCAGTCCTCGGCGTCGCAGGCACCCGTTCCGGTGCTCCCGAGCCTCGCGGCGCAGTAGCGGAACACGTGCGGGGAAAGGAAACGGGCCAGTTCCCGGACCGCGTCCGGATCACCGGCGACGGCCGCCCGGACCAGTCTGCTGTCCGGGTTGGGCAGCCGCCCCGCCGTCGCGGCGGCACGGGAGTCCGCGGGTACCGTCGATGGCGTTACCTCGTCCAAGTCAGCACTCCTGGTTCGGGAAACTTTCCGCCAAGGTGCGCCCGTCATCGGGGACTGGGACTTCGTGCGCGGTTGTCCAGCTTGCCGTGCCGCGCAAGGGATGTCCACACGTTCGGCGGGAAGTCATCCGAACCGCTCAATGTCTACTGTGGACGTTGAGGCTGCGAGCCTTCGAGGCAGGAGAGCACCGGAGGATAGGCGGTGGTGTCGGTGCTGAGGAAATCCGAGGTCCAGACCAGGCAGTGCGCGAGTACCCGGATCCGCTGGTCGAGGTCGGCGTTCTCGCAGGCCGCGCCGATCTGGTCGGCGCAGGTGGCCCGGTCGTCGCGGACGCTGGCGGCGATGGCTCGGACGATCGCGGCCACCCCCGGGTCGAGTTTGTCGGGCCGGACCGTCGCGCCCGCGGGGTCCCGCAAGCGCAGCGTGAACGGTTCACGGATTCGCAGTGAACGACGGCGATCCTTGGCGGCCAAGGAGAAGGTGTCGACGAGCCGTCCGACGACGTCGTCGAGCGCTGGTCCCCGCCGTCCGGAGGAGGCGATGGACACGAGTGCGGCGGCGAGTCGGTCGGCTTCACCGGATCTCGTGAGTGACAGGAGATCGCGGGCCACGGTGTGCGCGTGTCTGGGACTGGCTTTCATGTCGGGCCCCTCGCTTGGTCGTGCCGACAACCAATACCCCGCAGGGGGAGAGCTAAACACAAATGGATGCCGGATTGGGGCGGATGGCGGTACTGGTCATGTCATTCGGCTCAGAGCTGAAGGGCCCTTTCCCCGCATGTCACGCGGGAAAAGGGCCCTTCACCGCGTCACATGCGGCGAAGGGCCCCTTCGGCCTAGCGCGCCAGCAGTTCTCGCAGCGCCTTCACCACCTCCGACGGCGATTCCTCGGCCATGAAGTGGCCCGACGTGACCGTCCGATGGTCCAGATCCGTCGCCCACGCCCGCCAGAGTGCGACGGCGTCGTAGCCGAGCGCGGCACCCCAGTCCTGCTGGAGCACGGTGAGCGGCATCGCGAGCCGGTTACCCGCTTCACGATCCGCTGTGTCGTGTTCGACGTCGATGCCCGCCGACGCGCGATAGTCGGCGACGATCGAGGTCACCGCCCTCCGTGACGCCTCCAGGTACGCGGCACGGACGTCGGCGGGGATCGCGTCGCCACGCTGCGTCCAGGCGTCGAGGAAGTGCCCGAAGAACGCGTCGGGCGCGGCGCCGATCAGCTGTTCGGGCAGTCCGGGCGGTTGGGCCATCAGGAAGAGGTGGAAGCCGACCGCGGCGCGGGTGCCGTGCAGCACATCCCACATGTCGAGGGTCGGCAGCACGTCGAGGATCGCGAGGTGGCTCACGTGGTCCGGGTGGTCGAGCCCGGCCCGCAGGGCCACCAGCGCGCCCCGGTCGTGCCCGGCGAGGGCGAACCGGTCGTGGCCGAACGCCTTCGCGACGGCGACGACGTCGGCCGCCATCGTGCGCTTCGAGTAGGTCTCGCCGGTGTCCACGGGCTTGTCGCTTTCGCCGTATCCTCGCAGGTCAGGGCAAAGGACGGTGTGGTCCGCCGCCAGCTCGGCCGCCACGTGCCGCCACATGAGGTGGGTCTCGGGGAAACCGTGCAGCAGCACGATCGGGCTGCCGGTCCCGGTGACGGCGACGTCGAGTGAGACGCCGTCCGCCACGGGCACGCGCTGGTAGTCGAATCCGGTGATGCGCATGGGTACCTTCCTGGTCGTTCGCTGTCACGGCCAGCGTCCCCGGCCCGAATCAGCACCCGGTCAGCGACGACCGGGCGGCCGGGGCACGATGATCACCGTCGGTGAGCCAGGAGGTGGCGATGCGGTTCGGGGTGCTCGGTCCGCTCGTGGCCGAGGACACGCGGGGTGACGTCGGGCTCAAGGGACCACGCCACCGCGCGGTGCTGGCCAGGCTGCTGATCGCGCGAGGCCGGGTCGTACCGGTGGAACGCCTAATCGACGACCTGTGGGAGCGTCCGCCGGAGGGCGCTGTCGGCGCCGTCCAGACGTTCGTCGGTGCCCTGCGCCGGGCCTTGGAGCCGGATCGCGCGCCCCGTGAGCCCGCGCGGCTGCTCGTCACGGTCGCCCGGGGCTATGCCCTGCGCGCGGACTCCGTCGATGCCTGGGATTTCGAGGCCGCCGTCACATCGGCCCGCGAACTCGTCGATAGTCGGCAGGCGAGGACCGCACTGTCGCGAGTGGACACCGCGCTCGCGCTGTGGCGCGGGCCCGCGTATGCCGAGTTCGCCGAGGAGGGCTGGGCGCGGGGCGAGGTCTTCCGGCTGGCCGAACTCCGGCTGCTGGCGTGGGAACTCCGTGCTGAAGCCCTCCTCGCGCTCGGGCGGGCGGCCGAGGCGATCCCTGAGCTGGAATCGCGAGTGCGCGAACATCCGTCGCGGGAGAACGGTTCCCGGCTGCTGGCCTTGGCGCTCTACCGCTCCGGACGGCAGGGTGACGCGCTGGCGGTGTTGCGGACCACGCGCGAGCTGCTCGCCGACGAACTCGGCGTCGATCCGGGCGTGGCCCTGCGTGACCTGGAAGCCGACATCCTGGCGCAGGCACCCCGGCTGGAACCGTCCGTGCCCGAGACCGTCGAGCGGCCACTGGTCGGCCGCGACCCGGAGCTGACCCGGCTGACGGAGGCCGCTTCCAGCGGGAGGTCGCGGCTGGTGCTCGTCTCGGGCGACGCCGGGGTGGGGAAGACCGCGCTCGCCGAGGCGTTGTCCGCCCGCCTCGCCGCGCAGGGCTGGACCACGGCCTGGGGGAGCGACCCCGACGACGAGGGCCTGCCGCCCGCCTACGCGTGGAGCCGGATCCTGGCCTCGCTCGCCGACGCCGGATACGGCGCCCCGCCGGCGGCGGACCCGGTCACCGAAGACCCGATGGCCGCGCGCTGGCGATGGCATCGGGCTGTCGCGTCCTACCTGACCGGTGCCGCGCCTCTCCTGCTCGTCCTCGACGACCTGCACTGGGCGGGTGAGGAGACGTTGGCATTGCTCACCTCGGTGCTCGCCGAACCGGTGGTGATCGTCGCGACCTATCGCGGCACCGACCCGTCCGCGCGCCTGACGGACTTCCTCGGCCGGGCCGCTCGCGCCGAACCGGTGCGCGTCCACCTCGGTGGCCTGCCCGAGACCGCGGTCGCCGACCTGGTCCGCGTCACGACCGGGCAGGACGTCGACCCGGAAACCGCCGCGGTCATCCACCGGCGCAGCGGCGGGAACGCCTTCTTCGTCCGCGAACTCGCCCGGCTGCTGGCCGCCGAGGGCCCGGCCGCGCTGGACACGGTGCCGCCGGGAGTCCGCGACGTCGTCCGGCATCGGGTGGAGGTACTCCCGGACGAGGTTCGCGGCGTCGTGCGCCGGGCCGCGGTGATCGGCACGGACGTCGATCTGGGCCTGCTCGAAGCCCTGGCGGGGGAAACGGCGCTCGACGCGGCCGAAAGCGCGGTCCGGCACGGATTCCTGACCGAGCGGGCACCGCGCCGGTTCCGGTTCGCGCACGCTCTCGTGCGGGACACGCTCTACCACGATCTCTCTCGTTCGCGCCGTGCCCGCGAGCACGGCGCGATCGCTGAAGCGCTGGAAAGCCTGCGCCCGGACGACGTCGACGCGCTGGCGCACCATTTCGTGCTGTCCGAGGAGCACTCCGACCGAGCCGCGCACTATGCGCAGGCGGCCGCGGAAAGGGCGGAAAGCCGTTTCGCGCAGGCGGAAGCAGCGAGACTCTGGGACGCCGCGCTCACCGCGTACGACCGATCCGGCGACGGAGACGCGGAGAAGAGGCTGGAGCTGATCATGGGCAAGGCCCGCGCGTCAGCTGTGTCCGGCGGCCTCGGCCATGCCCGGCGGCATCGGGCCGAAGCGCTGGAGCTGGCGGAAAGGCTGGACGATCCGCTCGTGACCGCGCGAGTGATCGGCGCCTTCGACGTCCCCGCCGTCTGGACCGAAAGCGACGACCCGGAGCTGGCTTCCCGGATCGCGGACGCCGTCGAACGGACCCTCGCCGCGTTGCCCGCCGAACGGACGGCCGAGCGATGCCGCCTGCTGGCCACGCTCGCCGTCGAACTGCGGAACGCGGGCGGGCAACGGGCTCGCGACGCGGCGCGGGAAGCCGAGGCGCTCGCACGACGGCTCGACGACCCCGCGTTGCTGGCGTTCGCGCTCAACGCCCGGTTCCTGCAGTCCTTCGACCGGGCGGGGCTGGCACCCCGGCGGGCCGAGATCGGCGCGGAACTGGTCGACCTCGCGTCGCGGCACCGGCTGGTGACGTTCGAGATCCTCGGGCACCTCGTGCTCATGCAGGCGAAGAGCGCGCTCGCGGACTTCGCGGCCGCGGACCGGCACGCCGCGTCGGCGGACGAACTCGGGAAGAAGTACGACGCTCCGCTGGTCGGCGTCTTCACCCAGTGGTACCGCGCGACGCGGACCGCGATGACCGGCCCAGGCGGGGAAGCCGCCTATCGCACCGCGGCGTCGGGGCTCGCCGGCACGGCCATGTCCGGAGTGGACAAGGGAATCCTCGCCCTCGCCTCGCACTGTGACCGGATCCAGCGAGGCTTGCCGCCCGACGCGGGTGAAACGCGTTACGGCGCTTACGAAAGCTGGTGCCGCCCGGTTCTCCCGATTCCGGACTCGCCCCGGGATCTGCTGTACGAGGCCCGCACCTGCCTGCACGCCGTCGTCGCGATCGAATTCGGCGACCGGCCGGTGATGGAACGGCTCTACACCGAACTCCTGCCCGCCGACGGCGAGATCGCCGGGGCCGGGAGCGGGATGGTCACCCTTCGCCCGGTCGCCCGCTACCTCGGTGATCTCGCCACCGCTCTGGGCCGTTACGAAGCGGCCGCCGCGCACTACCGGCAGGCGCACGCCATCGCGATGAAGGCCGGTTCACCGCACTGGGGTTAGCTCAGGGGCGGTTGTGTCGCGAAAGTGGCTTTCGCGACACCCCGGACCCACACCCCCGCACTAGCTCACTCCCGCATCGCGCGGCGGATCTCGGCAAGCTTGTCCTTGGCGGCCTTGTCGCGGTCGGCGATCTTCTTGTCCAGCGAGGCCACGTCTTCCTTGCCGCCGAGGCCGGCGAGTTCGGTCGAACCCAGCGAGGTCGTGTACCGCTGCTCGATCCGGTCCCGCACGTGGTCGAACGACGGCACCCCCGATTCGCTGTAGTCCGGGTCCGGAACCTCGACCGGAGGGGTCGGGGACTCTTCGACGATCTCGGCGTCGAGGATTTCCGGCTTCTTCTCCGGACTGTTCTCACTCATGGTCACTCCGTCCTTGCCGCCAGGGCACGGCTTCGGTCATCAAACCGAGCATGCCCGAAACCAGGCGCATCTGCTCGACCGTGCGGATGTCGGCCTCGACCAGCCGCGGAGAGCAGACCACGATCGCGAGCGCCTGCGCCCGCGAGAGAGCCACGTTGAGCCGGTTGCGGGAGAGCAGGAAGTCCAGTCCGCGCGGCAGGTCGATCGCCGAGGAGGAGGTCATCGTGGTGATCACCACCGGCGCTTCCTGCCCCTGGAACCGGTCCACCGTGCCCACCCGCACGCCGGGATGCCCGGCCTGGTCCAGTGCGCGGGCCACGACGCGGGCCTGCAGGTTGTACGGCGCCACGACCAGGATGTCCTCGTCACCGAGCGGCCGGGGCTCACCGTGATCGGTCCAGGAACGGCCGTGGAGATCGGCGACGAGAGTGGTGACCGCCTCGGCCTCCTCGACCGAACGCGTCGTGTTCCCGTGGTGGTCGACTTCGGCCAGGTACAGGCCCGCCTCGACGCCTTCGATCGCCCGTTCGGCCGCCGTGGGGTGCGAGTGCAGGCGGCCCGCGTAGGACAGCCGCGAGACCGGCGCGCAGACGGCCGGGTGCATCCGGCGGGTCTCGTCGAGGAAGTAGCCGAGTTCGGCCGGGATGATGTCGGCCTCGCCGATCAGATGTCCCAGCGCGGACGCCTCGGCGCCCGCGGGATGCGTGCCTTGCACGACCTGTGGCAACTGCTGCGGATCGCCCAGCAGCAGGAGGTTCTTGGCGCACATCGACACCGCGAGCGCGTCGGCGAGGGCGAACTGGCCCGCCTCGTCGATGATCAGCAGGTCGAACGGTTCTTCGCGGATCGCGGCGTTCGCGAACGTCCAAGCGGTCCCGCCGACCAGATGGCCGGTGTCGTGCTCCTCGCGCCATTTCACCAGCGCGGGATTGGTCTTCGGCTGTTCCCACGGCGCGGCCGGATCCGGGGTCCGTTTGGCACGTTTGGCGCACGGCAGGTCCGGCGCGTTCTTCAGTGCGGCGGACAGCACGTTCTCCACGGCCTTGTGGCTGGTCGAGGTGACAGCGACCGTCTTGCCCGCGCGCACGAGCTTCGCGATCAGCCTGCCGGCCAGGTAGGTCTTGCCCGCTCCGGGCGGCCCTTGGACGGCAAGGGCGGAGCCGTCCAGCTTCTCGACCGCGTCGATCACGGTGGTCACCAGGTCGGAGCCCGGTTCGGGCAGGGTCTGGTCGTCGCGCAGCCGGGGCGTCGTGCGCCGGAGCAGGTCGACGCCGGGGTGAGCGGGCAGTACCGGCAGTGCGTCGACGACGAGGCGGGCGAGGTCCGCGACCGCGTCGTCCTTGGGGGAGGGCCGGACCGGGCTGCCGGGCAGCACCGCCACCGGCCGGTCGGCGGTGGTCTCGTCGGGCGGGCAGCTTTCCTCGAGGGTCAGTTCGACGGCGGTGGCCGAGACGACCTTGGCGTCCCGTGCGGCGGCGCCGTAGCGCAGGCGGACGTCGTCGCCGGGAGCGAAGGGATGCGGCCGGTCCGGGTCGCAGCGAAGCGTCAGTGACCGCTTCGCCTTGCGGACCCGGCCCGAAGGCGGCACCCATTCCCCGGCTTCCATGGCCACCGGGACGGTGCAGGCGTTGTCGGTCTCCAGATCACCGAGCGGGGCGGCGAGCTGGCGGAAGTACTCCCACCACGCCGGATTCGTCTCGCGGCGGTGATAGCCGACGGACGCGGCCAGCAGCGCGCGAGCGCGGTCCTCGCCGGTGAACTCGGCCGGATCGTCGGGAAGACCGTCCAACAGTGGATCGACCAGGGCGGCCAGTTGCGCGGCGCGTTCCGCGCGCTTCTGCGCGGCGACGTCCTCTTCTGTCTCGCGGAGCAGAGCGTCCACATCGGACTCCTCCGGCGGCTCGGCGAGCGCGATCCCTTTCTCCGCGCGGATCTGGTGGAGGAACTCGAACAGCCGCAGGGTGGAGACGCAGTCGTATTCGTTGTAGTCGCTGATCCCGCGCAGCACTTCGTCCGCGTGCTCGGTCTCGCCGGAGGCGGTGAGCGTCAGGTATTCCTCGTAGGCCTCGATGCTCGAAACCGCCGTCTTCACGTCGCCGTCGCGGGCCCCGGGCATGTAGAGCGGTTCGAGGTACTTGATGGAGTACGACCGCTGCGAGACCCGGAGTGCCTTACGCACCACGGCATACAGGTCTACGAGTCCGCCGCTGCGCAGCAGGTGGTCGACGGCGTCCTCGCGGGTCCCGTGCACCGCGGCGAGCCGCTTGATCGCGGTGACCTCGTACGGGGCGTAGTGGTAGACGTGTGAACCGGGATGTTCCGTGAGCCTCGCGGACGCGAAGTCGACGAACTCTTCGAAGGCACGCTTCTCCTGCGACCGGTTGTGCGCCCAGAACGGCGTGAACTTCATGGTGTCTTCGGCGGTCACCGCGCCGAAGAGGTATTCGAGCCCCTCGCCTGCCAGCGCGTACGGATCGCCTTCCATGTCGAAGAAGACGTCGCCGGGCGCCGGTGGCGGTAGCTCCGCCAGCGCGCCGGGATCGATGATCTCGTAGGCGATCTCGCCGGTGGCGTCCTGGCGGACCTGGATCGCGGCCTGCGCGCGCAAGGTGGTGAACGACGTCACCGAGATGTCGCGAGGCCGGTCTTCCGGTGTCGCCTTCGCGAGGGTGTCGATGGTGTCCAGTCCGGCGGCGACGAGTTTGCGCCGCTGGTCACCGCGCATCCCCGCCACCAGCGAAAGATCGCGATCGGCCTCGCGGGCGCTCGCGCAATGCGCGGCGTAGGAGCAGCCGCCGCAAGCGGGCCGTTCGTCGGCCCACAGCGGGGCCGGCAGGGCGGGCGGCCGGTTCCGCAGCCGGGCGCGGAGCCGGTCCACCAGCGGGAGGAAGTCGTCGACGCGGAACGAACGGGTGCTGTGATCGCCGAGCAGCAGGTGCATCTGCGGACCAGCGGGCCAGCCCGCCCGGCGCAGGGCGTCGGCGTACGCGGTCAGCTGGACCACCGCCGCGGGCTTCGCGTGCCTGGCCAGCTTCGTGTCGTACACCTCGTAGCGGCCTTCGTCGTCCCGCATCAGGAAGTCGGCCCGGCCGGAGAACTCGCCGTCGTGGAAAACGGCTTGGTAAATCACCGGAGCGCCGGCTCGTAACGCCTCTTCAGTGGCCTTCGCGGCGACGACCGGGTCTCGTTCGTCGATCTCGACGACCGCGCTCTTCTCGCCGCGCAGCTTGTCCAACGTCGCGGCCTCGTGCGCGCGCCCGTGGGTGACCGCCAGCTGGTCCGGCCCGGAGCCCGGCCGCGGCGCCCCGGGGAGGTCGGCGGCCAGCGCCTGGTTCAGGACGCTGCGGTGCTCGCATTCGAGCAGGTCGGCGAGATCGGACGGGGTGTACATCGCCCGGGAGTCTGACATGGACTCCCGCGCGGACGGCCCCGGCACGCCGGAGTCAGCCGGAGGTGTGGTCGAACTTCAGGTGCGTGGTGATCCGGTAGCGGTCGCCCCGGTAGATCGAGCGGGTGTACTCGATCACGCGGCCACCGGGGTCGCGGGTGGTGCGTTCGAACAGCAGTGCGGGGGAGTGCTGCGGAACGCCGAGCAGGCCGGATTCGTCGGCGTCGGTGACGGTCGGTTCGGTGATCTGCACGGCCGTCGACGGCCGGACCTCGTACCGCGTCCGGAGCAGTTCGTAGAACGAGCCCGACTCGAAGTCGGCGCGCGTGATGTCCGGCACGATCTCGCGCGGCACGAGGATCCGCTCGATCGCCATCGGCGCCTCTTCGACGATCCGGAGGCGGGTGACGGCCACCAGCGGGCGGCTGGGGGAGACCTCGAGCCGTTTGCCGAGCCGCGCCCCCGCGGGCGTGATCTGGAAGTCGACGACCTTGCTCGTCCAGTGGCCCTCGGCCGGCGGGGCGAACTGGTCGCCGCCGGTGGTGGGCAAGAGATCCTGGGAGATCTTGCGTGGCGCGGTGAACGTGCCGCGGCCGTGCTCGCGGACGACGAGGCCGTCTCGCGCGAGTTCGTCGATCGCGGCTCGCAGGGTGGGGCGCGAGACACCGATCTGGGTGCTCAGCGTGCGTTCCGAAGGCAGGACTTCGCCCGGTTGCCGCCGCTCGATGAGCTTGCGCAGCCGCTCCTTGACCTCTGTCCGCCGCATGACCACAGCCTACCCAGTGGTCGTCACGAATTGGCTGGTGGACAAGTTGTCTAGACCTATTGACTTTACCGCTGACCGGCGGGACCTTGAGAGAAGCTGACCACTGGTAAAGGAGAGCGCGATGTCGAACTCAGGGAAGTTCCGTTTCGCCGCCGTCGCCGCGTTGTCGGTCGCCGCACTCGGGCTCGCACCGGGTACCGCGAGCGGGGCGGCCGCGTGTGGGGCCCTGTTCGACGACTTCCACTACGCGTCGCACACCGACGGGCTCCTCTCGCAGCACGGCTGGCAGGTGCGCTCCGGTGGTGGCGGCCCCGGCGTCGCGGGTGCGCGGTGGGCTCCCGAAGGCATCACCTTCCCGACGTCCGGCGGGGACAAGGTCCTGCAGCTGGCCTCGGCCACCGACGGCACGCCCGCTGGCACCACGCAGACCGAGATCCTGCAGCCCGGCCGACGGTTCTTCGAAGGAACCTACGCGGCACGGATCCGGTTCTCGGACGCGCCGGCGTCCGGCCCCGACGGCGACCGGATCAACCAGACCTTGTTCACGATCAGCCCGCTGCGCTACGACAACGACCCGATCTACAGCGAGCTGGACTTCTCGGAATACCTGCCGAACGGCGGATGGGGCGAGGCGGGGCCGGTCAACTTCCAGACCAGCTGGCACACCTACACGCCGGACCCCTGGTACGCCGAGAACAAGAGCAGCGCTCAGCGACGCAGCATCGACGGCTGGCATTCCGTCGCCGCGACCGTGTCCGACGGGCACGTCCGGTACTACATCGACGGCACGCTGGTCGCCGACCACGATCGCGGTGGGCCGTTCGACGTGTACCCGCGGCAGGACATGTCCCTGAACTTCAACCAGTGGTTCATCGACCTCACCCGGCACAGCGGCGGCACGAGCACCTATCTCGAGCAGGTGGACTGGGTCTACTACGCGAAAAACGAGGTCCTCACGCCTCAGTCGGCCGCCGAACGCGCCGCGTCGTACCGATCTTCGGGTGTGCGGTTCGCCGACGATCTCAGTGGCTGTTAGATGTGAGCCGGGGTGCTGCGGGAGCGAGGAGTGCGGTGGACGAGCAGAATCGGCTGGCGGAACGGTTCGAGGAGCACCGGACGAGGCTGCGTGCGGTGGCCTACCGGATGCTGGGCTCGGCCAGTGAGGCCGAAGACGCCGTCCAGGACACCTGGCTGCGGCTCAACCGCACTGACGCCGGGGAGATCGAGAACCTCGGCGGCTGGCTGACCACGGTGGTGGCGCGGGTGTGCTTGAACGTGTTGCGCTCACGCGACCACCGGCGGGAAGAGCCGCTCGACGCCGCGTCGTCCGAGCCCGTCGACCCTTCGGTCGATCCCGCCGCCGACGCCGTGCTCGCCGACTCGATCGGACTGGCGATGCTCGTGGTCCTGGACACCTTGGCCCCCGCCGAACGGCTCGCGTTCGTGCTGCACGACATGTTCGCGGTCCCGTTCGACGAGATCGCCCCGCTGATCGACCGCACCCCGGCCGCCGCCCGGCAACTCGCGAGCCGCGCCCGGCGCCGCGTCCAGGGCCGCTCCACCGCCGCGGAACCAGACCTCGCGCGACGGCGCCAGGTCGTCGACGCCTACCTGGCCGCCGCCCGGGGCGGGGACTTCGAAGCGCTCCTCGAACTGCTCCACCCCGACGTCGTCCTCCGCGCCGACAGAGCGGCAGGCCCCTCGCGCACACCGGTCTTCCTGCAAGGCGCTTCTGTCGTGGCCCGCGGCGCCGCGGCCGCCTCGGTGCGGGCGCGGACCACGCAACTCGCGCTGGTGAACGGTGGCGTCGGCCTCGTGATGGCCGACGAGGGACGTCCTTCGGTGGTGCTCGCGTTCTCGTTCATGGACGGGAAGATCACCGAGATCGACGTCATCGCGGACCGGGAACGGTTGCAGGGGCTGGATTTGGTGATCCTGGAAAGCTGACCTCGGCCCCGGTTGCGGTTCGATCGCGACGGGTATCGACGAATCTGTCGCTCCGGTGAGGTGTTGACGGTTACTTGCCCGAGGGGACGTTCGGAAATGTCCGGCGCCATGCTGTGAAGGAGCCGCCGTCTTATCGGGAGGCTTATCAGCGGGACCGGGTCCTTTGTTCTTCCGCGTTCCGGCGGCTCGCCGGTGTCGCACAGATGGGCCGAGGACTCGTGCAGCACTTGCGCGATATCGGGCATCCGCCGTTTGGTCACATCGCGTTGAACGCGGTCCTCGAGCTTCCGCGTCTCAAGCCCTGCGACTCGTGCAAGACCACGGCCTTGTGGACCGACCGTGGTTACGGCGACAAGTGGGGGCGGGATGACCCCGAAGACTGCTTCCGGGCAGGGTTGGCCCCGTTGCGTGGCTTGTCTGTCGATCGGAAGCGCATAGTCAAGCACGGGATCCGCAGATTGAAGAATCACAACGGTTTCGACGAGTTCGGTGACCGTCTTCAGTCGCAGTGCTGGGGCACCGCAGAAATCGTGTTCGGATGAACATGATCACCAGTGATCATCTCGCCAGGTTCGTGCAGGCGGCCCGGGTCATCGACGAAGCCCCTACGTGAAAATTGATCTGGAAAGTCAATGCCGGGTCGCGGCGCTGAAAGAGCTCACGTGGTTCTACGTGATCGAAAGGCCACCGCCGGGATCATCGGCTCAGACTTCGATCGGTTGATCACGTGCCTGGGGAAGTCGCCAAACAGCCCGGAGACCTCCCTTCAGCTTCGAGAAGAACAAAGAGGCCCGATGCGCTCGGGCCGTCACCGACTACGTCTGCCTGCTCGCCGAGGCGCAGGCCGTCGATCTCGGGAAGCGGCTGGCGGGGCGGTCGCAGAGTTCGATGTTCGGTACCTGGTTCAGGCATCGCGCTGTCGGTGCCGCCCTCCGGGCACGCCGAAGGGCCCGTCGCCGGTGTGGTGGCGGGCTCCTCGGGTTCAGCTGTGATGCGTGTTGCGCCTGGGCTTCTGTAGTGGATCCAGGTACTGCGGCGGAACGAACTCCGGTCGGCCATTGGCTGCCATGCGGACTTTCCAGCCGGATTGTCCGTGGATGACCATGTGGTGGTAGCGGCAGAGCAGGCACAGGTTGTTCAGGTCGGTGTCGCCGAGTTGGCCCCACGGCAAGATGTGGTGGGCTTCGCAGTGTTTCGGTTGTCGCCGACATCCAGGGAAAATGCAGCCGTGGTCGCGGAGGTTGAGTGCTCGGCGTTGTCCGGGAGTGACGGTGCGGGTGGCGCGGCCGATGTCGAGGGGTTCGCTTTCGGAGCCGAGGACGGCGGGGATGATTTTGGCGTCGCAGGCGAGCATGCGGGCGTGGCGGGCGGTGATCCGGGTGACTCCGTCCACGCAGGCTGCTCCGAGCAATGATGACAGCGTCTCCAGTGGGATGGTGACGACGGCGGTGGTGCGGTCCCCGGAGAGGGTGGGGGCTTTGTCGTTGGTCATGGCGTAGTGGATGGCGTCGAAAAGGGCGTCGCCGTGGCGTTCGGCGGGGGTGCGCGGGTCGCGGTTGCCGTCGTCGTCGACGGGTCTTCGCTGTCCCCAGGTTTCGAACAGGGCGTTCGCTCGCGCCCCGAACTCGGGGTCCAGCAGGCCATTCAATCGCCACCAGCCGTCGTCACGTTTGCGGAGGAACACTTCGCGCGAGGGTGGTTTGAGGTCTTCGTCTTTCGGTTCGTTCCCGTCGGGGTCGAGGTGGGCCAAAAGATCCGCGCCGGCGCTGGTGATTTCCTGTGGTCCGGCTCTCCGGGCAAGGTCTACCAAGATCTGTTCCGCGCCGGAGCGACCCTTCGCCGGGATCTCGGCGGGGATCTTTTTCAGGACTGCGAGGAGTGGGTCCAGTTGCTGGTGGCCGAGGTCGCCCTCGGCCGCGGCGGCGCCCGCGATCGGCGCGAACGCGGGCGCGGGGGTGCCATCCAGGTTCCGGCCGTCGTTCACCGCGATCGCCCGCGCCACCGTCTTCCGCGCTTCCTCGGGCGTGATGCGGGCGGTTTCGGCGAACCAGCCCGCGGTGGAGCCGTACCCGAACAACTCCATCGGGCCCCGGGCTTCGATCTCCACCAGGAACTGCCCGACCTCCGCGAAGGCCTGCCGTGCCAACGACATCCGCTCGACCACACCGTGCGCGAGTTCCTGCGCACCGGCACGCCACAACTCCTGTGGCGGTTCGAGGGTTCGTCTGCTGGACACCCCTCAAGAATACCATTTGTCGAACATATATTCGACCAACGAAAGCTGTGTCGATGGTGGACTGGATCTTTTCTATTCTGCTGCGCGGCTCTCGGGCGAGAGTTGGTGAAGGCCTCCTTCGCTACTCTCAGGGTAGGGAAGGAGGCCTTCACGACGTCGAGATCTCAGGGGTTCGGAAGTACTTCTTGAAGTCCCGCGAACTCGACCCCGAATCACTAACGACTTAGCCTTCGAAAAGGCCTAAGGTGATCCGGACACCGCAGTCACCCGGGAGGCACGCATGTCGTTGTTGGCCCAGCTGAGCACCTCGATCACCACGGGCGCGATCGAGGTCGTCGACCTCACCGCCCCGTTGAGCGCGAGCACGCCGATCCTCCGGTTGCCGGAGCCGTTCGCGAACACGATCCCGTTCGGCCTGGAGGAGATCAGCCGGTACGACGAACGCGGGCCGCGCTGGTACTGGAACAACATCCACACCGGCGAGCACACCGGAACCCATCTCGACGTCCCGGTGCACTGGGTGTCGGGAAAGGACGGCCACGACGTCTCCGAGGTGCCGTTGCGGACGCTGGTCGCCCCGGCGGTGGTGCTCGACGCGTCGGCGCGTGCGGCCGAAGATCCGGACTACCTGTTGTCCGTCGACGACATCCTCGCGTGGGAGCGCGAGAACGGGCCGCTTCCCGACGGCGGCTGGCTGCTTTACCGCACGGGGTGGGACGCCCGATCGCACGATCAGGAGGCCTTCCTCAACAACGACGAGAACGGCCCGCATTCGCCGGGCGTCTCGGCGGAGTGTGCCCGCTGGCTCGCGGAAGAGGCGCCGATCACCGGGTTCGGCGTGGAGACGGTGGGCACCGACGCGGGGCAGTCGCTGGCACTCGAACCGGCCTTTCCTTGCCATGAACTCCTTCTGGGCGCGGGAAAACACGGCTTGACCCAGCTGCGGAACCTGGCGAGCCTGCCGCCCACCGGGTCCTTGCTGGTCGTCAGTCCGCTGCCGATCGTCGGCGGTTCTGGGAGTCCTGCCAGGGTCTACGCGCTGGTGGAACGGGCGTGAACGTCGCGGAACTGGTCGGCCGCACCCTCGCGGAACTCGGGGTGGGAGCCGCGTTCGGGGTCGTGGGCAGCGGTAACTTCGAGGCCACCAACGGGTTGCGGTCCGGCGGAGTGCGGTTCGTCGCCGCGCGGCACGAGGGCGGCGCGGCGAGTATGGCCGACGCCTACGCGCGGATGAGCGGCCGGATGCCGGTGCTGAGTCTCCACCAGGGTGTCGGGCTGACCAACGCGCTCACCGGGATCACCGAGGCGGCCAAGAGCCGGACACCGATGATCGTCCTGACCGCCGACACCGCGGCGTCGGCGGTGCTGTCGAACTTCCGGATCGACCAGGACGCGCTCGGAACCGCCGTCGGCGCCGTATCGGAACGCGTTCACAGCGCGGCGACCGCGGTCGCCGACACCGTCCGCGCTTACCGGACGGCCTGGCAGCAACGCCGGACCGTCCTGCTCAACCTCCCGCTCGACGTCCAGGCCCAGGAAGCACCCGAAGCGGTCCTCCCGGTACCGGGAATCGCCGGCCCGGCGCCGATCCGGCCGAACTTCGAGGCGGTCGCGAAACTGGCCGACCTTCTCGCCGAAGCGCGGCGACCGGTGTTCATCGCCGGTCGTGGTGCGCGGGCGGGCGCGGCACCGCTCCGGCAGCTCGCGGAGGTCTCCGGTGCGCTGCTGGCGACTTCGGCGGTGGCACACGGCCTTTTCCCTGACGATCCCTTCTCGATCGGGATCGCGGGCGGCTTTTCGTCACCGCAGGCGGCGGACCTCATCGGTGACGCCGATCTCGTGATCGGCTGGGGCTGCGCGCTGAACATGTGGACCACCCGGCACGGCACGCTCCTCGGCCCGAAGGCCCGCCTGGTCCAGGTCGACGTCGAGCAGGCCGCGCTCGGCGCCCACCGGCGGATCGACCTCGGTGTCGTCGGTGACGTCGGCAGCACCGCCACCGACGTCCACGCGGAACTCGAAAAGCGTGGCCACAGCGCCGGGAGACAGCGAGTCCCCGCGGGAATACGATGGAACGACGTGCCGTATGACGACCTATCCGGCGACGGACGGATCGACCCGCGCACACTCAGCCGCCGCCTCGACGAGATCCTGCCCGCCGAACGCGTGCTCTCGATCGACTCCGGCAACTTCATGGGCTACCCGAGCGCGTACCTGTCCGTCCCCGATGAGAACGGCTTCTGTTTCACCCAAGCGTTCCAATGCGTCGGGCTCGGCCTCGGGACGGCGATCGGCGCGGCGCTCGCCAGGCCGGACAGGTTACCGGTGCTCGGCGTCGGCGACGGCGGGTTCCTCATGGCCATCTCCGAACTGGAAACCGCCTTACGGCTGGGGATCCCGCTCGTGGTCATTGTTTACAACGACGCCGCGTACGGCGCGGAAATCCACCACTTCGGCAACGCGGACATGACCACGGTCAGGTTCCCCGATACCGACATCGCGGCGATCGGACGCGGTTTCGGCTGCGACGGCGTCACCGTGCGGTCGGTCGAGGACCTCGCCGGAGTCACGGAATGGCTCGGCGGGCCACGGGACGCGCCGCTCGTCATCGACGCCAAGATCGCCGACGACGGCGGCTCGTGGTGGCTCGCCGAAGCCTTCCGCCACTGAGTGTCCTGCACCCCGGAGCTAGACGCCCCAGTCCGGCCGCAACGGCATCCCCGAGTCCCCGTCCGGACCGACCTTCACCCCGAGCACCTGGTGCAGTTCGATCTCCCGCCGCTCGAACGCGAGGCGGCACGCGGCCATGTACAGTGCCCAGACCCGGCTCCGCCCGGCGCCCGCTTCGGCGACGGCCTCGTCCCAGTTCGCGTCGAGGTTGGCGCACCACGCGCCGAGGGTGGTGGCGTAGTGCTCGCGGAGGTTCTCCGAGTGCCGCACCTCGAGCCCGCTGTCGTGCATCGCGGTGGCGATCTCCCCGACGGACTCCAGTTCGCCGTCGGGGAACACGTACCGGTCGATGAACCCGCGCGAACGGTGCGGCACGGAGGTGTCCGGGTTGGTGATGCAGTGGTTCAGCAGGCGTCCGTGCGGCTTCAGCTTCCCGGCGAGGAAACGGAAGTACGACGGCAGGTTCCGTGCGCCGATGTGTTCGGTGAGCCCGATCGACGACACCGCGTCGAAGTCCGTTTCGGTGACGTCGCGGTAGTCGAGGTGCCGCACCTCGGCGCGGTCCGCGAGCCCCTTGGTGACGATGTCCTTCTGCGCCCATTGCGCCTGCTCGCGGGAGAGGGTGACGCCCAGCGCCTCGACGCCGTAGTGCGCGACGGCGTGCTCGACCATCCCGCCCCAGCCACAGCCGACGTCCAGCAGCCGCATCCCCGGTTTGAGGTCCAGTTTCCGGCACACCAGGTCGAACTTGTGCGCCTGTGCCTCTTCCAGTGACGATTCGGCGGACGGATAGGCGGCGCAGGTGTAGGCCATCGAAGGACCCAGCACCAGTTCGTAGAACCGGTTCGAGACGTCGTAGTGGTTCGCGATCGCGTTGCTGTCCCGCGCCTTGGAGTGCCGCAATCCGTCGAGGCCGCGCTTGAGACGGCTCGGCAGTTCTTCGGTGGGCGGCGGGACGCGACGCAGGTGGGTGCGGCCGAGTTTGCGCAGCAGCCACAAGCGGTCCGCGGAGCTGAGCTGGTCGACCTGGGCCACCAGCGCGCGCAGCGCCGAGTAGAGGTCGCCGTCCACGTCGAGCGCGCCGGCGACGTAGGCACGCGCGAGCCCGAGGTCGCCCGGGGACGACATCAGGTACGTCAGCGCCAGCGGCGACCGCACCTGGATCGACACCGGTGCGTCGGCCGGGCCGCTCGTACTGCCGTCGTAGGCGGTGATGGACACGTCGGCGCTCGGGCCGAGCAAACGCTCGAAGATCTTCCCGACGGTCGTCGTCTCAGCCATGTTCGTCTCTCTTCTTCCCAGCCCGGGTCACCGCCGCCGCACGCATTTCGCGTACAGGTCGAGCAAGCGGCCGTCCGGGTCGTAGGTCGTCTTCAGTTTCCGGTAGGCATCACCGTTGTACAGCCGCCAGAACTCATCTTCGGCATAGAAACTGTCGGAGTACAGCGATTTCCGCCCGCCGAGTCGGGTGACTTCGGCCTCGATCAGCCGATTGTGGGTGTCCGGTCCCTCGCCGGGGTCCAGCGGGACCGCGGACCAGAACCCGAAGTTGACGTACAGCGTTTCGGGGTCCATTTCGTACAGCGGCGAGTTCACGCCACCCGGCCGCTGCTTCAGCGGGCAGATCCACACCGGGCTGATCGGGATCTCGCGGCGGAAGAAGTCCAGGAACTCCGCGGCGCGCGACAGCGGCACCTCGATGTCCTGGACGATGGTCTCTTCCGGTGGGAGCCGGCGCAGCTTGAGGAGTTTCGCGGCGACCCCGAAGCGGCGGTCGAGCGCCACCAGCTTCCAGTAGACCGAGGACCGCAGCAGTTTCCTGCCCAGCAGCAGCCGGGGGAGCCTGCTCTGGACGCCGAACGCGCGCGAGCACCAGAACCAGTCCGTGTCCCAGCGCCACAGGTAGTCCCGGACGCTCAGGTGGTCGGTCTCGCGTTCGCGGATCGACTTGTAGTAGATGTCGAGCCAGGTGTAGTCACTGGTCGCGGGCGCGGAGGTGGTGAACGTGCCCAGTGTCAGGTACTGCTCACCCGGACCGAAGACCGTTCCGTCGACGAAGTCGGCCGACCCGTCGCGACAGGCCTCGCCGAGCGCCGCGAAGTACTCCTCGGTGTCGTCGTAACGGACGTGGTCGAGCCGCACGTACGGCTTCACCGGCTCCAGTTCGATCTTCAGCCGCAGCGCGTAGCCGAGCGTCCCGTACGAGTTCGGGAAGCCGTGGAACAGGTCGCTGTGCTCGTTGTCCGGCCGGGCGACCACGATCCGGCCGTCGCCGGTGAGCAACTCCATCTCCAGCACCGACTCGTGCACGAGGCCGTTGCGGAACGACGACGACTCGATGCCGAGGCCGGTGACCGCGCCGCCGAGCGTGATCGTCTTGAGCTGCGGTACGACCAGCGGCATCAGTCCGTGGGGAAGGGTCGCGTCCACGAGTTGCTCGTAGGTGACCATGCCTTCGACGTCGGCCGTGCGCGCCAGCGGATCGACGTCGAGCACGTGCGTGAACCCCGAGACGTCCAACCCCGGCGTGCTGGTCGCCGTCCGCGCCCGGAAGAGGTTCGACGTCCGTTTCGCGAGCCGGATCGTGCCGTGCAGCCCGGCCAGCTGCGCCCGGAGCGCTTCCGCGCGTGCTTCGTGTTCGGCGAACCGCACCAGCCGCGCCGTCGCTCGGATACCGCCCTCGCCGCTAGTCATTTCTGATCGCCATCAGCACATCGTGCCCGACGAAACCGCCGCGCGCAGCCTTTATTCCCTACCTCAGCCGCTGCAGTGGGACAGCGTCCGCCATGGCGGTGAAGCCCTTGTCTCCGGGGTGGAGGTGATCGCCGGAGTCGTACTCGGGTTCGATCCGCCGCGGATCGGCGGGATCACGGATCACCGCGTCGAAGTCGATGTAGGAGTCGAACAGCCTGCTGGTCCGGATGAACCGGTTGACCGCCTGCCGGGTCTCCTCGAGCTGAGGCGTGTACGAACCCCAGCCTTTCCACGGTGTGATCGTCGCACCGAGCACCCGCAGGCCGCGGTCGTGCGCCCTCGTCGCGATCTGTTTCAGTGCCGAGATGATCTTGCCAGGGTCGGCCTGGTGCGGCGTCTGCTGGATGTCGTTGATGCCCTCGAACACGATCGCCGTCCGCGCGCCGGACTGGCTCAGCACGTCCCGGTCGAGCCGTGCCAGCGCGTTGACGCCGTAGTTGCCGCCGTCGAGCAGGAGCCGGTTCCCGCTGATCCCGGCGTTGAGCACCCCCATGCGCGCGTTGATCTTGTCGGCGAGCTGGTCGGGCCAGCGCAGGTTGGCGCCCCAGGTCGAGACGGCGCCGTCGGTGATCGAGTCGCCGATCGCGACGACGCTGCCCCGCAGCCCCGGCCCCCGGACGTCCACTCCGGACACGTAGTGCCACACCGTGGTCTTCTCCGGGAACGCCGCCGCGGACTCGTCGGCGGCTTTGTCGCCGTCACGGGTGAAGTACGAGTTCTGCATCGTGAGCGGGTGGTAGGTGACCGGCCCGGACGGCGTCGGGGTGTACGTGGTCACCAGGAGGTCGCCGTCCCTCGGCACGGTCAGTGCCGCGCCGTCGCTGAGGACGTCGGCGCCCGGCGGCACGGTGATCTCGCGATCGCCGCCGAAGGTCAGCGTGCGCATCGTGCCGGGGACCGCCTGCGCGGTGTCCGGGCCCGCGGCGACCGCGACGGTCACCTTGCCGAACAGCACCGGCGTCCGGCCGAAGGCGTTGGACAGCCGCACGCGTGCCTCGCGCCCGCCGGCGCTGGTGTGCACGATGTTGCGGATCGAGAAGTTCGGGTAGCCGTTGTCGGTCCCGGCGACCCCGGCCGCGGGCGCGGCCGCCCAGGTGCCCACCCACTCGCTCGTGGTGGCGCTCTCCGCTGGACTCGCGGGAGCCGCCGCGGCGGCTCCCGGTACGACACCCAGCAGCAGGATCGCCGCCACCAGCAAGCGTTTTCCGCGGTTCGGTCGCATGTCGGTCACGCTCCACCCAGTTGGCTCCCTTCATCGTCGGGGAATCACCGACGGCCGGTCAATGCGCAGGACAGGACAGGTTTCTGTCGGAGGCACGACCTAAGGTGACCGTATGACGCCTGCCGCTCTCGAGAAGCTCTGCCTCGGCTTCCCCGGTGCCCGCGCCGAGTTCCCGTTCGACGAGCATTCCAGTGTGTTCAAGGTCGCGGGAAAGATGTTCGCGCTCAGCGCGCTCAAGGCGAAGCCCCTGCGGATCAGCCTCAAATGCGAGCCTGATCTGGCGGTCCGGTTGCGAGCCGAGCATCCGGCGATCATTCCCGGCTACCACCTGAACAAGCAGCACTGGAACACCGTCGAACTGGACGGTTCGCTGACCGACGACTTCGTCCGGGAGATGCTCGAGGACTCCTACGACCTCGTTGTCGCGGGCTTGCCGAAACGGGAGCGGGAGAAGCTGCGGTGGGTCGGCTTCGGCCAGGAGTGAGCGCCCCGCGTTTCATCCGGACTTCATCGGCTCGTGCTTGCCCCGCCTCCTACCGTGGGCGGAGACGGGTGCCGCCCGCCGCACGATGACGCGCCTCCCGGCACTTCCTAGGCTGATGCCCGTGCTGGTGATCTTGCGGGACCGATTCCGGGCACGGGTACAGGTCAGTCTCACCCGGGCCGGACTGACCCTGCCGTGGTGGGGGGCGTTGTGCGCGAGCGCGGTGAGCTTCGTGTTCACCGCGGTCGCGCTGGTGCAACGGGACGCCCTGCTGCCGCCGGAGCCGATCGCGCTGGCCGGGCTGCTGGTGATCGCGCCTTCGGTGATCTGGACGATCACCCACTGGATCATGCCGTGGGTGCGGATGACCGCACTGATCGTCGCGGCCTCGGTCCTGCTCCTCGAGCCGGTGCTCCCGGATTTCGCGCCGTTGCTGCTGCTGGTCGCGGCCACCGAAGCGGCCAGTGTCCTGCGGACGAAGACGGGGATCACCATCGTCACCGTCGCGGGTGAGCTGGTACTGGTCGTGGCGGGGATCTGGGGCGGACTGGTCGGCGGCCCGGTGTACATGGTCGCGATCCTGCTCGGCCTCAGCGGCGGTCTCATGGTCCGCTGGTACACCCGGGTGCTGGACGCCGAACGAGTCAACCGTGACGCGTCCCGTGACAAGGCGCTGCTGGCCGAGCGCCAGCGGATCGCGCGTGAGGTGCACGACGTCGTCGGCCATTCGCTCAGCATCACGCTGCTGCACTTGACCGGTGCCAGGCGTGCCCTGCAGCAGGACCGCGACGTCGATGAGGCGATCGAAGCGCTCACCGAAGCCGAGCAGGTGGGGCGTGCCGCGATGGCCGACATCCGCCGCACGGTCGGCTTGCTCGCCGACACCCCGTCGGGCAGCACCCCGCTGCCGGGCGTGGAGGACATCGCGACGCTGGTGGAACGCACCAGGGTCGCCGGACTGGCGGTGCGCTATACACAGGAAGGCGACCTCGGCCGGGTAGGCGCCTCGGACGGATTGGGTCTCTACCGGATCGTGCAGGAATCACTTGTCAACGTCGTCAAGCATGCCCCCGGCGCGACCGCGGAGGTCCGGCTGAACGCCGGCCGGTCGGGCGCGAAGCTCATCGTCAGCAACACCCTCCCCGCGACCGTCCGGCGTTCGTCCGAGGACGGATCGGGACTGGCGGGGATGGCCGTTCGCGCGGCTCAGCTCGGCGCCGACCTCAGCGCCGGGCCCAGCGGAAAGCAGTGGGTCGTGGAAGTCACCGTGCCGGGAGTCAAGCCGTGACCGCCGCCGTGGAGATCCGGGTGCTCCTGGTCGACGACCAGGAGCTGGCCAGGTCCGGGCTGCGGCGCATCCTGCGGCGCCGCGACGGGTTCGTCATCGCGGGAGAATGCGGCGACGGTTCGGAAGTGCCCGCCGCACTGGCCGCGCATGAGGTCGACGTCATCGTGATGGACCTGCGGATGAAGAACGTCGGCGGGGTCGAGGCGACCAGGCGGCTGCGGCGGACCGGCGGTCATCCGGCGGTGCTCGCGCTGACCACCTTCGACGACGACAGCCTGCTGGCCGACGCGCTGCGGGCGGGTGCCGCGGGCTACGTCCTCAAGGATTCCCCCGCCGAAGACCTGATCCGCGCCGTGCGCGCGGTCGCCGACGGCGACGCCTGGCTCGACCCAGGGGTCACCGGCCGCGTGCTCGCCGCGTACCGGCAGGCAGCCGGGAACGGCAGTGGCGGGCGTTCGCCCGACCTGCTGACACCTAGGGAACAAGACGTCCTCCGGGCGATCGGCCGCGGGCTGACCAACGCGGAGATCGCCACCGCCCTCGTGATTTCGGAGGTGACCGTGAAAAGCCACATCGGCCGGATCTTCACGAAACTCCAGCTGCGGGATCGTGCGGCGGCGATCGTCTACGCGTTCGACCACGGGATCGTGGTGCCGGGTTAGTCATGCGAAACGAAGGGGGGATGATGAAGGGGGATGGGGTGTCCGCGGACTCGCGGCTTCGCTTCGAGGTGCTCGGCCCGTTGCGGGCCTGGCGGGGGGAGACACGACTGGACCTCGGTCCGGTCCGGCAACAGGCCGTGCTGGCCGCGCTGCTGCTCCGCCCGGACGTGACCGTCAGCCACTACGAACTCACCGACGGGCTCTGGGAACGGCCACCGGAATCGAACGTGCTGCCGGTATACGTCCGGCGGCTGCGGCAATGCCTGGACACGTCGGGGCGGAAGCCGAAGGACTCGGTGATCGTGTCCGACCGGGGCGGCTACCGGTTCGCCAGCGGCGGCGTGCGGCTGGACGTGGCGCGGCTGGAGGAGGTCGCGGTCGCCGCGGCCGCCGCCGAGGAGGCCGGGGATCTCATCACCGCGGTGGACACCTTCGCCGACGCGCTCCGGCTGTTCCACGGTGAGCCGTTGACGGGGCTGCCCGGCGCGTTCGTCCATGGCGAGCGGCGACGGCTGGAGGAACGCAAACTCCTGCTGCTGGGCCGGAAACTGCGAGCACAGCTGAAACTCGGCCGGTTCGACGAGGTGATCGGCGAGCTGTCGGCGCTGGTGTCCGCCGACCCGCCGAGCGAGCCGCTGGCCGCGCTGCTGATGCGGGCGCTCTACGGCGGCGGGCGGCAGGCGGAGGCGCTGGAGGTGTTCACCGACGTCCGCGAGAGGCTGGTGGAGCAACTCGGTGTCGAGCCGGGTGAGGAACTGCGGCAGGTGCAGGAAGCGGTGCTGCGCGGGGACGACGCGCTGCTCGGCGTCGCTCAGCGCCGGGAGGCGCCGCGCCGGGTCCGCAACGAACTGCCCGCCACGAACGGCGAACTCGTCGGCCGGGACCGGGAACTCGCGTTGCTCGTCGAGGACGGCGATCCGGAGGCGGTCACGGTCGACGCCGTCGACGGCGTTCCCGGTGCGGGGAAGACCACCCTCGCGGTGCGCGCGGCCCACCGGCTCCGTGAGTCCTATCCGGACGGTGCGTTTTTCGTGGACCTGCACGGGTACACCGAAGGCCGCGAGCCGGTGACACCGGAACGCGCACTGCGGCGGTTGCTGCGCGCGGTCGGCGTCGAAGACGGGACGATGCCGGACGATCTCGACGAACTGGCCGCGTCGTGGCGGGCGGCGACCGCGCACCTGAAGTTGCTGCTGGTGCTCGACAACGCCGAGTCCGCCGGGCAGGTGCGTCCCCTGCTGCCGTCCGGGCCGGGCAGCCGGGTGCTGGTGACCAGCCGTCGCCGTCTGTCCGGTTTGGACGCCGACCGCCGTGTTTCCCTTGGCGCGCTAGGTCTTGAAGCCGCGGAACGGCTGCTCAGCCACATCGTGGGGGTGCCGAGGGCCGAAGGCGAGCGGTTCGCCGTACGCGCGTTGGCCGGCTTGTGCGGACGCCTGCCGCTCGCGCTGCGGATCGCGGGTGCCCGGTTGCAGAATCGTCCTATGTGGACGTTCAAGGACCTGGTGGACCGGATGTCGGACGACGAGCGGCGGCTCGGCGAACTGACCGCCGAGGACCGCAGTGTCGAGGTGGCGTTGCGCCTTTCGTACAAGCAGCTGCGGCCCGCCGGGCAACGCGCGTTCGGTGCGCTCGGCCTGTCACCGACCCCCGAATTCGACCGGCTCTCGCTCGCCGCGCTGCTGGACTGCTCGCCAGCCGAGGCCGAGCGTCAGCTGGAAAGCCTGGTCGACGCGAGCCTCGTGCAGGAACCGGCGAGCGGCCGCTATCGGCTGCACGACCTGGTGGCGGTCTACGCGCGACGGCTGGCCGGGCATATGCCCGGCGACGTCGTCGAGGCGGCGCGGAAACGGGTGTACGGGCTGTACCTCGGCGCCGCCCGCCGGGCGAGCGAATGGGGCGTCGCGCGCTTCCCGCTGGAGTCCGGCGGCGGACCGTTCACCGGGCAACGGGACGCTTCCGCCTGGCTGGACGCCGTCGGCGACCTGCCGGAAGTGGTCACCCAAGCGGCCGAAGCAGGGCTGGACGACATCGCGTGCTCGATCGCCGAGGGGCTGGTCGACTACCTCGCGCGCCAGCAGCGATACCACGAATCCCGGACGGCGTTGCAGGTCGCGCTGCCACTGGCCGAACGGGCCGAAGACGAGCGTTTGGTCTCGTCGCTCCGGTTCTGCCTCGGCTACGCCTACGCCATGCAGGGTCAGCTGGACCGGGCGCGCGGCTGGTTCGACGACGCGCTGCGGGCTGGCCAGGCCTGCGGCGACCGCGGGGTGGAGGCGCGGGCGCTGGGCGGGCTCACCATGGCGGACCTGATCGCGGGGCGGCACGACCTCGCGATCCCCGGGATGCGGCGGGTGATGATCATGGCCGACGAGGTGGGGGACCGGTGGCTCGCCGAACGGGCGCTGTCCGCGCTCGGCTATCTCGCCTACCTGAACGGCGAGCACGAGGAGGCGCTCGTCCACCTCGGCCGCGCCCGAGACCTGAGCGAGGAGATCGGCAGTCCCGGGATGCTGGCGAGGGTGCTGTGCCACAGCGGCACCGTCCGGCTCGAAATCGGCAGCTTCGCCGAGGCCGCTCTGGACCTCCGGCGTTCCGTCCAGCTCGCGGAGGAGACCACGGACGGCCTGCTGATCGCGACCAGCCTCGCCCGGCTCGGCGCGGCGGAACTGGAACTCGGGAATCTCGGCGAGGCGTTCGAACTGCAGCGCCGGGCGCTGACGGCGGTCACCGAGGAGACCATCATCGGGATGGAGTCCGAGATCCGCAACCGGCTCGGCCGCACCCATCTCGCCGCGGGCGACCCGGCGGCCGCCAGGGAGCACTTCGAATGGGTGCTCACCACCATCGGACCCGACGGCGATTCCCAGCAGCGCGCCCTCGCCCTGGAAGGCCTGGACCTCACCAGACAGTCGGTACACCGGCGTTGACAATCGTGAAGCGGTGCCCGTCCATACTCGCCCGCCAGCGCGCGAAGTAGGCGTCACCGGCGTCGGTCAGGTGCACCCCGGCACGGACCTCGTGGACGACGCACGCCCAGTCCGCGGCGTCGCACAGCACCAGCTCCCGCGGGGCCCCGCGCTTCCGGAGTACGGACGAGCACAGGGCACCGCGTTTGCTGACGTTGCCGTCGTCGAGGCAGCGACGGAGGTCGTCGACGGCCTGGCCCGCGGTCTCGAACAGCGTCCACCGGTACCGGGGCGACGGGCGGCCGTCGGCCCACGGCATGAAGAACGCCGCCCAGCTCCAGCCCGGTCCGACGACCCCGTCCCGTTCCCCGGGACTCGGCCGGTCGTCCCGGGGCAGCACCATGTTGTACGGGGTCCGGCTCGCCGGGCTCATGAACGTCTCCTCGTGGACCACCGGTCCGCCGATGCGGATCCGTGCCCGGAACCGTAGGGCGACGCCATGAAATCCAGATGAAACGCTTACGGTGCCTCGAAACTGCATCGTCCCGCGCGCGGCGCCACAAGTCCGTGAAGGACTCCTTGAGGGACCCAGAGTCCCTCAAGGAGTCCTTCACGGACTTACAGGTGCGGCCCGCTGACCCGGGTGTCCCGTACGCCGCGGGTTGATCGGCGGACGTTCTGGGTAACCCGATCGTGCGACTTCAGCAGCGAGGCCGCGTGACGGGAAGGGTGGCTCCATGATCAGTATCGCGGAGCATCCGGTGCCGGGAACCTGGGTGTTCGACCTGCGAGCCACGACGCCACGAGCGTTGCCTGACATGCGCGCCTGGGTAGTCAGATGCCTACCCGACCTCGGGGGAGGCCATCGTGACGACGTCCTGCTGGCGGCGACGGAACTCGTCGCCAACGCCTACGTGCACGGTGGGGGCGCACGCCACATCCAGCTGTGGCGCGGCGTCTCGCCGTGCGCGGTCCGTATCGAGGTCGCGGACGTCAGCGTCGAACAACCCCGGGCACGTCTTTCCCAGATCGAGGATCCGCGGGGACGCGGACTGCTCGTCGTCGACGGGGTGGCGGTGCAGTGGGGTGTCCGTCGTGAGCCGGTGCGCGGCGGGAAGACTGTCTGGGCGCACATCCGTTGCGACGGCGGTTGCCCGATCGCCGTCCGGGCCCCGCGTGCTCGTCGGCGGCACCGAACCGGGTAACTGTGTCAGATGACGCAGACAGCCCTCACCCGATGCTGCCAAGGTGGTCCTCGACCAGGCAGGGAAATCCAGGGGAGGGCCCGAAAATGCGGGGAACGAAGACTTTGGTGGCGTTGGCGGTGGCGGCGCTGGGGGCGGCCGTCGCACCGGCGGCTTCAGCGCAAACCGAACCGTCGCTGCGGGTTTACCCCCTCGAGGTCCGGCCCAACGAACTCTTCGGCACGGGCATCGGTGGAGGCTGTGACAGCTATTCCGCGGTGACTTCGCCCGGCTTCACCGGGCCTGTCGAGCTGGTCGCGGTCGGCGGCGACCGGGAAAACCTGTGGGGCAATGGGTATGCCTCCGGCGTGCCGGGGACTTACACCGCGACCGCCACGTGTGACGGGGAGACCCTGACCACACAGTTCACCGTGCTCGACTACGTGGCGCCGTCTTGGGGGCTCGGCCCGAGCGAAGTGGCGCCCGGCGGCGAAATCTCCGGTGGTTCGGATGTGCTTTACGGCTGCCCTGGCGGACCTGAAGGGCCCGCGACCTCGCCGGGGTTCGCCGCGCCCTTGGCATGGACCGTGGGTGGCAACTTCGGCCGGTTCAGCGGTACGACCACCGTCGTCACCACGCCCGGAACCTATACGGCCACCCTGAAGTGCAAGGGTACGCCGATCCCCGGCGAGATCGAGTTCACCGTCGTCGCGCCGTAAAGACACCGAGGGCGGCGATGGCCGCGAAGCCGAGCAACAACCACCTCGCCGAAGAGACCACCGACCATGCGCCCAGGTTGACCAGGAGCCCGGCGACCGCCGCACCGAAAGCGGTCGACATCGTCAGGATCGTGGCGATCGCGACGGCGGCCTTCCCGCCATCACCGTCCGGGGCGGAGGTCATCGCCGCCACGGCCAGATGCGGCATCGCGATGCCGATTCCCGTGCCACCGAAGAAAAGCACGGGCAGCCAAAGGAGAACGACCAGCGGCGGCGGATGTTCGCTCTGCGGCACACCGAGCAGGGCGAACCCCGCGGCGAGGCGGTACTCGTGCGGCGGCCCAGTTCCCGCCACGTTCCGATGTCTTGCTCGACGCTCACGCGCTTCTCCTCGCTGTCGATGGGATTGCGCTTCGCATCCTGTCGGCGCGGGGAGGCCCGGTAATCGGATAAATCAGACGTGGATCACGTCACATTCTGGTGCGGCCCTCAATGGCGGTGTGGGCGGCCTCCGTCGACTTCCGGACGACGACTTCCTTGGAATAGCCTTGTTTGGTGAAGACGCCGTCGAGATAGAACGTGCCGTAACCGTGTGCCTGGGTGAACAACTGTTCCATCAGTTCGAGCCCGTCCTGTGGCCGGTCGGCCACGGTCAGGCAGAGCATGACGAACTGGTCGGTCAGGCGGCGGGTCTGTTCGTGCAGGGCCGCGTACTCCGGGCCTTGCAGGCCGTCGGCGTAGATGATGTTCATCCCGGCGCGGCGTTCGATCAGGTATTCCGTGTACGCGCCGGAGGCCGCGGCGAGCGCGGCGACCGGGTCGCTCTCCGCTTCGATGGCGTCGCGCACCCGGTCCGCCAACTGGCAGGCCACGGTGGCGGCGATGGCCGCCATCAGGCTCTCTTTGTCAGCGAAGTGCCGGTAGGGCGCGCCGGGGCTGACCTTCGCCCGGCGGGCGACCTCGGCGACGGAGAACCCGGCGAGTCCCCGTTCGGCGATCAGGTCGAGCGAGACCCGCACGAGTTCGGCGCGGAGGTCGCCGTGGTGGTACTTGCCGCCCATGTCGTGGATCACACCTCCCGGTCGCGGAATAGGTAAGAGGCCTCTTACGCTAGTCGTAAGTGACCTCTTACATGGTTCACAGTATCTCGGAGGGTTTAATGACGACGACCACGCACGCCATCGCCGCGCCGTCCCCGGGCGCCGCTCTGTCGCCGACGACGATCGAGCGCCGCGACCTGCGTCCGGACGACGTGCTGATCGACATCGCGTACGCGGGGATCTGCCACAGCGACATCCATCAGGTCAAGGAGGACTGGGGCAGCGCGATCTTCCCGATGGTGCCAGGACACGAGATCGCCGGCGTCGTCGCTGCGGTCGGGTCCGGTGTCACGAAGTACCAGGTCGGCGACCGCGTCGGGGTCGGCTGCATGGTCGACTCCTGTGGTGAGTGCGAGTACTGCCTCGCGGGCACCGAGCAGTTCTGCGTCAAGGGCAACGTCCAAACTTACAACGGCGTCGGTTTCGACGGCGAGAACACCTATGGCGGCTACAGTCGTCAGGTCGTCGTGAAGGACGCCTTCGTCTGCGGGATCCCGGAAGGGATCGGCCTCGACGTCGCCGCCCCGCTGCTGTGCGCGGGCATCACCACCTACTCCCCGCTGAACCGCTGGGGTGCCGGACCTGGCAAGAAGGTCGCCGTCGTCGGCCTCGGCGGACTCGGGCACATGGCGGTCAAGATCGCGGTCGCCATGGGCGCCGACGTCACCGTGCTCAGTCAGAGCTTGAAGAAGCGAGAGGACGGCCTGAAGCTGGGCGCGAAGGACTACTACGCGACCGGTGACGAGTCGACGTTCCAGACGCTTCGCGGCCGCTTCGACCTGATCCTCAACACCGTTTCGGCGACGCTGCCCATCGACTCCTACCTCGGCATGCTGCGCGTCGGCGGGGCGATGGTGAACGTCGGCGCGCCCGGCGACCCGCTGTCCTACAACGCTTTCTCGCTGCTCGGCGGGAACAAGGTACTCGCCGGTTCGATGATCGGCGGTATCGCCGAGACCCAGGAGATGCTCGACTTCTGCGCCGAGCACGGGATCGGCGCGGAGATCGAGACGATCTCGGCCGACCAGGTGAACGTGGCCTACGACCGGGTCGAAAACAGCGACGTGCGCTACCGGTTCGTCATCGACGCGGCGACCATCGGCGCGTAATAGAAGCCTTCTTCGCTACTTTCAGGGTCAGGGTCCCGGCAAAGTCGCAGCGCTGCTGGGCGTTGAACGTCTTGAACCTCCACACTCGGGTGTGCCGGAGGGGGCATGTCGCTGAACCTTTGTCGATCTACTTTCCCAACCGGTGTGAACCCGCGACGATGCAGGAGTGGGGACACTCAACGTCCCCATCCCTGCATCGTCAGCCTCGCGCAGCGACGGATAGCCGCCTGACCTGCAAGACCTCGACTTTGTCGGGACCTGACTTTAGGCAAGGAGGCCTTCACGACCAGGGGAACGCGTGCGAGGTGACCACGCCACCGTTGTCCTCTCGGAGGGGCAGGGCAAAAGGGTGTTGCTCCACGCGGCACGACACCGCGGGACTGATGTCCCCACTGCGGCATTGGGGACACTGAGCGTCTCCAATGTGGCATTGGGAGCGGCGACCCCTGGATACGACACTTTGCCCTTCCCCTCGATTAAACAGTCCTCCAACTCACGAGCCCGACTCTTGCCGCGTCACATCAGTAGTAGCGGCACCGTGTTCATCGCGGTGTGCGCGGCGATCGGGGCCCACAGGTTGCGGTAGCGGGACCACAGGTAGCCGGTGAACAGGCCGAAGAACCCTTGGAAGGCGACGATCGCGCCCAAGGTCAGGGGGAGCGCTCCCTGGCCGTGTGTCGGCAGGTGCAGCCACGCGAACAGCAGCGAAGCCAGCAGAATTCCGGGCCAGCGACCGAAAAGCGCCTCCAGACGGGTCTGCAGCATGCCGCGGAAGAAGACCTCTTCGAGCACATTCGCGGTGAAGAAGGTCAGTGTCGCGCCCACCGCGAGAATCACCGGGTCGGGATAGTCCTCGGCGGTGGGCAGCGGCGGCGCGAGCGGTCCCAGCACGGACAGCCAGCCGAAAACGAGCACCGCCGGAATCGGTGCGAGCCATTGCCAAGTTCGGCGAGGTCGCCACGTGAGCCGGAACGGATCCGGTTCCCCGGAGGGCCGCAGGATTCGCAAGAGAACCAGTGGCAGCACCAGGAACACGAGCGGTTTGGCGAGCGCCCAGATGTCGCGTACCAGCGAGTGCTGTCCCGCCGTGGACACCAGGAACAGCGCAAGGGGCCACAAGAAGGCGATGAGCGCCAAGGCCATCGCCTGTCTGCTCAGTCCGCGCCGGTCGGTCACGTGGGGGAGCAGCCGGGGTGCGTGGAGCGGGATCCCGCGGATCAGCAGGATCCCGGCCAGTGCGGGAATCAGGGCACCCGCGAGGGAAAGCCCCTTGTCCGAATCCGCGGACGGCTTGATCGTGTCGTGCCCGGTCGCCAGCAGCAGTGCGGGGGCGGCGGCGAACACCGCGACCCCGACGACAAAAATTCCCCGGGCGGCACCGGAGCGGGAGCCGGTTTTTTCCATCACAGGGAAAGGATCATCGAAGCGGCGCGTGCCCGCGTCATCCTTTCGGACGAGATCAGCCGGCCTGGGTCTTCCCTTCCGCACAGCCCTTCCGGCTCTTGTCCTGAACAGGTTGCGGTGGTCGGGGCGAGCGCGTCTTTCCGAATCGGGTTACGCGATTTCCCGCTCAGGAGAGGACTTCCACGTCTTCGTCGCTTGTTCGAACGGTGATCGGTGCGCCTACGGCCGGAGCTCTTGGGCCTGCCGGATTTCAGCCGACCGCGATGACCTTTTCCAGGCTGCGCATGCACAACGTGAGGGCTTCGTGCTTCGGGGTCTTCTCCTGGACCATCTCCCAGGCGGTGTAGAGCAGGCTCCACAGCAGTTGCTGCACCCATTCCTTCGTCATCGCCGGGTCGACCGACCCTTCGCGATGCCCGCGTTCGATGAGCCCGAGCAGGACGCGGTCGTCTTCGCTCTCTTCTTTCCACTCGGGGCGGGTCATCAGGTCCGGCATCGTGAACAGCAGCTGGAAGACGTCGGCGTGCTCGAAGTACTCCTGACACAGCCTCGCCAGTGCCGCCGGGACCGGTCCGTCGGCGATCCGGGCCCGGTCGGTGCTCTGGGAGATCTTGTCGAGGGCGTCGAGGCTGATGGCGTCGATGAGGTCCGAGCGCTCCGGGAAGTAGCGGTGGACCGTGGTGCGCCCGACGTTCGCGGCCGCCGCGATGTCGGCCAGTGTCGCGCTCGGTTGCTTAGTCAGCTTCTCGATGGCCGCGTCCAGGATCGCGCGCCGGGTCCTCGCCCGGACACCCGTCTCGGTGGCCACACCCTCACTCATGGTCGGTACCGTACCTCGCCCTCCGATATGGAACTCGCTTGACGATTTTAGAACACGCGTGTTCCATTGGGAACCATGGATACTCCACGATTGAAGGTGCTGTGGTCGTTCGCGCGTCCACACAAGGGGGCACTCGCGATCGGCCTGGTACTCGCCCTGCTCGGCTCCGCGACCGGTCTCGCCACGCCCATGGTCACGAAATGGGTGCTCGACTCGCTCGGGTCGTCGGCGTCGCTGGCCGGACCCGTGCTGGCGCTGCTCGGCCTGATGCTGGTGGGCTCGGTGATCTGGCTGACGCAGTGGATTCTGCTCGGCACGGTCGGCGAGCGGGTGGTGCTGAAGGCGCGGGAATCGATGGTGCGGCGGTTCTTCCGCGCGACGATCCCGGCCATCACGAAACGACCGACGGGGGAACTGGTCACTCGCGTCACCTCGGACACGGTGCTGCTGCGTGAGGCGGCGTCGTCCAGCGTGATCGGCCTGATCAACGGTGTGGTGATGCTCATCGGCACCTTGGTGCTGATGAGCGTGCTCGATCCGGTGCTGCTGGCGACCACGGTCGCGGCCGTGGTCGTGGTGGTCGCGCTGTTCGCGTGGCTCATGCCAGCCATCGCGAAGGAGCAGGAGAAGGCGCAGGACCGGGTCGGCAAGCTCGGCGGCGTGCTGGAAGGCGCGCTGCGGGCGATCCGCACGGTGAAGGCCAGCCGTGCGGAAGGCCGTCAATCCGACCGGATCCTGGTCGACGCGGAGGCGGCCGCCGTCCACGGCGTCCGCGCGGTACGGCGGCAGGCCATCGCGTGGGTGGTGGCGTGGTCGGGCATCCAGGGCGCGATCCTGGTCATCCTCGGTCTCGGCGCCTGGCGGGTCGACGCCGGCCTGCTCGAGGTGTCGAGCATGATCGCGTTCCTCCTGTACGCGTTCGCGTTGATGGAGCCGATCACCGAACTGAGCCAGAACATGACCGCGTTGCAGGCGGGGATCGCCGCCGCCGGGCGGATCCGGGAGATGGACGCGCTGGAGGTCGAAGAGGACAAGGCGTCCGCGACACCGGAACCGGCGGGTGATCAGGACGGGCCGGTGCTCGAACTGCGCGGGGTGACCGCGGGCTACGGCGGCGATCCGGCACTGCGTGACGTTTCGCTGAAGATCCCGAGACGCGGGCACACCGCGATCGTCGGGCCGTCCGGCGCGGGCAAGACCACGATGCTGTCGCTGATCATGCGGTTCGTTCAGCCGCAGTCGGGTTCACTGCTGCTGGACGGGCGGGAGTACGCGGACCTGCCGTATGCCTCGGTGCGGACGCGGCTGGCCTACGTCGAGCAGGAGACGCCGATCGTGCCCGGCACGATCCGGGAGAACCTGCTGTTCACCCATCCGGAGGCGACCGAGGAGGAGGTGCTGCGAGCACTCGGCGAAGTCCGGCTGAGCGACAAGATCGCCGCGCTCGAAGACGGCCTGGACACGCCGCTGTCGTCGACGTCGGTGTCCGGCGGGGAACGCCAGCGGATCGCGCTGGCGAGGGCGATCCTGCGTACGCCGGACGTGGTGCTGCTGGACGAGGCGACCGCGCAGGTGGACGGCCGGACCGAGAGCGCGATCCACGACTGCATCCGGCGGCGGGCCCGTGAGGGCGCCGTGGTCACCGTGGCGCACCGGCTGTCGACCGTCATCGACGCGGACACCATCGTGGTGATGGAGGACGGCCGGGTCCGGGCCAGTGGCAGCCACGAGCAGCTGCTCGCCACCGACACGCTGTACCGGGAACTGGTGGAGGCGCTGCGGATCGCGGGGGAGGGTGCCCCGGTCCCCGGCTGATCCGGTCAAGCGGGGATGGCGCGTACTCCCGGCGGCATCTCGCGGTTGACCTCGTCGAGCCGGGAGGCGACGGTCCGGCAGGGTTCGCAGCCCGCCAGATGCGCGGTGATCAGGTTCGCCTGGCGGCCGGGCACCCCGCCGCGGAGCCACGCGCCCATCCGGCGCCGCGCTTCCTGGCAGCACGGCGTTCCCGTTTCGGGGACCTGCGCCTGCAGGAAGGCTTGACGCAGCCCTTCGCGGGCCCGCAGGGCGAGGACGGAGGCGCCGTTGGGGGACACCCCCAGCAGCGGGGCCACCACCTTCGGCGAGTCACCTTCGGCCTCGGTCCGCCACAACACGGTCCGCCATCGGCCGGGCAGCGCGCAGTAGGCGGTCCAGGCCAGGCGGGCGTTCGAGCGGAGGATGAGGAGTTCCTCCGCGCCCGCGGCTCCGGCGGCCACTTCGGTCGCCGGAGCCGTGCCGTACAGCTCGACCCGCTTGCGGTGGTGACTCCATCTGGCCACCAGGTTCCGCATGGTGACCGCGAGATAAGGGCGGAGGTTCTCCCGGGGGCCGCCCCCGGCGCGGATGACGCCCAGGACGCGCACGAAGGCCTCGGCCACGAGGTCGTCCCGTTCGGCGGGCTCGGTGACCCAGCCCGCCGCGAGACGGCGTAGCGGTTCGGCGTGCCGCCGGAACAGCGCTTCGCCGGCGGCGATGTCACCGGCACGGAAGGCGTCGAGCAGCGTCGCGTCCGCTGCGCCCTGCTCGACGTCTTCCCTCATCACCGGTCACCGTAACCCAGCGGGTGGCGGAGCGCTGGTGGTCCGCCGTGCTCACGCTCACCGGCCCAACGCGCGGTACCGCCTGGCCGCCAGCGGCAGGAAGATCGCGGTGAGTACGGCTGGCCATAGCAACGCCAACGTGACCGAATGTGTGCTCGCCCAGTCGGTCGCGCCCCAAGTGGGGTTGCCGAACAGATCCCGGATCGCGGTCGCGGTGGCGGACAGGGGGTTCCACGTGCCGATCGCGCCGAGCCAGCCCGGCATCGTCACCGGCGAGACGAACGCGCTCGAGAGGAAACCCACCGGCCAGACCAGGATCTGCACGGCGACCGCCGACTCCGGCGTCTTCAGTAGCAGGCCGAGGTAGATGCCCACCCAGGTGAAGGCGAACCGCAGCCAGAGCAGCAGGCCGAACGCGGCGAGCGACGGGAGCGGGCCGCGTTCCGGCGCCCAGCCCACCAGCAGCCCGGTCAAGACCATGACGGCGAGACCGGCGACGGCGTTGAGCAGATCGGCCGCGCTGCGTCCGGCGAGGATCCCCGTCGTGGCGACCGGCATGGCGCGGATCCGTTCGGTGACGCCCTTCGCGGCGTCCGTCGTGACGGCCACGACCATGGCCTCCAGTCCGAACAGCATGGTCATCGCGAGCATGCCGGGGATGAGGAAGTCCAGGTAATCCCCGTCGGGGACGGCCATCGCGCCGCCGAAGAGATAGCCGAACATCAGCACCATCAGGACGGGGAAGAGCAACCCGACCAGTATCGAGCCGGGCCGCTGCCGCCAGTGCAGCAGGATCCGGCCGGTGAGCGCGGTGGCGTCGGAAATCGCGGTCAAGACGGCTCCTCGGTGGTGGCGTGCCCGGTGAGGTGCAGGAAGACCTCGTCGAGTGTGGGTTTGCGGGTGACGGTCTCGATCCGATCCGGGCCCACCTTCGCCTTGAGTTCGTCGGGTGTCCCGGCGGCGACGACGCGGCCCGCGTCGATGACGGCGATCCGGTCGGCCAGTTGATCGGCTTCCTCGAGGTACTGGGTGGTCAGCAGCACCGTCGTGCCGGAGCCGACCAGATCCTTGATCGAGGCCCAGACCTCGATGCGGGCGCGCGGATCCAGCCCGGTGGTCGGCTCGTCGAGGAACAGCACCGGTGGCGAGAGGATCAGGCCGGCGGCCAGGTCCAGCCGTCGTCGCATCCCGCCCGAGTAAGCGGCGACGGGTTTGCCCGCCGCTTCGGTGAGGTCGAACCGTTCGAGGAGTTCGTCCGCCCGGCGTTTCGCCGCGGCGCCCTTCAGGTGGTGGAGTCTGCCGAACAGCACGAGGTTCTGCCGGCCGGTCAGTATCTCGTCCACCGAGGCGTTCTGCCCGACGAGGCCGATCCGGTAGCGCACCGCCTTGGAGTCCGCGAGCACGTCGTGGCCCGCCACCCACGCCCGGCCACCGTCGGGGAGGAGCAGGGTGCTCAGTATTCGGACGGCGGTGGTCTTCCCCGCCCCGTTGGGGCCGAGCAGACCGCAGACCGTGCCCGCTTCGACGCGAAGGCTGAACCCGTCCAGCGCCACCTTATCCCGGTACCGTTTCCGCAGGTCGACGGCTTCAAGCGCCGCTTCTTCGTATGGCATACGGAATAGAGTAGCACGAACTTCGTACGGGTTACGGAGTAGATCTCCTATGATGGCGCCATGACGGAGATCAACGGCGGCGATCCGGCGCGCACGATCGCCACGTTGTGGGGCACCCGGAAGCTCCCGCGGCGCGGGCCGAAACACACCTTGACCACCGAGCAGGTCGTCGTCGCGGCGGTCGGACTCGCCGACGGCGACCAGGATCTCGCCACGTTGTCGATGCGCCGGGTCGCCGAATCGCTGGGCGTCGGCACGATGTCGCTCTACACCTACATCGCCTCGCGTGAGGAACTCGTCGAAGCGATGCTCGACCGCGTCTACGGCGAAGCGGTGCGAGAACTCGGCGAGCGCGGCGACCAGGGCTGGGCGGACGGCCTGCGTGAGGTCGCGCGGGTCGATTGGAACCTCTGTTTGAGGCATCCGTGGGTCCTTCAAGTGTTCACCGGGCGACCGTCGCTCGGGCCGCAGACGATCGCCAGATACGAACGCGAACTCGCCGTCATCGACGGCCTCGGGCTCACCGACGTCGAGATGGACTCGGTGATCACGCTGGTGCACGACCACGTCGAGGGGGTGGCCCGCCGTCGGATCGAAGCCGACCGCGCGGTCCGCCGCACCGGAATGGACGACGAACAGTGGTGGGCGAAGGTCGGGCCGTTGCTGGAGGAGGTCTTCGATTCGGCCCGCTTCCCGCTCGCGGCGCGCGTCGGCCAGTCGGCGGGTGAGGAGAACCGCGGGGCCCACAATCCCGAGCACGCCTACGACTTCGGCCTGGCGCGCTTACTCGAAGGCGTGGCCGCGCTTGTGAAGACACGCTAACGAGGGATTTCAGAAACTCGCGATGGACCGCACAGGCCCCGGGGACCAGACTTCGCGCCATGAAGGCATTGGTCAAAGCCGACCGAGCACCAGGGCTTGAACTCACCGACGTGCCGGACCCGGCCGTCGGACCCGGTGACGTCGCCGTCCGCGTGCTGCGCGCGGGTATCTGCGGCACCGATCTGCACATCGACACGTGGGACGACTGGGCGGCGCGCACCATCGCCGCGCCGCTGGTCATCGGGCACGAGTTCGTCGGTGAAGTGGTCGAGGTCGGCAAGTCGGTGACCACCGTCAAGGTGGGTGACCTGGTCAGCGGCGAGGGGCACCTGGTCTGCGGAAGCTGCCGCAACTGCAAGGCCGGGCGACGGCACCTGTGCGCCAGGACCAAGGGCCTCGGGGTGCACACCGACGGCGCGTTCGCGCAGTACGCCGTGCTGCCGGAGATGAACGCCTGGGTGCACCGCACCAAGGTCGACCTCGACATCGCGGCGATCTTCGACCCGCTCGGCAACGCCGTGCACACCGCGCTGTCGTTCCCCGTCATCGGCGAGGACGTGCTGGTCACCGGCGCCGGGCCGATCGGCATCATGGCCGCCGCGATCGCGCGCCACGCCGGCGCGCGCAACGTCGTCGTCACCGACGTCAGCGAGCACCGACTGGAACTGGCCCGCAAGGTCGGCGTCGACCTCGCGCTGGACGTCGCGTCGGCGACCATCGCCGACGCGCAGGAACTGCTCGGCATGGCCGAGGGCTTCGATGTCGGCATGGAGATGAGCGGACGGCCCGAGGCGCTGCGCGACATGATCGCGAACATGTCCCACGGCGGCCGCGTCGCGCTGCTCGGCCTGCCCGCCTCCGAGGTCTCGGTGGACATCGCCGCCGTCGTGCTGAAGATGATCCAGCTCAAGGGAATCTACGGCCGCGAGATGTTCGAGACCTGGTATTCGATGTCGGTGCTGCTGCAGGCCGGGCTGGACATCTCGCCGGTGATCACGCACCGGTTCGGGTACCAGGAGCACGCGAAGGCGTTCGCGACGGCCAGGGAAGGTCGTTGCGGCAAGGTCATTCTGGATTGGACGGAGAACTGATGTACGGCGCGATGCGCGACGACCTCAAGGCCGGGCTCGCCGAGATCCGGGAAGCCGGGCTGTACAAGGGTGAGCGGGTGATCCAGGGGCCGCAGCGGGCTTCGGTCAGCGTCGCCGACGGCGAAGTCCTGAACTTCTGCGCCAACAACTACCTCGGCCTCGCCGATCACCCCACGCTGGTCAAGGCCGCGCAAGAGGCGCTGGACCGCTGGGGCTTCGGCATGGCGTCGGTGCGGTTCATCTGCGGGACCCAGCAGCCGCACAAGGAACTCGAGGCGAAGCTCTCGGAGTTCCTCGGCACCGAGGACACGATCCTCTACAGCTCCTGCTTCGACGCCAACGCCGGGCTGTTCGAGACGCTGTTGACCGACCAGGACGTCATCATCTCCGACGAGCTCAACCACGCGTCGATCATCGACGGCGTCCGGCTGTGCAAGGCGAAGCGGATGCGCTACCGCAACCGCGACGTCGCGGACCTGGAGGCGCGGCTCAAGGAGGCGTCCGGCGCGCGTTACCGGATGATCGCCACCGACGGCGTGTTCTCGATGGACGGCTACCTCGCGCCGCTCGACGAGATTTGCGCGCTGGCCGAACGGTACGACGCGCTGGTGATGGTCGACGACTCGCACGCCGTCGGCTTCACCGGCCCGACCGGTCGCGGCACGCCGGAACTGTTCGGCGTGCAGGACAAGGTCGACGTGCTGACCGGCACCCTCGGCAAGGCACTCGGCGGGGCGAGCGGCGGCTACACCTCGGGTCGCGCGGAGATCGTCGAGATGCTGCGGCAGCGTTCCCGGCCGTACCTGTTCTCGAACTCGCTCGCGCCATCGATCACCGCCGCCGCGCTCGCCACGCTGGAGCTGCTGGACCAGTCGAGCGAGCTGCTGGGCAAGCTGCGCGCCAACACCGAGCTGTTCCGGCGGCGGATGACCGAGGCGGGGTTCGACCTGCTCCCTGGTGAGCACCCGATCATCCCGGTGATGATCGGCGACGCCGTCAAGGCGGGCAAGCTGGCCGATCTACTGCTCGACCAGGGTATCTACGTGGTCGGTTTCTCGTACCCGGTGGTTCCGCACGGTAAGGCCCGGATCCGGACGCAGATGTCGGCGGCGCATTCGGCCGACGACGTCAACCGTGCGGTGGACGCGTTCGTGACAGCGAGGTCCATGATGGACGAATGATCGATCCGCGACGGCTGCGGGTACTGCGCGCTCTCGCCGACCACGGCACCGTGACGGCGGCGGGCCTGGCGCTGCACCTGACGCCGTCCGCCGTCTCCCAGCAGCTGGCCGCCCTCGAAGCCGAGTGCGGCCAGCAGCTGTTGAGGCGGTGGGGCAGGCGGGTTTCGCTGACCCCCGCGGGTGAATTGATGGTGGTGCACGCGAACGCCGTCGCCGCCGAACTGGAACGGGCGCAGGCAACGCTGGCCGCCCTCGATTCCGGCGTCCAGGGGCAGGTGCGGCTGGCGAGCTTCGCTTCGGCGATCACCATGGTGGTCGCGCCGGCGATCGCCGCACTGCGTGCCGGTTCGCCCGGCGTTTCGGTGCTGGTGCAGGACGTCGAGGGGCACGCGAGCATCACGCTGCTGCTCGACGGCGAGGTCGACCTGGCGATCACCGAGGAGTATCGGCTCTCGCCACGAACGGATGAAAGCAGGCTCACCCGGTTCCCGTTGTACGTGGAGCCGTTCGACGTCGTGCTGCCCACCGCGCACCGGCTGGCCAAATCGTCCGAAGTGGATATCGACGAACTCGCCGACGACGACTGGATCGCGCCGAAACCGGGAAACCCGTGTCGCGACGTGCTGATGATCGTCTGCGCCAATCCGGGGATCCGGCACGTCTCCGACGATTTCCACGCGATCACCACGCTGGTCGCCGCGGGTGAGGGCGTGGCCTTGGTGCCGCGCAACGCTTTCACCGCCGTGCCCGGCGCGGTCGCCGTCCCGCTGCGCGGCGAGCCGCCGCTGCGCCGCGTGTTCGCCGCGGTCCGGCGGGGGAGCGCGGATCACCCGTTGCTCAAGGCCGTTCTCGCGGAACTGGTCGAAGCGTCGCCGGATCACGCGCATGCGGGCGAGGAGAACCGCCCTTAGGATCTGGGCACCTGCCGTCGAAAGAAAGACAGGGCAAGGATGCTCCAGATCGATGGCCTCACCTGGACCGTCACGATCGGACTGGTGCTCGCGCTACTGGCACTCGACCTCATCATCGCGGCCGCGCGGCCGCACAAGGTCGGCTTCGGGGAAGCGGTGGCCTGGTCGATCGGCTACATCCTGGTCGCGGTGGCGTTCGGTGTCTGGCTGACGCTGGCGCACGGCGGAGACTTCGGGCAGCAGTACTTCGCGGGTTACATCGTGGAGAAGAGCCTGTCGGTCGACAACCTGTTCGTCTTCGTGATCATCATGAGCACCTTCGCGGTACCCGAGGAACACCAGCACAAGGTGCTCACGTTCGGCATCGTCGTCGCGTTGATCATGCGTGCGATCTTCATCGCGCTCGGTGCCACGCTTCTTTCATTGTTCTCCTTCATGTTCCTGCTTTTCGGCTTGCTGCTGATCTATACCGGGATCCAGCTGTTCCGGCATCGCGACGAGGATCCGGATGTCGAGAACAACGTGGTGGTGCGGACCGCGCGCCGCCTGCTGCCGCTGTCGAAGGAGTACGACGGCGGCAAGCTGTTCACCCGTCTGGAAGGGAAGCGGGTGGGCACGCCGCTGGTGGTCGTGCTGCTCGCGATCGGCGGGATCGACCTGCTGTTCGCGCTGGACTCGATCCCGGCGGTCTTCGGTGTCACCGACGAGCCCTACCTGGTCTTCGCCGCCAACGCCTTCGCTCTGCTGGGCCTGCGCGCGCTGTACTTCCTCGTGAAGGGCCTGCTCGATCGCCTGGTGTACCTGTCGGCGGGGCTCGCGGTGATCCTCGGATTCATCGGGATCAAGCTGATCCTGCACTGGGCCCACGTCGACATCGACGAGAGCGTGCCGGAGATCTCGACGCCGATCAGCCTCGCGGTGATCATCGGCATTCTCGTCGTGGTGACGGTGGCGAGCCTGCTCAAGACCCGCAACGATCCCTCCGCCAAGGCGCATCCTGGCTCATTGCGCGGCTCACGCCCCGAAGAGGACTAGCGCCAGCCGTGGGTGAGGAGGTCGAAGATCTCCTCGACACCTTTCCGGGGATCCGGCGTTCCACGCGTGAGCGCCGGGATGTCCAGCACGAAGCGCGCGAGCGCGCGGCAGGCGGCATCGTCGTGGCCGACATCGGTTTCGTCGGCGATGGCGACGCCGAGGGTCGCGGCGTGCCGGGTCCACATGCGTTCGCCGTACTCCTGCAGTGCGGGGGTGCTGTTCACCAGCGCGGTGAATTCGGGGTACTGGGGATGCTCTGTGAGCGGGAGCCAGGTGGCGAGCACGTACTCACGAAGTGCCTCGACGACGCTCTGTCCTTCCGGGCGTTGCCGCACCGCGGCGACCAAGCGCTCCTCCCGGTTCTGAGACTCGTCGAAGACCAGTGCTTCCTTACCGGTGAAGTGCTTGAACAGCGTCGTGGTCGAGACGTCCGCCGCCTCGGCGATGTCCCGGATGCTCACCTGGTCGTAGCCCCGATCCAGGAACAGTTTCAGCGCGGCGTCCGCGAGCGCTTGGCGGGTCGCCGCCTTCTTGCGTTCACGCCGTCCCGGTGTCTCCATGGGCGCACTCTACCCCATGAGTTGTCACAGTCACTAAGTTGACTCGTTGCACTTTTTAACTCGTTCTGCTTTTCTGGGTCCATGAGAATCGGCATCATCGGAGCGGGCCCTGGTGGCCTCACCTGCGCCCGCATCCTTCAGAAGCACGGCATCCCCGTGACGGTCTACGAACGCGACCCGCATCCCCGGGCGCGCGACCAGGGCGGAACCCTCGACCTGCACACCGGCGACGGGCAGCTCGCCCTGCGTGAAGCCGGTCTTCTCGACGAGTTCTTCGCGCTGGCGCGGCCGGAGGGACAGGAGATGCGCAAGCTGGACACGGCCGGGCGGATCCTGGAACACCACATCCCGGCCGAAGGCGAGCTGTTCAAGCCGGAGATCGACCGCGGCCTGCTGCGTCGCCTGCTGCTCGACTCACTTGAGCCCGGCACCGTGCAGTGGGGCCGAACCCTCGCCCGGGCAAGTGGTTCCGGGGAGCTGCACTTCGCCGACGGGACGACCGTCGAGACGGACCTGGTCATCGGCGCCGACGGCGCGTGGTCACGGGTGCGCCCGGCGGTGTCCGCGGCCGTGCCACAGTACTCAGGGATCACCTTCCTGGAGGCGTGGTTCGAGGACGTCGACAACGCGCATCCCGACCTCGCCGACCTCGTGGGACAGGGCGGTGCCATGGCGGCGGACGGCGAGCGCTGCCTGTTCGCCCAGCGCAACGGCGGCGACCACATCCGGGTCTACCTCGTCCAGCGGCTGCCCGCGGACTGGATCGGTTCCAGTGACACCGCGGAGATCCGAGCCCGGCTGCTCGACGCGTTCTCGGCCTGGTCGCCGCGGTTGGTGCGGATGATCACCGACAACGATGGCCCGTACGTCGATCGCCCGCTGTTCGCGCTGCCCGTCCCGCACACGTGGAAGCACACGCCGACGGTGACCCTGCTCGGCGATGCCGCCCACCTGATGCCGCCGCTCGGCGTCGGCGTCAATCTGGCCATGCTCGACGCGGCCGAGCTCGCCCTCGCGTTGGCCGGCTCCGCCACGGTCGGCGAGGCCGTCGCCGCCTACGAGAAGACGATGCTTCCCCGATCGGCGGAGATGGCCCGGTTGCTGGAGAACGGCGCTGAGGGCCTGCTCGACGCTCCTGCTGATGAAGGCTACTTGCCGTTCTTGCCGGAGTCGGAGGAGAAGACGGCTACGCCCAGGTAGCCGTCGCCGTCTTCGGAGATCTTGAGGATTGTGGCCTCCTGAAAGATGTTGTCGTCCCGACCCTTGGACCTTGTCGGCGTTGACGTAGTACGGGCTCTGGGTGGTGCTGGCGGTCAGCGTGCAGGTGTTCGCCTCGGCGCAGAAAGCGGTCGAGTCCTTGGTGGTCTGCGGCGCGATCGTGGTGCTCACGCCGGTGGATTTCGTCACTGCGGAGCTGCCGCCGGTACTGCAGGTTGCGAGCGGCGTGCCCAGCCCGATCGACCCGGCCCCGCCCACGATGGATCGACCACTGACGCGCTGGCCTTCGTGGCGGTCCGTTTCGTCGCGTTCGGTACTGACGCGACGTTAGGGAGTTTCATGGTGGAAGTGAGGTCAGGTTGCTGGTGCCTCTCGGCCGTGGGGGGTGCCGTTTTCTGGCAACAGTTCGGGCGGGCCGCGCGCGTGTGTTGGGAAGGCGGTCATCGCCGTTTCTCGACAATGACCGGCCCGGGGTGATCTGCGGAACTCCAGGGCACGCGCCGCACGAATGAGGTCGTTGCCGCTTCTCGGCAAGAACCTCAGGCCGACCGTTCCGGCCGCGGCTCGTGCAACGGCGGTGGCTCGCTGATGTGGGTCTGTCCGGTCGGTGTCGTAATTATCAAGGTCCCGTCGGGGGTGAGGTGATAGACCCAGCCGGGCTCGTCCTTGAGCCGGTGGTCCCGGGTGCAGTAGGTGACCAGGTCGGCCACGCTGGTTTCGCCCTGGAACTGCCAGGGGATCGAATGATCGAGTTCGCACGCCTGTGCGGCACGGTCGCAGCCGGGTCTTCGGCACTCACGATCCCGCACACGGACGAACTCGGCCATCGCCGCGTCCGGCCGATACCGGGTCCTGCCGAGATCCTGGACTTGCCCGCTCAGTGGATCGGTGATGATCCGCCGCAACACCGTGTTCGGGCCCGTGGCGATGTGGCAGCCCAGTGAAGCGGGGATGTGGCCGTGTCCGGCCATCGTCACCGGGTCGTCGTTCAGCCCCAGATACGTGAACATGTCCATGTAGAGGAAGACTTCTGCTCGCTCGACGGCGCCACCTTTGCCGCTGAGCAGCAGGTCGAGGGCGATGTCGGCCCGGAGTTGGTCCATCGTCCGCGTATCGCCGTGCTTCTTCAACGCCTTGGCCTCCCGGTGGATTCGCTGGTATGCCGCGTTGACCTTCTCCGCCGGTCCGTCCACCACCTCGATCGAGGCGACCCCGGCATCGCCTTGTGTTACCGACAAACGGCGCCTGTTGCGGCTTTCGTCCGACCGTTTCCCGGCACCGGCCGGATCGGCCTTGCCGGCGTAACTCGCCGCCTTGCGGACCTGAGTACTGTTCTTCTTCGGCAACCGCGACTCCAACACCGCATCGGCCACCAGTGAGTCTTCGTTCGACAGCCACGCCGTCGCCTCGGCGACCTTCTGAGCGGAGTAGCCGTCCACCAAGCCCCGGTCCAGCAAGGACAAGGTTCGCGGTAGCCGGGAAGTCAACGCGACTCCTGTCGAGACAAGTGAACCGGCGAAATCTTCCACAAGAGACAGTGTCATTGCCACCCTTTGCACGACGCTCCGCACGCCACCCCGAAGATCGCTCAGCCGCGACAGGGCGCGGTACCGAACGGCTTCCCAGCGGGCGAGCGCGGCAGTGGCTTTTCCGCGACGAAGACGGCCTCCTTGTCGTCCAGGGAATTCAGCAGGGCATTGATCTCCTCCAGGTGAGTTGGATCGGACAGGTCCTTCAAAGCGGCGATGACCGCTTGGGAAGTTTTCATGCGCTGAAGGTACCGTCGACCACCGACAGAAACTGAAACCTGTTTGCTGGCAAAGGAAATCTTGCTCGGTCGCGGCCGAGCTTGCCGTTCGGTGGTTCCGCGGCCGACCGGTGTTGCCGGATATCGGCAAGGCCTTATCTGGTGATGGAGTTCCGGACGGTCAAGCCCGAAGCCTCAGGTGAGGAGCCGTGCGAAGGTTCGTGAATCGCCACCGTGGCCCTCGAGTAACAGTGGTTCCGCAGCTGCCCACGTTGCCGAATAACGGTAAAACCATACCTGGCAACGAAATCCCGAGCAGTCAAGCCCGAACCCTGAAGCGAGGAACCCCGCGAAGGCTCCTGAACCACCACCGTGGCCAAGAACGTCCACGCGTACACTCGGTCGCCCACCAGAAGAACACTCGCGTGCCCAGTAGCCAGCCACCGAGCGGGCGCATGAAGCCGACCGCGAGCAACGGCCGGGGAAACAAGCTGGGCCGTCAGCTTCCCCTCAGGGAAGAAGCTGGCCGCGAAATAGTTGCTAAACCAGGCGTAGACGAACCAGTTGAGAGATAGGAATCCGCGATGGGCACCTACCTGGCCGGCATGAGCTACCCCAGGAAGTCGCTCACCAGCTCGCTCGATTCCGGGCGGCACTCGTCGAAGTAGGCGTGCCGTGCCCGCGCGAAGAGGTGCATTCGCGCGTCGGGAATCCGTTCGGTCAATAGGGGCGCGTTCGACGGCGGTGCGAGCAAGTCGTCATCGCCGTGGAGCACCAAGGTGGGGGCGGTGATCTCCGGAAGCACGTCCCAGGCGTCATGATTGTTGCTCGCGACGAGATGCCCGCGGACCGCGTGCGGAAGCATCCCGTGGGCACCCAGCACCCGGTACGGGCCGGGGTTCGCGGCCCGCCACTCGGGCGTGTACATCAGGTTCTCCAACGTTTCCCGTGCCTCGACCGAGGACCGCCGGGCGAGGGCGAGCCGCACGTCGTTCGACCGCTCGACGCCGTGCGTGCCACCGGGTGAGGTGCAGCCGAGGACGAGCCGCCGCACCCGGCCCGGATAGCGCGCGGCGACCCATTGCGCGACGCGGCCGCCCATGGACGTGCCGTAGACGTCGGCCTCGGCGACGTCGAGTCCGTCGAGGACCGCGATCACGTCGTCCGCGAAACCTGGTGTGGAATAAGCGGTATCGGGTGCGTCGCTGGCGCCGGTGCCGCGGTAGTCCATGGTGATCGTGCTCGGGAAGTCCCCGCGCGTGCGGTTCCACCACGTGTGGTCGTTCGCCTGCCCGGCCAGCAACACGAGCGGCCTGCCCGTGCCGTGCCACTGGTAGGCCAGCCGGGTGCCGTCGGCGGCGACGGCGTGGCCGGTTCGGGGGAGCGTGGTCATCCTTCTCCTGTTCGGTCTTCCCGGAGCCGAGCCGAGGGCCACTCGCCCTCGTTCACCGTCTGCTGGCCCAGTGCCCGCCCGACGGCGTCGACGGTGCGCCAGATCTCCGGTTCACCCAACGGAGTCGCGCTCAAGACGCCGTCGGCGTCCGCCGCGATGCCGATGCCCGGCAGGATCGTCCAGCCGTGCCCGCCCAGTACGAGCCGTTTCCGCAGCGCCATGGAGTTGGTCTGCACGGTGCCCTCCACATGGGCTCCGGCTTCGCGGGCAGCGCGTGTCTCTCGGGCGGCACCGTCTGATGGGGGAGCGACGGCCCGGAGTCGTTCGCGGACCAGCGGGCGGACGTTGAGTGAGGGCATACTGGTCAGGTTGTACAGCAGGTTCAAGTCGACGTCGCCTTCGTCGATTCCACCGCTGAAGTTGACCCGAGTGACGCGGCGAGCCGTTCGGTGATGCTCTCCAGCAGGCCGACCGTGACGATCCCGGCCGCGGGCTGGACCAGGTGCACCAGCTCGGCCGCGCGGGTCACGCTGCCGGCCTCGGCGACCGTCACCAACGCCTTGAGCTGCTTGAAGTCCATCGTCGTTTCCTGCCATCGCGCTCCGGTATGCGGCGATCACGATTTCGGTATTCCACTTACCCAGTTATCAGCGCTCATGATGGTCGTGGCCGGAGAAGAGGCCGCGATCGTGAATCGAAGCGCTGACTTTCGTTTTCGCCGCTGGACGACCGAAGCCGGGAACGGTTCCATGGACCCGGCATCGGCAACGCCGGGCCTCGCCTGCTGGGGCGTCCTAACCCGGCCGGTCAGCGAGGCGCCGCGATGCCGTCGTACATGACGCGACGGACCGCCCTGCTCATCGCCGCCTGTCCCTGTGGTGACGGGTCGCGCAGTCCGGAGAGCACCGACGCGAGGATCATCCCGTTGATCGCCCGCGCGGTGGCGTCGACGTCCAAATCCTCGTGCAGGTAGCCGAGATGGACGCCGTGGTGGAGGTAGCCCGCGGTCAGTTCCGCGGCGGTTTCGTAGAAGTCCAGCACCCGCTCGCGCATCTCGGCGTCGATGCCGGCGGCCTCGAGCAGGAGGAACCGGGCCATTCTCGGGTCACTGCCGAAGATCTGGGCGAGCGCGTCGCCGATCCTCGCGCTCTGCTTGCGGTATTCGGCCAGGCTGCTGACCGCGTCCGGGGCGTTGTCCGCCGCCAGTGCGGCGACCACCTTCCCGACCAGGTCCGTGATGACGTGGTCGACGATGTCCCGCTTGTTCTGGAAGTACCGGTAAAAGGTGCCGTGCCCGATGCCCAGCCGTGCGGCGATGTCGGCGATCCCCGTCGCGTGGTAGCCGCGTTCGGCGAAGCAGTCGAACGCGGTCTCCACGATCTCGCGCCGTAGTTCCTGCTTCTTCCGTGCGGCCCTGCTGACCGGGGTCTCCGTCGTCATTCCGCCAGCTTATTGCCCCGGGCGTTCGAATGACATACCGTTCCGGAAATGACACGTCATTCCGGGAGGGCGCTGGTGCTCGGTTGCGGCGGCACGCTGGGCTTCGCCTGGACAGCGGCGGTCCTCGACGCGCTGCACACCCGGGCGGGCTGGGACCCGCGCGAGGCGGACGTCCTGGTCGGAACCTCGGCCGGCGCCGAGGCGGTGGCCATGCTCGGGGCGGGTATCCCGGCGAAGGCGATCCTCGGCGCGCTGACAGGCGCGTCCGACGGTGATCCCCTCGTCGCCGCGCACGTCCGGCGGATGCCGAACCGTTTTCCGCCGGTGCCGTATCCGCGGTGGCCCGCCGCCAAGCTCGTCCGGGCCGCGTTGCGCCGGGACATCGACGCGACGGCCGGTCTCGCGGGTCTTCTTCCCCGTGGCAGGGGAGACGCCGGCTGGCTCCGCGAGCTCGGGGACGCGCTGGCGCCCGGTGGCTGGGTTCCGCATCCCGCGACCTGGCTGATGGCCACGGATCCGGCGGGTGGGCGGGTCGCGCTCGGCTCACCGGACGCGCCGCCCGCCCGGCTCGGCGAGGCGATCGCCGCGTCGTGGGCGATCCCCGGCTGGTTCCCTCCGTCCCTTGTGGACGGACGTCCGCTGCTCGACGGCGGGACGGTTTCGCCGACTTCGGCCGATCTCCTGCTCACCCGCGACGTCGGCGAGGTCGTGCTGATCGCGCCGATGAGCAGCGAGGGCGGGGCTCCGGCGCGCGGTCCGGCCCGGCTGGAACGTCTGCTGCGGACGGCGATGACCCGGCGAGTGGACGCCGAGGCGCGGCGTTTGCGCGCGGCGGGTGTGCGGGTGGTCCGGATCGAACCTGGGACGGCCGATCTCGCCGCCATGGGCGCCAACTTCATGGACGGACGGCGGCGGGAGCACGTGCTCGCCACGGCGTCGCGGACGGTGCCCGACCTGGTCGCCGGTGCTTTCGAACGAGAGGGAGTGCGCGCGTGAGCAAGTACCCGGACCTGGAACTCGACGGGGCGCATGTGGCGATCACCGGCGCGGGACAGGGCATCGGCCGCGCGACCGCGGAACGGATGGCCGCTCTAGGCGCCCGCGTGTCCATCGGCGACCTCGATCTCGAAGCCGCGAAACGCGCCGCCGCCGACATCGGCGGGACCGCCCATCACCTCGACGTCGCCGACCCGGTCTCCTTCGCCGCGTTCCTCGGCGACGCCGAACAGGCGAACGGGCCGCTCGCGGTGCTCGTCAACAACGCCGGGATCATGCCCAACGGCGGTTTCCTCGACCTCTCCGACGCCCTGAACCGGGCGACCATGGACGTCAACGTCTTCGGCGTCGTCCACGGCATGCGGCTGGCGCTGCCCGGCATGCTGGAGCGCGGCCGGGGGCACATCGTCAACGTCGCGTCGCTGGCCGGGAAGTTCCCCGTCAAGGGGCTGGCGATCTACAACGCCAGCAAGTTCGCCGTCGTCGGGCTGACCGCGGCGACCAGGCTGGAGTACGCGCCGCACGGCGTGAGCGTCTCCGCCGTGCTGCCGTCCGCGGTCGACACCGCGCTCGCGTCCGGGCTCGACATGCGGCCGATCCCGAAGGTGAAACCGGGCCGGATCGCCGACGCCGTCGTGGCATCCGTCCGCACCCGCGCCGCGAAGATCGCCGTGCCAGGCTATGTCGGCACGCTCGCCACCCTCGCGGCCGTCACACCAGAACCGGCGCTCAACGCCTTCCGCCGCCTGATCCGGGACGACCGGGCACTACGCCCCGACTCACCGGAGCGGGACGGCTACCGCGCCCGTCTCCAGCAGGACACCCACCGGGAGGAAAACGCATGAACGCGCAGTACGACGCCGTCGTCGTCGGGGCCGGTTTCGGCGGCATGGGCGCGGCGATCCAGCTCAACCGGCTCGGCTACGACAACCTGCTCATCCTCGAACGCGAGTCCGATCTCGGCGGCACCTGGCATGTGAACCGCTATCCGGGGCTGGCCGTCGACATCCCGTCGGCCACCTACTCGTACTCGTTCGAGCCGAACCCCCACTGGTCGCGCCTCTTCGCGCCGGGCGCGGAACTCAAGCGGTATGCCGAGCACGTCGCGGACAAGTACCGGCTGCGGCGCTACATGCGCTTCGGCACGGTGGTCACCGGCGCCGTCTGGGACGAGGCGAACGCGCACTGGACGGTTTCCCGCGCAGCCGGCGAGCCTGTCACCGCGAAATACCTGCTGACCGCTACAGGGTTCCTTTCCCAGCCCAAGAAGCCCGACATCGCCGGAATCGACACCTTTGGCGGAAAGGTCATCCACACCACCGCCTGGGACGACGGCTACGACCTCGCGGGCGAACGCGTGGCGGTGATCGGCACCGGCGCGACCGCGGTCCAGCTGATCCCCGAGATCGCGAAGGTCGCGCGGGAACTCAGCGTGTACCAGCGGACGCCGATCTGGGTGAGCCCCAAACTGGACTTCCCGGTGCCCAAGGCGGTCCGGCGCGCGTTCGCCGCGGTGCCGTTCACCCAGCGGGTCGCCCGGCTGACCGGGACCGCGCTGCTGGAACTGATGATGGTCTCCGGTGTCCTGCACTACAAGCAACTACCGCTGGCGAACCGGCTCGGAAAGATGTGGTGCCAGGCGCATCTCCGCCGCCAGGTGCGGGATCCGGGGCTGCGCGCGGAACTGACGCCGCGGTATTCGTTCGGCTGCAAGCGCCCGACGTTCTCCAACGAGTACTTCCCGGCCTTCACCAAGGACCACGTGCACCTGGAGACGACGTCCATCGCGAAGATCGACGAGACCGGGATCGAGACCGCCGACGGTGCTCGGCGGGACATCGACGTCCTGGTGCTGGCGACCGGGTTCGACCTGTGGGAGGCGAACTTCCCGGCGGTCGAGATCATCGGCCGCGGCGGGCGCGATCTCGGGAAGTGGTGGCGGGAGAACCGGTTCCAGGCCTATGAGGGCGTCGCTATCCCGAAGTTCCCCAACTTCATCTCGCTCAACAGCCCGTATTCCTACTCGGGACTGTCCTATTTCACCACCATCGAGACGCAGATGCGGCATATGGACCGCCTTTTCGGCGCGATGCGGCGGCGCGATGCGACCGAGTTCGAGGTCACGCAGGAGGCCAACGATGCGTTCCTGGACCGGATGACCGAACGCCTTGGCGACTCGATCTTCACTCTCGGGAACTGCGCTCCGGCGAACAGCTACTACTTCAACCCGCACGGGGAGGCGACCCTGCTCCGTCCGTCCTCCACCTTGAACGCCATCAAGGAGGCGCGGAGCTTCCCCATCGAGGACTACACCTTCGCCTAAAAACTGGCTGAAGGGGACTTTCCCCGCATGGCACGAGGCGAAGGGCGCTTTCCCTGCGTGGCATGCGGTGAAAGCGTCCTTCAGCCCCCGGCGGCAGGGGGCCGGGATCCCGCGCGATCCCGGCCCCCTTGACGCTTAATGCCTGCGAAGCCGCAGCGTGACGGCCGCGCCCGCCGCGGCGAGGAATACCGCGCCGAGGGCGTACGGCCACCACGGCACCGAGGTGTCGCCCACCGGAGAGGCTCCGTAACCGCCGGCGGCGCCGGTGCGGTCGTAGGTCGAGCCGGGCAGCTTGTCGCCGTAGCGGCTCTGCAGGGCCTCACGGTAGACGGCGAGTGACATCTTCTCGCCGGTCTTCGCCACCGACGATCCATCGAGGACGGTCACGGTGTCCCCGTCGACGGCGTACCAGGCACCGGCCTGCGGTTCGCTCAGGAGGTAACCCTTGCCGGTCCGCGCCGCGAGGCGCTTTTCGACGTCACCCGAGGCGACGTTGTAGACCGACCAGCCCGAGCCTTCGCGCTGCGACCACACGGTCGCCGCGTCGCCGTTGCCCAGGGTGGCGGGAGTGGCGACGTAGGCCAGTTCCGCCGGCACGGCCGAGGTGCCGGCGATGAAGGCCGCGGTCGGTTGGTAGACCGCCACCGGGGTGTGCGGATCGGCCCTGGCGGTCCTGGCCGCGATGGCCGTGTCGGCCTTGGCGGCACCGGGGAACTCCGCTTTGGCTAGCCGCTGGTTGGTCGCGTCACTGGTGACCACTGTGGACACCGCGGCGAGGTCGGCGGCGGTGGGCGCGCCGGCCGGGGCGTCGGCGGCGGAGGCGTGGCCACCGAGCGCCAGTGACAGTCCGATGGCGAGGATCGTGGCGCTGAGGAAGGTTCGCTTCATGGTTTCAGTCCTTGATCCCGTAGACGGTGTGGGTCCAGGTGAAGGAGTTGTTGGACCGGTAGGCGTTGTAGCTCATCTGGTTGTAGCGGGGGCTCGAACCCCACGGGTCGCCGTAGTAGACCGTCGTCGCGCCGTTGGTGTTGTCGTAGCCGTAGAGCACGTGCATGTGGCCGCCGCCGTTGCGCCAGCCGATCCGGGTGCCGATCGGCTGCCGCGCGTCGACCTGGCTCTTGATGGTGGCGAAGTTCAGTGTCTGGCCGGACGAGTTGTAGCTGCCGGCATTGCTGAACCCGAGCCACCGGAACACGCGCTGCTGATCACTCAGGTAGCCCTGGTTGTTCGCACAGTCCGAACCGGACTCGTTGTGCGCGACCTGGCAGAACTTCGTCTGGGAGATCGAGTACCCCCACCAGGCGGCGATGGTGTTGCCGCTGGCGTCCCAGCACCAGTTGCTCTTCTCCTGCGTCTGCATCTTGATCGGGATAGTGGTGGCCGCCGTGATCGCGGGCGCCGCGGTGGCGGGCGCCTGCAGGGCGACCATCGCGGCGACACCGGCGCAGGCCGTGGCCAGCCCGCGCCTGAATGAGGTCTTCACCGTCGGAACACTCCTAACTGGATGGTCGAACGCGAAGCACGCGCGGGCGGCTACCCAGAGGGACAAAAGGGAACTTCGGCTACCCGAGTGGGTGGACGACCGGCGCGAGCAGGGGACTTGCGCTGTGGTGAGCTAACACAGGGGCACTGCGAACAGACTGAGATTCACCCTTCGGGGGGACCCGTGGCAAGGTTCGCGGCAATACCTAAGGGTCCGTATTGCCGATGCGGGGGTCCGCGCCAGACAAGTCGGCGTCGCCCGATCGAGTTAACGCCGTGACTCCGGTGATGTGGACCAGCGGAAAGCGTGCGGCTCGCGGTCACTGTTCGTGTTCCCGCCTTTCGGCGGGTGTCCTCTCGGTATGGTCCCGAGCATGCCGACGATCGGTGCGGCACCGGTGTTCGTGGCCCGCGACACCGAACTGGCCGAACTGGTGCGCATCACCTCGAGCCCGCCGTCGGTCGCCGTGGTGGAGGGCGAACCGGGTGTGGGCCGGAGTCGCCTGCTCGAGGAACTGGCCGCCCATCCGGCGATCGCGTCACGCGTGCTCTGGTCTGCCCGCTGCGGGTCCTTCGCGCGGCCGTGCCGGTTGGCGCCCTTGGTCGACGCGCTGCTCGGCAAGAGCGACGTGGCCGCCGCCCACGCGGCCGGCTTCTCCCCGGTGACCGGTGTGCTGCGACGGCTGATCCCCGAATGGTCGCCGTGGCTGCCGCCCTTCCCGGAGAACGCGGACGCCGAGACCGTCCGGCAGCAGGAACTCCGTGCCCTGCGCGAAGTCCTGACCGGCTGCGGTCCGGCGGTACTGGTGCTTGACGACGTCCACTCCGCGGACGACGACACGTGGGAGTTCCTGCGCGGGCTCGCGGCGTCCCCGGTGGCACCGCTGAGCGTGGTGGTCAGTTCGGTGGCGTGCGGACCGCGGCGATTCCCGCCGATGCGCGAGATCGCCGCGCATCTTTCGCTTCCGGCGTTCACCACCGCCCAGGTTCGGACGTTGCTGGACGCGTCGTTCGGCCGCTGTGCACCGGATTTCGCCGAAGCGGCGCACCGCAGGACGTCCGGGATCGCCGTCGACCTGACGGCCTTGGTCCAGAGCGTCGGGGACACGGCCGAGGCGCTTTCGGTGGACGGACTGGCATCGGCGACCGTGCCGCCGATCGTGCGGAGCCGGGTCGCCGGCCTGATGACGGCGATCGGCCCGGCCGGGCGGGACGTCGTACGCGCGGCCGCTGTGCTGGGATCGCCCGCCGGGGAATCGGAACTGGACGCGGTGGCGGCACCGTCGCCCGGGAAGATCTCCGGCGCGGTCACCGAAGCGGTGGAAGCGGGATTGTTGCGGGACCTCGGCCGCGGCCGCTACGAATCGGGGAGCCCGCTGATCGCCGAAGCGGTCTACGCGCTGCTTCCCGGTCCTCAGCGGTGCGCGTTGCACGGTCGCGCCGCCGCCCGGCTCGCCTCGGGTGCCGAGCCCTTCGCGTCGCTCATCGCCCGGCACGCGCGGCTGGCGGGCGATCTCGTCGCGTGGACACAGTGGACCGGCGTCGCGGTCGACGACGCCATCGAAGACGGCCGGACCGAGGAAGCGAGCCGTCTGCTCGAAGCGGCTTTGCGCGACCCGGACCTGCCGCGGACCGCGCGCGAGTCGTTCGCCGTCCGGCTCGGCCGGGAACTGCCGCGCAGCATCGCCCACGCCGGCACGGTCCGGCTACTGCGGGAGATCCTGCGTGAATGGCCGCTGAGCAAGGCCGCACGGGGCGAGATCCGGGTTCACCTCGGCCAGGTGCTGATCAACCAGGTGGGCAAGGTCGAAGCGGGCAGGCTCGAGATCGAACTGGGTGCGGCGGACCTCGGCAGGCGGCAGGCGCTGCTCGCCAGGGGACTGGTCACGCTGGCGATGCCGCATATCGGGACGGTCCCGGTCGAGGAGAACTTCCGCTGGCTCGACGAAGCCGAGCAGGTGAGCAAGGGGGAACACGACGCCGGGCTGCTCGCCGCGATCGCCGCCAACCGGCTTTCGGCGCGGATGCAGGTCGCCGATCCGGACGCCTGGCACGCGATCGCCGACCTGCCGCGGGCCCCCGAATCGGCCGAAGTCTGCCGCCAGGTGGCGCGGACCTACATCAACCTGGCCGACGCGGTGGCGTGGAACGGGCACTACCCGGTCGCCCGTGCCTACCTCGCGACCGCGCGGCGACTGATCCGCGACGACCACCAGCCCTACCTCGACGCGCTGGCCGACGGTACGGAACTGCGCCTCGACCTCGCGATGGGGGAGTGGTCGATCGTCGCCGAGAAGGCGCGGGCGATGCTGACGCGGGTCGACAAGGACGGTTCACTGGCCGCCGAACCACTGCTCGTCCTCGGCTGGTACGAGTACGGGCAGCACCGGCCGACGGCGGCCCTGCGCAGTTTCGACGCGGCGTTCGCGCTCTCCGCGGGCAGCGTCCCGATCCAGGCGTCGGCGTACGCGGGCCGCGTCGCGGTCCATCAGGCGGGCAAGGATCTGCAGGCCGCCCACCGCCTCGCCGAGTACGGCCTGGAGACCGTGCGCCGCAAGAACAACTGGGTCTGGGCGGCCGAACTGATGCCGTTCGCCGTGCGCACCATGCTCGGGCTGGGGCAGGTCGTCGAGGCGAGGGAACTCCTCGGGGAGTACCGGCAGGGCATCGACGGCAAGGACGCGCCGGTCGCCAACGCGGCGGCGCTGCTGTGCCGGGGAATACTCACCCAGGCGCGCGGCGAGACGCTCGCCGCCGGTGACCTGTTGCTCGGTGCCTCGAAGGCCTACCACGCACTGCCGTTCCCGTATTTCGCCGCCTACGCCGACGAACTCGCGGCCGGGTGTTTCGCCGAAGCCGGGGAACGGGAACGTGCCGTCGCCTCTTTCACCACCGCCGAGACGGTGTACGCGAACCTCGGCGCCGCCGTGGACGCGCTCCGCTGCCGCCGGTCGTTGCGCCGATGCGATCCGCAGATGCCCCGTCGTGGCCGCAAAGGGTACGGCGAAGGGTTGTCGCCGAGGGAGCTCGAGGTCGCCGGGCTCGCGGCTCAGAACCTCACCAACCGGGAGATCGGCGAGCGGCTGTTCCTGTCGCCGAGGACGGTCGAAATCCACGTCGGACGGGCGCTGCGCAAATTGGGGCTGCCTTCGCGCACAGTCCTGACCGAGGACCTGCTCCGCGACGCGACCGGCGAGGATTCCCAAACGGCCTGAGCCATTCCTTAGGGGTCCGTATTCGGTGATTCGCTGGGTACATTGCGAGAAACCGCTGGTGAGAGCCGGTTTCTTTAAATAGTGGAACGACCGCCGCGTTCCACTATTGTTCCGTTTCCGCCGCCGATCGACAGTTGTCGAGCAGTCGCGTTTTCCCGGAAAGGAATCACCGTGAGCAGAAAACGGATCTTCGGCGTGGTCGCCCTGACCATGGCCGCGCTGGCACCGGCGGCGGGCATCGCCGGTGCGGCATCGGACACCCCATCGGTCGACCTCCAGCGTGCCGTCGCCCCGACGGACGCCGCGCCCTCGCCGACGGGTGGTGTCCATGGCCAGAGCATCGGCGGCTCGCCCGCGTCGGTCAAGGACTACCCGTACGTCATCGCCGCGCTCCGGGAAGGCGGTTCGCGGCCGAAAGGGCAGAGCTGCACCGGTTCCGTCGTCGCGCCGCGGAAGGTGATGATCGCGGCCCACTGCAAGGAGCTGGCAGGCGAGAAGAGTGTCCTTTATGGACTGGATGACCTCAAGAGTACCGGCGGCACCCAGCTGAAGGCCGTCGACTACCAGCTCCACCCCCGGTTCACCCAGCCCTGGAACGGTTACGACGTCGCGGTGATCACCACCGATGGTGACATCCCGGTCCCGGCCGGGGGTTACGCGAAGGTCGCCACCTCCGCCGACACCGGCCTGGAGACGCCCGGCAAGGACGGGTTCAGCCTGGGATACGGCAAGAAGGACATGAACGACTCCACCCAGGATGTCACGCTCCACAAGCTGACGCTGCCGATCGTCAACGCCAGTCAGTGCACCGGTGTGGAGAACGGCGTCGACCCGGAGACGATGATCTGCGCCGGCTACTCCGACGGCCGCAAGACCGTCCTGCCCGGTGACAGCGGCGGACCGTTCGTCGTCGACGGGAAGGTCGTCGGGATCACCTCCTGGAGTCGCAGCGACTTCCGCTGGTACAGCGTCTACAGCAGGCTCAACAACGAGATGGGGGACTGGGTCGCCGAGCAGATCGGCGGTGAACAGCCGGGTGACGCCTTCTCCCTGGCCGCTTCGCCCTCGTCGGTGAAGGTCCTGCCGGGGAAGTACGTGTCGGCGAGTGTCACGAGCAAGCCGGGCAAGAACGGTGCCGAGAACGTCACGCTGTCGGCGTCGGGACTGCCCGAGGGTGCCAAGGCCACGTTCCAGCCCGCCACGATCAAGGCGGGTGAGGCGGCGAAACTGACCATCGAGACCGCCGCCGGGACGCCGGAAAAGGTTTACCAGGTCACGATTTCCGGGAAGGGAACGACCGAGACGGCCACGGCGGGACTCACTCTCACCGTCGGGGCGGGCGAACCTCCCACCGGTGACCTGAAGGTGACCGTGAACCCGTCCTCCGGAACCGGCCGCGCGGGTTCGCTGGTGAGCGCCACCGTCACCGCGACCGGCGGCAGTGGCTCGATCACGTTGTCCGCCAGTGGTTCCGGGCTGCCGATCACCCCGTTCTTCTCGCCGCGGAGCGTGTCCAGCGGCGGCAGTTCGACCATGCAGGTCTTCGCGCCGTTCCAGCCGGGCACCTATCCGGTCACGGTGACCGGCAAGGACGCCGGCGGCAAGACCGCGACCGCCACGTACACCCTCACCGTCCAGTGATCTTCGCCGAAACAGAGGTGACCATCCATGCGTAACAAGACGAAAACCCTGCTGACACTGGGCCTGTTGAGCCCGCTGCTCGCGCTCGGCGCCGGAACGGCCGTCGCCGCCGAGGCGGAAGGCGTCGTGATCCCGGCCAAGCAACACTACGGCGATCAGTACATCGTCGTCCTCCAGGACGTCGCCGCGGCCGGGCAGTCGGCCTCGGCCGGGCTGGCCCACCGATACGGCGGTGAGGTCCGTTCGGTCTGGACCACGACCATCCGTGGCTTCTCGGCCAAGAGCATGACCCCGGCCGAAGCACGGAAGCTGGCCGCGGACCCGTCGGTCAAGGCGGTCTACGAGGACGGCACCGCACGCGGCACGGGTACCCAGCCGAACCCGACGTGGGGTCTGGACCGGGTCGACCAGAAGAACCTGCCGCTCGACAAGGCCTACACCTACCCCAACGAAGGCGCGGGCGTCACCGCCTACGACCTCGACAGCGGCATCAACCCGTCGAATCCGGAGTACGAAGGCCGCGCCAGCCTCGGCAAGGACTTCTTCGGCGGCGACGGCAAGGACTGCCACGGTCACGGCAGCCACACCGCGGGCACGCTCGGCAGCAAGACCTACGGCGTCGCGAAGAAGGTCAAGATCGTCGGGCTGAAGGTCCTCGGCTGCGACAATTCCGGGCCGGACTCGGGCATCATCGACGCCGTCGACTGGGTGACGGCCAACGCGAAGAAGCCCGCGGTGGCGAACATGAGCCTGGGCATGGACGCCCCCGGGGTCGGTGACGACGCGGTGAAACGGTCGATCGCCTCGGGTGTCGTCTACGGTGTGGCGGCGGGCAACGCGTCCACCGACGCCTGCAACACCAGCCCGGCCAGGGTGCCGGAGGCGATCACCGTGAACGCCTCGGACTCCGGCGACAGCCGGTCGTCGTTCTCCAACTACGGGAGCTGCACCGACATCTTCGCGCCCGGCACGAACATCACGTCGCTGAGCCCTGGCAACGGCGGTTCGGCGGGAATGAGCGGGACCTCCATGGCGACCCCGCACGTCGTCGGCGCGGCCGCGCTCTACCTGTCGGCCAACCCGGGCGCCACACCACAGCAGGTCCGGGACGCGCTGGTGACCAACGCGACCACGGGCGTCATCAAGAACGCGGGCAGCGGCTCGCCGAACAAGCTGCTCGACGTCTCGTTCATCGGCACCGGCGGCCCCGGCCCGAAGTGCGGCGTCAAGTCGAACACCACGCCGGTGTCCATTCCGGACGCCGGAGCCGCGGTGACCAGTTCGGTGACCCAGGAAGGCTGTGACGGCAAGGCTTCCGCGTCGTTGCCGGTCAAGGTGGACGTCTCGCACACCTACAGCGCCGACCTCGTCCTCGACCTGGTCGGGCCGAGCGGCAAGGCCTACCGGCTCAAGGACTCGGGCGGTGTCGGCTCGGCCGACGGTGTGCACCAGACGTTCACGGTCGACGCGTCCGGTGAAGCCGCCAACGGCACGTGGAAGCTGAGCGCGCAGGACGTCTACAAGTTCGACACGGGCAGCATCGACGGATTCAGCGTCACTTTCTGAGACTCGACCCATGCGGTCCTGCCGCGCGGTCTCCCAACCCCTTCCCTGCGCCAGGCGCAGGGAAGGGGTTGGGGGACCGCGATCCCGACTCATCCACCGTAGGTACTTAAGACACTCTTGGCCCTAGCCCGACTTGCCACTCACGACCAACCCGACCGAAGCGTGGCTCAAACGTCAAGCGCGGCCGCCCCCCCCGGTGTCGCGAAAGCCACTTTCGCGACATCAGATGTCCCGAAAGGACACCGGCCAGCCCACACGGTTGACGTGGGTGGCGGTCCAGCGGGAGATCGGCTACGACCGTTCCGGGTTCGGCCGCAGCGCCTCCGACCCCGGCGGGTGGCCGATGACCTCGACGACGTCCTCGACCACTTCGGTCCTGGACTGTATGTCCTCGCCGGGCATAGCGCCGGTGGGCCGATCGTGCGGCTGGCCGCCGCGCGCCGTCCGGACCGGTGAACGCGTCATGCTCGGCCTGCTCGAGGTTCTCTTCCACGGCTTGCTGCGCGGTATCCCGGACGACGTCCGCCGCGACCTCGAACGGGAGGCGTTCACCACCGGCACGATGAGGACCCAGCGGGAACAGGTCCGCAGCGCGGTCCGGTCAATGTCCCGAAGAGCGGCCCCAAGGTGATCGTTTGCGAGATCGTCAGGATGGTGTGAGCGCTCGCCGCAGTTCCTCGTAGCTCGGCGCGAGCGTCCGGAGCGTGTCCGCGGCGCGCGCGTCATCTTCGGTGACCAGGTCGTACTGCAACGAACCGACCAGCCTCGCTTGCGTGGTGAGGATGGCGGCCGCGCCATCGTGGCCGACCCGGCGCAGGCAGGTCGCCGCGTCGGCCAGCCGCCGAGCACCGACGCGGACCCCGAAGTGCACGAGGAGTCCACGCAGATCCGGGTCGCAGCCGGCATCGATCCGGGCGGCCAGCGCCAAGGCCGCGTCGCCGTTGCCGAGGCTGCCGGGCGGAAGTCGCGCTTCGTTCTCGCCGCCGAGCCTGCCGATCGCCCGGGGGAGTGTCGCGACGATGGCGGCCTCTTCGCTGACGACGGTGTGCCGGACGAAGTTCGTTCGCATCGTGTGCGGCTTGCCGTAGGCCACGGTCTCGGCACGCCAGGCGGCGGCGAACTCCGCGCGCGGCAGCCGCGCGTACGGGTAGCCCTGCGGGTCGTGGACGGTGACGGACTCGCTGTCCGCGGCGAGTACGACGAGGAAGTGGTCGGCTCCGATCGGGCCGGTCATCCCGGGCTGGTAGCGCAGGTGCCCCATTTCGAGGGGGCCGACCATGACCGGGCCGCCGGAAAGGCCTTCGACGAGCCGGGCGAACGCGGCGTCGGGGTCTTCGTCGCCGAAGGTGTCCGCGCTCCAGCCGAGGACGTCGAGCGCGTCACCGATGCCGATGTCGGGATCCCAGCCGAAGGCGTCGAAGAACGGCAGCGACCCGCCGACCACTTGCATGCCGAAGGGGCTGCCGGTCACGGTTTCGAGCACTTCGATTCCCGGCGCCTCGGAGCCGAGCATCATCGCGAGGGAATGGGAGTAGCAGTAAGGGCCGGAGCCACGGTAAGACAGATCGATCACCTGTTCGACAATGGCAGTTTTCGTGGTAAAGCGCCACTGCCGCAGCGGATCACGGCCGACACCTACGACTGGTTCCCCGCGCCGGCGACGTCCGGCCTCCCGGTGCCGTACATCTACGGTGGCGCGGCCGACGTCACCGCCGCGGTGGTCAGGGCCGTGGTGGGCCCAGTACACGGTGACCGAGATCCGGGCCCGCCAGGGGAGAAGGCCACCGTTACCTACGCCGTCACCGTGCGGAAGCGCCGGATCGTCGGCTCTCCTCTTCCGCGGGGTGACGGATCCGCGTTCCGAGAGTATCGGCGACCGATGATTCCGGACCGCGACGGGAGTCTCCTCCCAGGAACGACTGGAGGGAGTCCGAGATGACGAACACGGGACCGGAAGCGCGCGGCCGCGCCGCGACCGGGGTCTGGCCGCTGATCCACACCGAGCGGGCGGCGCTGGCGAACGACCTGATCGGGCTCACCGAACCGCGGTGGGAGACGCCGTCACTGTGCACCGGGTTGACCGTGCGCGAGGTGCTGGCGCATCTCACCGCGGCGGCGAGTCTCACGCCCGCGCGCTGGCTGGCGGGGGTGCTCCGCTGCCGGTTCGATTTCGACAAGCAGGTCGCGATGCGACTGGCCGAGCATCTGGGGACGGACGGCGCCGCGACGCTGGAGCGATTCCGCCGGATCGTCACGAGCACCACGAAACCGCCGCTCCCCGCCATCGCGATGCTCGGTGAGGTGATCGTGCACGGCGAGGACATCCGCCGTCCGCTCGGTCTCCGCCGTGACCAGCCGATCGCTGTCCTCACCTCCCTGGCCGGCTACTACCAGGGCGCCGATCTGGTGGTGATGGCGAAGGGACGCATCGGCGGACTCCGGCTCGAAGCGACCGACGGCCCCTTCGCCGTCGGGTCCGGGCCGCTCGTCTCGGGCACGACCCTGGCGCTGATCATGGCCATGACCGGGCGAACGGCCCATCTGGACGAACTCCGCGGCGACGGGGTCGCGATCCTGCGGCGGCGCGTTCCTTCGCCGTGATCAGGCTTGTCGGCGGGTGGCGAAGGCCTCCTTGCCTCCCTGCAAGGTCAGGGTCTCGGCAAAGTCGCAGAGCTGGTGGTCAGCGCTGCTGTTGATAATCGGGACTTGGCATCGCCAGTGCCCGCTCGGCTTGTGCCGGGGTTCTTGTGAAAGGCACGCCCTTCAACTCCTGTTGATCAAGCTTCGCAACCGGTGTGACTCCGCGACGATGTAGGAATGGGGACACTCAACGTCCCGCTTCCTTATCGTCAGCCTCACTCAGCGACGAATAGCCGCGTAAGTTCGCCGAGTGAGCCTGGGGGGCCGAAGTGAGGCTTGGTTCTGCTCCAGCGGGAGACCCGCGTCGGCCCAGTCCTCGCCTTCCCGGTACTTGCGAACGTCGGGGTAGCCGAGGGCGGTGAGCCGGTCGGCGACGTGTTCGCTGTTGGGGCAGGCGGGGTTCGAGCAGTAGCGTCGATCGCGGCTTTCAGTTCGTCCCGGGTGATGAGTGCGGTCATGTAGCCACCTCCCCCGCTGGCGGCCGAACACGTTGCCGCGCTGCTACCGGAACTGGGGGAGGACCGCCTTCGCGCGACTGTGGCTGGACGCCGGAGCCAAGTAAGGTGTCGGCGAGAACCTCGGGAGTGTGTCGATGACGGTGGAGAGCCGGACCTACCGGCCTGCCAGGCAGGCCGTGCTGGTGCTGCTCGCCGCCGTGCTGACCGCGCTCGGCCTTCTCTTCGCTCTCCATTCGGGTGATTCCGCTTCGGCGGACGACTCGCGCGGGGCGAACGTGATGGTCGACTCCTCGGTCTCCAAGGCCGTGGCGCCGGTGCGCGCCGTGGGCAGGCTCGCCGCCGAGCCTTCGCTCCTGGGTGTGCACGGTCACGGTGACCTGCCTCTCTTCGGCACGGTTCCGCATGGGCCCGCGTCGACCACGCTGTTCCGGCTCGGCGAACTCCCCGCCGACGTCACTGCTCTCTCCCGTGCGGCGCACCGCCTCGCGCTGGGAGATCGCGCTCCTCCTTTCCCGGTAGCCATCTGAAGCTCACGGGCACGTCTTCCGCGTGCCCGTACCGGGAATCCGCGCGCCGTCTTCCGTGCGCGGAGGAATTCATCGAGGAGAAACCGTCGTGCCGCGCGAAACCGCGCGGCGAGGTATGACCGGGCGAGCCGTCGTCTCGCTGGTCGTCCTCGCCGCGACCGTGTACCTGTTGCTGACCACCGCCCCGCGTCTGGGGCTCGACCTGCGTGGTGGCACGCAGATCGTGCTGGAGACCAAGGACTCGCCCACCGCCACCGCCGGGCCGGAGACCACTGACCGGACACTCGAGGTGCTGCGCCGCCGGGTCGACGCGCTGGGCGTCGCCGAGCCCATGCTGGCCCGGTCCGGGGACAACCGGATCATCGTCGAACTGCCCGGCGTGCGGGATCCGCGTGAGGCCGTCGAGGTGATCGGCCGCACCGCGCAACTGTCGTTCCATCCGGTGCTCGGAGCTTCCACTGGTGCGGCGCAGGGAAGCCGCGTGCTGCCCGACGAGAGCGGGCAGCCGATCACCCTCGGGCCCGCGGCGTTGACCGGGGAAGGCGTCGACAAGGCACTCTCGACGATTGATTCACAGGGTGGCGGCTGGCTTGTTTCCGTTGACTTCAAAGGGGATTCAGTTCGCGCCTGGGAGCGGCTGACCGGGCAGGCCGCCTGTTCCCCGCCCGGTGATCCGACCCGCCGGGTGGCGATCGCGCTCGACGACAAGGTGATCTCGTCGCCACAGGTGAGCCCGCAGGTCGCCTGTGGAGTCGGGATCGTCGGCGGGAGCACGCAGATCACCGGGCGGTTCTCCCCGGACGAGGCGAAGGATCTGGCGTTGCTGATCAACGCCGGCGCGCTGCCGACGCCGGTCGAGATCATCGAGCAACGCACCGTCGGCCCCACCCTCGGTGCCGCCGCGATCGACGCCAGCGCCCGCGCCGCCGTGATCGGCCTGGCGCTGACCGCGCTGTTCCTGTTGGCGGTGTACCGGCTGGCCGGATTGATCGCCGTTGGCGCGCTGGTCGCGTACGCGGCCGTGTCCTACGCCGCCCTGCTCGCCGTCGGCGCGACACTGACCTTGCCGGGTCTCGCCGGGTTCGTACTGGCCATCGGTATGGCCGTCGACGCCACCGTGCTCGTCTTCGAACGGGCGAGAGAGGAAAACTCGGTCAACCGGGGAGGCTCGCTGTCGCGGTCGATCAGCCGCGGGTTCAGCGGGGCGCTGTCGGCGATCGTCGATTCGAACGTGACCACCCTGCTCGCCGCGGGGCTGCTGTTCTGGCTGGCTTCCGGCCCGGTTCGCGGGTTCGGGGTGACGCTGTCCATCGGCGTGATCGTGGCCCTGTTCATCTCGCTCGTGCTCACCCGCTGGCTGTTGCACCTCACGATGCGGGGTGTGGTCGCGCGCAAACCGCGGCTTTCCGGGCTCACGCACGAGGGCCGGGTCCGTCAGTGGGTGAACCGCCGCGACCCCGGGTTCCTCGGCAAGCCCCGGCGCTGGCTGATGGTGGCGGGCGCGGTCGTCATCGCCGCGATCGCGGGACTGTTCGTGGCGGGGCCGAACCTCGGCGTCGAGTTCACGGGCGGCCGGGTGATCGAATACAGCACGTCGGCGCCCGCCGCCGTCGAGCAGGTCCGGGGCGCGGTGTCCGACGCCGGGTTCCCGCGCGCCGTCGTGCAACTGTCCGGTGAGAAGGACATCTCGGTGCGCACCGAGCCCATCTACGAGGCCGCCACCGAGCGGATCCGGACCGCGGTCGCCGGGGTCGCTGGTGACGCCACCGAGATCCGCGACGAGCAGATCGGCCCGAGCCTCGGCGCCGAACTGCGCACCAAGGCGGTCATCGCGCTCGGCCTCGCGGTACTGGCGCAGCTGAGCTATCTCGCGGTGCGGTTCGACTGGCGGCTCGGCGTCGCCACGGTGGCCGCGCTCGCCCAGGACGTCCTGATCATCCTCGGGATCTTCGCCTGGCTGGGCAAGTCCATGGACGGCGTCTTCCTCGCCGCGCTGCTGACGGTGATCGGTTATTCGGTCAACGATTCGGTGGTGGTCTTCGACCGGGTCCGGGAGGTGCGCGGGCTGCGCCGTGAGGAGCCGATCGCCCGCGTGGTCGGCACGGCGGTACTGCAGACGCTGCCCCGGACGATCAACACCGGCATCGGGGTGCTGTTCGTGCTCGGCGCGCTGCTGTTCCTCGGGGACGGTTCGCTGGCCGACTTCGCCCTCGCGCTCCTGCTCGGTCTCGTCGCGGGCACTGTGTCCACTGTGGCCACCGCGGGTCCCGTCGCCATCCTGCTCGACCGGCGGTGGCCGGGCGCCGGACGTCCCGTCAGGAAGGCGTCACGGACACGGGAGCGCGACGACAACGGCGCGGTGGTGTGATCGGCGTTCCTTTGTGGACCGCCGCGCTCCGCCCGGCCTCTATGCTCGTTCCCGGTGGCAGGGGAGTCCACCGGGAACGAAGGGCGGGTAGATGATCCAGAGCGTGCTCGTCGGCACGGTCGTCGTGCTGGCCTGGACGATGACGGCGGCGCGGCTGGAGCGGTGGCAGATCACCGCTCCGATGGCGATGGTCGTGGCGGGGCTGGCGATCGGGTTCAGCACCCGCAACGACCTCGGCAACGGGCTCAACACCGAGATCGCGCTCAACGCCGCGGAACTGATCCTCGCGCTGCTGTTGTTCGTGGACGCCACCGCGGTCAAGGGCGGTTACCTCGGTCACGACGGCAAGACCGCGGTGCGGCTGCTGCTGATCGCGCTGCCGCTGACCATCCTGATCGTCATGGGCGTCGGCCTGCTGGCGCTGCCGGGCCTCGGGTGGACGGTGGTGCTGCTGATCGCCTGCATCATCGCCCCCACCGATTTCGCGCCGGCGACGTCGGTGGTGCACGACGTCCGGGTGCCCGAACGCGTGCGGCATCTGCTGAACGTCGAAAGCGGCTACAACGACGGCGTGGTCGCCCCGGTGTTCATCTTCGCGCTCACCCTCGCGGGGAGTAATCACCAGGCGAACACGCCGGGCGAGGCGCTGCAGGCCGCTGTCCCCGCGGCGCTGCTGGCCGTGCTGGCGGGCTCCGTGATCGGCGCGGTGGCCGCGGTGGCGATGAACGTGACGGGCAAGCACGGCTGGTCGACGCGGCATTCCGCGCGGGTCGCGGCGGTCGCGTTGCCGCTGCTGACCTACACCGCCGCCGTCGCGATCGGCGGCAACGGCTTCGTCGCCGCGTTCATCTGCGGGATCGCCTACAAGACCGCCCGGCACCCGAGCGAAGACGAACTCGGGCTGGCCGAGGACGTCAGTTCGCTGTGCGGGCTGCTGATGTGGTTCGTTTTCGGCAGCACCGCGGTGCTGGTGCTGTCCTTCGGCCTCACCTGGGGCGTGGTGATCGTCAGCGTCGTCGCGCTGACCGTCGCACGGCTGATCCCGGTGCTGCTCACCTTGCTGCGGACCGATTTCCGGTGGCGGGACCGGATGACCGTCGGCCTGCTGGCGCCGCGTGGCGCGGCGTCGATCGTGTTCGGGTTGCTGGCCTACAACTCACTCGACGGGGACGCAGCGGACGTCGCGTTGAGCGTCATGTCGGTCACGGTGCTGGCGAGTGTGATCGCGCACGGCGTGGGAGCGTCGGCGTTCCTGAACCGCAAGTCGAAGACTTCGTGAGCCGTGCGGAGGCGCAGCGGATCGCGTCGGGGGAGTGTCCGCGCCGCGGCCGGTGGGCTGGGGGTTCGTGACGATGGAGGAATCGGGACAGTCAACGTCCCAATTCCTCCATCGTCGACTCCGACTCGCCGGCCGAGCCGCCTCAGCCGCTCATCGCCTTCCTGATCGCCGCTTCGAGTGCCCGCACATGCTTGGAGTTCATCCCGCCGTAGGTGAAGGTGTTCATGTCCACCTTGTCGGCGTACATGGGCACGTCCTCGACGACCGCCTTCGAGGCGCCAGGTACTTCGAAGACGAGCTTCCCTGGCTTGAACGCCGTCGGCGGAATGTTCTCGAGGCCGCTGATCTTCCCGACGCTGAACGTGTGCTTTCTGTCGCCGAGTCCTTTGACAGCGGCTTTGATCGTGATCGTCCGGCCGCTGAAACTGATGGATCGGCGTCTGGCGTGGATGTACACGAACCCTCCCCTGGGCACGGAAAAGAGGCACTCTACGAGAGGCGGCAAGCCGACGGGCACTCGTTCCCGAACCGTTATCGCGCGTAACGGTGAGCGCCGGTCGGCCGACATCCGGTGACGGCACCACGAAACCGGAGGTAGGAGATTGCCCGAGATCCTCAAGGTCCGGGTTCCGGAGTCGGCCGAACTGGACGTGGTGTTCCTGCACGGGCTGGATGGGGACGCCAGGAAGACGTGGGCGGGCGGGTCGCCGTCGTCGTTCTGGCCTGCGTGGCTTGGCGAGGATTTCGACCGGGTGGCGGTGTGGTCCGTCGGCTACGAGGCCTGGTCGACGGGCTGGCGGGGCCGGGCGATGCCCATGCAGGACCGGGCGGTGAACCTGATGGCGCGGCTGCGGAACGTCGGCATCGGGGAACGGCCGCTGTGTTTCGTCACCCACAGCATGGGCGGCTTGCTGGCCAAGGAGATCCTGCTCCACGCGGCCGAAGGTCGCACCGAGTACGCGGCGTTCGCCAAGACCGCGCGCGGGGTGGTCTTCCTGGGGACACCGCATACCGGCTCGGGGCTGGCGGCGGTCGTCAAGGCGCTCGGACTGGTCTACCGGTCCACCGCGGCGGTGAAGGATCTCAAGCGCAACACCGCCCATCTGCGGCACCTCAACGACCGCTACCGCGACTGGGTCGACGAGTCCGGGATCCGGAACCTGGTGTTCTTCGAGGCGTACCCGACCAGAGGGGTCCGGGTGGTCGACGAGGGTTCGGCCAACCCCGGTCTGCCTCGTGTCCGCCCGATCTCCGTCGACGCCGATCACGTCGGCATCTGCAAACCCGCCGATCGCGATTCCCTTGTCTACGGCCAGGTTTCGAGGTTCATCGCCGGTATCCTCGCGGACACCGACACCCCGCCGCCGCGTCACGCCGCCTGGAAACTGCCCATGAGCGGCAAGGCCTTCGTCGGGCGGACGGCCGAGCTGGACCGGTTGGCGGAGACGGTGAAGGCCGACAACCGGGTCGCGGTGGTGGCGGTACACGGGCTGGGCGGTGTCGGCAAGAGCAGCCTGGCCGCGAGGTTCGCCGAACTGCGCTCGGCGGGCTTTTCGGCCGTGTGGTGGCTGACGGCGGACTCGGCGTCGGCGATCGACAACGGTCTGGCGGAGCTGGCCGTGGCGCTGTCCCCGGAGGCCGCGGGTCTGTCCTGGGAACAGCGGACCGAACGGGCCGTTGGCTGGCTGGCCGGGCACACCGGCTGGCTGCTGATCCTGGACAACCTGACCGATCTCGCGCACGCCGGCGGGCTGCTGGAGCGGGTGCGGACGGGCACGATCCTCATCACCAGCAGGCGGGGCACCGGCTGGCGAGGCGTCAGTACCGTGCCACTGGACGTACTGGAACCGGACGAGGCGGTCGAGTTGCTCGGCAGGCTCGTCCGGGCCGAGTGGCCGGACGCGGTGCTCGTCAACGGCGACCGGCTTTGCGCGGAGCTCGGGTGGCTGCCCTTGGCGGTGGAACAGGCCGCGGCCTATCTCGCGCAGAACCGGATGACCCCGGCCCGCTACCTCGACCTGCTCGCCAGGTACCCGGCGAAGATGTTCGCCTGGACCGCCGAGACCGAAGACGCGGAGCGCGCCGTGGCCCGGGTTTGGCACGTCACCCTGGACAGACTCGCGGACACCCCTCTCGCCGCGAAGTTGTTGCGAAGGCTGGCCTGGCACGCTCCCGAACGCATCCCCCGATCGCTGCTGGAGGACGACGGCGACGAACCGGAGCTGTCGGAGGCACTGGGGCGGCTCGCCGCCTACAGCATGATCACCCTCGACGTCGACACGATCCAGGTCCACCGCCTCGTGCAGGCCGTGACCCGGACGCCGGACCCCGCCGACCCGTACCGCCGCCCCGAGGACATCGACCACGCTCGCGAGTCCACCGCCGGGAGGCTCGCTCGCGCGCTCGACGCGGCCGACCCCCGCCTGCCCGCGCACTGGCCCGTCTTCCAAGCCGTGCTGCCCCACGGCCGGGCGCTGCTCGACCACACCGACGTCGACACCGGCCCGCTCTGCCACCTCGCCAACAGCCTCAGCCTCTACGTCCTCGGCCACGGCGACCCCGCGACGGCCATCGCGTTCGCGGCCCGCGCCGCCGACGCCGGTGAACGCCTTTTCGGCGTCGACGATCCGATCACCTTGCGTGCCCGGAACACGCTGGCCTCCGCGTACCAGGCTGTCGGCGACGTGCGGCGAGCGATCGTGTTGTTCGAGGCCGCGCTGACGGACTGCGAGCGGGTGCTGGGGCCCGCCCATCCGGACACCCTGAGCTACCGGAACAACCTGGCGGCCGCCCGCCACGCCGCCGGTGACATGAGGCAGGCGATCTCGCTGCTGGAGGAGACGCTGGAGGGCCGTGAGGGCGTGCTGGGGAAGGACCACCCGGACACGCTGCTCTCCCGGAACAACCTGGCCATGGCATACGAAGTGGTGGGGGATGCCGGGCGGGCGATCCCGCTGCACGAAGCCACGCTCGCCGATCGCGAGCGGGTGCTGGGATCCGACCACCCGGAGACTTTGCTCTATCGGAACAATCTGGCCTACCTCCACTGGTCGATGGGTGACGCGAAGCGCGCTGTCATGCTGTTCGAGGCGACGTTGAAGGATCGCGAGCGTGTGCTGGGGCCGGACCATCCGAACACGTTGGTGTCGCGGGGCAATCTCGCGGGGGCGTGCGAGTCCGCCGGTGAGCTCGCCCGCGCGGTCGAACTGCAGGAGCGGACGCGGGCGGATCGTGAGCGCGTCCTGGGGCGCGATCACCCAGAAACCTTAGTTTCGTGGAACAACTTGGCCGGAGCGTATGAAACCTCGGGTGATCTGGTCCGCGCGATCGAGTTGTACGAACGCACTCTGGCCGCCCGGGAGCGGGTTTTGGGACACGATCACCAGGACACGTTGAATTCACGGAACGATCTGGCCTACGCCCGCGGAACCGCGGGCGATCTGCCGCTGGCGATCAGGATGTTCGAAGAGGCGCGGGCCGGCGCCGAGCGCGCGCTCGGCCCGGACCATCGTCTGACCAAAAAGATCCGGGAGAATCTCGAGACCGCGATCCGACTGCGCGATCGGCCTTGATCAGGCTCCGTCGCTCGCGACGGCCACCCCGGCGACCGCCGGATGCGCCCCTCTCGTCCGGGATTCCTTCACGTTCACGGGATCCGGTGCCGAATTCCTGACATCGATGGCATTTGACGGCCGCTGGAACGCTTCCGGGTGTTAGTGCCTGGTCAGGCCCCTGGCGGGTACCGGAAACCCCGCCCGGGTACCGCCGGTGCCGGAACGACGCGAAGCCATTCGGAGCATTTCTTCACTTGGTCCAGTCCAGTTACAGCTCTAACGTAGAGGGATGGAGCTGGAACTGCGCCACCTGCGCATCATGTGCGCGATCGCCGAACTCGGGAGTATCACCAAAGCGGCGAACACGCTCGGAATGGCGCAGCCCGCTTTGACCGCACAACTGAAGCGCATCGAACGGACGCTCGGCGGGAAGCTCTTCCTGCGCGATCACACGGGGACCCGGCCGACCGCGCTCGGCCTCCTCGTCCTCGACCGGGCCAAGATGGTGCTCCCCGCCGTGTCGTCCCTGCATGACGAGGCGGCACGCCTCGCCCAGCACACCGGCACCGCCGAGCCGGTGACCCTGCGGCTCGGCTCGGCGACGGGACCGATGCTCGGGGCGCTCCTGCAGCGTCTCGGCACCACTCATCCCGACATCCATGTCGCCACGCATACCTCGTGGTCGGCCAACAAACTCGCGGACATGACCGCCGAGGGCGCGCTGGACTTCGCCTTCGTCGGCGTCTGCGGTGACGCCGCGCCGCCGCCGGAGCCCGGCGTCCGGTGGCGGACGCTCGCGCATCATCCGGTGTTCGTGCTGATGTCGGCGCGCGACGAGCGTGCCCAGCACGACGAGGTGGAACTCGGCGCGCTGGCGGACGAACGGTGGTGCGCGACCCCGGGAGACGGCTGCTTCGGCGACTGTTTCGCGTCCGCGTGCGCCAGGTCGGGGTTCACGCCGCGTTCGCTGTACGAGACCGATGTGCTGACCTGTATCGAGATGGTCGAATCGGGACACGCGGTGGTGCTGTGCCAGCCGCTGTTCCACGAGATCCCGGGTATCGTCGCCGTCCCGATCGCGGGGAATCCGCTGAGCTGGCGAAATCTCGTCGGCTGGTCGGAGCGAGGGGAGATGGGGCCCTTCGCCGCGGAGATGATCGCGCTGTCCCGCGCGGTGTACGGCGAACTGATCGACCGGCGGCCGACCTACTCGAAGTACCTCGAGTTGAACCCGGGTTATGGTGTCGACTACACGGACGCCGGGGTGCGCTGACCTGCGCCAAGCCTGGCAATAGGTCCAGTCCATTGGGGTAGGTATGACCTAAATGGTATGTACCTTTTGCCTGAGGCGCCTCGTACGGTCGGGGACGAGATCCCCTTCCGGTCCGTCTTGAGGAAGCGCCCAATGAACCGAAAGATCGTAGCGGCCGCCGCGGCGGCCATCACCGGCGCCGGCCTGGTCACGGCCATCGCGCTGACGCCGAGCGCCAGCGCGGGCCAGACCACCCCGGCGGCCGACCAGGAGATCGTCGCGGCCTTGTCGCGCGACCTCAAGATCAGTCCTGATCAGGCCAGGACCCGCCTCGCCGGTGAGCAGACGGCGGCCCGCGCCGACAGCGCCCTCAAGACCCGGCTCGGTTCGTCCTACGCGGGATCGTGGCTGGACGCGGCCGGGACCACGCTGACCGTCGCGGTCACCGACGCGGCACTGGAGGGCACGGTCCGCGCGGCGGGCGCGACCCCGAAGACCGTCGCGCGGAGCGCCGCCCAGCTCGACGCGGCGAAGCTGTCGTTGGACGCCAAGGGAACCAGCGCGCCGAAGTCCGTGCCCGGCTGGTACGTCGACGCCGCCACCAACTCGATCGTCGTCCTGGCCAACGCGGGCACCGAGGCCGCCGCGAAGTGGTGGGCCACCGCCTCCGGCGTGCGGGCCGACGCGGTGCGGGTCGAGGCCAGCACCGAGAGCCCGGTTCCGCTGATCGACGTCATCGGCGGCAACGCCTACACGTTCGGCTCGGGCCGCTGCTCGATCGGGTTCTCGGTCGAGGGCGGCTTCGTGACCGCCGGCCACTGTGGAACCACCGGAACGCGGACCTCGAACCCGAGCGGGACCGTCGCGGGCTCCAGCTTCCCCGGCAACGACTACGGGTGGGTCCGCGTGGACGCGGGCAACACCCCGCGCCCGCTGGTGAACCGCTACCCGGGCACCGTGCCGGTGGCGGGTTCGCAGGAGGCCGCGATCGGCGCTTCGGTCTGCCGCTCCGGGTCCACGACGGGCTGGCGCTGCGGCACCATCCAGCAGAAGAACGCCTCGGTGAACTATCCGCAGGGCACCGTTTCCGGTCTCACCCGGACCAGCGCCTGCGCCGAACCGGGTGACTCCGGTGGTTCGTGGCTCGCGGGCGATCAGGCGCAGGGCGTCACCTCCGGCGGTTCCGGCAACTGCAGTTCGGGCGGCACGTTCTACTTCCAGCCGATCTCGGAGATCTTGAGCGTCTACAGCCTGCGCCTGGTGACCTCCGGCTCGAACCCGCCGTCCAGCACCACCACGACGCCGACCAACACGACGACGTCGAACCCGCCCACCGGAACCTGGGCCGCCGGTACCACCTACGCCGCGGGTGCGACGGTCACCTACAACGGCGTTTCGTACCGGGCGCTGCAGGGCCACACCGCTCAGACCGGTTGGGAGCCGCCGAACGTCCCCGCCCTCTGGGCGCGCTCCTGACCGTCTAGCCGTCCGGGCCACACGCAGGGGTGCGCCCGGACCCGACCGCCCCCGACGTCGTCCGTGCGTCGGGGGCGGTCCCTTTTCCGGTGGCTGAAGGGGACTTTCCCCGCGTCTCGTGCGGCGAAGGGAGCTTTCCCCGCGTGGCATGCGGGGATGGCGTCCTTCACGTCGCAGATCCGGTGGTCACAGGGACTGTCGCGCGGGACTGTGAGGGACGCGGTCCGGCATGGGGATCGCGCCCGAACACGACACCTTTGCCTTACCCCTCGACAAATGGGTTCAGTGCAGGACTTTCAGCCCCACCACACAGGCGACGATCCCCACGATCAGCAGAATTTTGGCCAGTGAAGCGGTTTCCGCGCCCGACCACATGCCGTAGCCGACGGTGAGCGACGCCCCGATTCCGACCCAGACCGCGTAGGCGGTGCCGACCGGGAGATCCTTCATCGCGTAACCGAGACCCACCATGCTCGCCACCAGCGTGACGCCGAAGATCACCGACGGCGTCGGCCGGGACAGTCCTTCGGACCTGCCGAGGGCGGTGGCCCACACGGCTTCCAGGACACCCGAAACGATCAGCACAAGCCAGGACATGACGCGCTCCCAGAGCGCCGTCTTGTCGCTGGCCGGGTACGGCACCCACTCGTCCGGGGACCTCGATCACGAGGTTCCGTACCCAGGATCGCACACCGCCGGTGTAGGGCGCCCGCCGGTTTGACGAGGATCACCGACGCGGACGTGCCACTGTGGACGGTTGTAGCTTCAGTTTTGGCGTCCCGCCAGCACTTCGGATGTCGACCAAACGAGCAAACCCAGTTCCACACCGAGAAACCGGTCAGCGCCCAAGCGCTCGCGAACCCGGCCTTGCCTGCAGCTGACCATCGCCACCAGGTGCGGGCGGCCACCCGGTCCGACGGCCCGCCTTCCGCTCGGCCTGATCGACGGCGGGGAGTTCTCCGTCGCGATCCCGGTTGGGCCTGAGCTCAGCCCGAAAGCAGCGTGCGGGTCGTCCTGGCCACCAGGTCGACGGTGCGCGGCGGCGGTGCCTCGCCGCGGTCGAGATGCCTCCTCACCGCGGCGTAGGGGAGGTCGACGAGGGCCAGCATCAGTTCGTCGGTGCTCCGGCCGGTCAGCGGGCGCAGCCGTCGCACGACTTTGGTGATCGCCACGTCGAGCCGGCGGTTGGCTTCGTCCACGCGGGCACGGTCTTCGTCGTTCCAGTCGTCGACGCCGAGCGCGCGATTGCCCTCGCAGAGCAATTTTCCCTCGGCCGGATGGACGCGGCACCAGCGGACGACCTGCGCCGCCGCTTCGATGGCGGCCTCCAGGGGCGGTTCCTGCTCCAAGGCTTCGAGGTAGTCCTGCTGGAAGCGGGTCAGGGTGCGGAGCCAGACGGCCGCGAGCAGGGCCGGACGTCCGGGGAACCGGTGGTAGATCGACCCGCTCGGCGCCCCGACCTCGCGGGCGACGGCCGACATGGTCACCCCGGCGGCCCCGTCGGCGGCGAAGAGCCGCACCGCGGCGTCGAGGAAGTCGTCGGCGGTGTGCCGCGGTGGCCGTCCCATTTTCAGAGATTATCCTCTACTATGGTTTTAGGGGAAGGTCTCTAGAACTGGGAGGCGCGATGCGCGTATGGAACAGGCATTCCCGGCTGGTCGCTGCGGCACCGGAGCGTGTCGGAGCGCTGATCGACACGCTGGCCGGGGACGACGACAGGCTCTGGCCCGTCGACTTGTGGCCGCCGGTGCGGTTCGACCGGCCGCTCGGCGTGGGAGCCGACGGCGGACACGGGCCGGTGCGGTATTTCGTCGAATCCTACGAACCGGGGAGGTCGGTCCGGTTCCGGTTCACCGCGCCCCGCGGCTTCGACGGTTTCCACGAATTCACCCTGCGTGCGGCGGAAACAGGGGAGACCGAACTCGTACACCTCATGGTGTTGCGGCTCCGGCATCCCGCTTGGTTCACTTACCCGCTGCTCTGGCGGCCAATGCACGACGCCTTGTTGGAAGACTGCCTGGACCGTGCCGAGCGCGAACTCACCGGCACGGTCCGGAAGCCCGCGACATGGGGCCGTTACGTCCGGCTCCTGCGGAACCTGATCTCCGGCAAGAGGTTCTTCCGCTTGAGCGCGAACAAGGTCCCGCCGAGGAGGACGACGGCGATCAGGTAGCCCAGCGCCAGTGACACGGCACCACCGTTCGCGGGCGGGAGCAGAACACCGAACACCGCGCTGATCCCGGCGAGGATCCACCGCCCGCGGTCGGCGGTGAGGCTGACGGCGAGCAGCGCGATCGTCCACAGGAGATACCACGGCTGCACGACCGGCCCGAGTACCAGCATCGCGGCGAAGGTCAGTCCCGCGCCGTAGAGCGGGTGCATCTTCTCCCGGTAGGTGAGCCACAGCAGCCTGGCCCCGACGGCGAGGCCGAGGATCGCGCCGATGAGCGAGAACACCTTGATCGCGCCGTCGGTCAGGTCGGCGCCGAAGATCTTGCCGACGCCGCCGACGAGGAAGCCGAGTTCGTTGGTGGGCGCCATCCAGCTGTGGACCTGGCCGGAAACGCCGGGGAGTACGCGGACCCAGCCGAAACCGAGCCCGCTGCCGACCGAGATCGCGACGGTGACCGCGGCGAATCCGGCGGGCAGCCCGAGCGCCACCGCCACCCGGCCGGTGGGCGTCGCCCGGCGGAACAGGTCGACTCCGACGAACAGCAGACCCGCGACGGCCACGATCTTGATGTTCGCGGCGGCGCTTACCGCGATCACGCCCGCCGCGATCAGCGACGGCCGGGCGGCGCCGGTCTTCGCCGCTCCCATGAGGACGAGTTCCAGTCCGGCGACCATCAGCCCGACCATGAGCCCGTCGTTGTGCACGCCGGCCACGATGTGCCACAGCACCAGCGGGTTGAGCAGGGCCAGCCACAGCGCGATCGACGGCGAGACGCCGACGCGGCGGGCGAGCCGGGGGAGCGCCCACGCCAAGAGCGCGATACCGGCCAGCCCCAGCAGCCGGTGCAGCAGCAAGGTCGGGACAAAGTTCTCCCCGGCGATGTGGGCGATCGCGCGGGCCAGCGCGACGAACGCCGGTCCATAGGGCGCGGGCGTGTCCCGCCAGTAGTGGCTGACCGCCAGCGTCACCGGCGAGTCGGCGCCGAGTGCCTCCGCCGGCCCCACGAGATAGGTGTCGAACCCCTTCGCCGCGATGAGTCCCTGCGCCAGGTAGCTGTTGATGTCGCCGCTGAACAGCGGGCGGGCGACCAGCAGCGGCGCGCACCACGAGACCGCGATCCAGTACAGCCGCCGCTCGGGCAGTCCGGCGGCGAGCCGTCCGATGCCCAGCCAGGACAGCACCAGGGTGGCCATCCCGGTGACGCCCAGCGCCACCACCAGCACCGACGGCAGTCCGATGCCGGACGTGACCAGCACCAGTACCGCGATTCCAAGGAAACCCGCCCAGTGCAACGCCGAGCTGTTCAGCCCGGCCTTCTCCGGCGCGGGCAAGACGGTTTGCATGCGGCCAAACTACTCCAACTGCGAAATCCGGTTCCGCCGATCGTCCGAGAAACCGGCCGGGACGCTTCGAGACCGCGTCCGCTGGGTATCCCCGCGCTGGAGAGGCGGTGATGGGCGTGAAGAAACGCTGGGTGCGTCTCGGCGCGTTCGCCCTGGTCGGTTTGCTGATCGTCGGTGCTGCGTTGCAGTTCACCGGGCTGCTGTCGAAGCTCAACCCGTTCGGAACGTCCACTGTGGACCGCTCGCAGCCCGCGGTGCTGCAGGCCATGCGTGACCTCAGCCAGTATCACGCGGCTGTCGGCGACTACCAGGTCATCGTCGACATCGAGAAGGACGTCAAATGGGTGCCCGCGAGCATCGCTGGTGAACGTACCCTGTTCGTGGCGGCGGGCTCGGTCGACGCCTACGTCGACTTCGGCTCGCTGGTGGAGAACGCGCTCACCGTCTCGGAAGACCGGAAGTCGGTCGAAGTACGGCTGCCCGAACCTCAGCTGGCGAAACCTAATCTGGACAACGCGCGCAGCTACGTCTTCGGCCAGGAGCGCGGCCTGATCGACCGGCTCGGAGCGCTCGTCTCCGTGCCGGACCAGCAGCAGTTCTATGTCGCCGCGGAGAAGCGGATCGCCGAAGCGGCGCAACATTCCGGCCTCCTCGAACGCGCCAAGGTCAACACCAAGGCGATGCTCACGGGGATGCTGCAGGCACTGGGCTTCCGCGTGACGTTCCCGGCGGATCCGGCCATCTGACCGGCGGCCGGGAATTGCGCGTACGTGCGGTAATTGCCACTCTGCCCTTGACCGTGCGACCTCGTGCTGGTGGGCTCACGGTGACAATGGGAGGCACGATGGTGACGAAGCCGAAAGACGGCCTGATCTGTAAGCCGCTCGCCTCGGGTGAGGTCACCGTCGACGCTTCACCCGAGAGCGTGTACCGGCTGGTCAGTGACCCCGTCGCGATGGCGGAGTGCGCTGAGGAGCTTCGTAAGGCTCGCTGGATCCGCGGTGCGACCGAGGCCGCCGTCGGGAACCGGTTCGCGGGCAGCAACCGCAACGGCTGGCGGCACTGGGTGACCCACGCCGAAATCATCGAAGCCGAGCCCGGGCGCCGATTCGCCTACCGGGTGCGCACACAGTTCCGGGTGCCGATTTCGCGCTGGGAGTACGACATCCGGTCCGAAGGGGACGGTAGCCGCGTCACCGTGACGAACTGGCTGTGGATGCCGCCCTGGTTCGTCCCGATCGCCATCTTCATCACCGGCCAGTCCGACCGTGCCGGGGCCAACCGCGCCAACATCGCGATCACCTTGCAGCGGATGAAGGCCCGGGCCGAGGGCAGGGACTGGCGACGCGATTAGCGTCAGGTTCCGAAATTCTGCATTCCCCGGTCTTCCAGCTTGCGCATCACCGGGCCGCTCAGGAGACCGTGCACGAGGACCGATACCGCGATCGTGAGCGCGGTCACGCGCCACAGTGAGTCGGCCATCGGGAAGTCGCCGTGTCCGAGCGCGTAGGACAGGTAGTAGAGACTGCCGATCCCGCGGATGCCGAAGAACGCGATCGCCGTCGCCGCCGGACGCGTGGTGTTGCCGCCGATCAGGGCCAGTCCGCCGAACAGCGGGCGCACGACCACCACCGCGGCCACCGCCACCAGGACCTCGACCAGCCGTAGACCCGCCAGGAGCCCGTCGCCCAGAACGAAGCCGAGACCGAGCAAGGCCAGCGCGACGAAAAGCCGTTCCAGCTGATCACCGAACTCGTGCAGCACGCCGTGGTAGTCGTGCGAGCGCTCGCTGGCGCGGATGGTCGCGGCGGTGGCGAACACCGCGACGAAACCGATCCCGCCCAGCCACTCGCACAGCGCGAACGGGAGAAAGGCGATGGCCAGCACCACCAGCCCGTCGGAGTACTCACCCAGGCGCAGCCGGTCGTGCCGCACCCGGAACATGAGCCAGGACAGCAGCCAGCCACAGGCGAGGCCGACCACGACGGCGATCGCGAGCGGGCCGACGACCTCGGTCAGCAGCCACGGCACCGGAGACGTACTCGCCGTTCCGGCCAGTACGAGGGCCAGCAGGACGAACGGCATCGCCAGGCCGTCGTTGAGCCCGGCCTCCGAGGTCAGCGTGAACCTGATCTCGTTGTCCGAGCCTCGCCCGTCCTCGGTATGCGGCGCCGGTACCTGCACGTCGCTCGCCAGCACCGGGTCGGTCGGCGACAGCACGGCCCCCAGCAGCAACGCGGCGGCCGGGGACAGGGCGAGCGCCCACCAGCCGAGCAGCGCCACCGCGCCGATCGACAGCGGCAACGTGATCGCCAGCAGCCGCCATGTCGAGTTCCACGACTTCCAGCCGATCAGCCGGTCCGATTTCAGCCCCGCGCCCACCAGGGACACCAGGACACCGAGTTCGGTGATCACTTCGACGGCACCCACATGGGACCGGGGGTCGAGCACGCCTTGGCCGTAAGGGTGCCCGATGGGGAGCAGTCCGAAGACCAGCCCGCCCACCAGCAGGACCAGCGGCATCGACAGCGCGCGTTCGTGCAGCAAGTTCGGCAGCACCGCGGCACACAGCGCCAGAACGCCGGCTCCGGCGAGCAGTATCTCCATTCGCGCGGAGTACCCGCCCCGGACCCCGCGCAACCGGACGTGGCTCAGCCGTTTTGATGTCCTTTGTGGACTGTCAGCTCGATGCCCGAGGCGGGCCGGTACGGATGGGTGTCCACAGTGGCACCGCCGAGCAGCCGCCGCAGGCGGCAGACCTCGGCAGCTCGGCATCGCCTCGCCGCTGGCGTAGGTGGGGCAAAGACCAGTACGAATCGCGAGCCGTCGCCGGTCATCGGCGAAGTGCTGGTCTACCTCGACGACCACACGTCAGCGGTACCTACGTGTCGACGTTGTCCTCCATCGCGGCGCTCGGCTGGGCCGGCGACCAGGTGGAGGAGTCATTGCCGGGCGGGTAGGCCAGACAACGAATCGCCGCTGAAGTGCCTTGGACTGCACTGAATCAGGAGTATAGCAAGCTTATGCGCAACGATTCGGCCTTATCGGCACACCGGGACGGCGGATATCGTCGTCGGTATGAAGGTCGCTGTCCACCAGGGCTCCTACGCCGAACTCCCCGCCGCGGTCGCGGCGTCGGACGCCGATCTCGTGGTCACCGCCGAAATGATCACCACCGGCTACCACATCGGCGCCCGTTCCCATGAGCTCGCCGAACCGGCCGACGGCCCGACGGCGGCGCGGATGTCCGCGCTGGCCGCGGAAACCGGCGTCGCGCTGGCTTACGGCTATCCCGAACGCGACGGCGCCCACGTCTACAACAGCGTCCAGCTGATCGGTCCCGACGGCCGAGGTCTGGCGAACTACCGTAAGACACATCTGTTCGGCGACATCGACCGCTCCTGGTTCGACCCGGGCACCGAGGCGGTCGTACGCGCCGATCTCGGCGGTGTCTCCGTCGGCCTGGTGATCTGCTACGACGTCGAGTTCCCCGAGCTGGTGCGGGCCCACGCGCTGGCCGGGACCGAACTGCTGCTGGTGCCGACGGCGCTGATGAGCCCGTACGAACTGGTCGCCGACACGCTGGTGCCCGCCCGCGCCTACGAAAGCCAGCTGTTCGTCGTCTACGCGAACCGGTGCGACACCGAACAGGAACTGACCTACTGCGGCCGGTCCTGCGTCGTCGCCCCGACCGGTGAAGTGCTCGCCCGCGCGGGCGCCGGTCCGGAGCTGATCAGCGCCGACGTCGACCGGGCCGCGCTACTCGCTTCCCGCGCCGAAAACACCCACCTGGCCGACCGACGGCCCGAGCTGTACCGAGGACTTTCCGCATGACTTCCGCCCTCCCGACCGCGATCCACCACGACGAACCCGCCGGCCGTCCGATCACCATGTTCGGCCCCGACTTCCCGTTCGCCTACGACGATTTCCTCGCCGACCCGGCCGGGCTCGGCTCGGTCCCGGCAGACCGCCACGGCACCGAGGTGGCGGTGATCGGCGGTGGCCTTTCCGGCATCGTCACCGCGTACGAACTGATGAAACTCGGCCTGCGCCCGGTCGTGTACGAGATCGCCGAGATCGGCGGCCGCCTGCGCACCGTGAACTTCCCCGGCTGCCCGGACGACGTCGTCGCGGAGATGGGCGCGATGCGCTTCCCGCCCGCGTCCACCGCGCTCTTCCATTACATCGACAAGGTCGGTCTGGAGACGGCGCCGTTCCCGAACCCGCTGGCTCCGGGGACGCCGAGCACCGTCGTCGATCTCAAGGGGGAGAGCCACTACGCGCGCACGGCGGACGAACTCCCCGCCGTCTTCGGCAAGGTCGCCGCCGCCTGGGACAGCACGCTGACCGAGCAGGCCGCGTTCACCGAGATGCAGACCGCGATCCGGGCCCGCGACACGAAGACGATCAAGCGGCTGTGGAACGAACTCGTGCCGCGGCTGGACGACCAGACGTTCTACGGTTTCCTCTGCGACTCACCCGCGTTCGCCTCCTTCCGCGACCGCGAGATCTTCGGCCAGGTCGGCTTCGGCACCGGCGGCTGGGACACCGACTTCCCGAACTCCATCCTGGAGATCCTGCGGGTGGTCTACACCGGCGCCGACGACGAGCACCGCGGCATCGTCGGCGGCAGCAGGCAGCTTCCGTCGCGGCTGTGGGAACACGCGCCCGAGGACATCGCGTTCTGGCCCGCCGGAACGAGTTTGAGCTCACTGCACGGCGGAAGCCCGAACCCCGGCGTCGCCAGGCTGCACCGCACCGCGCCGAACAACATCACCGTGACCGACACCGAAGGCCGCATCCGCACCTGTCCCGCGGCGGTGTTCACCGCGCAAAGCTGGATGCTGCTGTCGAAGATCGAATGCGACGAGGCGCTGTTCCCGATCGATCACTGGACCGCGATCGAGCGCACGCACTACATGGAGTCGTCGAAGGTCTTCGTCCCGGTGGACCGGCCGTTCTGGCTGGACAAGGACCCGGAGACCGGCCGCGACACGATGAGCATGACGCTGACCGACCGCATGCCGCGCGGCACCTACCTGCTCGGCGACGACCCGGACGCGCCCGCGGTGATCTGCCTGTCCTACACCTGGGCCGATGATTCGCTGAAGTGGCTGCCGCTCTCGATCTCCGAGCGTGTCGAGGTGATGCTCCAGTCGCTGCGGGAGATCTATCCCGGCGTCGACGTCCGGCGGCACATCATCGGCGACCCGGTGACCGTGTCGTGGGAGGCCGAACCGCATTTCATGGGCGCGTTCAAGGCCAACCTGCCCGGCCACTACCGCTACCAGCACCGGCTGTTCACGCACTTCATGCAGGACGGCCTCGAAGCGCGTCACCGCGGCCTCTTCCTCGCGGGCGACGACGTTTCGTGGACGGCGGGCTGGGCCGAAGGCGCCGTCCAGACGGCGTTGAACGCGGTGTGGGGCGTGCTGAACCACTTCGGCGGCGAGACCAACCCGGCGAATCCGGGGCCGGGCGATGTCTACGACGACATCGCGCCCATCGAACTGCCCGACTGAGCCCGGCGGTTCGTGAGTCGGGCCGTGGCGGCGGCCAGGAGAACGCCGAGGACCGCGCCGAGGGTGTTCATCAGCCAGTCGTTGGTGTCGCACGCACGGCCGATCGCGGGCACGAGGGCCTGCAGGGTCTCGACCACCGCGGACAGCGCCGAGCCCACGGCGAGCGTCGTCAGCGGGCGCCGGGACGCCAACGCGGCGAAGTACACCGGTGGCAGGAGCAGCGCGACGTTGGCCAGGAGTTCCACCGCGCCCAGTGTGGGCAGAGAGAACTGGACCGTGCACAGGACCTCGCCGACCGTCCTGCCGGTGGGCACCAGCGCCAGCGCGAAGACCGGCACCAGGGACACCCCGGTGAGCGCCCACAGGATCCGGCGCCTGCCCGCGAGCAGGTGACCGAGGACGGCACAGACGAGCGCGACCAGCAGGATCGCCACCGGCACGAGCGCCGAGTGGTCGAGCAGGAAGTTCGTGATCATGGCCGGCCGATCCTACGATCACCCCCGCTCAGGCGGTGAACTCGACCTCCACCGCGGGCACCACGCGTAACCGCCCGCCGGGATGGATCGCCGTGCCCAGGATCAGGTTGTGCCGGGCGATGACCTGCTCGGCGGTCAAGCCCGTGGTGGGATCGCCGTCGGCCGACGGTGCGTGGCCGTCGCCGACCAGTACGACGTCCAGGCCGTGGCTCTGCGCGGACCGGGCGGTGGCGTCGACGCAGTAGTCGGTCGCCAGTCCGGTCAGCACCACCGTGTCCACGCCCCGTTCGACGAGCAGCGCCGCCAGCCCGGTCCGGTAGAACGAATCCGTCGCCGTCTTCTCGACCACGACGTCGATCGGTTCGAGGCCGAGCAGCGGGCTGAGCCGGGTACCCGGTGACGCCGGGTCGAAGTCGGTGCCGGAGGCGCCGATCTGCCTCAGCGCGATCACCGGAACCCCCTGCTCGCGGGCCTCGCCCGCCAGCGCGGCGATCCGGGTGGCCAGTTCCTCGCCGCGCCAGACCAGGGGAACGAGCAATTCCTGCATGTCGACGATCAGCAGCGCGGCTCTCATATCCAGAAAGCCTAGGGCAGCGCCGCGGGCGATTCGGCCTCCGGGATGAGCAGCCGCGGCACCCCGGTGCCGTCGAAGCGCAGACCGGAGCCGCTTTGGCGGCTCCGCGCGCCTGGCTTGCCAAGCTTCTTGTAAGCGCTTTCAGGACGACGGTCGAAAATGCCACCGAAGTCACTTTTCCAGCCGGGGAACCAGGGGACGCGGCCGCCGAGGTAGCCGTCGCCGTCGCCACGCCGAGATCCGTGCCTTCGGCAAACTGGACAGGATGACCACGATGTAGCGGTCGCCCTCCCCGACGAGTCCGGTCGTGTGCACGTCCACGGCACCGCCCACGGCCGGTCGTGGAAGGCCGACGGGATACCGAAGTGCTGGTCGAACCCGTCGGCGCCTGTCTTGCTCGCTTCTCGCAGCGGCTTCAGGAACAGACCACGATGATCGTCTCTGGACATCGACACCATGTTCGACGAACGAACCAGGCCCATCGCCGTGCCCGGTGATCGGCGACCGGGGGTCATATGCGAGCGCGGTGCCGGTGACCGGTCCCGCTGCCGGACCGCGTCCCACACAGTCCCGCACGAGAACTTCCTGTGACCACTAGATCCGGAAGGGGGGGTGTGGAAATAGGGACATTGAGTGTCCCTATTTCCACACACCCCTCAACCGGCGCCACCTTTGCCTTACCCCTCAATAGAACCCGAATCGCCACTCACGACCCGGACCCTCGCAATTAGGCGACTGGTTGCGCCGAGGGGGCGTCACGTGAGTTCGGAGGAGACGACCGAGGGCAAGCTCCGCAGCCTGTCCAGTAGCGGCTCGACCTCGTCCTCTCCGAGCAGGACAGCGCAGGTCATGGTGCTTTCCCGGACCCCGTCGCGAACGTCGACGGACAGTTCGTGGACGAGGCAGCCGAGCGCGTCGACCAGGCCGGGGATTTGTTCGACGCCGCCGACGAAGTAGGTGGCGATCCGGCGGCGGACCATCGGGGACGAGCGGGGAGCGGGAACCTGGAACGTGGTGAGCGACATCGTGGTCTCCAAGAAACGGGACGAATCGGCCAAGAGGGCCAGGTCCCGGGATACCCCGTATCGAGGGGTCGCCGGAATGCGCGCCGGCGACCTGGTTCAGCCGGCGCGCTTGAGTACGAGTCGAGACCAGCGCTGCACGGCGACAGGCTAGCACGCCCTACCGGTGAGTCACGAGAGCCGCAGCCGTGGCCCCTGCTCGCGGACGTGCGCGGGGGAGCCGCAGTCCAAATCCAACTGGCGCTGCCGTTCGGCGACGAAAGCCCGTCCGAGACCCGTCCGGTCCGAAGTGGACATGGTGCGCCGGAGTTCGTTCAGCAGTCCGCGCTCTTCCGAACGGATATGCGTGTCGACCGAATTCTCCAGCGACACCAACGCTTTTTCGAAGTCGTCGGGTTCGAGGATCGCCAGCAACTCGGCGGCGAGACCGCTCTCCGTCGCATCGGGAGAGACAATCCGTTCCGTGGCGGTGACGTGGGCGACCAGCAGTGCCGACAGCTCCGCGACCAGTGCCGGACGGTCGGCCTCGTCGTTGCGGAGGTCCCGGAACAGCTGCTCGATCCGGCGGTGGTCGGCAAGGACGACCTCGACCAGGTCGGACCCCGGGGGAGCAGCCGTCGGACCCGGCCGCATCCAGCCGAACGTCAGTTCCACGGCCTGCCGCCAATGCGCGTACTCGCTGTCGCGGCGGGCGGGGTTCATCGACGGCAGCCATTGCCCGGCGCGGTGCCAATTACGGCGCAAGCCCTCCAGGTCCGGCCAGTACCCGACCGACAACCCGGCCGCGTACGCCGCGCCCAGCGACACCGTCTCGGCGACCATCGGGCGGACGACCGGTACGTCGAGCACGTCGGCGACGAACTGCATCAGCAGGTTGTCCGCGGTCATCCCACCGTCCACTTTGAGCGTGGACAGGGCGAGCCCGGAGTCGGCGTTCATCGCGTCGACGACCTCGCGTGTCTGCCAGCCTGTCGCCTCCAGCACGGCGCGAGCGAGGTGCCCCTTGGTGATGTAAGACGTCAGCCCGGCGATCACGCCGCGCGCCTCGCTGTGCCAGTGTGGCGCGAACAGGCCCGAGAAAGCGGGCACGATGTAGCAGCCACCATTGTCCTCGACCGTGCGGGCCAGCGTCTCGATCTCGGGTGCGCTGCCGATCAGTTCGAGCCCGTCCCGGAACCACTGCACCAGCGACCCGGTGACCGCGATCGAGCCTTCCAGCGCGTACACGGCGGGCTCGTCGCCGATCTTGAAGCCGACGGTGGTCAGCATTCCGTGGGTCGAGAGCACCGGCGTCGGACCGGTGTTGAGCAGAAGAAAACTGCCGGTGCCGTACGTGCATTTCGCTTCACCGGGCGCGAAGCAGGTCTGGCCGAACAACGCCGCCTGCTGATCGCCGAGCGCCGCCGCGATCCGGATCCCGGGCACCACGCGCGAGGTCGTCCCGTACACCTCGGTCGACGACCGGATCTCCGGCAGCATCGCGCGCGGGACGTCGAAGAACTCCAGCAGTTCGTCGTCCCACGACAGCGTCCGCAGGTTCATCAGCATGGTGCGCGATGCGTTGGTGACGTCGGTGACGTGGACGCCGCCCTCCGGACCGCCGGTCAGGTTCCAGATCAGCCAACTCTCGACCGTCCCGAACAGGACGTCGCCGCGCTCGGCGCGTTCCCGCAGGCCGGGGGCCCTTTCGAGCATCCACCGGATACGGGGCGCGGAGAAATACGTGGCCAGCGGCAGCCCGCACAGCCGCCGGACACGGTCGGCGCCCGGCTCGCGGGCGAGTTGTTCGAGCATCGCGTCGGTGCGGGTGTCCTGCCAGACGATCGCGCGCCCGACCGGATTGCCGGTGTGCCGGTCCCACAGCACGGTGGTCTCACGCTGGTTCGCGATGCCGAGGCCGACCACCTGCCCGGCTTCGGCGCCGGCGTCGGCCAGCGCCTGCGGCACGATCCGGCCGACGTTGCGCCAGATCTCCGCCGCGTCGTGCTCCACCCAGCCCGGCCGGGGGAAGTGCTGCTGGTGCTCGCGCTGTGCGACCGACACGAGCCTGCCGCGTGCGTCGAACAGGATGCACCGCGTCGAGGTGGTGCCCTGGTCGATCGACATCACGTAGCGGTGGACCACGCGAGCACCTCCATCACCATCGGGACGCGCCGAGATCGCGGGAGACCGCCCGTGCCGCGTCGCGCACGTGGCCCAGCAGCCGCGGGATCGGGCTGCCGTCGGCCTCGCAGATCCGTTCCGCCGCGCCGGACACCCCGATCGCGCCGACCACGATGCCGCCGTGGCCGCGGATCGGCGCCGCTATCCCGGCCTCGCCGGTGATCATCTCGCCGTTTTCACTCGCCCAGCCCGCCTCGCGCACCTTGCCGCAGGCGCGTTTGAGAGCGGTCTGGGTGACCAGGGTCCGGCGGGTGTAGGCCTCCGGCCCGCCGGTGCGCAACGATGCCACGAGACCGGTGTCGTAGGCCAGAAGTACTTTTCCGAGCGCGGTCGCGTGCAACGGCAGGAGCGTGCCGACATCGAGCGTCTGCAGGCTGTCGTCCGGCCGGAACACGTGGTGCACCACCAGGACCCGGCCCTCCAGCGGAGCGCCGATCCGGACGGCCTCGCCGCTGCGCGCGGCCAGCGCGTCGGCCCAGTTGATCGCGCGCGAGCGGAGTTCGTTGACGTCGAGGTAGCTCGTGCCCAGGTGCAGCAGTGCCGCGCCGAGCTGGTACTTGCCGCTGTCACGGTCCTGTTCGACGAACCCGACACCCTGCAGCGTGCGCAGGATCCCGTGCGCCGTTCCCTTGGCGAGTTCGAGGGAATCGGCGATCTCACCGACCCCGAGACGCCCCGAACCACGCGCCAGCAGCCGCAGGATCGCGGCGGCGCGCTCGATGGACTGGATCGGACCGGGCACGGTACAACCGTAGCCCGACCGGCCCTGATTCGACAATGTCGAACATCGTCCCCGGGCGTTCGACAATGCCGACCGGGGTCCGTTGACCTCGGGTTTCCGTGAACTTAACTTCGGCTTCAGCAGGGCAACGGTGTCCTTTGTGGAGGAAGCAATGGTGCGAAACCTCAAGGCTCGCGGACTCGCGGGCGAACTGGCGGCGGAGTTCGTCGGGACGATGATCCTCATCCTGTTCGGCTGCGGGGTGGTGGCTCAAGTCGTCGCCGCGGGTATCGGGGATCACGACAGCATCGCGTGGGCCTGGGGCATCGGCGTCACGCTCGGTATCTACGTGGCTTCGCGGATCAGCGGGGCGCATCTCAACCCCGCCATCACCGTGGCACTCGCGGTGTTCAAGGGCTTCTCGTGGCGCAAGGTCGCCCCGTACGCCCTCGCGCAGACCGCCGGCGCGTTCCTCGCGGCGATGCTGGTGCGCTGGAACTACACCGAGGTGCTCAACGCGGCCGACCCCGGTCTGACGATCAAGACCCAGGGCGTCTTTTCCACCCTTCCGGGTAACGGAACCCTGCCGGTGGGTGACTGGGGTGCCTTCCGCGACCAGATCATCGGCACCGCCATTCTCGCGTTGGTGATCTTCGCCATCACCGACCTCCGCAACACCTCGCCCGCCGCGAACCTTGCCCCGGTCGTCGTCGGTTTCTCCGTCGTCGCGATCGGCATGGCCTGGGGCACCAACGCCGGTTACGCGATCAACCCCGCCCGCGACTTCGGCCCGCGCCTCGCGTCCTGGCTCACCGGCTACGACACCGCGTTCACCGACCAGTACGGCTACCCGTACTGGTGGATCCCGATCGTCGCACCGATCATCGGCGCAGTCATCGGCGGCGCGATCTACAAGTTCTTCATCGAGCGCTACCTGCCCGCCGATCCGGCACCGGAGTCGTTGCCCGCCAAGGATCTCAAGACCGCCGCCTAAGCATCCGAAGGAGAGAATCCATGCCTGACTACATCGGCGCCGTCGACCAGGGCACCACCAGCACGCGGTTCATGATCTTCGACCACGGCGGCAACGAGATCGCCCGCCACCAGCTGGAGCACGAGCAGATCCTGCCGAAGCCCGGCTGGGTCGAACACGACCCGACCGAGATCTGGGAGCGGACCCGTTCGGTCATCGCCACCGCGCTCAACAAGGCGAACCTCACCGCGGGCGACCTCGCCTCGCTCGGCATCACCAACCAGCGCGAGACCACCGTCGTGTGGAACCGCCACACCGGGCGCCCGTACTGCAACGCCATCGTGTGGCAGGACACCCGCACCGACCGGATCGCCTCGGCGCTGGAGCGGTCCGGCAAGGGCGACGTCATCCGCCGCAAGGCGGGCCTGCCGCCCGCGACGTACTTCTCCGGCGGCAAGCTGCAGTGGATCCTGGAGAACGTCGACGGCGTCCGCGAAGACGCGGAGAAGGGCGACGCGCTCTTCGGCACCACCGACTCCTGGCTGATCTGGAACCTCACCGGTGGGTCCGACGGCGGTGCGCACGTCACGGACCCGACCAACGCGTCGCGCACGATGCTGATGGACCTCGAAACGCTGGAGTGGGACGACGAACTGCTGTCGTTCTTCGACATTCCGAAGCAGATGCTGCCGACGATCCGGCCGTCGTCGAACAACGGCCACTTCGGGACCACCCGCGCGGACGGCCCGCTCGGCGGCGAGGTGGCCATCACCGGTGTGCTGGGCGACCAGCAGGCGGCGACCGTCGGCCAGGTGTGCTTCCGCCCCGGCGAGGCCAAGAACACCTACGGCACCGGTAACTTCCTGTTGCTCAACACCGGCCACGAGGTCGTTCGCTCGAAGCACGGCCTGCTCACGACGCTGGCCTACCAGTTCGGCGACGACAAGCCGGTGTACGCGCTGGAAGGCTCGATCGCCGTCACCGGTTCCGCCGTGCAGTGGCTGCGCGACCAGCTGGGCATCATCAGCGGAGCCTCGCAGAGCGAAAGCCTCGCCCGGCAGGTCGAGGACAACGGCGGCGTCTACTTCGTACCGGCGTTTTCCGGACTTTTCGCGCCTTACTGGCGTTCCGACGCCCGCGGCGCGATCGTCGGTCTCACCAGGGCGACCACCAACGCACATCTCGCGCGGGCGACGCTCGAAGCGATCTGCTACCAGACCCGCGACGTCGTCGACGCCATGCAGAACGACTCCGGTGTCACGCTCGACGTGGTGCGGGTGGACGGTGGCGTGACCGCGAACGAACTGTGCATGCAGCTCCAGGCCGACATCCTCGGCGTTCCGGTCTCGAAGCCGGTCGTCGCCGAGACCACCGCGCTCGGGGCCGCCTACGCGGCCGGGCTGGCCGTCGGGTTCTGGGAGTCCACCGACGAGCTGGAACAGAACTGGAACGAGGACAAGCGCTGGGCCCCGTCGTGGACGGACGAACAGCGCGCCGAGGGCTACGCGGGCTGGCAGAAGGCCGTCGGCCGCACGCTCGACTGGGTCGAGGTCGAGTGAGCCCGATGAACCCGAGGAAGAACAGAAGGAACACTGTGACATCAGGACTGACACCCGTACCGCTTTCCCCGGTCTACCGTGCCGAGACGCTGCGCAAGCTGGCTCGCGAAGAGGTCGACGTGCTGGTCGTCGGCGGGGGAGTGACCGGTGCCGGCGTCGCGCTCGACGCGGCGTCGCGCGGGCTCTCCGTCGCGCTCGTCGAGGCCCGCGACTTCGCCGCCGGTACGTCCAGCCGGTCGAGCAAGCTGATCCACGGCGGACTGCGCTACCTGGAGAACCTGGACTTCAAGCTGGTCCGTGAGGCGCTGAAGGAACGAAGCCTGCTGCTGCAGACCCTGGCGCCGCATCTGGTCCGGCCGGTGAAGTTCCTGGTGCCACTCAAGCACCGAGTCTGGGAACGCGGCTACATCGGCGCCGGCGTGACGCTCTACGACACCCTCGGTGGGGCTCGCGCGCTGCCGCGCCACCGGCACCTGTCCAAGCGCGGCGCGGGCAAGGTCGCACCCGGCCTCGCCGATGACGCCCTCATCGGCGCGATCCAGTACTACGACGCCCAGGTCGACGACGCTCGCCACACGATGACGATCGCCCGTACCGCGGCCGAACAAGGCGCTTCCGTCCTCACCCGGGCCCGGGTCACGTCGCTCATCCGCGACGGCGAACGCGTCGTCGGCGCCAAGGTCGTCGACCGCGAGAGTGGCGCGGAGATCGAGGTCCGGGCGAAGACGGTCGTCGCGGCCACCGGTGTGTGGAGCGACGACATGGCCGAGGCCGCGGGCATCCCGGCGCCGTTCACCGTGCGCGCGTCGAAGGGTATCCACCTGGTGGTGCCGCGCGAGAAGATCGACCTGGACACCGGGCTGATCCTGCGCACCGAGAAGAGCGTCCTGTTCGTCATCCCGTGGGGACGGCACTGGATCGTCGGCACCACCGACACCGAATGGGACCTCGACCGCGAGCATCCGGCGGCCAGCCAGGCGGACGTCGACTACGTGCTCGGCCACCTCAACGCCGTCCTGCGCACGCCGCTCACCGCCGACGACATCGAAGGCGTGTACGCCGGGCTTCGGCCGTTGCTGGCCGCGAAGGCGACTTCGACGACGAAGCTGTCGCGGGAGCACGCGGTGGCGCATCCCGTGCCTGGTCTGGTGATCGTGGCCGGTGGCAAGTACACGACCTACCGCGTGATGGCCGCGGACGCGGTCGACGTCGCGGTGGAGGACCTCGGCCGTCCGGCGCCGTCGTCGTGGACCGAACGCCTGCCGATCGTCGGTGCGGCGGGCTACCACGAATTGTGGGGCGCGCGGCATTCGCTCGCCCAGCGCGCCGGGTTGCCGCTCAGCCGGATCGAGCACCTTCTCCAGCGGTACGGCACCGCGACCGAGGACATTCTCGCGTCCATTGTGGACCTTCCCGAGCTCGGGGATCCGATCCCGGGAACGGCGGAGTATCTCAAGGCGGAGGCCGTCTACGCGGTCTCGCACGAGGGCGCGCTGCATCTGGAGGACGTCCTCACCCGCCGGACGCGTATCTCGATCGAGGAACGCGATCGCGGTGTGACCGCGGCGCCGGTGGTGGCCGCGCTGATGGCGCCGCTGCTGGGCTGGGACTCGCACCGGCAGCAGCGCGAGGTCACCAACTACCTCGCCCGGGTCGAGGCGGAACGCTCCGCGCAGGCCCAGCCGGACGACGAAGCGGCGAACGCCAGCCGTCTCGCCGCTCCGGCCTTGCTGCCGAGCTGACCTGAGCTGGAGGGGCCCTTCACCGCATACCACGCGGCGAAGGGCCCTTTCGTCGCGTCACATGCGGGCATGGTTCCCTTCAGCTCGCCTACTTGAGCCAGTCGAGGTACCGGGTCGCGGCGATGCGGGCGCCGTCCTTGGTGGTGAGGACGTCGCCCACGACGGCGGAGAACATGCCCGCGGTCTCGTCGACGGTCACCGAACGCGTGTCGCCCTTGGCGGACGAGGTGATCCGGCCGGCTAGCCGAAGGGTGCTGGTTGTCGTGACGACCGGTCCGTGCCTGACCACCGCTGCCCCCAATGCCACATTGGAGACGCTCAGTGTCCCCAATGGCGCATTGGGACAGCGGTCCCGCGGTGCCGTGCCGCGTGGGCCGCCCGCCCGACCTGGGCCGAAGGCGTCCCTCGGCGGACCACGCGCTGATCGCCGCACTCCGGCACGATGGCCGCACGAGCATCGCGGACCTCGCCGCCGCGGCGGGCCTGGCACCGGCCACCGCGACCCGCCGCTTGGCAGGCCTTCGCGAGCGGGGAGTGCTGTTCTTCGACGTCGAGATCAGCGCTGCCCTGTACGGCGTGACCACCCAGGCGTTCCTCTGGATTGCCGTCCCGCCGTCGGACCTCGACGAGGTGGCGACGACTTTAACCACTCACGAGGAATTGGCCGTCGTCGTCGCCACGACCGGGCCCACGAACCTGGCCGCGCAGACGTTGTGCCCGGATCCCGCCGCGCTACACCGCTATCTCACGCACCGGCTCGGCGCACTGCGCGCGATCCACACGGTGCACACCGCGCCGGTGCTGGAAATCGTGAAGGCGGTCGGACCGCTCACGCGGTGAACCGGTCGGCGTGCTCGCTCACCCACTGCGCGAAGGTGCGGGCGGGGCGCCCGGTGATCTGTTCGATGGTGTCGACCACGGTCCTTGCCTCCTTCGGTGGATCACCGTGCCAGCCGACGACGTATTCGGCGTCCGCCACCGAGACGCCGCCGGCGAGCAGCCGATCGATCCCCTGCTGCCGGGTGATCTGGTCCAGCTCGAGGTCGCGGCCGAGGGCGGCGCCGAGGATCGCGATCCGTTCGCGAGTGGTCAGCGCTTCCGGGCCGGTCAGGTTGTAGACCTGGCCAGAGTGCCCGTCCTCCACGAGCGCGGTGGCGGCGACGGCGCCGATATCGCCCTCGTGCACCACCGCGCTGGGGAGGTCGAACGGCTCGCGGACCACACCGTCGGCGCGAACGGAGTCGATCCAGGTCAGGGAGTTGGACATGAATTCCTGCGGCTCCAGCCGCGTCCATTCCACGCCGGACTCGGCCATGGCCTGTTCCGTCGGCCCGACGTAGCCGCCCCACACGATCGTCATCCGGCGCACGCCCGCGTCGACGGCGCGCTTGACCAGTTCCGCGCCGACGTCGGCGAGTCCGGCGGTGACGGTGATGTGCAGCCGGGTGACGCCCTCGAAGGCTTCGGTCAGCGTTTCCGGCGCGGTGTGCGTGCCTTCCACCAGTTCGACCCCCGCCGGAAGCCGGGCTCCGGCGGGATTCCGGGTGAGCGCCCGGACACGTTCTCCGCGGCGGACGAGTTCGGCCACCACGTGGCGGCCGGTGTTCCCGGTGGCCCCTGTTACCAAGACGGTCATCGTTGTTCCCTTCGTTTCTCAGGAAGGTAAAAGCTCAAGTAATGTGGAGGTCAAGTGGACCGGTCGGTGAGCTAACGCAGACCCTGCTCATGGTCAGTGGCTCTACCTGTCGCCCTGCCGTACACCGCCAAGTGGCGCAACCGGCGGCGCCCAGTGGCCGGGTGACGTGTCAAGTCTTAGTTCACGGCAAAAATTAACGGAGACCGTACTTGTCCGAAACTCTTGACGCCGCCGCCTTGTCCGGTGAGGATCGGCCGGTCCCCGCCTTCCGCAGAATGGACCAGACCATGGCAAGACGTCCTCGTGCGTCGTCCCGTGCGCGCCGAAGTCCGCTCATCGCCTTGATGAGCCTCACCCTGCTCGGCGGGGCCGTGGTGGCCGCGCCGCCGGCGTGGGCGGCCGAGCAGCCGGTGATCGGGAAGCCCCCGCTCGACCGGGACGGCTGTGCCCGGATCGAGAAGGTTCTGCCGACGCTCGCCGACTGGCCGAAGGTCGAGAGCCGGTTCAAGGGCAAGGCCGGTGACGAGGCGCGGATCGCCCAGATCCTCGGGGGAATGACCCTCGAGGAGAAGGTCGGGCAGATGACACAGCCCGAGATCGCCGCCGTCACCCCCGACGAGGTCCGCCAGTACTCCATCGGCTCGGTCCTCAACGGCGGCGGTTCATGGCCGAACCAGGACAAGCACGCGTCCCAGCAGGACTGGCTGAAGCTCGCCGACTCCTATTGGGACGCCGCGAAGACCAGCCGGACGAAGATTCCGGTGATCTGGGGCATCGACGCCGTGCACGGCAACAACAACGTGTACGGCGCCACCGTCTTTCCGCACAACATCGGCCTCGGCGCGGCGCACGACCCGTGCCTGGTGCGCGACATCTCCGCGGCGACGGCCCGGCAGATCCGCGCCACCGGCCAGGACTGGGCGTTCGCGCCGACGCTGGCCGTCGTGAAGGACGACCGCTGGGGCCGCACCTACGAAGGGTTCTCCGAGGACCCTCGCATCACCCGCGCCTACGGCTACGAGGCGATCAACGGGCTCCAGGACGGATCGACCAAACGTATCGGCTACAACGGCGTCATCGGCACCGCCAAGCACTTCATCGGTGACGGCGGCACCCTCAAGGGGCAGGACCAGGGCGTCACCCCGTCGTCCGAAGCCGAGATGATCAACGTCCACGGTCAGGGCTACTACGGCGCGCTCGCGGCAGGCTCGCAGACCGTGATGGTGTCGTTCAACAGCTGGACCAACGCCGAACTCGGCATCGACGAGGGCAAGCTGCACGGCAGCGACAAGGCGCTGAACCAGATCCTCAAGGGCAAGATGGGCTTCGACGGCCTCGTCGTGTCCGACTGGAACGGCATCGGCCAGGTTCCCGGCTGCACCAACGCGTCCTGCCCGCAGGCGATCAACGCCGGCATCGACATCGTGATGGTCCCGCACGACTGGAAGGCGTTCATCACGAACACCGTCGCGCAGGTCAACGGCGGTCAGATCCCGGTATCGCGGATCGACGACGCGGTGACCCGCATCCTTCGCGTCAAACTGCGCTCGGGACTTTACGAGTCGCAGAAGCCGTCGGACCGTTCCTACGCCAACTCCGACGAAGCGTTGAAGGAGACCTGGCTGGCACGCGACGCGGCCCGCTCGTCACAGACGTTGTTGAAGAACAACGGCAACGTCCTTCCGCTGAAGCCGAAGTCGAAGGTGCTGGTGGTCGGCAAGAGCGCGGACAGCATCCAGAACCAGACCGGCGGCTGGACGCTGAGCTGGCAGGGGACCGGCAACACCAACTCCGACTTCCCGAACGCGACGTCGATCCTCGCCGGGCTCAAGCAGAACCTCGGCGACGTGAATGTCACTTTCGATGAGAAGGGTGACGCCGACCCCGCGGGCTACGACGCGGTCATCGCCGTCATCGGTGAGACCCCGTACGCGGAAGGCGTCGGAGACCTGACCCGCAAGACGCTCGAGGCCTCGAAGCTCTATCCCGAGGACCTGGCCGTGCTGGACAAGGTCCGCGGCAAGGGCGCCCCCGTCGTCACGGTCTACGTCGGCGGCCGCCCGCTGTACATGAACAAGGAGATCAACCGCTCCGACGCGTTCGTGGCGGCCTGGCTGCCCGGCACCGAAGGCGGCGGCGTCGCCGACGTGCTCGTCAAGGGCGGATTCAAGGGCGCTTTGCCGTACTCGTGGCCCAGGAGCGCGTGCCAGACGCCGTTGAACGCGGACTCGGTCGAGTACGACCCGTTGTTCAAACTGGGTTACGGCCTCAAGACCGGACAGCGCGTCACCATCGGGCAGCTGGATGAGGCTGTCGGCCCGGTGACCTGCGGGTCGACCGGTGGCGGTGGCACCGCGACCGAGGATCTCGAAGTGTTCAATCGCACGGATGTCGCGCCGTACATGGGTTTCATCGGCTCCGCGCAGAACTGGGGCGGCACCGGGATCGGCCCGGACGGCGCCGCTTCGCACGCCGAGGTCGACGTCGTCCAGTCCGATGTGAACGTCCAGCAGGACGGGCTCAAGTCGACCTGGACCGGCATCGGCCCGGCGCAGCTCTACTTCCAGAACCCGGCCGGTACCAACGATTTGCGCGGATACCTCAACGCCGACGCGGCACTGGAGTTCGACACGATCGTGCATCAGGCACCGGCCGGCCGGACGGTGATCAGCATGCACTGCGTCTACCCGTGCTTTTCCGAGGTGAACGCGACCAAGCTGTTCACCGACCTGGCGGGCGCGCCGAAGTCGACGGTGAAGATCCCGGTGTCGTGCTTCGCCAACGGGCTGGACCTGCAGAACGTCAACACACCGTTCCTGGTGTACACCGACGGGCGGTTCTCGGCCTCGTTCGCGAACGTTCGGTGGGTACCCAAGGCAGCCAAGGATCCTGACGCGAGACCGTGTTCGAGCTTGAGCTGACCTTGGGTCTCGTGGGTGGTAAAGACGGTTGGAGCCAACCGTGTCTCAGGTACGTGCCGTCCCATCAGTCATGCGAAACCACCAATTCGGTCGGGGTGGTCGTGAGTGGCGATTCGGCTCAGAACCGCGCCTCACCGCTCACGACGCGGATTCCGTAGCGGCCGGCGGACTTGCGCAGGGTGTAGCGAGTGTCCCCAATGGGGCGTTGGAGACGCTCAGCGTCTCCAACGCCCCATTGGGGACACGCCCAGCCCGTCCCTGCCGCTGTCCGACCGGGACGGACGCGCTCAAGAAGGGCGGTTCATGTCCGGGATCTCTCGATGTTCACCGGCCTGCCTTCCGAGAGCCACAGCCGGATGTACTGCCGGATCGCCTCGTCCAGCACCCAGGCGAACGGTGGCACCAGACGAGCAGGTCCGCGAAGTGGCTAGGCGTTTCCTGGTCCCGATGCTGTGGCCGCGACAAGGCCGCTGATCAGCAGATCCAAGGCCCGGGCGAAGTCCCGTTCGGGATCGGCCGCCGTCAGCACGGGTAGCGCGCGGCTGAAGTTCGGCAGGACCGCCGGGTCGATCCGCCGGAGATAGTGATCCGTCCGCTCCTGCTCGGTTTCGCCGCGGCGCTGAGTCGTGAAGCCGGCGGTTGTCAGCAGCAAGGAACCGAAGACGAGGCTGTTCAGCGCGCCCAGCGTCTGGCGGATTCCGTCGTCTTCGAAACCCGCCTCGTAGAGCGCGCCGACGAGATCGTCGATCGGTCGCAGGGCCCGCAGCGAGTTCGGATTGGCCTCGTCGGTGACCAGCGCCATCGGCACGACCGGATGCCGGGCGAGCGCGCGATAGCTGTTGAGCACGGTGACCCGTACCCTTTCCTGCCACGGTGAATCCGGATCCGCGCGTTCGATCTCGCTGTAGACGCGTTCCGCGATGCCGTCGAGGATGTCGGTCTTGTTCTGGACGTGGTTGTACAGAGCCATCGCTTCGACGCCGAGCGTCTTGGCGAGCTTGCGCATCGACAGCCCCTTGAGGCCCTCCTCGGCGGCCAAGGCGAGTGCCGCGTCCAGGACCTTCTCCCGGTTCAACGGTTCTCGTCGCGTCATCACGGGCGCCTCTCGTTTGACAGGTTTACGGTGTATCTATCATATTTACAGTGTACATATACGCTGTAAATCAGGGGGTGGCGTGAACGACGTGATCATCGTGGGCGGCGGACCGGTCGGCCTGCTGCTGGCCGGTGAGCTCCGGTTGGCCGGAGCGGATCCGCTCGTCCTGGAGGTGGCCGACGGGTCCGTTCGCCGAAACCGGAGTTTCGGATTGCGCGGTATCAACGGCCGGACCTCGCAGTCCTTGCGGCTGCGTGGCCTCACCGAGGCGTTGTCGGAGGCGCAGAGCGAGATGTACGGCGTCGCCCGAGGGCTCTCGCAGATGATGAAGGGGAATCGGGCCAGGGGGCATTTCGCGGGCCTGCCGCTGCTGGAAGACGAGGTCGAGCCTGGCGCGGTGGGCGGGTTCGTGCTCAGGCAGCATGTCGTGGAACGAATCTTCACCGGCTGGGCGACAGGGCTCGGTGTCCGGATCCACACGGGCCACGAAGTCGTCGATGTCGTTCAGGAGGACGACGCGGTCCGGGCCGTGCTCGCCGACGGTCGTTCGGAGCGGGCCGCCTATCTGGTGGGGTGCGACGGCGGTCGTAGCGTCGTGCGGAAACGGACCGGGATCGCGTTCCCCGGTACGGACGCGACGATGACCGGGCGAGTCGCCGCGGCCCAGCTCGCCGATCCCGGTGCGGTGAAGTCGTCCATGCACGGTCCCGGCGGAATGGTGCACCTGTCGCCGGTGCCGGGGGAGATCTCCACCATGGAGTTCGACGGCGGACCGGGCGACCGGGACACGCCACTGACGGCCGAGGAGATGCAAGCGAGCATCAGTCGCGCCAGCGGACTCGACGTGACGGTCACCCGGCTGGACGGCGGAATCCGCTTCAGTGACAACACGCGCCAAGCGGCCACTTATCGGCAGGGACGGGTGCTCCTGGCGGGCGACGCCGCGCACGTGCACTCGCCGATCGGTGGTCAAGGGCTGAATCTCGGTCTCCAGGACGCGATGAACCTCGGTTGGAAACTGGGCCTGGTGGCACAAGGTGCGGCGCCTGAGTCCTTGTTGGACACGTACACCGCCGAACGGCATCCCGTGGGCGAGCGCGTGCTGCGCAACACCCGGGCTCAGGTCGCCCTGATGCGTCCCGGCCCACAGATCGCCGCGCTCCGCGAGGTGCTGGAGGAGACGCTGGAGATCCCGGCGGCCAAACGGCATTTCCTCGCGATGGGCAACGGGGTCGACATCGACTACGCGCCGGACGCCACCCATCCGCTCGTCGGCCGGTTCGCTCCGCTGCCGCTGGTGTCCGAAGACGGCCGTTCGATCTTGGTGGCCGGCTCCGAAGAGATCCTGGGCGCGGTGAACGGCCGGGTCCGGACCGTCGAGACGGACTCCGAGCCGTCCTTCCTGATGCGTCCGGACGGGTATGTCGCGTGGGCCGCCTCCGGCGGTGATCCGGCTGGACTGACCGAAGCACTCCGTCTCGTTGTGGGTTCCGGTCAAGCGCGTGTATAAAGTGAAACGAGTGTTCAAAATATAACGACTGTTCAAGTTTTGGAGTGTGTCGTGGCCAACCTGTACCGCGCGTTGTTCTCCGCGAAGGGCTCGATCGCCTTCACCGCGGCGGGCTTGGTCGCGCGGATCCCGGTCCCCATGATGGGGATCGGGATCATCACCATGCTGGCTCAGACACGCGGCGACTATGGCCTCGCCGGGCTGGTCTCGGCGGCGTTCACGCTGTCCATGGCGCTGCTCGGACCGCAGGTCTCGCGGCTGGTCGATCGCCGGGGGCAGGGCCGGATCCTCCTGCCGGTGACGGGGATCAGCGTGATGGCGCTCGGCGCGCTGCTGCTCTGCGCCCGGTTCGGGGCTCCCGCCTGGACGCTGTACGTGTGCGCGATCCTCGCCGGGTTCATGCCCAGCATGGCGGCGATGGTCCGGGCCCGCTGGTCACAGCTGTACCGCGACTCGCCCCGGCTGCATACGGCGTTCGCGCTGGAATCGGTGATCGACGAACTGACGTTCGTCATCGGGCCCGCGCTGTCGGTGGCGTTGTGCACCACCGTCTTCCCCGAAGCGGGACCGCTGGTCGCCGTGGTGTTCCTCGCCGTCGGAGTGCTGCTGTTCGTCGCGCAGCGCGAGACGGAACCGCCTGTCCTGCCCACGAGCGGACCGGCCGGCCGGTCGGCGATCCGGCTGGGCGCGGTACGGGTGCTGGTGCTGACGCTGATGGCGGGCGGTGTCATCGTCGGCACGGTCGACGTCGTCAGCGTGGCTTTCGCCGAGCACGTCGGGTCCCCGGCGGCCGCGGGCATCGTCGTGTCGGTCTACGCGGTGGGCTCCGCGATCTCCGGACTGGCTTTCGGGACGGTCAAGATGACCATGGCGCCGCCCCGGTTGCTCCTGATCGGCACCGCGGGCACGGCCGCGAGTGCGGTGCCGCTGCTGATCGTGGACGGCATCGCGAGCCTGTGCGTCGTGGTCTTCGTCGCCGGATTGTTCTTCTCTCCCACGATGATCGTCGTGATGGGAATGATCGAGAAAATCGTCCCGGCCGAGAAACTGACCGAGGGGATGACCTGGGCGATCACCGGCCTCAGCATCGGGGTCGCCCTCGGTGCCGCGGTGTCGGGCGAGGCTGTCGACCGCTTCGGGCCGGACGGTGGGTTCACCGTCGCGGTCGTCGCGGGCGGTTCGATCATCCTGATCGCCCTGCTCTCGTATCCTCTGTTGAGCACCGGGGTGCGTGAGAGAGCGGAGGCGGCACGCTGAACGAACCGATCACCGACGGCCGCCTTGCCAAGGGCGAACAACGGAAACGAGAGCTGATCGAGGCCACCCTGCGCATCGTCGCGAGGGAAGGGGTGTCGGGGGTCAGCCACCGTACGGTCGCGCGCGAAGCCGGCCTCCCCGCGACGGCGGCCGCGTACCACTTCCGGGGGATCGAAGACCTGCTGACCGCCGCGCTGACCCGATGCATGGACGAAGACGCCGAGCGGATGCGCGTCCTCGCCGCGGAAACCGGCGAAGACGCCTTGCCGAAATTCGCCGCCCTGCTGGCTTGGGTGGCGAGGGAACCAGGGCATCTGCTGGCGGAGTACGAGCTGTACCTGCTGGCGGCGCGGGAGCCGAAACTCCGCGAGTCGACCGATCGCTGGATGGCGGCCTTGGCGGACTTCGCGCGACGGCACACCGACGATCCGGTGCGGGTCGAGATGCTGGTCGGGCTGGTGGACGGGTTGCTGCTGCAGGCTTTGCTGCGTGATGAACCGCCGACCACGGAACGGTTCGAGGCCATCTTGCGGGCCGCGCTGGGTTCGTGAAGGGTGATTCAGCCGAAGAAGCACGACTTTCACACCTTCCGGTACATGAAGGCCTCCCTCCTTGCGCTAGTGTCGCGTGATCCTGCTTGTTTGACGTTTGGTTTCGTTCCTCGGACGGCGATCTCGCGTGATCAGACGGCGGTTACGCGTGATCAGACGGCGATCTCGCGTGATTGGACGGCGATCTCCGGAGATCGCCGTCTGATCACGGGTAAGACCTGCAGGATCACGCGACACTTGGCGCAGGGCCCGGCAAAGTCGAGGTCTTGCAGGTCAGGCGTTATTCGTCGCGGGAACACACCGGTCGCGGAGCTTGATCAACAGAGGTTCAGGGACATGCCCCTCCGGCACACGCCCGAGCGGGGAGGATTTCGGACGTTGAACGTCCGAAATCCTCCCCGCTCGACCCTTACAGGCACTAGCGATGCCAAACCCGGACTACCATCAGCAGCGCAGACCAGCTCTGCGACTTTGCCGGGACCCTGCCGCTAGTCGCAAGGCAGGGGGGCCTTCATGTACTTCAGGCAACACGGATCCGTCGCCTCAGGTAATCGCGGGTGGTGACCAGGTCAGCCGCGGATCCGTCTGTACGAAGCTACCCAGCAGCTGATCGACCTGGGTCAGCACATCGAGGTCCAGCGCCACCCCGGACGCCTTCGCGTTCTCGGTCACCTGGGCGGCGTTGCTCGCCCCGGTCACCACCGAGGCGACGGTGTTGTGCTGCAACGTCCACGCGAGCGCCAGCTGGGCCATGGTCAGCCCGGCCTCGTCGGCGACGCCACGCAGCATGCCGACGCGTTCGAGGAGGTCGGGCAGGAGCAGCGGCCGGGCCTCGCGCGAGGTCGCGGCCCGCGAGTCCGGCGGGATGTCGCCCGGCCGGTATTTGCCGGTCAGTACGCCCTGCGCGAGGGCGACCGACGCGAACTGGCCGATCCCGGCGCGTTCGCACACCGGCATCACCTGCGCCTCGGCGACCCGCCAGAGCATCGAGTAGTGCGGCTGGTTGGCGATGAGCGGGACGCCGTGCCGATCGGCGATCGGCTTGGCCTCCAGCAACTGTTCGGCCGTCCACTCCGCGGTGCCGGCGTAGAGGATCTTCCCCTGCCGCACCAGATCCGACAGCGCGAGGAACGTCTCTTCCAGTGGGGTGCGGTAGTCGAACCGCAGCAACTGGTAGACGTCGACGTAGTCGGTGCGCAGGCGCCGCAGCGATCCGTGCAGTGACGTGGTCAGATGCTTGCGGCTGAGGCCGGCGTCGTTGACACCGGGGCCTTCGGGCCAGAACACGCCGGTGCACAGCACGAGATCGTCGCGGCGCGCGTGGGCAAGTGCCGCGGCGAGGTTCTCTTCGGCGGCACCGCCGTCCCAGGCCGCGGCGGTGTGGAAGGTCGTGATGCCCGCGTCGAGCGCGGCTTGGACGCATGCCGCGCCGTCGGGGTGCGTGAGCCAGTTGCCGTAGGAGATCTCGCTGACGGACAGCCCGCTCGCGCCGAGCCTGCGGTAGTCCATGCTCACCTCTTCCGAGCGCCGGTTTCCAGGATGGTGCGGTCGATCCATTCGTCGAGACCCGCCGCCTTGCGCGCGTAGGTCTCCCGTACCGATTCGTGCGGCAGGATCAGGAACTCCTCCGACGCCAGGCCGTGCACGACGGATTCCGCGACTTCCTCCGGTTCCAGCAGTGGTGCCGCGGCGGCGATCGCGAGCGCGGCGGGGTGCCCGGCGGCGATCCCCGGTTCCAGCAACGCGGTCCGCACCCCGAGCGGGCACAGCGCGCTGACCCGGACCCCGCGCGGCCGGTAGGTGATGGCCAGCCATTCGGCGAGCCCGACGGCCGCGTGTTTGGTCACCGAGTAGGGCGCGTCGCCAGGGGTGCCGAGCAGACCGGCTCCCGAGGCCGTGATCAGCAGGTATCCCTGACCACGGCTCAACATCGCGGGGAGCGCGACCTGCGCGGCGTGCACATGCTGCATGACGTTGATCGCCCACGACTTCGACCATTGTTCGTCGGCGGCGTGCACGCCCGTCCCGAACGCGGCGCCGGCGTTGGAACAGAACAGGTCCACCGGCCCGAATTCCGTCCGCGCCTCGGTCACCAGCATCTTCAAGTCCTCTTTGGACGATGCGTCGGCGTGGCGCGCGATCGCGGCACCGCCCGAGGCCGTGATTCCGGCGGCGACCTTCTCGGCCGCGTCGAGATCGAGGTCGGAGACCACCACTCCGGCGGCGCCCTCGGCGGCGAACCGCCGGGCCATCGCGGCACCGATACCGTGTGCCGCGCCGGTCAGCACGACGACTCGTCCTGTCACTTCCACATGCGCTCCATGGTTATTGTTTCTGCTTTCGATGACGATTCGCCTGTTTTGTTACGCCGGTGAGCGACGCGGTGTCAAAATCTGGAATGCGAGTGATAAAAGTGCAGGTCAAAGGCTTGTTCTGGCGTTGTCGACATATTTGTTTCCGGCGCCGGACTTTAGCACGCGTTCCCTTGTTTTCCGAGTTTTCATGCGGGAGTATTGCGCTCTCTGCGGCAAGTAGGTTATTTCTTGGGAATCCCGCTGAAGATCGCCGAACCCGGCGAGGTTCGACCAGCCCCAGCCGAACAGGAGGTCCGCCGGTGAGTCTTGCGACGGCGCGCACGCGGGTACTGGGCGTCAACCCGCTCGGACGTCCGGATGCCGGACTGGCGGCCGCCGTCGCCAGGGGAGGTGGCCTCGGCGTACTGGACCTCGCGGGCAAGGGGTCCATAGTGGACGGAGGGTTCCCTTTCGGTATCCGGATCCCCGAGGACCGCCACGTGCGGTCCGAAGAGGTACGGGAGAGCGGCGCGGGGCTCGTCCTGCTGGCCGAAGGGGCAGTTTGGCAGGGCAGGGCCGACGTCCCCGTGCTGGCCGAGGTGACCGGTGTCGAGCAGGCCGTCCGGATGCTCGGCACCGGCGCCTCTGGTCTGGTCGCGAAAGGCTCCGAAGCAGGCGGCTCGGACCTCACCACGTTCGTCCTGCTGCAGCGGTTGCTGGAGCGGTTCGGTGAGGACGTCCCGGTGTGGGCGTACGGCGGCATCGGGCCGCGGACGGCGGTGGCCGCGATCACGGGAGGCGCGGCAGGCGTGGTGCTCGATGGACTCGGCCTGTTCCCGGAGGCCGACGTGCCCGAGGCGAAGAGGAACGAACTCGCCAGGGCCGACGATGGACTCGCGAAGTTGTTCGAGAATCGCTTCGAGGACGCGGAAAGCGCTGTCCGATCGGTCGTGCGCTCACTCGCCACGCCGCCGTCGGCGAGTCCCCTTGACCAAGGCGCCCGGCTGTGCCGGACGTTGGGGACCCGCCTCCCGGTCGTGCAGGGACCGATGACGCGGGTGAGTGACCAACCCGGTTTCGCCGCCGCCGTCGCCGCGCACGACGGGTTCCCGTTCGTCGCGGTGGCCACCGCGAACGGCGCCAAGACCGCCGAACTGCTCGGCCGCACCGCCGAAGCGCTCGGCGAACGGCCATGGGGCGCGGGCATCCTCGGCTTCGTCCCGGAGGCCCTGCGCGCCGAACAACTCGCGGCGGTCCGGGCCGCGCGCCCGCGCTGCGTGCTGATCGCGGGCGGGAAGCCCGCGCAGGCCAAGGCACTCGAAGCCGACGGGATCGCGACCTTCCTGCATGTGCCGTCGCCGATCCTGCTGCGGCAGTTCCTCGACGCCGGGATCCGCCGGTTCGTCTTCGAGGGCGCCGAATGCGGTGGACACGTCGGCCCGCGGTCGAGTTTCGTGCTGTGGGAGCAGCAACTGGACGTCTTGGGTGAACACGGCGCCAAGGACGTCGAAGTGTTGTTCGCGGGCGGTGTGCACGACGCCCGGTCCGCCGCCATGGTCGCCGCGATGGCGGAGACACTGGAGGGCGGCGGGATCGGTGTCCTGATGGGCACCGCGTACCTGTTCACCGAGGAAGCCGTGGCCCACGGCGCCATCACCGAGGTCTTCCAGGACCGGGTGCTCGGCGCCGGGTCCACGGTCACCCTGGAGACCGCGCCCGGACATCTCACCCGCTGCCTGCCCAGCCCGTACACCGACGAGTTCGCCGCGCTGAAGGCCGGGCTCCACGCGGACGGTGTCCCGCCGCAGGAGAGCTGGCAACGGCTGGAGGAGCTGAACACCGGACGGCTGCGGATCGCGAGCAAGGGGATCCGGCGCGACGGAGACGCTCTCGTCGAGGTGGACGCCGATGGTCAGCTCGCCGAGGGTATGTACATGGCTGGACAGGTGACGGTTCTGCGGGAACAGGGCACCGATATCGCCACGTTGCACCGCGAAGTCACCGAGGGTGCGGCTGAACTGCTCGCCTCCCGCGCGCTACCCGAAGAATCCGTTGTGGACGGTGACGTCGCCATTGTCGGCATGGCTTGTGTGTTTCCCGGGGCCCCCGACCTCCCGGCCTTCTGGTCCAACGTCCTGCGCGGCGCGGACGCCGTCACCGAGGTGCCGGATCAGCGCTGGGACAAGCAGGTCTACGCGGATCAGTCGACGTCCAAGTGGGGCGGTTTCCTGCCACCGGTGGACTTCGATCCGCTCGCGTACGGCATTCCCCCGAAGTCGATGGGCAGTATCGACCCCGCCCAGCTGGTGTCGTTGCAGACCGCGCGGCGCGCGCTGGAAGACGCGGGCTACGGCGACGGCGGTTTCGACCGTGAGCGCACCAGCGTCATCTTCGGCGCCGAAGCCGGGGGTGACCTGGCGAACGCCGGGGTCCTGCGCGCGCTGCTGCCCAGCTATCTCGAAGACGTCCCGGAAGAACTGCTCGCGCAGTTGCCGGAACTGACCGAGGACTCGTTCCCCGGTACACTCGCCAACGTCATCTCCGGCCGGATCGCCAACCGGCTCGACCTCGGCGGCACCAACTACACCGTGGACGCCGCGTGCGGCTCCTCACTGGCGGCGCTGGACCTCGCGGTGAAGGAACTGCGGGCGGGCACGAGCGCGATGGTCCTGTGCGGTGCGGTCGACCTGCACAACGGCGTCAACGACTACCTCATGTTCACCTCCGCGGGCGCGCTGTCGCCGACCGGCCGGTGTCGTCCGTTCGACGCGGCGGCGGACGGGATCGCGCTCGGCGAGGGCGTGGCGTGCCTCGTGCTCAAGCGGCGGGCCGACGCCGAACGTGACGGCGACCGGGTCTACGCCGTGGTCAAGGGTGTCGGCGCCGCCAGCGACGGCAAGGCGCTCGGCCTCACCGCGCCCCGGCCCGAGGGACAACGGCGAGCGCTCGAACGGGCCTACCGCGACGCCGGGGTGTCCCCGGCGGACGTCTCGCTGGTGGAGGCGCACGGCACCGGCACGGTCGTCGGCGACGCCACCGAACTGACCACGCTCACCGAGTTCTTCCTCGACGCGGGAGCCGAGGCAGGCACGTGCGCGCTGGGTTCGGTGAAAAGCCAGATCGGGCACACGAAATGCGCCGCGGGACTGGCGGGCCTGATGAAGGCGGCGCTGGCGCTGTGGCACGAGGTCGTGCCGCCCACGCTGCACCTGAGCAGGCCGAACCCCGCCTGGGACGCCCAGAGCAGTCCCTTCACCTTCTCCACCGGTGCCCGGCCGTCGCCGGTTCCACCCGGACGTGAGTTCGCGGGCGTGAGCGCGTTCGGGTTCGGTGGGACCAATTTCCACGCGGTGCTGGCCGCACCGGGAGTGCCGCCCGCCCGGCGGCACGGGCCGCGCGACTGGGACGCCGAGCTGGTCATGGTCCGCGGTTCCGATGTGGACGGTGCCCGCGCCGCGTTGCGCGAGCTCCTGTCGATGAACAAAGGTCGTCCGCTGCGGGAAATCGCCGCTCTCGCCGCCGAGCGGGGCAGGCCGGAGCCAGTGCGGCTCGCGGTCGTCGCGAGTGATCTCGCGGAACTGTGCGAGGCCGCCGAGAACGGGGGCGGGCTCACCGCGGGGAACACCGACTCCGGTGCGGTCGCGTTCCTGTTTCCCGGGCAGGGCAGTCAACGGACCGGCATGCTGACGGACCTGTTCGTGCACTTCCCGGAACTGGCCGACGTCCTGCGGCTCGCCCCCGACGTCGCCGCGACCACGTTCCCGTCGCGTGCCTTCGCCGAGGAAACACGCGCGGCGCGGGATGAGGCGCTCAAGGACACGCGGGTCGCGCAGCCCGCGCTCGGGCTCGTCGAGTCGGCCGTGTGCCGGTTGCTCGCCGACCTCGGCGTCCGGCCGGATCTGTTGGCGGGCCACAGCTACGGCGAACTGGCCGCGCTGTCGGTCGCCGGTGCCTTCGACACCCCGACCCTGGTGGCACTCAGCCGGGCCAGGGCCCGCTCGATCGCCGAGGTCGCGGGCAGCGACCCGGGGGCGATGGCCGCGGTGAAGGCGTCCCGCGAGGAACTGGCCGCCGCCCTCGACCGGTCCGACGTCGTGCTGGCCAACCACAACGCACCCGGGCAGACCGTCCTTTCCGGACCGACCGCGGCCATCGAAGACGCCGTCCGCGCGCTGCGGGAGCAGGGGATCGGGGCCAAGCGGATCCCCGTCGCCTGCGCCTTCCACAGCCCGCTGGTGGCCGGGGCGAGTGACGTGTTCGCCGTCGACCTCGACAACGCCGAGATCGACGAGCCGGGCTTGCCGGTGTGGTCGAACCGCACCGCCCGGCCCTACGAGCCCGGGAAGGTGCGCGCCGAACTGGCCGATCAGATCGGATCGCCGGTGCGCTTCGTCGATCTGATCGAGGACATGTACGCGGCGGGCGCGCGCACGTTCGTCGAGGCGGGCCCAGGGCAGGTGCTTTCCCGGCTCGCCGAGGACATCCTCGGCGACCGGCCGCACACCGTGATCGCCTGTGATCCCGGTGGCCCAGGCCTGCGAGGGTTCCTCACCGCGCTCGCGCGTTTGGCGCTCACGGGCGTCGACGTGCGCACCGAACGGCTCTTCCGTGGCCGAGTTCGCGTCGGCCCGCTTCCCACGCCGGCTTGGACCGTGGACGGCCAGACCGTCCGCGCGCCCGGTGGCGAGGTCCCCGCCCATGGGCTCGTGCCCGCCCGACGAATCCCGAGGACGACCATGAACCAGCCCGCGCCCGGTCGTGACCAGGCCGTCGTCGAATTCCTCCGCACCAGCCGCGAACTGCTGGCCGCGCAGCGGGACGTGATGCTGGGGTACCTCGGCACCGCGCCCCTCGCCGCCGCACCGGCACCGGCCCCGGTCGCACCGGTGCTGCTTCCCCCGGTCGAGGCCCCGGCGGTGATCGTGCCCGTCATCGCGCCGGAGCCCGTCGCCGAGACCGCCGTCACGGACGTCCTGGCCACCGTCATCGGCGCGATCAGCGAACGCACCGGCTACCCGGCCGAGATGATCGACGACGATCTCGACCTCGAAGCGGATCTTTCCATCGACTCGATCAAACGCACCGAAATCGCGGGCTCGCTGCTGGCGAAACTCGGCCTCTCCGGACGGGTGCACGACGACGCCCAGGACCAGCTCAGCCGCGACCGGACGGCGAGCGCGCTCGCCGCACGGCTGCGGAAGTGGCTCGAACCGGCGGCTCCGGTCGCCGTGACACCGGCCCCCGCCGAGGCTCCGGCAGGCCGCGCGCCCGGCCGGTACCTGCTCAGCCGGGTAGCCGCGCCGCTCGGGACACCCGACCTCGCCCGGGTGGGCGGCAAGAGCATCGCGGTGAGTTTCGAACCCGGTCAGGAGGAGTTGGCCGAGTCGGTCCGCGCGGTGTTCGCCGAGGCGGGCGCCGTACCGGGAGCGCTGGACGACACGGACATCCTGCTCGTGCTGAATCCGTTGTCGGAAAACGAAGAACCGGCCGCGACGCAGGTCTTCTCCTTGCTCAAAGGTGCCAAGGGCGCGGTGATCGTGGTCGCGAGGCCGGGGGCCGGGCACACCGCCGGGCTGCGTGGCCTTGTCCGCGCCGCGGCGCGGGAACGGAGCGAGCCGACGAGACTGGTCGAACTGGAGTCCACGGTGGACCTCGCGCGGATAGCGCTGGAGGAGGCGATCGCCGAAGGGCCCGCCGCCGTTCGGTACGACACCGCCGGTCGCGCCGCTTTCGAGCCGTCCGCGGGCTCTCTCGGTTCGGTCGCCTACGCGGGCGCGGGTCCCGGCGGTGGCGAGACCACCGCACTCGGGCTCGGGCCGGATTCGGTGTTGCTGCTGATCGGTGGTGCTCGCGGGATCACCGCGCGGGCGGCGGTCGCGCTGGCGGCGAGCGGCTGCCGGATCGAACTGGCCGGGCGCACCCCGTGGCCCGCCGAACCCGGCGACGAGGACTTGCCCGGCGACGCGCCGGGAATGCGGTCGGCCTTGGCCGCGCGCGGCGGTTCGCTGGTGGACATCGAACGCCGGGTGCGTACCGTGCTGGCCCAGCGTGAGATCGCCAGGACGCTCGACCAGATCACCGCGGCCGGTGGTACCGCGGCCTACCGGTCGCTCGACGTGCGGGACGGCGCCGCGGTCCGGCAGGTGGTCAAAGACCTGCACACCCGCTACGGGCGCATCGACGGTGTCGTCCACGCGGCCGGGGTGATCGACGACAAGCTGATGGCGGACAAGGACGAGCACTCGTTCCGTACGGTTTACGGGACCAAAGTGGACGGTGCCCGCGCGTTGCTCGACGCTTTGGAGCACTTCGGCGTGCGGCCCGGGTTCGTGGCCTTCTTCGGCAGTATCGCCGCCGTACTGGGCAACCGGGGCCAGACCGACTACGCGGCGGCGAACGACGCACTGGAGACCCTTGGTGAGCAGTGGGCGGACCGCACCGGCTGCCGGGCGCTGACCGTCCATTGGGGACCGTGGGCGCCGTCGGACGACCACGCCGGCATGGTGTCACCGGAACTGGCGCGCGAGTACGAACGCCGGGAGGTCGCGCTGATCGACCCGGACGAAGGCACCGCCGCCCTCTTGCGTGAACTGGCCTACGGCCCGGCCGATGTCCGCTCGGTGCTGTACACGGCATCGCTGTGGTGAATCAGGAGCCGGTCGCGATCGTCGGCATGGGCGTGTTCCTCCCCGGATCGTCCACTGTGGACGAGTACTGGCGGAACATCGTCTCCGGTACCGACGCGATCACCGAGATCCCGCCGCACCGCTGGGACCCGAGCTTCCACGACGGTGACGGTCGCACCCCCGACCGCACCTACGGGCGGCGCGGCGGGTTCGTCGCCGACAGCCTGGACTTCGACGCGACGGGTCTCGGCATCGCCCCCAGTTCGGTCGCCGGGATGGAGCCCGACCAGCTGGTCGCGCTGGCCGTCGCCGCTTCCGCGGTCGACGACGCGGGCGGCCTGCGGCGGCTGGGCGATCTCGAACGCGTGGGCGTGATCCTCGGCAGGGGCGGCTATCTGTCGCCCGGGCTCCAGCGGTTCGACCAGCGGGTCCGGTCGGTCCGGCAGATCACCGGCGCCGTCCGGGAACTGCTCCCGTCGGCGCGGCCGGAGATGCTCGACAAGCTGCGGGACGCGTTGCTGGAACCGCTCGGCGAGTTCCGGCCCGACACCGCGATCGGGCTGGTGCCGAACCTCGCCGCGTCACGGGTGGCCAACCGCTTGGACCTCGGCGGCCCCGCGTACACGGTGGACGCCGCCTGCGCTTCTTCGCTGCTCGCCGTGGATCAGGCGATCGGTGAACTCGTCCGGCGCCGCTGCGACGTCGTGCTGGCGGGTGGGGTGCACCATTGCCATGACGACACGCTCTGGTCGATGTTCACCCAGCTCGGCGCTCTGTCCCCGAGCCAGCGGATCAGCCCGTTCTCGCGGGAGGCGGACGGTTTGCTGATCGGCGAGGGCACGGCGATCGTCGTGCTGAAACGGTTCTACGACGCGCGCCGCGACGGCGACCGGGTCTACGCGGTGCTGCGCGGGTCCGGGACGTCCAGCGACGGCAAGGGCGCTAGCCTGCTCAGCCCGGCCGTGGCGGGCCAGACCCTGGCACTGCGCCGCGCGTGGGCGTCGGCGGGCCTCGATCCCACCGCACCCGGCGCACTCGGCCTGCTGGAAGCACACGGGACCGCGACGCCGATCGGGGACGCGGCCGAACTGGCCACGCTCGCCGAGGTGTTCGGCCCGCCGGATGGACCGCGTGCGGCGATCGGCGCGGTGAAGGCGATGATCGGGCACACCATGCCCACCGCCGGTGCCGCCGGCCTGATCAAGGCGGCGCTCGCGCTGCACCACGCCGTCCTGCCGCCCACCCTGAACTGCGCCGATCCGAGTCCGCTGCTGGACAAGACCCGGTTCCGGACCTTGGCGACGGCCGAGCGATGGTTCGCCGGTGACGTGCCACGCCGGGCGGCGGTCAACGCCTTCGGTTTCGGCGGCGTCAACGCGCATGTGGTGCTGGAAGAGGCCGACCCGGCGCCCACGCGTCCGCGCCGGGCGAAGGTGACCGAGGAGCCGGAGCGGATCCTGTTGCTCGCGGCGTCCACTCCGGACGAACTGCGCGCGCTGCTGGACGGCCCGGACCCGGAATCCGGCGGACGGGGCCCGTGCCGCATCGGGATCGTCGGACCGACCGAAAAGCGGCTCGAAGTCGCGCGAAGGGTGCTCGCCAAGGTCGCGGCGGAGGGCAAGTCCTGGCACGGACCCAACGACATCTGGTGCAGTACGGCGCCTTTGCTGGAGCAGGACGGCGCGAAGACCGCGTTCGTCTACCCGGGGCTGGAGGCGGACGCGGAACCGCGCTGCGCCGACGTCGCCCGGCACTTCGGCCTGGAGCGGCCCGAGTGGTCGACGACGAGTGTCCTGTCCCGAGCGTCGAGTGTGTCCCAGGTCGGGCTGCTGCTCGACACCGCGCTACGGCGGCTCGCCATCACCCCGGACCTGCTCGCCGGGCACAGCGTCGGCGAGTGGACCGCGATGCAGGCCGCCGGGATGTACCCGAGTCGGTCCACAGAAGACATGTTGAGCCGGTACTGGCCGCGGGGATTCACCCTGCCCGACGCCGAATTCCTGGTACTCGGCTGTTCCGCGGAACGAGCGTCCGCGCTGCTCGCCGCCGAGCCGGAATTGATGATCTCCCACGAGAACGCGCCACGGCAGACGATCGTATGCGGTGACCCGGCGGCCGCGGCCCGGCTCGCCCGCCTGTGCACCCAGCACGGCGTCGTCGCACGGACGCTGCCGTTCCGGTCCGGGTTCCACACCCCGCTGATGCGCTCCCGGCTCGGACCGTTCACCCTGCTCGCGGCGGAACTGGACTTGAAGACACCGCGGATCCCGGTCTGGTCGGCGACCACGGCCCGGCCGTATCCCGAGGACCCGGTGGAGGTCCGCGAGCTGTACCTGGCCCACCTGGTGCGCAAGGTCCGGTTCCGGGAACTCATCGACGCGCTCCACGCCGACGGCGCCCGCGTTTTCGTGCAGGCGGGTGCCGGTCAGGTCGGTTCGTTCGTGGCCGACACGCTGGGGGAGCGGCCGCATCTGGTCATCGCGGCGTCGTCCGGCACGAAGCCCGGTCTCGCCCAGCTGCGCCGGGTGGCCACCGCGGTCTGGGTGGAGGGTGGGCGGCCCGCGTTCGACGTACTGGAGCCGCGCCGCACCCGGATCGACACGGCGGGCGGCCTGCTCTCGGTCGACGGCGACGCCAAGGGCATGTTCGACGACACGGTTCCCGAACTGGCCGACGGCGTGCCGGACGCGATCGTCGCCGAGTTCACCGCGCTGCTCGCCGAGACCAGGCAGGCCGCCGCGAGTGTCGTCAACGCGGCCGCCCGGCGCACCGACGAGTCCACTGTGGACGTCTCGCTCGCGGCGATGCCGTACTTGGCGGATCACCGCTTCTTCCGTCAACGCGGGGACTGGCCCGATGAAGCGGACTTCCGCCCCACCGTCCCCGCCACGACGCTGGTCGACCTCGCCTGCCGGGCGGCGGAACGGGCCTGGCCGGGGATGATCGCGACCGGCGTGCGCAACGCGGCCTTCTCCCGGTGGCTGATCGCCGCCCCCGCGCGGCGCGTGCCGCTTTCGATGACCCGTGAGGGCGACCGGATCAGTGTCCAAATCGGACCGCACGCCAGTATGGACGTCCAGCTGACATCGCGGTATCCCACGGCTCCCCGGCCGTCCCCGCTGCCTGGACCGGAAACCGCGCCCCCGCTGAGCGCCGCCGAGATCTACTCGCGCCGTGAGATGTTCCACGGCCCCGCGTACCGAGGGCTCGCCAGGCTCACCGGGCTCGGCGAACGGCACATCCGCGGCGACCTCGTCGTGCCGACGGCGCCCGGCGCGCTGCTGGACAACGTCGGACAGCTGCTGGGCTGCTGGCTGATGGCCACCAAGGCGGACGCGCTGCTGGCGTTCCCGACGTCGATGGGCCGGATCACCTGGTACGGCCCGGAACCGGCGCCGGGCACGTCGCTCCAGTGCGTCGTCCGGGTCCGGCTGCCGCGGCCGGACGTGCTGGAGATGGACGCCGAACTGGTGCGCGACGGCGCCGTACTGGCCCGGATCGAACAATGGCGGGACATCCGGTTCCCGTGCGACCGGCCCGCTCACCGGGTCTACGCCTTCCCTGACCGGTACCGGCTTTCCGAGGACCACCCCGGTGGCTGGACGCTGGTCACCGACCGGTGGCCGAGCCCGGCCGCGCGCGACATCTACGCCGGCGTCCACCTCGGTTCGGCGGAACGCGCCGAATTCGCCGCCTGCGCGCCCCGACGGCAGCGCGGCTGGCTGCTGGAACGGATCGCGATCAAGGACGCCGTGCGCGCGAAACTCGGGCTGGACGGCGTTTACCCGGCCGAAATCCGGGTCAGCGCCGACGGGACCACGGTGACCGGTCTTCACGGCCGGGAACTGCCGGACCTGGCGGTGGCCGTCGCGACGATCAAAGACGTGGCGGTCGCCCTCGTCCGGGAACGGGGCGCGACGCCGCCCCGGATCGCGATCCGGGCCGAGGGTGATTCGGCCGGGCTGGCCGAGGAGATCGGCGCGGGGATGGAGTTCGCCGGGATACCGGGGCACGTGGTGGCCTGGAACCGCGGGTAGGAACGGTGGGCGGAGCTGAGATGTCCTTGGGCAAAGGACCAGACGCGTGGACCCGCCCTGCCCGCCCGCCGGACGTGGTCTCCCTGGCCGCGCCCTGCCGACGTCGATCGCGGCCGCGGGTTCACCGCAAACATTGAGGAACAGGAGCAGACATGACGATCGAACAGCAGAGCCCGGCGTCGGTCTTCGGCACCGTGGCCGAATTGCTGAGAGAACTGGTGGGGGACGTCGACGTCCTCGGCATCGAGATCACCCCGCAGACCACTTTCCACGAGGATCTCCAGCTGGAGAGCATCGACCTGGTGACGTTCGCGAGCATCCTCGCCGAGTTCTTCGGTGCGGACGTCAATCTCGCGGAGTTCCTGGCGGAGAAGGATCTCGACGACGTGATCGAACTGCGGGTCGGCGACATCGCCGACTACGTGGCCGCCCGCCTCGGCGAACGGGGCTGAGACGGTGCCGACGATGACCGTCAACGGGCTGCGCACGAACGTGCACCTCGTGCCCGGCGGGGGTACCGAGACCGTGGTGTTCCTGCACGGCATGGGCACCGACAGCCTGGCGAGCTTCTACCTCACACTGGCCCCGCCGGTCGCCGCCGCCGGGGTGGACGTGATCAGCTACGACCTGCGCGGGCACGGCAAGACCGAACGTCCCGAGCGCGGGTACACGATCGCGGACTTCATCGCCGACCTCGACGACCTGCTCGCCCAGCTCGACCTCGACCGGCCGGTGCACCTGGTGGGCAACAGTTTCGGCGGCACCCTCGCGTACAGCTACGCCGTCGCGAATCCGGAGCGCGTGCGCAGCATCGTGTGCATCGAGTCGGAGCCCGCCACCGAACTGTGGGCGGACAAGATGGCGCAGATCCTCGAGCACACCGTGCGGTTCTTGAAGGTCGAGGAGAGCTTCGACTGGATCGAAGCCAACTACAGCGCCCATCACCGGCGGCTGGCGAGAATGGCGGCCGAGCGGATCATGTCCACGACGATGGCCGAGGAGGTGCCGCTCGGCCCGTTGCTGACCCTGGACCAGGTGGCGGGGATCGACTGCCCCGTACTGTCCATTTTGGGCAGTCACGGCTATCAGGCCGACGACCTCAACGCGCTGACGTCCTTGTTGCCCAGAGGCGAGTTGCACGTGTTCGAGGGTCAGGGGCATTCGGTGCTCGTCGAGCAGCACCGTGAGGTGCGGGAGCTGCTGCTGAACTGGATCGCCCGGCACGGGGGGCCGCGCGGATGAGCCGGTTCCTGCTGGTCGTCCCGCCGCTCACCGGACATGTGGCGCCGTTGCGCGCGGTGGCCGCCGAACTCCTGGGCCGTGGCCACGACGTCGCCTGGTGCGGTCCGGAACCCACGACTTCGGAGTTGACAAGGGCGGGCCGGGTGTACGCGGCCGGGGACGCGCTGGAGTTCGCCGTGGAGCGGCGTCCCGAGGGCCTGCGCGGCTTCGCGGCACTGAAGTTTTTGTGGGAGCAGTATCTTGTCCCGCTCGCGGACGCGATGGTCCCCGGGGTCGAGAGGGCGGTGGCCGCTTTCCGGCCCGACGTCGTGCTCGCCGACCAGCAGGCTTTCGCGGGCGCTCTCGTGGCGAGCCGCCGAGGTCTGCCGTGGGTGACCTCGGCGTCGACGTCGACCGAACTCGGCGACCCGCTCGGCACCATGCCGAAGATCGCCGCCTGGGTCGACAGGCTGCAGGAAGACCTCCGGACGCGGCACAAGGTGTCCTGTGGCGACCTGCGCTTTTCCCCGGACCTCGTCCTCGCTTTCACCACCGTGTCACTGACCGGGCCGATCGCCGACGCGCACGCGGTCCGGTTCGTCGGTCCGGCGCTGGCTCCCGCGCCCCCGGTGGGCTTCTCGTGGGACCGGCTCGACGGCCGCCCGCTCGTCCTCGCCACCCTCGGCACCGCCAACGCCGCTCTCGGCCGCCGCTTCCTGTCCGAATGCGTCGACGCCCTCGCCGGGATGCCCGACGTCCAGGGTCTGGTCGTCGACCCCACCGGCGAACTGCTCAGCGAGGAAGTGCTGATGGCCAGGCGGATCCCGCAGGCGGAAGTGGTGCGGAAGGCGGCGGCGGTGATTTGTCACGGTGGGCACAACACCGTCAGCGAGACCCTCGCGTCCGGGCTGCCGCTGGTGATCGCGCCGATCCGGGACGACCAGTCGATGCTGGCTCAACAGGTCGAGGCCGCGGGCGTGGGGCTGCGGCTGCGCTTCGACCGCGTGAAGGCACCGGACATCCGCGGCACGCTCACCGAAGTGCTGACCGAGCCCGCCTACGCCGCGGCGGCCGCGCGGGTGCGGGCATCGTTCGCGGCGGCCGGGGGAGTGGTGGCCGCCGCGGACCACCTGGAGTCCTTGCCGCGTTAGGCGGCGCTGCACCGGCCACACACACTGCGCTCCCCGCACCGCCGAAGTCCGTGAAGGACTCCTTGAGAGACCCAGAGTCCCTTAAGGAGTCCTTCACGGACATGCGCGGGCCACCACCTCACCGTGGCGCGACCTCCCCGGGTGACCGGAACGTCCTTGCCGCGATCCAACCGCCCGCCAGCGCCGCGACGGCCGCGATCGCGAGCGACACGGGGATCGACCAGCCCGACGGCCGTCCCAGCGCGAGCGCCCTGGTCGCGTCGATCGCGTAGGTCAGCGGGTTGATCGCCGAGGCCACCCGCAGCCAGGTCGGCATGGTCTCGAGCGGCATGTAGGCGCTGGAGGAGAACATCAGCGGGAACATGACCACGAAGGACGCCATCTGCAGGGTTTCGGCCTTGCGCAGCCAGGTCGTGATGGCGACGAAGATCCAGCTCAGGCACCAGCCGACGACGAGCGTGAGCAGAAGCGCCGCGGTGACACCGAAAACCCCGCCGGTCGGCCGGAAACCGAGCAGCACCACACTGGTGAGCGCCGTCACGAGTAGCTGCACCGCGAGCCGGGCGGAATCGGAGATGGTGCGGGCCACCAGGACGGCCGAAAGGCTGATGGGCATGCATCGAAGGCGTCCGGTGAAGCCACTGTAGATCTCCGCGAGCAGGCCGGCGCCCGAACTCATCGCCGTGGTCATCGCGATGTTCACCAGTGTCGCCGGGACGAGGAAGTTCACGTAGCCCTGGTAGGCCGCGACACCGGGCAGCGTGCTGACGCCGTTGAAGACCTGGCTGAACAGCAGGAGCAGCACGATCGGTTGCAGGAGACCGAAGAACACCAGCCGCCGGTCGCCGAACGCGGTCTTCAGCGAGCGCCCGGCGAGGACACGGACCTGGGTGGCGAAAGTACTCGGCTGCCACGAAGCCGGATCGGAGAGGACAACCGGCGAAGGTGCGCGGTGCCGTGCCTCGGTCATGACGGGACCGCCGGAATCCGGTGCAGGGAAAGGTAGACGTCGTCGAGCGTCGGCTCGGCGACGGTGAGGTCCTTCATCGGCGCGCCCGCCGCGTCCAGCGCGCGGACCAGCACCGTGATGTCCGAGGGCCCGGACAGCGCGACGCCGATCACCAGCCCGGAGGCCGACGTCGTGCAGCTCATGCCGAGCCGGTGCAGTGCGCCCAGCGCCCGGTGGGCGGCGAGTCCGGTGCCGAAGGTCAGGGTCGCGGTCCGTTCCCCGAGCCGGGCCTTCAGTTCCGACGGCCGCCCGGAAACCGTGACGTGCCCCAGCCCCAGCACGATGACGTGATCCGCCAGCCTGTCCGCCTCCTCGAGGTACTGCGTGGTGAGCACGACGGTGGTGCCCCGGGCGGCGAGCAGTTCGACGCCGTCCCAGAGCCCCGCGCGGCTGAGCGGGTCGAGTCCGGTCGTCGGTTCGTCCAGGAAGAGGACCTCGGGGGAGCCGACGAGACCGGCGGCGAGATCGAGCCGTCGCCGCATCCCGCCGGAGTACGTGCGCGCGGGCCGGTCCGCGGCGTCGTCGAGGCCGAACATGGCGAGCAGTTCGGCCGCACGGGCACTGGCCTGGCGCCGGTTCGCGCCCAGCAACCGCGCGACGAGCTCGAGATTGCCGCGGCCGGAGAGCGCGTCGTCGACCGCCGCGAACTGGCCGGTGACCCCGATCCGCCGCCGGACGTCATGCCCGGCGCGGACGACGTCGAAACCGCAGACCTTGGCGCTTCCGCCGCTCGGTTTCACCCGGGTGCTGAGGATGTCGATCAGCGTCGTCTTACCGGCGCCGTTGTGGCCGAGCACCGCGAGCACGGTGCCACGGTCGACACGAAGACTGACGCCGGCGAGGGCGGTCACCTCACCGTAGTGCTTGGCGAGGCCGGTCACCTCGATGGCAGCCTGCTCCATTCGCCGAACGTAGCGGTGGTTTCGGTACGGCCGCAATGAACGGTCGCGGACTCCGGACGCGCGTGACAATCCCGGCCGTCGTCTCCCGCACGCACGTCACAAGAACGCGCAGGTGACAGTTTCTCGTTCCCGTTCGCAGACGAAAGTGACAAAAGTGATTTCGGGCGGACCTCGATGCCAGTGAATTATGCACCTGACCGCATGTGGATGACAAAGAAAAGACGCCGGATTCGATGTCCTTGCCGGTGCGGGTTGGCAGAGGTAATTTACCGCTTTCGTGACGGTGCCGTTTCGGCCGTGTCACGCAATTTCTCCGATTCCCCGGGAGTGACCGTTGTGAAGTTCCCCCCACTGAAGTCGAAAAGATCCGTGCAGGCCTTGGCCGCCGGTACGGTGGCCGCCGTCGCGGCCACCCTGGGCATTGCCGGCGCGGGCATGAGCGAGGCGGCGCCCGCGTCGCTGACGTTGAAGTACACCTGTCCGTTTCCGCTGATCGGTAACCAGATCCTGGTCGTGAAGATCGACACCGTCCTGCCGGACGACGCCGTCGCGGGCAAGACGTCCACCCCGATCACGTTCGACGTCGACGTCACCGTTCCGGCGGACGCGACCGCCGGGCTCGGGCTGGTCGGCGCCACCACCGTCGAGGGCAGCGCGAAGGCAGGCGCGGTGCTGAAGTATCCGGTCGACAAGACACTGAACCTCGGCCTGCCGCTGGTCATCCCGGTCACGCCGGTGCCGGAGTCGGGTGATTTCCACGTCAAGACCAGCGGCAAGGCGCCCGCGGTCACGTTCCCGAGCGCCGGCACCGCCTCGGTGACGGTCGGGAACTTCAGCACGACCATGACGCCGAAGAACGCGCAGGGGCAGCCGACCGACCTCGGCACGTTCACCTCGGACTGCGTCGTCCAGCCTGGACAGAACCAGCAGCTGGGGACGTTCGAGATCAAGCCCGCGGGCGGTGGTACGACGACGCCCACTTCTCCGACTCCGACCTCGGAGCCGACGCCCACCCCGACGAGCGAGCCGACTCCGACTCCGACTTCGACGACGCCGACTACTCCGACGAGCGAGCCGACGCCGACTTCGACGACGCCGACCACTCCGACGAGCGAACCGACTCCGACCTCTGAACCCACGCCGACTCCGACCTCCGAACCCACGCCGACTCCGACCTCGGAGCCGACGCCCACCCCGACGAGCGAGCCGACGCCGACTCCGACTTCGACGACGCCGACCACTCCGACGAGCGAACCGACCCCGACCTCCGAACCCACGCCGACTCCGACCACGGAACCGACTCCCACCACCTCGCCCACTCCGACCACGCCGACGACGCCCACCTCGGAGCCGACGCCGACGACCCAGCCGACGAGCCCGACCACCGCGCCGACCACGACGCAGCCGCCGGGTGACACGAAGATCGTCTACGGCGTCAAGGGCAAGACCACCATCGCGGGGCTGAACGCCAAGCTGCCGCTGGGCCCCGGTGAGTTCACCGCGAAGCTGAACGCGCAGTCGGGCAAATTCACCGGGCAGCTTTCGCTGCCGCCGTCTTCGGTGCAGTTCCGCTTCCTCGGCTTCTTCCCCGCCTCGGCGACGGTGAAGATCAACCAGGTCGGCGACGTGACGGGCACCGTCAACGCCGGTGCGGTCAAGGCCGACGCGAAGGCCGACGTCAAGCTGCTCACGGTGCGGTTGTTCGGCTTCCCGATCCTGGCGAGTTCGACGTGCAAGACGGCTCAGCCCGCCGACATCCCGTTGGTTTCGTCGCACGGCTTCAACCCGATGAAGGGCGGCAAGCTGACGGCTGAGTACAGGCTGCCGCAGTTCCGCGGTTGTGGCCTGCTCACCCCGATGATCAGCGCGATGGCTTCGGGTGACGGGAACAGCCTGGAAGTGAACCTCACCAAGAAGTAGGTCAAGTCTCGTGGGTGGTAATGACGGTGGGAACCGTCATTACCACCCACGAGTCCCACTCCAAAACAGTTACCCTCATTACAACCTTTCACCGTCGCCGCCCCGCCATTCCCGAATTACTTGTTTCCCTGATCTTCCGCCAGTAGCGTGCTGGACAAGTTGGCCGTTCGGCCGGAGAAGTCGAAGTGAGGAAGCCCGAATGTCAGTGATGACCGGGCGCGTTCTGCGCGCCTTCCTGCTCCCGGCGGTGCTGGGGCTGGGGGCGCTTTCGCTGGCTTCCGCCTCCGCCGCCGATCCAGGTCAGGTCCGGCAGGCCGACCTCGAGCAGCCGCCGTCCGCCGCGCAAGCCGGGCTGAAGTTCAGTTTCTACGTCGGCGACGAACAGCAGCCCACGACGAGCCGCGTCGCGAAACTCGGTTCGGACATCACGTTCCCGCAGGGCCTGTTCGACGGCATGATCCTCGGTTTCACCGACAAGTCGCCGATCTCCGGCAAGCTCGCCATCCCGGCGACGTCGAGTTACTTCGTCTCCTTCCGGTTCATGCCCGCCACCGGCACCGTCGAACTCATCCCGGACGGCGACTCGACCGGGGTCGTCGATGTGGACACCGGCGCCACGGGCGACTGCAAGGAAGTGGGCACCATCATCTGCGCGCACACCGATGTCACGTCGAAGGTGTTCATCAAGCTGTCGAACGTCAAAGTGGACGGCAAGGTGCTCGACGTCGGCCCGAACTGCCGGACGGCGCAATCCGCCGCGGTGAACATCAAGGCGCTGGTGCCGCTCGCGTTCCCCGCTTCGTCGGTAAAGATCACCAGCACCTTCTCCACTCCGGGCTTCACCGGGTGCGGGGTCCGTGAAGATCTGAGCCCGTTGCTCACCGGTCTGGTGGCCGGGCCGGGCAACACCCTGGTCACCAACCTCAAGCTGCGGTGTGTCGGCTCGGGTGCGCCCCCCAATGGATGCGGAGCCTGACGATGGCAAATCCCGTCACCTTCCTCGCCCGAGCCCCGGAGAAGGCCGCCGCGGGAGTGCGCGAGTTCGGCCGCATGTGCGCCATGGGACTCGACGTCATCCTCGCGATGTTCCGCCGCCCGGTGCAGGTCCGCGAGTTCATCCAGCAGTTCTGGTTCATCGCCAGTGTGTCGATCACGCCGGCGATCCTCGTGTCGATCCCGTTCGGCGCGGTCATCTCGCTGCAACTCGGCTCGCTCACGAGCCAGATCGGCGCGCAGCAGTTCAACGGTGCCGCGAGTGTCCTGGCCGTCGTGCAGCAGGCCAGCCCGATCGTGACGACGCTGATCATCGCCGGTGCCGGTGGTTCGGCGATCTGCGCGGACCTCGGTGCTCGCTCCATCCGCGAGGAGATCGACGCGATGGAGGTGCTCGGCGTCTCACCGATCCACCGGCTGATCGTCCCGCGGGTGCAGGCCGCTATCGGGGTTTCGGTGCTGCTCAACGGTTTGGTCAGCGTCGTCGGTGTGCTCGGCGGCTACTTCTTCAACGTCATCGTGCAGGGCGGGACGCCGGGCGCGTACCTCGCCAGCTTCAACGCGCTGGCCCAGCTTCCCGACCTCGTCATCAGCTCGATCAAGGCCTTCATTTTCGGCTTCCTCGCCGGTGTCGTCGCGGCCTACCGGGGACTGAACCCCAGAGGCGGCCCCAAAGGCGTCGGCGACGTCGTCAATCAGTCGGTGGTGATCACGTTCCTGCTCCTGTTCTTCGTCAACACCATCCTGACCGCGCTGTATCTGCAGCTCGTCCCCGCGAAGGGAACCTGATCCCGTGACCAGCGTCCCCGAACGGGCCCGCGAAGCGTTCAAGCGCCCCGGTAACAGTCTTTTCGCGCTGGGTGACCAGCTGCTGTTCTACATCCGCGCGCTCGCCGCGATCCCGATGACCGTCACCCGCTACTTCCGCGAAGTGGTGCGCCTGCTCGCCGAGGTGACCTTCGGCAGTGGCGCCCTCGCGGTGATCGGCGGCACCGTCGGCGTGATGGTCGGCCTATGCGTGTTCACCGGCATCACGGTGGGACTGCAGGGTTTCAGCGCGCTGAACCAGATCAACATCTCCGCGATGACCGGCTTCCTCACCGCGTACTTCAACACCCGCGAGATCGCGCCGCTCTCGGCGGGGCTCGCGTTGTCCGCGACGGTCGGCGCCGGGTTCACCGCGCAACTGGGCGCCATGCGGATCTCCGAAGAGATCGACGCGCTCGAAGTGATGGCCGTGCGCAGCATGCCGTACCTCGTCACCACCCGGATCGTGGCCGGGTTCATCGCGATCATCCCGCTCTACGTGATCGGGCTGCTGATCTCCTACCTCGGTTCGCGGGTGACCACGGTCGTCTTCTTCGGACAGTCCGGCGGAACCTACGACCACTACTTCTCCTTGTTCTTGCCGCCTGAAGACGTCCTGTGGTCGTTCGGCAAGGTCCTGGTGTTCAGCGTCGGCGTCATCCTCACGCACTGCTTCTACGGCTATCGCGCCGCGGGCGGCCCGGCGGGTGTCGGGGTCGCCGTCGGCCGCGCCGTGCGGACGTCGATCGTGCTGATCAGCGTGCTCGACCTGTTCCTCAGCCTGGCCATCTGGGGCGCCACCACGACGGTGAAGGTCTCCGGATGACCGCGCGGGCACGGACGCAGGCCGCCGGGGTGATCTTCCTCGTCATCCTGGTGCTGCTGGGCTGGCTCGCCGTCGCCATCTTCAACAAGGACTTCGACCGCGCGGAACTGGTCACGCTCAAGACCGACCGGGTCGGCAACCAGCTCGCCCCGCCCGCCGAGGTCAAGGTCCGCGGCGTCCCGTTCGGCGAGGTCAGGGCGGTCCGCGGCAGCGAAGACGGGGTCGAGGTCGATCTCGCCATCGACCCGGCGAAGATCGATCAGTTGCCGCGCAACGTCTCGGCCCGGCTGCTGCCGAAGACGGTTTTCGGCGAGCGGTATGTCAACCTCGTGCTGCCGGACCGGCCCGTCGGCGGTTCGCTGCGGGACGGCGACGTCATCACCCAGGACCGATCGTCCAACGCGATCGAACTGGAACGCGTCCTCGGTGACCTGCTGCCACTGCTGCGGGCGGTGCAGCCGCAGAAGCTCAACAGCTCGCTCGGCGCGATCTCACTCGCCCTCGACAACCGCGGGAAATCCCTGGGGGACAGCATCGTCCAGCTCAACGACCTCCTCGGCCAGGTGAACCCGTTGATGCCGCAGTTCAAGGCGGACGTCAGCAGCCTCGCCGACGTGGCCGACCTCTACACCGGCGCGGCGCCGGACATCCTCAAGGCACTCTCGGATCTCTCCACGACCGCGAAGACCATTGTGGACACTCGCGCGGATCTCGACAAGCTGTACACCAGCGTCACCACCGCGAGCGGCGACCTGAACAAGTTCCTGGTGCAGAACAAGGACAACATCATCGGCGTCAGCGTGAAGAGCAGGCCGACCCTGGAACTGCTGTCCCGCTATTCGCCCGAGTTCCCGTGCCTGTTCGACGCGGTGAACCGGCTCAAGCCGGTGATGGAGAAGGCCTTGGGCAAGGGCACCGGTGAGCCCGGCCTGCACGTGACGCTGTCCGTCCACGATCCACGCGACAAGTACGTGCCGGGCCGGGACGATCCGCGGTTCGACCAAAAGGGCGGCCCGCGCTGCTACGGCGGGGGCGCGACTTCGGCGACGGTGTCTTTCGCCGCCGATGGGGACCTCGGCCCGGCCAATTCGAAGGGGGAGCGAGGGCTGGTCGCCGAGATCATGGCGCCGTCGCTCGGGATGAAACCGGCCGAGGTCCCGGACTGGAGCAGTGTGCTCGTGGGCCCGGCGTTGCGTGGAACGGAGGTGACCGTCCGATGAGGGGTGTCGCAAGCCCGGCGATCAAGGGCCTGATCTTCTTCGTGATCACCGCGGTGGCGACCGGGATCCTGGCCATCACCATCGCCAACTCCGGGGTCGGCACGACGGTCGGCTACACCGCCAGGTTCACCGACGCGACGTCGGTCAACCCCGGCGACGAGGTCCGGATGTCCGGCGTCCGGATCGGCCAGGTGGACTCGATCGGAGTGGTCGATCGGCGCCTCGCGGACGTGCGGTTTTCGGTCGAGAACAAGCGCCGGCTCACCTCGGGAGCCACGGTCACCATCAGATACCGCAACCTCGTCGGCCAGCGGTACCTCTCGATCGACCCCGGCCCGGACGGTCCGGCCGTGCTCACCGAGGGCGCGCTGATCCCACCCGAGCGGACGCGGCCTGCACTGGATCTCACCGCGTTGTTCAACGGGTTCAAACCGCTGTTCCAGGCGCTGTCGCCGAACGACGTCAACCAGTTGTCGTTCGAGATCGTCCAGGTGCTGCAGGGGGAGGGGAGCACCATCGACAGCCTGCTCGGGCACACCGCGTCGTTGACGAACACGTTGGCGGGCAAGGACAAGGTGATCGGCGAGGTGGTCGGGAACCTCAACACCGTGCTCGACACGCTGAACTCCCAGGGCGACCAGTTCGACAAACTCGTCGATGTCACCGCGCAACTGGTCTCCGGGCTCGCCGGTGACGCGAAACCCATCGGGCAGGCGATCGGCGGGCTCGGTGAGCTCACCACCGCCACCGCGGACCTGCTCCAGGACGGCCGCGCGCCGCTGAAGGCCAGCATCACCACGCTCGGCGATCTTTCGAAGAACCTCGCCGACAACACCCCGGTGTTCGAGCAGTTCCTGGCGAACCTGCCGAAGAAGCTGGACCGCATGGGCGCGATGGTCTCGTACGGCTCGTGGTTCAACTTCTACCTGTGCTCGGTCAAATCGGACGCGCCGCCCGCCCCGGGCGGCCCGCCGGTCGGCATCCCGCTGACCCAAGGACGGTGCCGGTGAAAGCGCCAAGGATCAAACCCTTCCGCAGCCGCAACCCGATCGTCGTCGGCACCGTCACGGCGGTGCTGATGGCCGCGGCCGGCTCGGCGGTGTTCTTCTCCGACGACCTCCCGTTGGTCGGCGGCGGCGTCACCTACGCGGCCGAGTTCACCGAAGCCGCCGGGCTCAAGCGCAACGACGAAGTCCGGGTCGCCGGGGTGAAGGTCGGCGAGGTCTCCGATGTCCTGCTGGACGGTGGCCGCGTCAAGGTCCTGTTCCGGGTCAAGGACACCTGGGTCGGCAACCGCACCACCGCCGCGATCAAGATCAAGACCTTGCTGGGGCAGAAGAACCTGGTCATCGACCCGGTCGGCAACGCGGAACTCGACCCGGACGAGCCGATCCCGGTGCAACGCACGAGTTCCCCCTACGACGTCACCACGGTGTTCAACGACCTCGCGAACACCGTCGGCGCGATCGACACCGATCAGCTGGCGAAGGCGTTCGGGACGTTGTCGGAAACGCTCGGTGCTTCCACGCCACAGGACGTCCGAACCGCCTTCGACGGCATCACCGCCCTGTCCAAGACGCTCGCTTCTCGTGACCAGGAGCTGGTGAAGCTGTTCGAGAACACGAACAAGGTGTCCCAGACGCTCGGCGACCGGTCGCAGCAGATCGAGGCGCTGATCCGCGACGGCAACACCCTGCTCACGGAGCTGAACGCACGCAAGGACGCCATCGCGAAGCTGTTCAGCGGCGTGAAGAACCTCTCGGTGCAGCTGAAGGGACTCGTGGCGGACAACCAGAAGACGCTCGGTCCCGCGCTCGACCAGCTGGACCGCGTCGCCACCGTGCTGCAACGCAACCAGGACAAGCTCAGCGAGAGCCTGAGGCTGGCCGGGCCCTTCTACCGGCTGCTCGGCAACGCGGTCGGCAACGGCCGCTGGATCGACACCTACATTTGCGGGCTCGTCCCGACCGGAAGCACTCCGGGCAGCTGTATGCCTTCGAGGAACGGGGGACGCTGATGGGGCGCCACTTCACGTTGTCCGATCTCGGGGCGCACGCCCGTCGCCGGGCCTGGATGCGGCGGTTCGCGCTCGCCGTCGTCGCGGGGCTGGTCGTGACGGCGGCCTGGCCGTTGCTGACCAAGCGGGCCGACCGCGTCCTGACCGGGTACTTCACCGCGACCGTCGGGGTCTACGCGAACACCGAGGTGCGCGTGCTCGGGGTCCCGATCGGTTCGGTGACCAAGGTCGAGCCGCGCGGCACGACCGTCGAGGTGACCATGACGGTCCGTCCGGACGTCAAACTGCCCGCCGACGTCGGCGCCGTCGTGATCACGCCGAGCCTGGTCGCCGACCGGTACGTGCAGCTCACGCCGGTGTACGCGGGCGGGCCGGAACTGGGCGGCGACGCCCGGATCCCGCCCGAGCGCACCGTGACCCCGGTCGAGGTCGACGAACTCCTCGGCAGCCTGAACCAGCTGATGACCGCGCTGGGGCCGAAGGGCGCCAACAAGGACGGCGCGGTCAGCGATGTGCTGACCAAGGCCGCGACCTACCTCGACGGCAACGGCGGCAAACTCGGCGAGGCGATCAAGAACCTCGGCGAATTCGCCAGGACGGCGAGCGATTCCAAGGACGACCTGTTCAACTCAGTCGACAACATCAGCAAGTTCACCGCGATGCTCGCTTCGAACGACGGCCGGGTGAAGGAGGCGATCCAGCAGATCTCCTCGATCAGCAAGATCCTGGCCGATCAGCGGGACCAGTTCTCCGGCGCGATGACCGAACTCACCGAGGCGCTCAGCGTGGTGCAGGGCTTCATCAAGGACAATCGGAGCAAAGTGAAGTCCGATGTGGACAAACTCGCTGAGATCACCAAGGTGCTCAGCCAGCAGAAGGCGTCACTGAGCGAGGCACTCGACGCCGCGCCGAACGCGCTGGCGAACGTGCTCGGCGCGTACAACCAGGGCGCGGGCACGCTGGACGGACGAGGGAACCTCACCGAATTCTCGGGGGCGAAATGAAGTCCCGGCTCAAGTGCGCGGCCGTACTGGTCCTCACCCTGGCGGCCACCGGGTGCAGCGGTGGTGTCGACGTCTACGACATCCCGTTGCCGGGTGGCGCCGCGCTGGGCGACCGTCCGATCCACGTCACGGCGAGTTTCAGCAACGTGCTGGATCTCGTGCCGCAGTCCGGGGTGAAGGTCAACGACGTCCCGGTCGGGCAGGTGCGGACGGTCGAACTCGCGCCGGACGGGCGCAGCGCGGTGGTCGGGCTGCTGCTCAACGGGGACGTGAACCTGCCTGCCAACTCCGTCGCGCGGCTGCGGCAGGCGAGCATCCTCGGCGAGAAGTTCGTCGAGCTCGCGCCGCCGGATGAAGGGACCCCGAGCGGGCGGCTCACCGACGGTGCGGTCATCCCGCTGGCCAGTTCGTCGCTGACCCCGGAGATCGAGGAGGTCTTCGGTGCGCTTTCCCTGCTGCTCAACGGCGGAGGCGTCGCGCAGGTGCAGAACATCACCCGCGAACTCAACGACGCGCTCGGCGGCAAGGAAAGCGCCGCCCGCAGCCTGCTGGCCAATTTGGACACCTTCGTGCGCGGTCTCGACGAGCACAAGGCGGAGATCACCCGCGCCATCGAGAGCGTCAACAAGCTCGCGGCGACGCTGAACGCGAACACCGAGGAGATCAAGGCGACGCTGAACGGGCTCACCCCCGGGATCGAGGTGCTGAACGAGCAACGTCAGGCGCTGGTCGGGATGCTGAAGTCGCTGGACGGTCTCACGTCGGTCGCGGTCGACACGGTGAACCGCAGCAAGGACGACCTCGTCGCGGACCTGAAAGCGCTCGAACCCTTCCTGCGCAAGCTGGCCGACTCCGGGGACAAACTGCCGAAGGCGATGGAGATGATCTTCACCTTCCCGTTCCCCGACGCCGCGCTGGAGGCCATCCGCGGTGACTACCTGAACACCTTCCTGACCTTCAAGAACAGTGGTGGCCGCTGATGCTGACCAAGTTCGTCCGTGCCCAGCTGGTGGTCTTCGTGGTCGTCGCCGTCCTCGGCGTCGCGTACGTCGGCGCGACATACGCGGGGCTGGACAAGCTGGTGCTCGATCGCGGTTACACCGTCAAAGTGCGGCTCGCCACCGGTGGCGGCATCTTCAACAACGCCGAGGTCACCTACCGGGGCGTGCCGATCGGCCGGGTCGGCGAACTGCGACTGACCGCCTCCGGGATGGAGGTGGATCTCGAAATCGAGCCTGACAGCCCGGAGGTACCCGCGGACACCGAAGCGGTCGTCGCCAACCGGTCCGCCGTCGGCGAGCAGTTCGTCGACCTGCGGCCGCGTCGCGGCGACGGTGCCATGTTGCGGGACGGTTCGGTGATCAGCCAGGCGGACACGAAGATCCCGCTGCCGGTGGACGTCGTCCTGTCCAGTGTGGACTCCTTCGCCAACTCGGTGCCGAAACCCGCACTGCGGACCGTGGTCGACGAGCTGTACAACGCGACGTCCGACGCGGGCCCGGCGCTGGATCAGCTCGTCGGGCGGGGGATCGAGTTCGTGCGGGAGGCCAGCGCGCATGTCGGCCCGCTGACCAGGCTTGTGACCGACGCGCGGACCGTGCTCGACACCCAGGTCTCTCAGGCGGACGCGATCCGCTCGTTCGGTGTGAACGCGAGACTGCTCGCCGCGACGCTGAAGAGTTCCGACGGTGATCTTCGTCGGCTGATCCCGGCCGTGCCGGCGGCGGCGAACGAGGTCAGCACGCTGCTGCGGGAGACCGGCCCGAGCCTCGGCATCCTGCTGGCGAACCTGCTGACCACCGCGGACGTGCTGGAAGCACGGCAGGACGGCCTCGAGCAATTGCTGGTCACCGCGCCGAAGGCGGTCGCCGCGGGCCACGCGATCATGGGACCGGACGGCGCGCACGTCGGCCTGTCGCTGACGTTCTTCGACCCGCCGCCCTGCGTCACCGGCTACGGCACCGGTTACCGGGACGGGCTCGATACGTCGCCACGTCCGTTGAACACCGCGGCGCGTTGTGCCTTGCCGAAGGGCAACCCGACGAACGTGCGCGGCTCGCAGAACGTGCCGGGAAGGTGAAGGTCATGACTCGTTTCGCTGCCTTGCTCGCGGTGGTGGCCACCGCTTTCGCCGCCTGGTTCGGCTACTCCTGGTGGGACGCCGGGAGAGACGACAGCGTCGCGCGGGCCACGGTCCGCGAGGATGCTTTGCAGGTGGGCAGGCAAGCGGTCGCCGCTCTGACCACTTTGGACTATCGACAGGCGGAACAGGGCTACCAGAACTGGCTGAACCTCACCGGCGGCGCACTCCACGACGAGCTGGCGAGGGATCGGGACGGCGGCCTCGGCCGGATCGGCCAGGCGAAGACCGTCACCACCGGCCGGGTCGTCGACGCCGCGGTGACCGAAGTGGACAGTGGCGGCGGAACCGCCGAGGTGATCGCCTCGGTCGAACTCGAGGTCAAGCCCGACGGCGGGGAAGCCGTGACCAAGCACAACCGGTTCCGCGCCGGCCTGAACCGGACGCCGGACGGGTGGCGCGTGACGTCGCTCGGCCAGGTGCCGGTGACCGACACCGGAAAGCCTTGAGGGAGGACGGAATGACCACGAAACGAGCCGTCAAACCCGTGCGGCGCAGCGTGAAGGTGGCCGGGAAAATGGGCGGGAGCGCCCGGACGAGCGTCCTCGAGCCTCCTCCTGAAGTCGAGGACGAGGTCCTGGAGCCCGCCGATGAGGTTGTCGAGCCCGTGCGGAAGCGTCGTCTCCCGCTGGTGTTCGGCGCGGTCGCACTGGTGATGGCGGGCCTCGCGGGGTGGTTCGCGATCGAGGCGCGGGACGCCACGGCGGTTCTGACGCACAACACCGCCCTGACCGATGTCGCCACGACCGCCGAAGTGAGCGACCAGGTCGGCAAGGCGCTCGGCACTGTCTTCTCCTACCGCTACGACGATCCCGCCAAGAGCGGGCAGGCCGCGAAAGAGGTCCTGACCGGGCCCGCGCTGGGGCAGTACGACCAGCTGTTCGCGCAGGTCCGGAGCCTCGCCGCGGAACAGAAGCTGGTGGTGACCTCGACTCCGGTGGTGTCGGGTGTCAAGATCCTCGACGGAGACCGGGCGTCACTGCTGGTGTTCCTGGACCAGACCGGGGTGCGGGGGGACGGGCAGCGGAGCACCGGTGCGGCTCAGTTGAGCGTGACCGCCGAACGCTCCGAGGGCCGTTGGCGAGTCACCGCCCTCGCCGCAGCTTAGCCGTTCGCGCCTCGAGCCGTCGGGTCCGTGAAGGCCTTCTTCCCTACTCTCAGGGTAGGGGAAGGGAGCCTTCACGCGGCGCCGTTGTGGCTGGTGGTGTCGCTGAGGCAGACGTGACAAGACCTGGGTCCGTGAAGGACTCCTTGAGGGACTCTGGGTCCCTCAAGGAGTCCTTCACGGCCTTGCGGTGGCAGGTGGCGCAACCCTCGGCCGCGCCAGCAGTCTTCAGGAAGGAGCGGCCCGCAAGGCCAGGATCATCTCGAACCGCCGCTCCGGATCCCGCAGCCCGTCCGAGAACAGCGCCTCCAACTCCTGAGCGCGTGATCGCACCGTCTGCGGGTGCACCGCGAGCCGCTCCGCCACCTCGCGGACGTTTCCGCACGTCTCCAGCCATGCCAGCAGCGTCCCTGCCAGCCGCGAATGCTGCTTCCCGGTCAGCCCGGCGAGCGGCCCGAGGCGTTCACGGAGCAGCTCGGCGGCCAAGAACGGTTCCTTGAGCAGCCACAGGCGCGAAAGATGGTCGGCGCACCACGTCACGGGTTCGTCCGCGAGCGCGCCGGAGTCGACGAGTCGCAGGGCCTCTCGCGCGGCCCGCAGGGAGCGCGCCGCGAAGGTGGGTGGGACGGCGGGGCCGATCGCGGCTCGCCAGCCCGCCAGGTCTTCGGCGAATTGTTCCCGTTCGTCCGGTTCGGGGGCGGGCAGCAGCAGACAGGGAGAAGTGCTCTCGAAGTCGGCCAGCGCGTTCGACGCGGCCGCCGGAACTTCGTCCGACGGCTGGTCGACGGCGACGGCGACGAGCAGGTCCGGCAACTGCCATCGGGCGAGGTCGGCGGCGTTCTTGACCAGTTCTGGCGGGGACGGCGGGTCGGCGAGCAGGAGTTCCATCAGCCGGTGCCGACGGCGTTCCAGTGCACCGGCGGCCTTTTCCCGTGCCTCCGCGTGGCCCTCGACCGACAGCGCCGACAGCTCGTCGATGTAGGCGAAGATGGCTTCCGCGAGCAGGCACAGCGTCGCCGAAGGCACGCCCGCGCGACGGCCGGCGTCGGCCACCCGGCGCCAGGTCACCCTGGCCCCGACCCGATACGCGGCCTGGAGGACGTCGACGTTGCGGCCCTGGTGGAACTCCTGGATGCCCAGGCTCAGGAACACGCTCCGGCGGTCTTCAGACGGCGCCTCCGGGTTCCCGATCCGCTCCAGGAACTGCAGGAACGCCATCTGGACGCCGGTCTTGAGCGACTTCCCGAACGCGCCGTCCAGCGGTCGCGCGTAGTCGGGGATGGTCCGCTGGATCTCGCGGACCACCTCCCCGGCCACGTCGGCCAGCACCGGCCGGAACACGGTCGCCAGCTCTCTTGGCAGCAGCGCCCAGAGCTGGACGGGACGCCCGCTCGCCCCGCCCGGCCGAGCGGGCGTGAGGAGCGGGCCGTACGTCGCTTCGACCCCGCTGCGACCATCCTGCGGTCGGGTCACCTCGTCACCTCGTTGTGAGTGGGAAACGCTGGTCAGTCCTCGGCGAGCAAGGCCTCCGCACGCAGGGCGATCTCCATGTCGAGCCGGTCGTCGGCGTTGTTCAACCGGTCGCCGAAGAGATCGATGAGCTGGTGCATGCGGTACCGGACGGTCTGGGGGTGGACCTTGAGTTTCTTCGCGATCTCCGGAGCGCTGCCCCGGGACTGCAGCCAGATCAGCAACGTCTCCCCGAGCCGCGCCCGCTGTTTGGGGGTGAGGTCGTCGAACGGGGCGAGGCTGCGTGTGCACAGCTCGCGAACCAGGAACTCGTCGGCGAGCAGCCACAGGGTGGACAGGTGATCGCTGTACCGGGTGACCGGATTGTCCGGCAGCACCCCGCGCTGGACCAGCCGCAGCGTGCGGCGGGCCCACAGCAGGGAGCGCGGCGCTTCGGTGAGCCGCACGGCCGGGCCGATCACCGCCCGCCAGCCGGGAAGCCGTTCGGCGAGGTCCTTCAGGTGCTTGTCGGGGTCGCCGGTGACCAGGCAGGGCTTGGGGCCCTCGAAGTCGACAAGGACGTCGGTGTCCAGGTCGGCGCTGTCGGGGTCGAGTGGGCCCTGCCGTCGTTCCAGCGCGACGACCGTGACCTCGACGGGCAGCGCCCACTGGGCGTTGGCGGCGTGGGACGCGATCGACTGCGGTGAGGACGGTGGATCGGAGAGCATCAGTTCGAGCAGCCTGCGCCTGCGCCTGGCCTTGGTGCCCGCTGCCCGTTCCTGCGCGGCCGTGTAGCCCTCGATGGACAGCGCGGAAATCTCGTCCACGTAAGCGAAGATCGCCTCGGCCGTGGTGCACAGGAGATCGGCGTCCGCTCCGATCGCCTGCCCGAATTCCGAGACGTGCCGCCAGGCGACGCGACCGCCGACGCGGTAGGCCGTCTGCAGGCAGTCGAGACTGCGCCCTTCGCTGAACTCGACCTTCCCGAGATTGCGGAAGACCGCGGTCCATTTGTCGAGTGGGGTCGTCCCCTGACCGATGGTATCGAGGCAGTGCAGGATGGCTTGCCGGATACCCTGCGTGATGATCTGTCCGAACGCGCCTTCCAACGGCTGCGCGTACTCGGGGACGGCTCGTTGCACCTCCTGAAGGATGGCTCGTGCCAAGGGGTCGGCCCGCGGCCGGAACCGCTCGCCCAGTTCCCTCGGCAGTGACGCCCACAGTCCATTCGCGCCGGTGCTGCGCACGGGTCGGTTCTCCACTGGGGTTCTCGGTGCCGGCGTGAAGGCGCGCGGTCGTTGAACCGGACCCGGTGGCTGGCGGTGCGGGGTGGCGGGGTGACGCACGTCGGGGTCAGGCCGTGCGGTCCGCAGATCGTGCCGCGAGAACCCGGTATCCAAGTCGGTCATGTTTTTATCCTTGTTAGCAACAAAATCAGCCTCTTCAACGGTGAAGCCGATCCAGATTTTGTGGCTCACGCAACATAAAATCCGGCCGAGAGGACTGTCAACGGCTGGCGGGGCCTTGATCGGCCACCTGGATGGACTACACCCGAACGGGTGGTCCGATCCAGCGGCAAGTGACATTTAGGCACGCCTGAGATGGGGTCCGGGTGACAACTTTTCCGGGGCCTTTCGGGGCGCCTCCGGCCGGTCCGCGGCCTCGCTCGCTCGAACGAGGACCGCGATGACCTCGTCCAGGCTCAGCCGGGCGGGCGCGGTCTCGGCGAGGAAGCGTTCGATCTCGCCGCCGAACCGGGCCGGGTCGGCCACATGTGGAAAGTGTTTCGCATTTTCGAACACCGTCAAGCGGCTGTCTGGCAGCAGTTCGGCGGTCTTCCGGCCGTGGACGACCGGGATGAGCGGGTCGTGCGCGCCCCAGACGACGAGCGTCGGGACCTCTTTGGCGAGGTAGAGCTTGTCGATGGCGCTCGCGCGCTGGCCGCGGAGGTCGATCAGGCTGCGGGCGATGAACAGGAACGCCCGCCGTCGGCCGGGGTCGGCGAGGGACGAAAGATGCCGGGTCAGCTCCCGTGTCTCGGGCGAGAGCTTTCCACCGAGACCGCGGCAGGCGGCGGCGAGGCCACGGGCGATCGCGACGGTGACCGGGTTGACGGTGGCCCAGAGCGTCGCGTTGGCGCCAGGCAGCGCCGTCGCGCGCAGCACCGGGGTCACCTGCGGCCCGAGTCCGGCGCTGCCCACGAGCACCAGCCGGGCGCACATCTCCGGGAACTGGTACGCGAACTGCATCGCGATCCCGCCGCCGAGGGAGTGTCCGGCGACGGTCGCGTGCCGGTGCCCGGTGAGCACGAGGACGTCGCGGACCACGCTGGCCATCGCGCCGAGGCCGTAGTCGGCCCGCGGTGAGCCCGAATCGCCGTGGCCCGGAAGGTCGGGGACGAGAACACGGCGATCGAACCCGGTCCGCTCGAAGTGGTCGAGCAACGGCACCCAGGTCTCGCCGCTGCCGGAGATCCCGTGCAGCAGCACGAGCGGCTCCCCTGCGACGTCCTTTGTGGACGGAAGGTATTCCCGCAACCGGATTTCCTGCCCGTGCAGGGTCAGCGTGCGCGTTTGGAGGGCCATGTCCCGCCTTTCCGTTGTCAGGAGTCAAAATAACGGGTAGAACGGCTGGTTCGTCAGCGTGTCGCCGGACACGTCCGGTAATTGCGACTCGGGTGACAAGAATTCCGTGACGGACCCCGAGTCGGATGCTAAAACCCCGACGGCGAGGCAGTTTCGCATCGACATTCTCTCGCCGTCCCGGTATTCAGGAAAGCGTCGGTAAACACCCGTCACCACGGGGGGAAATACGATGGCCTGCCGGGCGGACTTCCACATCGATCAGCCGAGGGCGAAGCGCGCCCGGCGTGGCTTGCGCTGGGTGCTCCCCACCGTGCGGCCACCGGAACGGCGGGTCCGGCGCGTCAGTTCTCTGATGTCCCGTCGTCGCGGTGGTGGGCCCGCATGAGCCGCTGGGCGCGCAACGCGAGTTGCATGCCCAGCCGGTCGTCGGCGTCCCTGAGGCGGTCGCCGAACAGTTCTTCCAGTTGCCGCAGGCGGTTCCGCACGGTCTGGGGATGGACTCCCAGCCGTCGCGCGATCTCCGGTGCGCCGCCGCGGGATTCCAGCCACGCCAGCAGGGTTTCGCTGAGCCGCTCTTGTTGCTTCCCGCCCAGCGAACTGAACGGATCGAGGCTCTGCTTCGCCAGTTCAGCGCCGAGGAAATCCTCGGCGAGCAGCCACAGCGTGGCGAGGTGGTCCCGGCACCAGATGACCGGGCCGGGCGCGTCTTCGCTGTTCAGTAGTAACGCGCGGCGGGCGGTGCGGAGGGCGGCCGGGGCGTCGGTGAGCGGCACGACGGGGGAGATGGCCGCGCGCCAGCCGTCCAGCGCGTCCTTCAGCGGCGCGAGATCGGTGTCCGGATCCGCCGTGAGCAGGTACGGCTCGGTGGTGTCGAGATCGAGCAGCACGGTGTCGTCCAAGAGGTGGGCGGGGAACTCGGGCGCGCCCGGAGCGCGCTGAAGCGCGACCATGGCCGCGGTCCCCGGAACCCGCCATCCAGCGCCGCCCGCCAGGCTCGCGATGCTGCACGCGGAGCCCTCCGGCGCCTGTGAGATCAGTTCGAGCAGGCGACGGCGCCGCAGCGGGATCGCGCCCGCGGCCTTGGCCTCCGCCTCCTGGTATCCCTCGATCGTGGTGGCGCACAGTTCGTCGACGTAGACGAAGACCGATTCCGCGGCGAGCGCGATGATGTCGGGGCCGACGCCGAGCCCGCGCACGATGGGCCGCATCGAGCGCCATGCCGTCCGCGCGCCGACCGTCACGCTGTCGTGCAACGGTTCCAGGCTGCGTCCCTCGGTGAATTCGATCCGTCCGCGCAGACGGTAGAAGTCGATCCAGCGGTCGTGGGACAGGTTCGGCTCGCCGATGCAGTCGACGTAGTGGCGCACCGCCCGCTCGCAGGAGACGACGAGGACGCGGCCGAAGACACCGCGCAACGGCAGCGAGTACGCGGTGACCGATCGCTGCACCTGCCTGATCATGGCCGCCGCGGCGTGGCCGGTATGCGGACGCAGTTCTTCGCCGAGCGAACGCGGCAACGTCGCCAGCATGCGGAAACTGCGGTACTCGACCACGAAGACCACCTTTGATTTTCTTCGAACCGGGGACGGGAAACATGAATCCCTTTGCACAACCGCGTCGGATCGACGGAACGGGCGCCGGAGTGTTTCTACTGGATCGCCCGGCGGCGTGTACCACGAATGTGACGTTGAATTGGCGACGGAAAGTCGCGACACTCCGCTCCGGTGACACGGATGGGCGTTTCGGTGTGGCTGCTTTTGACACGGATGTGGCGCCGGTTCTACGCTCCGTGCATTCGAGTGCGCCGGTGGCGCGCGGACGAAAGGGAATTGGTGCCCGTAATCGTCGGCATACTTCACATCGGGGGATCCCACACGTGAGCTGGCAGCCCGTCGGATCGTTGTGGGCACGCCTCCCGAGGGAGCTCGGTGACGCCGTCCGGCCGCGGATCCCGGCGATCGCCCGGCACTGCGTCGAAGGCGTGGTGTCCGAAATCGGCGAGTGCGCCGAAGTGTTCAGTGACGACGACACCCGCGCCGCGGCCGTCGAGCTGACCAGGCGCGGCATCGAGCGCGCCATCGACAGGGTCGGTGTCCCCGAACTGCTGCAGAACGACCTGCTCGCGGACTTCCGCGCGCAGGGCCGGATCGCGTTCCACCAAGGACTCAGCCGTGAGGCCGCGCAGGCGGCGTTCCGGGTCTCGAGCCGGGTGCTGTGGCGTTCGATCGCCGCGGCGGGCCGCCAGCTCCAGCTGTCGGGCGACGTCCTCTACGGCGCGGCGGAGTGCCTGTTCGGCGACGTCGTCGAGGTGACGATGGCGCTGACCGAGGGCTACAACGCGGCACAGGCCGAGGCCACCGGGCCCGCGGAACAGCGGGCCAGGTTGTTCCGGCTGCTGACCGGCGGCGCGGGGTACACCCAGGCCGACGCCGGCGCGCTCGCCGTCGCGATCGGCTGGCGGATCCCGCAGCGGATCACCGCGGTCGTCTTCAGCTCGGCGCCCGGGGCGCCCGGTTTCCCCGCGGGCCTGTTGCCTTCGGCGGTGCCCGCGGATCTGGTCTCCGACGCGCCAGGCGCGCTGGTGGCCTGTCCCGAAGCCGACCTCGGCGGCCTACAGGAACTGCCTTCCGGCTGGTCGGCGACGGTCGGGGTGTCCGTCCCGATGGCGCACGCCGCCGAGTCCTTCCGGATCGCGCGCCGCGCGTCGGAGCTGGCGCAACGGGGGATGATCACCACGGTCGGCCCGGTGCTGTGGTGCGAGGAGCACATCACCACGTTGCTGTTGCTCGCGGACGAGTTCCTGCTGGACCAGCTGGCCGGAGCGGCGCTGGAACCGTTGTCGGGGCTGGCGCCGCGGCAGCACGACGAGCTGGCGGCGACCCTGCTCACGCAGGTGCAGACGCGGGGGAGCGCGCCGGAGATCGCCCGGCGGCTCGCCGTCCACCCGCAGACGGTGCGGGCCCGCCTGCGGCGGCTCACGGAGTTGTTCGGCGAGCGGCTGGACGATCCGGATCAGCGGCTGCGGATCGAACTGGCACTGCGGGCGGAACGGCTACGGCCCGCCGACGTCTGAGTCCGTAGGTGAACCCGCGACCGACGTCGGCGGGGCGGGTTCACGCGTTTGGTCGCTTTGCGAGGTCCGCCTTCGGCTCCGCCAACAGGCACTGACGGGCACCCGCCACCGGGAACACCCAGCGGCGGTAGCCCCACCAGCGGAACACCGAACCCGCCGCGGTGCCGAGCAGCATCCCGCTGACGAAGTCGGCGATCTCCTGAGTGAGGAAGCTGACCTCGGGGACCTCGAGACGCAGGACATAGCGCGAGATCAGCGGTGGGCACAGGTTGATCGTCACGGCAATCGCGTTGACGACGAAGAACAACGCAGCCTCGTGGAAACGGCGCCTGCCGCCGCGGGTGTGGAACGCCCAGCGCCGGGAAAGCAGGTACGCGAAAACCGTCGCCACGACGGTCGCGATCGCCAGCGCCGTGACCGGTTTGGTCTGCAGGACGGTGAGTTTGAGCCCGTAGTTGGTCCCGAGGGTGAGGACGAACGCGGCGAGGCCGACGGTGGCGAACCGGAGCAGCTCACGCCGCTTGCCGGTCCGCGCACCATCGGTCGCCGCGCCGTCCACAAAGGACGCCGGGGCGGTTCTGAGCACCGGGGGCTCAGCAGTTCGACGTCGCCGGGGTGCCCGCGACCCGGTCCTTGAGGAAGGCGAGCACGTCGGCGTTGCCGGTGTAGACCGCCGTGATGTGATCGGTGTCGAAGGTCTTCCAGGTCGTCTTGACCCCGGCCGCGCAGTAGGTCTTGCGGAGCGTGTCGGCCTGGGTGAACTGGACGAGCTGATCCTGCTTGGCGTGGTAGAGGAGCACCGGGACCTTGGGGGGTGTGCCGCCGAGCTTGTTCTCGTTGAGCCGCTTCACCCATTCCGGTCGGATGTAACCGGCGCTGGTCGTGTAGTCGGCGATCCTCTGGTTCGCGTAGGTGGTGAGCAGTTCGAACGTGCACGCGCTCTTCTGCATCTCCGCGAATTTCGCGCGGCCGTTGTCGCTGAGGAAGGAGTCCAGCTTCAGCTCGGGGTAAGCCTTGTCCAGGCCGAGGAGGGCATAGGCGAAGACGCCGAAGCCTTGCTTCCCGTCGAGTTGAAGGGTGACCTGGACGAGGTCGGCGGGCACGCCGCCCGCCGCGACGCCGACGAGGTTCAGTTCCGGGGCGTACGAGGGCTGCAGTTCACCGGCCCAGGCGGCCGCCCCGCCGCCCTGCGAGTATCCGCGGAAGAGCACCTTGGCGTCGGCGGACAGTTTCGCTTCCGGCAGGCGTTGCGCGGCGCGGACCGCGTCGATCACCGCCGGGCCTTCCGAACGCCCGACCACGTAGGTCGTCTTCGGACCCTGGCGGTAGCCCTCGTAGTCGGTCAGCGCGACGGCGTATCCGGCGTCGAGCGCGTCGTCGAGACCGGACTGCTCGTAGAACGCGCCGATGTCGATCATCTTCGATGGCGTGCAGTCGAAGGCCGGACCGTGCGTACCGGCGCCGAACGAGACGATCGGCGCCTTCGCCGGGTCGGCGTTCTTCGGCACCAGCACCGTCCCGGTCACCGCGTCCGGCCGCCCGAGGGCATCCGTCGACAGGTACATCACCTGCCACGCGTCGACGGAATCCTTACGCGGCCCGGCTTTCGAGACACGCGAGCGGATGATGTCTCCCGGCTTGCCCGCGGGGAGCGGGGACGGCGGGGTGTAGAACGAGTCGTCGGACGCCACGGGGGCGGCGGAGCTCGCCGGGCTCACGCTCAGTGCGGTCAGCACGCCGGCGGACAGTGCGATCGCCAGCGCGGCGGCGAGCGTCCGGCGGGACGGGCGGGGGAACGAGATCGGCACGGCCGGGCCTCCAGGGTGCGGGACGGTTTCAGGCGTCTGTGGGAAGAGGGAGCGGCGCCATGCTCAGGCGTTGCCGTAGACCTGGCGGCAGGTCTGGGATTCGGCGAAGGCGAGGTCCAGTTCCGGGTTGGCGCGGAGGGGTTTGATCGGTCCCTCCGGTTCACTCAGCCCGCTCATCGTGCTGTCGGCGTCGGAGATCACCTTGTCCAGGCTCGCCTTGTCGGTGACCTTCGCGTCCTGCATCTTCGTCAAGGTGGCGGTCACCTTCGACTTGGTTTCGTCCAGCGTGGTGGTGGCCTTGTCCACAGCGGACTGTCCATCCGGGACCGGTGGCACGCCGGCGTTGCGAATCCCGCCCGCCATGTCGTCGAGCGCCACGGTGAGCGAGTTCAGGAAGCCGACCATCGCGGTCTTCGCGCCCTGCGGGTTGTTGGGGTCGAACGCGGGCGGTTGGGACAGCTTCGCCGAACCGGCCGCCACCCCGGAGCAGACCTTGTCCACCCAGGCGAGCGCGGCGGGGTCGGCGTGCCTGCCGGAGTCGGCGGGTTCGTCGGACCCGCAGGCGGTCAGCAGGACTGCCGTGGCGGACGCGGAGAGGGCGGCGAACGCGATTCGCGCTGCCGTGCGGCGCATTCTCTTCATGGTTTCCCCGTCGAATTCGGCGAAAGAGGGCCGGCCGCGGCACGACGCGCGGGAATCCGCGGTGGTCGGCGATGACCGGTTTGCTGAACCGCGAGGTTACTCACGAAAGATTCCCTCAGGCAAGCCGATCCGTGCGGCATGGAAGTGGGAAAAGAGCGATTGGCACGCACGAGATAATTTCGCGTGGCGTGGTTGTCACGCGCGTCAGCAGTTCCCCGTGCCGCCTCTGATGCCTCTGTACTGGGGAAACCCATGTGCCGCTACTAGGAAGCGGACGGTCGCACCGTGCCAGCGTGACAATTTACCGGCGACGCGTCAACTTTTCCCGGTAAGCCCTTGATAGCAGTGCTGCCGTCTCGTTAGTTTACTGTTTGGTTGCGATCCGTCAGACATCGTCGCTACCCGCAGAATTCTCTCGGGCCGATATTCATTGCTCTGGGGAATTGTACGCCGTTTCGTATCATCGTTGATACCACGGAAGGACGATCGTGAGTCACCGTAGAGGAACCAAGAAGGCGGTCGCCGTCGCCGCTGCCGGTGCCGTGGGGCTTGCCACCGCGGTACTCGTGGTCGGCGCACAGGCCAGTGTCGCCGAACCGATTTCGCTCTCGCTCAACTACCACTGCGATTACCCGCTCGTGGGCTCCCAAGCGCTGAAGGTGGTGATCAACACCGATCTCCCGCTGTCGGTCAAGACCGGTCAGCCGACCGGCGCGTTCGACATCAAGGCGATCTCGACGATCAACGCGGAGACGGTCAGCGGGCTCAACCTGATCAGCGCGACGACGCTGGAAGGCCAGGCGGTCGCCTCGGCGGTCGTGGCCGCTCCCGGGATGAACCTGCCGGTCAAGGTGCCGAACGAGCTGACCAAGACGAACATCCCGCCCACCGGCGAGATGGTCATCAACGCGGCGGGCAAGACGCCGTCGCTGACCTTCAACACGCCCGGCGAAGCCAAGATCACCGTGAATGACCTGCAGCTCAAGGTCACTCCGCGTAAGGCCGACGGCTCCGTCACGGAGATCACCCCGGACGGCACGATCGACGCGCCGTGCAAGCAGGACCCGGGTCAGAACAACGTTCTGGCCACGATCAAGATCGGCGACGGTCCCACCCCCACCGGTACGACCACCACCACCCCGCCGAGCCCCACCACCTCGCCGAGTTCGACCACGACCTCGCCGAGCCCCACGACCACCCCCGGTGGTGGCGGGATCAAGTACGCGTTCGGCATCAAGGGTAAGACCGACCTGAAGGCGCTCGGCAGCTCCGCGCCGATCAGCGGCGGTTTCGACGCGGATGTGGACCTCGCGTCGAAGAAGTTCACCGGCGATCTCAAGCTCGACCCGTCGAAGACCGACTTCAAGCTCTTCGGGTTCGTGCAGGGCAGCTCGGACATCGTCGTCGAGCAGGTCGGCAAGCAGTCCGGTGAGCTCATCGGCACCGGGTTCAAGGCGAACGTCAAGTTCAACGTGTTCCTGCCGAAGGTGCAGGTGTTCGGGTTCCCGATCAGCAACGACCCGAAGTGCGGGACGGTCACTCCGTCGACAAGCGAGATGACCACGGCACCGGACTTCAACCTGCTCAAGGGCGGGAAGCTGACCGGTACCTACTCGCTGTCGGGACTGCAGAACTGCGGTTCCTTCAACGACATGATCAGCCTGTTCACCAAGAGCGAGGGCAACACCCTCGATCTGGACCTCACCAAGAAGTAGTCAGGTAGCCGGTCCCCGTCGCCTCCCGCGACGGGGACCGGTGCCGTTTTCGGGAAGGCGACCATGCCCCTTCGCATCAACGTCCGGATGCTGCTCGCGGCGGGCCTCATCGTCCTGCTCACCGCCGGCAGCCTGCTGTTCGTCGCCGTCCGCAGCGCGGCGGCGGGCACCCCCGTCGACAAGAAACTGTCGTTCACCTGCCCGTTCCCGCTGATCGGGCTGCAGAAGCTCGACGTGAACATCAAGGCCGACTTCGAGGTCCCGACCGCGCCCGGCGGCACGCTCAGCACCTCCGGGCTGACGATCACGGTGAACGTGCCGGACAAAGCGGCGCGCGGGCTCAACCTCGTCGGCGCCACCACCATCGAAGGCACCGCGGCGGCGGGCGTGACGCTGGTCAACGGCGACGCGAGTCCCTTCCCGGTACGGATCCCGCTGAACGTCGCCAAGACCGGCCTCCCGCCGTCCGGCTCGTTCAGCACGGTAGCGACAGGCTCCGTGCCGACGGTGAAGATCGCGAAGCCGGGTAAGACCACCCTGACCATCGGGGACTTCACCACCCGCTTGACCCCTAAGAAGGCCGACGGTTCGTTCACCGGGATCGGTTCGTTCACCTCGGACTGCGTGCTCGACCCCGGCCAGGACGCGGTTTTGCTCTCCTTCGACCTCGGTGACAAGCCGACCGGGCGCCAGTACACGGTCGCCGGGAAGACCGGCGTCAAGGCGCTGGGCACGACCGCGCCGCTGACCGGAGGGTTCGACCTGAGCGCCACGTCGGCCACGGCCTTCACCGGCGGCCCGGTGTTCGACAAGGCGCACGCCGACTTCCGGCTGTTCGGCTTCCTGCCGGGCGCGGCCGATCTCGAGTTCGTCGCGGACGGACCGCAGGGCGGCGACTTCGCCGGGACGGGTTTCGTGGCCCGCCCGCGGTTCACCACCGTCCTCCCGCTGGTCACACTCGTCGGCATGCCGGTCAGCAGTGGGCCGGGCTGCAAGACGTCGGCCCCGTCCACGGCGGAACTGCGGACCGGGGACGGCTTCACCATGGCCGCGGGCGGCGCGCTCACCGGCACCTATGCGCTGGCGCCGCTGACCGGCTGCGGCGCGTTCACCCCGTACCTGAGCACGTTCGTGCAAGGCGACGGCAACACGTTCGATCTCGTGCTGAAGCCACGCTAGTGCCCGGATGCCGGACGTGACTCACGTGCTTGGACCCGGATCTCGCGTGCCCAGACCCGGATCTCGTGTGTGCGGAGTCTGGGCACGCGAGATCCGCCTCTGAGCAAGCAGGACTTCGGCCGGGCGGACCGACGCGCTGCGTGACACTTCCGGGTGGTTTTGTACCATCGCCCCTGACAAGGGGGCCTTCGTGAAGCCGTTGAACACCGGCGAACCCACCGGCGTGGGGCGCTACCGGGTGTTCGCCGCGCTCGGAGAGGGCGGGATGGGCCGGGTGCTGCTCGGGATCTCCTCCGACGGGCGCCTGGTCGCGATCAAGCAGGTCCACCCGGGGTTCGCGCACGATCCCGGCTTCCGCGAGCGGTTCCGCCGCGAGGTCGACACTTCGCGTCTGGTGTCCGGCGCGTACACCGCCCCGGTCATGGACGCCGATCCGAACGCGCCGACACCATGGCTGGCTTCGGTCTTCGTGCCGGGACCGTCGTTGTCCGAGGCGGTGACCGCGGGCGGGCCGCTGCCGCCGATGGCGGTCCGGCATCTCGCCGCGGGGCTCGCGCTGGCGCTCGGCGACATCCATCGCGCCGGGCTGATCCACCGGGATCTGAAGCCGAGCAACGTCATCCTCACCGGTGACGGTCCCAGGGTGATCGACTTCGGGATCGCCCGTGCCGTCGAGGGCGATTCGGAGCTCACGCACACCGGCGCGATCATCGGCTCGCCCGGGTTCATGTCGCCGGAGCAGGCCGAAGGGAAGCCACTGACCCCGGCGAGCGACCTGTTCTCGTTCGGCGCGCTGCTGGTGATGGCCGCGACCGGGGCGAACCCTTTCACCGGAACCTCCACTCCGCACACTCTGTACAACGTCGTGCACGTCCAGCCCGACCTGCGTCACCTGGCGCCGGAGCTCCGGCAGCTCGTCGAGCCGTGCCTGGCGAAGAACCCGGCGGACCGGCCGTCTCCGGCCTGGGTGCTGGAGAGACTGGGCCCGATCCCGCCGATGGCCGGCCCGTGGCCGCCGGTGGTGCCGCACCTCATCGAGGCACAGCAGGCCGAGGTCCGTCGGCTGCTGAACCCGCCTCCGCCGAAGCGATCCCGGCGTGGCTTGTACGCGGGACTCGCCGCGGCCGCCGTCGTGCTGCTGGCCGGTGGCGTCGTCACCGCGGTCTCGTTGAACAAGGAGGATCCGCCTCCTGCCGTCGCCGCGCCGAGTTCGTCGCCGCCGCTGGACGAACCGGCCGCCACCCCGGTCAACCAGGATCCGCTCGGCCCGGACAACCTGCGACGGGTGAACCTGTGCAAGGTGCTCGAAGGGCGCGACGTGCCCGGATTCGGCAAACTGAGCACGGCGATCGACATCCATTTCGATTCGTGCACGTACTCCTCGCCCGCGGGCAAGTGGCTGGAGCTGGGGGTCGGCGGCGATCTGATCGAGGGCGAATCCGGTGGCGAGCTGGAGGGGCTTCCGTTGCGAATCAAGGGTTCCGACGACTCGTGCGCGGTCGCGGTCCCCGTCACGGGGCTGCCGAACACCAAACTCGGCGCCGACGTGAACTCGATGTCCACAAAGGACGAGGCCTGCTCGGTGGTGAAGGCGGCCCTCACCGACGCGGTCAAACGGATCCGGGCCGGTGGCCAAGATCGCGAGCTTCCGGCAGGCACCCTCGCGCCGCTGGACCCGTGCGCGCTGGTCGGCCCCGCGACCACGGACCGGCTGATCGGGCCGGTGGTCGAAACGATCCGCGAGCATCTGCACCAATGCCGGTACGACGCGGCGGGCAACATCCGGGTGAGCTTCGTACGGTCCTACCCGCCGGTCCAGACGAAAGACTCCTACTACACGGGTTCCGCCACCCTGGATCTCGGCGGTACCAAGGTGTACCTGGCGAAGAAGGACGACGGTGTCGCTCGCTCCAGCTGTTCGCTGACCTGGCAGCACCGGTCCGTCAGCGACCGTGACGGGGAGAACGTCGAGCTGACCGTCGGCACCAGCGGGACGAAGATGACCGCCCACGAGGCGTGCGAGAAGGCGAAAGGCTTCGCCGAAGCATTGCTGCGAAAACTTCCGAAACCCTAGGGCTGATCAGTGAACCCGTTGAACCCCGCCGAACCCCGACAGATCGGCCCGTACCGGATCATCGCCGAACTCGGTGCGGGTGGCATGGGCCGGGTCGTGCTGGGTCTGGCCCCGGACGGCAGGCTTGTCGCGGTCAAACAGCTGCACGCCCAGTTCGCGCACGATCCGCGCTTCCGTGAACGGTTCCGGCGCGAGGTCGCCACGTCGCGTCTGGTCTCCGGCGCCTACACCGCCGCGGTCATGGACGCCGACGCGGAGGCGGAAACCCCGTGGCTCGCGTCGGTCTTCGTCACCGGCCCCTCCTTGAAGGAGGCAGTGGACGCCACCGGGCCGCTGCCCGCCGAGCCGGTGCGTCTGCTGGCGTCCGGGCTCGCCGCCGCGCTGACCGAGATCCACCGCGCCGGGCTGATCCACCGGGATCTCAAGCCCAGCAACATCATCCTGACGAGTGATGGACCCAGGGTGATCGACTTCGGCATCGCGCGGGTGGCGGAGGAGGCACAGGACCTCACCGGCACGGGCGCGATCATCGGGTCGCCCGCGTTCATGTCGCCGGAACAGGCAGGCAGCGGGCAGGTCACCGGGGCGAGTGACGTGTTCTCCCTCGGCGCGATCCTGGTCATGGCCGCGACCGGCCGCGGCCCTTTCACCGGTCCGACCGCGCCCCAGACGCTGTATAACGTCGTTCACGCCGCCGCGGACCTCGCCGACGTCCCGACAGAGATCCGGCGGCTCGCCGAGCCGTGCCTGGCCAAGGATCCGGCCCGCCGCCCGACCCCGCAACAGATCCTCGACTACCTCGGCCCGGTGCCGACGGCAGCCGCTCCCTGGCCGCCCGCCGTGCACGCTCGGATCCAGCAGCAAGACGCCGAAGTGCGCTCGGTGCTGGCCTTGCCGTTACCGGTCTGGCGGCCGCCTCCGAAGAAGATGGCACCGCGGACGAAGAAGATCCTCTTCGGCGCGCTCGCCGGAGTCGTCCTGCTCGTCGTCGCGGGGATCGTCGCGCTCGGCCTCTCCATCGCCGACTACGCCGAACCCCAGGATCCCGGAGTGACGTCGCTGGCGGCGTCCGAAGCGCTCAGCCCGGATCGGCTGCGCCTCGCCGACCCGTGCAAGGTGCTCGCCGGCCGGTTCGTGCAGGAGTTCGGGACCCTGAAGCCGGAAACGGATCCGATCCACCCGGCGCGCTGCAAGTACACCGGCCTCGACGACGTCTCCTTCGATGTCCAGCTCGGCGAAGGCGTGACCGCCAGCAGCCTCGAGCGGACGGACCGGACCGCCGAAGGACTTCCGTTGGTGCGCAGCACGATCAGCGGCGGATGCGACTCGGTGGTCCAGCTTCCGACGGATCGGCGGCTCGGTGTCGTCGTCTCCCATTCGAGCAGGGACGGTGACCCCTGCAAGGCCGCCGATGATCTGTTGACCGCCGCTCTCACCCGGCTGCGCACGCACGAGGTCGACCGCGCCGGTGACCCGGCGAGCCTGCTCCCGCTCGACCCGTGCGCGGTCGCCGATCCGGCGGTGCTCGTCAAGAACATGCCCAACGCGCAGCCCGTTCCGCGGACGCTGCGTATCTGCGAGTGGCAAGGCGGCGGGGACATGCTGACCGTCGAGTTGCAGCGGGGCGCCTACGCGCCCGAAGGGTCACCGGTCGACCTCGGCGACGGCGTCACCGGCGACCTCCGGGAGTTCGGGGACTCGAACTGCGTCGTGACCTGGACGCACCGTCCGCTGACGGACCGCGAGGTCGAACACGTCGCCGTCCGGCTGCTCGCCAGGGAGAGGAGCGGGAGCCCCTGCGACCGGACCAAGGCGATCGCGGGCTCGGTCGCTTCACGGTTGCCGAAACCCTGAGCCGCCTTGGTTTCGATCGAGAGGGGGATCCCCTGTGCGGGCCCGGAAACGAGTCCGCTAAACTGGTTTCAGTACGAACAACTTCACCACGCGCGTTTAGCTCAGCGGGAGAGCGCTTCCCTGACACGGAAGAGGTCACTGGTTCAATCCCAGTATCGCGCACCAGGTTCGCTTCCCCGGCGAACCGGAGTTCGTACCGCGGGCGATTAGCTCAGGGGGAGAGCGCTTCGTTCACACCGAAGAGGTCACTGGTTCGATCCCAGTATCGCCCACCGCAAGCAAAGCCCCATCCGGTCAGGGTGGGGCTTTTTGCGTGCGTCGGTCTTTGCGTTGCGCGGGTGGTGGGTCTCGCGAGTGGTAAGGACGGTTCCAACCCGACTTGCCACTCACGACCACCCCGACCGAAGCGCGGCCGCCCCCGGTGTCGCGAAAGCCACTTTCGCGACACCGGCCAGCCGACAGTAGGTATCCACGAGTCCAGATCAGATGCGCCTTCAGTAGCTTGCATCAACGCGTCGCGCGTCTGACGGAGCCGTTGTCCGGCCTGCTCGAGCTGGGCTACGGGCAGCTTGGCGACCGACTCGGTGACAGCACGTACGACGTCTAGAACCGACTTAGGCATCCTCGCGGCAAGATCGCTTAGAAACAACGAAGCGGGTCGCTACGCCGCAAGCCAGCCACGAGAGCCCTTCGCGGTTCAGCCGTGAGTACCGGCGGCTCTTCGGCGCACCGTCCCGGCAGGACGCTTGCCTCAGCGCAGTGACTCGAGCATCGGTGTGAGCGTGTCCATCGTCGCGGCGAGGTCGGACTTCGGGTCGGGGGAGTGGGCGAGCCAGACGGCGGCCTCGTTCATCGCCCCGGAAAGCAGGCGTACCAACGGTTCCACCGGACGCTTCGCCAGGACGCCGTCGGCCATCAGCCCGGTCAGCGCTTCGGCGAGGTGCCGTGCGGAGTACTCGTCGTCGAGTTCGCGCCAGTCCTGCCAGCCGAGCACGGACGGGCCGTCCAGCAGCATGATCTGCTGGATCTCCGGCTCGGTCGCCGCGGCGAGGAAGGCGCGGCAACCGGCCAGCAGTCCCGCCCACGAGTCCGGCGCGGCATCCGCGGCCAGCGCGACCTGCTCGCCGACGGAGTGCTGCACGACGGCGAGGACGTGCCGGAACAGGTCCGCCTTGCTGCTGAAGTGGTGGTAGAGCGCGCCTTTGCTCACGCCCGCGGTCTGGGCGATGCTCTCCAGTCCGACGTTGCCGTAGCCGTGCTCGGCGAACAGGCGGCGTGCGGTGGCGGTCAACGCCTCCCTCGTTTCTTCGCGCTGCTGCTGCTTCGTGCGGGCCATACCGGAATCTTGACATACCGACCGTCGGTTGGCTAATTTCGAAGAAGCAAACCGACGGTCGGTATTGTTACTGAAAACTAGGCGGCTCCATGCGGCTGACCAGCTTCTATCCCGTCCTCATGACCGAGCGGCTCGCCGAGACGCGCGACTTCTACCGCGACCACTTCGGCTTCGAGTCCACCTTCGAGGCCGACTGGTACGTCAGCCTCAAGCGTGGCGAGTGGGAGCTCGCGATCCTGGCCCCCGGCCACGGCACCATCCCCGGCGGGTTCGGCAAACCGGTGCAGGGGTTGTTGCTGAACTTCGAGGTCGACGACGTCGACGCCGAGCACCGGCGGCTGGTCGTCGATGCGCGCCTGCCCGAGGCGCTTTCCCTGCGTAGCGAGGAATTCGGGCAGCGGCACTTCATCGTCGCCGACCCGAACGGCGTGCTGATCGACGTGATCCAGCAGATCCCGCCGACCGGGGAGTACGCCGAGCAGTTCACCGACGAGGCGCGCCCGCGCTGACGAGCACGCCTAGGCGAGCCGGGACGCCGCCAACCTCGTTCGTAGGCGCGCGAGGGCGCGATGCTGAGCCACCCGGACGGCGCCAGGGGTGGACCCCACGGCCTCCGCCGTTTCTTCGGCGGACAATCCCACGACGACACGCAGGACCACGATCTCACGCTGTTTATCGGGAAGGACACGCAGGAGTTGCGCCATGCGCTCGTTCAGCTCGCCTTGCAGGGCGCGCTGCTCGGGGCCGACGTCACCCTCGATCTCGTCGGGGACCTCGGCGACCGGTTCGGCACGGTTACGGGCCGCGGCGCGATGCGCGTCGGCCACCTTGTGCTGGGCGATCCCGTAGACGAAGGCCAGGAACGGGCGGCCCTGATCACGGTACGAAGGCAATGCCGTGAGCACCGCGAGACACACCTCCTGAGCAACGTCGTCCGCGGAAGCGAACGAACGCTCCTGCCTGCCAACCCGAGCGCGGCAGTACCGCACCACCAAAGGACGGATGGCCGCCAGCAACCGCTCGACCGCTTGAGGATCACCCTCGACAGCAGCGGCGACCGGCTCATCCAAGCCATCGGTGCCTCGGCGCGTCGTCTGGCCTGCGGCGATCACCTGGCGTGTCAGCGCGCGGCTTTTGACTCGCGCCAATGTCTTGTCGAGGTCCGATCCGCTGCGGAGGGAGTCGTCGAAGGCATTGTCGCCCTGGAGCAGCCAGTTCGGCAGATCGCGGGTGTCAGTCACTGGTGTTGCCTCCCTTCGAGTGCCCAAGCGATGACGTCACGTTGCCGCGGGGGCAGTCGGTTCACCAGGCTTCCCGGTCGACGGGCTGGGATCGAACCCGCGTCCGGGCGATTCGGTGAGCCGCCCGTCGCGCCGAGCATCACCACTCCCTCCCCTACGGTCGTATATCACCAGTAGGGTTTCTTCGGGCAATCTCAGACCACGCGCTGACGAGCACAGCCAGCACAAACAACCCGCAAGCTGCGGCCGCCGATATCTGGAGCCCGGTGGTGCACGCGGCTCGTGCGGCTTCGAGCAATTCGTCGGCCGAACGCGACGTGAGGCCCGAGGCGGCTGCTTCCGCTTGCGCCGGCCCGGACAGGGCGAGCTGCCGCACCGGTTCGGGCACGCCGGGCGGGACGGCCAGGTGTCCCGCGTACACCGCGGCCGCCAGTGAACCGAACACGGTCGTCCCGAAACCCGCGCCCAGTTCGTAGCCCGTTTTCTCCACGGCCGCGGCGCCCCCGGCCTGATCCGCCGACGTCGCCGAAAGCAGGGTGTCGGTGCTCGAAGTGAGCGCGAGCGCCATCCCCAGCCCCAATCCCGCCAGTCCGGTACCGAGGAGCACTGGCGACGTCAGCGCGGCCGAGCCCGCCGCCGGGACCAGCAGTGACACCGCCGCGACGGCGAACCCGGCCGTACGGACGCGAGCGTTGCCGAACCGCTCCAGCAGCGAAGGCGTCACGACGCTGCCGACGGCCGACGCGCCGAGCACCAAGAGCAGCCGGGCGGCGGCCGCTGTCGGGGAGAGGCCGAGCACCACCTGCAGGTATTGGGCGAACAGCAGGCCGAGTCCGACCAGTGTGCTCATCACCAGCAGTACCCCGCCGACGGCGGCGCGCACTCCGGGAAGCCGGAACAGGGAGAGGTCCAGCAACGGCGGATCGGTCCGGCGCTGGCGGCGCAGGAACAGTCCGACGAGGACACAGCCGGCCGAGCCCGAAGCGACGGCCGGGAGCCAGGAACCCGGCTGGCCGACGGCGAACGCGATGCCGAGGACACCGCCCGCCGCGAGGGCGGCGCTGAGCGCGTCCCACGGTCGCCGCCCCGGCGGATTGCGGGGCAGCCACCGCAGCGCCAGCACCACGGCCGCCAAAATCACCGGCGGATTCAGCAGGAAAGTGGCGCGCCAGCCCCACGTTTCGACGAGCAGTCCGCCGAGGATCGGCCCGAACACCGAGCCGGTGCCCGCGATCCCGCTGCACACCGCGATCGCCGTGCGGCGGTGTCGCTGCTCCGGGAAGAGCTCCCGGAGCAGCGACATCGTCACCGGCATGATCATCGCGCCGCCTGCCCCGAGCACCGCGCGGAAGCCCAGCAACACCGGGACATTCGGCGCGAACGCGCAGCCGAGTGACGCGATCCCGAACACGACGTACCCGGTGACCAGGACGCGTCGCCGCCCGTACCGGTCGCCGAGGGTGCCGAACGGCAGCAGCAGCGGTGCGGCGGTCAGCGGGTAGATCGCCACGATCCACACCTGTGCCACCGCACCGGGCCGCAGGTCACGGACGAGGTCGGGCAACGCGACGTGCAGCACGGTCGCGTCGACCGCCACGAGGAAGAGCCCGGCGCCGAGCACCGCCAGCAGCGGCCAGGCGCGGATGACCGCTCGCTCGGCCCGGGCCGTGGTCACAGGAGCCCCGCCAGATGCCTCGCCACGACGTCGACGTGAGGCGGGTCGACGACCGACAGGTGATGGGCCTCGACCGGCACGATCTCCAGGCCGGGGCACAGGTCCGCCCAGCCCGCCGCGAGATCCGTCCGGGAATAGCGTGGTTCCATCGCCAGCCCGGCCGCGTACTGCTCGACAGCCCGGTAGAGCACAACCCGGCCGTCGTAGCGGCGGGGCGTCCCGCGTTCGGCCGCCAGTGTGTCCAAAAAGGACTGACGCTGGTGCCGGAGCACGCCGGGGCTGAGCAAGCCTGCTTCGGCGACCCTCCGCATGGTCAGCTCGATCTGTTCCTCTTCGGGCAACGGTGCCAGTTCCTCGTGGCCGAGCCGGACTTCGCGACCATAGGTCCCTTCGACGTAGCCGGTGAACCGCAGGAATCGCCGGGCGGACGAGGCGCGCGGATCGAGGTCCGGCTCCGGCAGCGGGAGCATGGTGTCGATCAGAGCGACGAATTCGACCTCCTCGCCTTCCTCCGCGAGCCGTGCGGCGACGCCGTAGGCCAGCGCCCCGCCGAACGACCAGCCCGCCAGCCGGTACGGCCGGTCGCGACGCTGCGCCCGCACCAGTGGCAGCAGCTGTTCGACGCGTTCCTCGATGCCGACACCGGGAACACGTTCGAAGCCGATGCACGGCACCGACGTGGGCAGCCGGTCCAGCAGCGGCCGGTAGACGGTGCACGTGCTGCCGCCGGGGTGGAACAGCAGCAGCGGCGCGATCCCGTCCTCACCGGACGTCAGGACGTGCACCGGTCCCTGTTCCTCCCGCGTGTCGAGGACGGCGCGAGCGACGTCGGCGATGGCGGCGAGCGAGTCGTGCCGCCGGAGTTCGGCGGCGTCGACCGGGGTGGCGAGTTCGGTGCTGAGGCCCTCGGCTAGTAGTTCGGCCAGCCGATCCGGGGTGCCGGTCTCGGTCAGCCGGACGTTCGTGCCACCCGCGTCGGTCCCGGTGTGCTCCTGCCACAGGCGCAGCACCAGCCGGTCGGCCGCGTCCCAGGCCCGGCCTCCGGCCGGAAGCGGAGCCTCGTCTTCGCGCGGCGCGAGGTCGCGGCTGAGGTCGGCGAGGGTGGCGCCCCGGAGCACGCTGGCCGCGTCGGGTTCGGTGCCGAACTCCCGGCGGACGGCTTCGCGGATCCGGTTCGCCATCAGGGAATCCAGCCCGAGTTCGACGAGCGGGACATCGGCGTCGATGCGGTCGGGCCGCAGCCCCATGACGGCGGCGACGATCTCGGTCAGCCGGTTCCCGCCGGTGCTCCGCACGGGTTCGGGTTCGGTCGTGCGTGCCGCGAAAGACGGCGGTTCCTCGGCGGAGGTGTACCAGTGCCGCTCGTGCCGCCACGGCATCGGCGGGACGTCGACGAGGCGGGCGCCGTCGTCCGGATCGGCGGGGGTGATCCGCGTTCCCGCGCAATAGAGTTCGGCCGCCGCGGCGCCCAGCGCGCGGACCTCGTCCTGACCACGGCGCAGCGTTCCGGTGACGACGGCGTCGTGGATCCCTTCGGCAGCGAGCGTCCGCGCCACCGATCCCCGCAGGATCGGATGCGGTGACACCTCGACGAAGACACGGTGCCCGTCCGCGGCGGCGGCCGCCACGGCCTGCCGGAACCGCACCGGACGGCGCAGATGCGCGGCCCAGTACCCGGCGTCGAAGTCCGGCGGATCCGCCGGATCGGCCGAAACCGTGTCGTACCAAGGCACTGTCGGACGTCGTCCGCCCAGTTCGGCGAGCGCCTCCCGGAGTGCGGGCAGGACCGGATCGACGCGGGCGGAGTGCCCGGCGACCTCGACCGGCAGCCGCCGCGCGGTCAGCCCGGCGGCCTCGAGTTCCGCGACGAGCAGGTCGAGGACGGTGGCATCCCCGGCAACGGTCAGCTGACCCGGCGCGGATTCGACGGCGAGTTCGATGTCCGGGTACAGCTCGAGTTCCTCCGGCGCGAGTTCCACCGCCGCCATCGCTCCTCCCGGACCGATCGTGCCAAGGAGCCGGGCACGGGTCGCGACCAGGTGGACGGCCTCGTCGGGGGTGAGCACACCGCTCACCACGGCGGCGGCCGCGGAGCCCAGCGAGTGCCCGATGACGGCCGACGGCCGGACCCCGAGCGCCTCCCATTGGGCGGCCAGCGCGATCTGCGTCCCGAAGATCGCCGCCTGGGTTTCGGGCAACGGCAACGGCTCCCCGGTGGTGAGCAGGGAACGCAGCGATCGGCCGGTGTGCTCGATGAACAGATCACCGAGTTTGTCGACCTGCGCGGCGAAGGCGGGCTCGGCCGCGAGCAAGCCGAGGCCCATGCCAGGCCACTGGGAACCGTGGCCGGAGAACACGAACACCGGGCCGTCGGTGGTCCGGGTGGCACCGACGGCCGCGCCCGCGGGCAGCGGATCGGCACCGGAGCCTACGGCGCGCAGCAGCACCGCCAGTTCCGCGGTGTCCCCGGCGACGACGGCGGCGCGGTGCGGTCCGCCGTTGTCCCGCCGGAACAGGGTGTGGGTGACGTCGGCGAGGGAATTCGACGGCGTTGCCGAGGATTCCAGCCAGTTCGCCAGTTGCGTCGCCCGTTCGGTGAGGCGGTCGCGGGTGCGGGCGGACAGCAGCCCGATCCGGACGTCGGCGCGGTCCGGCGCCGGTTCCAGTGCCGGGGCCTGTTCGAGGACGACGTGCGCGTTGGTCCCGCCGAACCCGAACGCGGACACTCCGGCCGTGGCGCGGCCGGACCGGCGCGGCCAAGGCGTCGGTTCGGTCACCACCCGGAGTCCCAAATCGTCGAACGGGATGTGCGGGTTGGGCGCGGAGAAATGCAACTGGGGCGGTAACTCGTCGTGGGTCATCGCGAGGACGACCTTGATCAGCCCGGCGATCCCGGCGGCCGCCTCCGCGTGCGCGATGTTCGTCTTCACCGAACCGATCAGCAGCGGGGCGTCGGCGGGACGGTCCTTGCCGAGCACGGCGCCGAGCGAGCGGGCCTCGATCGGGTCGCCGAGCAGGGTGCCGGTGCCGTGCGCCTCGACGTAGTCCACAGTGGACGGATCGAGCCGGGCACCGTGGTAGGCCGTGCGCAGCATGTCCTGCTGGGCGACGGGATTCGGCGCCGCCAGGCCTTGGGACCGGCCGTCGGAGTTGACCGCGGTGGAGCGGATCACCGCGAGCACCCGGTCGCCGTCGTACTCGGCGTCCGCCAGCCGTTTGAGCACGACGACGCCGCAGCCCTCAGCGCGCGCGATGCCGTCGGCGCCCGCGGCGAACGTCTTGCAGCGGCCGTCCTCGGCGAGCAGTCCCGCCGCCGCGAACGCGGCCGTCGGCCCGGGCAGCAGCATGAGGTTCACCCCACCGGCCAGTGCGAGATCGGCCTCGCCGTCACGCAGCGCCCGCACCGCGTGGTGCACCGCGACCAGTGACGAGGAGCAGGCGGTGTCCACCGCCATGCTCGGCCCGCGCAGGTCGTAGATGTAGGACAGCCGGTTGGCCGAGATGCTCCCGGCCGCACCGGTGGCCGTCCACAGGTCCACCCCGCCGCCCGCCATCGTGAGGTGCCCGTAGTCGTGGGTGGAGATCCCGGTGAACACGCCGGTCCGGCTGCCGCGCAGGGAAACCGGGGCGATCCCGGCGTGTTCCAGTGCCGCCCAGGCGACCTCCAGGAGCATCCGCTGCTGCGGGTCCATGGTGGACGCCTCGCGCGGGGTGATGCCGAAGTGGTCGGCGTCGAAACCGGCGACGTCGTCGAGGAACCCGCCGACGACCGGTGCCGCGTCCGCGGTCCACCGTCCGGGCGGCGCGGTCCGGACGGCGTCCCGCCCGCTGCTCAACAGGTCCCAGAACTCTTCGAGACCGTTCGCTCCCGGCCAGCGGCAGCCGAGGCCGACGACGGCGATCGGATCGGTCCGGCGACGGTCCGTGCCGGTCACCTCCGGTTCCGGTTCGGTGCCGCCGGTGAGGGAGCGGGCAAGGTGGTCGAGGGTCGGGCTTTCCCACAGCAGGGTTGCCGGGAGCGGGGTGCCGAGCAGGTCTTCGAGGTCCGCGGCGATGCCGACGGCCTGCCGGGAGGACAGGCCGTAGTCGCTGAGCGGACGGTCGGGTTCGAGCCGGGTGGGGTCCACGCCGATGTGCTCGGCGACCGTGTCGAGCAGCCAGCGGCGCAGTGCGGGGGTGTCGAGCGTCGGGTTTCTCATCGCACCAGGGCCTTTCCGTAGTCGCCTGCGAGGTAACGGTCGCGGCAGGCGCTACGCGCGATCTTGCCGCTGGAGGTGCGCGGGACCAGGCCCGCCGGGACGAGCACGACGTCACGCAAGGAAAGGCCGTGCGCGTCGGATACGAGGCGCCGGATCGAGGCGGTGAGGGCTCGTTCGTCCTCCGTCGTCAGTTCACTGTGGCCACGGTGTTCGGCGACGATGACCGCGGCTTCGGTGTCGGTGCCCTCGACAGCGAACGAGGCGACACTGCCGGGGCGGATGTCGCGGTCGGCAGAGGCCGCCGTCGCTTCGACGTCCTGCGGGTAGTGGTTGCGGCCGTCGATGATGAGCAGGTCCTTGATGCGGCCGGCGATGTAGATCTCGCCGTCGTACCGGACGCCGAGGTCGCCGGTGCGGAGCCAGGGCCACTCGGGAATTCCCGGGTGGTCGCCGGTCAGCCGGGCGCCGAAGGTCTCGGTGCTCTCCAGGGGTTTCTGCCAGTAGCCGGTACCGACGTTGGGGCCGTGGACCCAGATCTCACCGACCGAACCGTCTTCCAGCGCCACCCCGGTTTCCGGGTCGACGAGCGCCACATGCTGTCCGACGGGGACACCGCAGGCGACGAGCTTGAGGCCGTCATCGGCCTGCCGCGCGATGCCCGATCCGAGGGCGGCGCGGTCGAAGGTGGTGACCCGAGGCGGTACACCGGGCCCGGTGGTGACGAAGACGGTCGCCTCGGCGAGGCCGTAGGCGGGCCGGGTCTTGTCCGGCGTGTAGCCGGAATCGGCGAACGCGGCGTGGAACCGGTCCAGTACCCCGGGGTTGATCGGTTCGGCGCCGTTGACGATCGCGGCGACGCGGTCGAGGCGGAGCCGGGCGCGGTCCTCCTCGCGTACCCGGGTCGCGCTGTAATGGAAGGCGAAGTTCGGCGCGGCACTCCAGCTTCCCTTGTGGTCGCTCAGCAACTCCAGCCAGCGGACCGGCCGTTCGATGAAGGCCAGCGGATCCATCAGCACCGACCGCATGCCCATCGCCAGCGGCGTGATCAGCCCGAGCACGAGACCCATGTCGTGGAACAGCGGCAGCCACGACACGGTGGTCCCCGTCGGGGCGATGCCGAGGCCGTGCACGGCCTGGCTGACGTTGGCCAGCACGTTCTCGTGGGTCAGGACCACACCCGCCGGGGTACGGGTCGAACCGGAGGTGTACTGCAGGTACGCCACGTCGTCCGGTGCCGCGGCCGGGGCGGGCCACGCGCGGGCCGGGCCTTCGATGGGCTGGTCGACCGCGACGACGGCGACGCGTTCGCCGCCGGGCAGTCCGGCGAGGAACTCGCGGACCGCGTCCTCGGACGCGGCGGTGGTGACCACGGCGGTGGGGGAGCAGTCGGTCAGCACCGCGGCGAGCCTTCCGGCGTGCCCCGGCAGTCCGGGGTCGAACAGCGGCACGGCGACCGCGCCCGCGGTGATCGCGCCGAGGAAACCGACGACGTAGTCCGCGCTCTGCGGGCACAGCACGGCCACCCGGTCGCCGGGACGGACGGGGAGCGCGCTCGCGACGGCGTCGACGCGTTCCTGGAGTTGCCCCCAGGTCAGGGTCTTCCGTCGCCCGGCGCGATCGGTCGCGAAGTCGGCGAAGGTCAGGGCCGGCCGGTCGCCGTCGACGTCCGCCCAATGCCGAAGGCAGGCGGGGAGGGTGGTGCCGGCCGTGGCGGGCAGGTTTTCGGGGGCCAGAGACATGGCATCTCCTCATTGTCTGGTGGTGAAACCGCGACCGCGATCGACGTCGGCAGGGCGCTGCTTGGTCAGCTATGTCGCGGTTGCGGACGGGGCGCCCTGCCACCGCGATAGCGGGGCCTTCGGCCGGGCGGGTCAGGGGTTCGGCGGGGTGGTGCGGGGTTCAGCGGCCGAGCGGTCCGGCGGCGTGCTGCCAGGCGGCGACGGCGAGGGCGTCGAGATCGAGGCCGGTGGTTCCGGCGTCACGAAGCACGACCAGTACGTCGTCGGCGGCGATGGCGACAGTGCGCAGGCGCAGTCCCGGCAGCTCGGGGGGCTGTCCGGGTAGCGTCAGGAGTTGCTGGTACGAAAGGGTTTTCGCGCCCGTCACGGCGGGCGGGGGTTGGACGGTGACGGTCGACACCGCGGAACCGGCCGCGTCGTCGACCGTCACCTTCGAGCACCGCGCGGCCTGCGCGGCCCACGCCGTCAGGTCGGGCGGGTTCGTCGTACGCGCGACGAGTTCGGAAACCTGCCCGCCGGGCACCGCGGACTGGAAACCCTGGCCGGTGGCGGTGGAGCCGACCAGTCTGCCGTGGACGACGTCCTCGCAGCCGCCGATGTCGATCCGGCTCTCCTCTCGGTCCGAGGTGGACAGTGCCGCGGCCAGGTCGAAACCGTCGCGCGCGGACGCGTGCGGGACGGTGTCCGGCGGGAGGAGGGCGGCGGGCGGAACGGCGGTCTGAACGGCGGGAGGGGGCGGCGCCGCGACCGCCTGAATCGATTCTCCGGGCGTGCCGGAAATGGTCGCCACCGCGGCGGCGGAGACGACGAGCGCGCGAATTCGGGCAGCCATGAATAGCCCTTTCGGAAGGGTCCTGATGGGGTCGCGGTCCCTTCGGTGGGACGCAAGCGCCAGGGTCGCGTCAGCGGACGCCGAACCTGGGCGGCACGACGAAGGCTACGGCGGGAAATCGAATACCGGAAGGTATCAAGAGAACGTAAATGTCTTTCGTGTACAGGGTGTGACCTGGGGCTTCCAGGCTTTTCCCTGGTGCGTGAGCCAGTCTGGTACCACCGTGCCACTGTCGCTCACCGTCCGTAAGCGACGGGTCACCCGGATGGGGGAGGTGGACACATTTCTTGTTTCCCTGGCATTCACATTGTCCTCCCGTAATGTGGGCAGGACAATTGCTCGGAGGGGCTTCTTCCGCTTAACGTGTCGACACCTCGGATTTCTTAGCGAGTAATCGCCGTCACATTTTCGAATTCTGTCGAACGACCGGGACAAAGGATTACGTATGCGCAATACTTCGAGGCGGCTGTGGGCCGTCGCGCTGCTGGCGGCCGTGACGAGCTTGCTGCCGAGCATCGCCACCGCCCCGGCGCTGGCCGAGAGCGGTGTCCCGGACGCCCGTGCCGACGACGGATCGCACGTTATCGCCCAGACCACTGTGGACGGCGATCCGCGGATGCTGGACCTCACCGTGCGCTCGGTCGGCGTCGGGAGCTACGCGATGGTCCGGTTGATCCTGCCGTCGGGATGGGACGCCGAACCGGACCGGAAGTGGCCGGCGGTGTACCTGCTCGCCGGGGAGACGCGCTTGCAGGACTATCGCGGCTGGACGGCCAACACCGACATCCGGAAGCTCGCCGACGATTCCGGCGCGCTGGTGGTGATGCCGGGTTCCGGTTCCGCGGGGTTCTTTTCCGACTGGTGGAATTACGGCAAGGACGTCGTCCTCAATCAATGGGAGACGTTCACCGCGGTCGAGATCCCGCAGCTGATCGATCGTGGCTTTCGCGGCGACGGGCGGCGGGTGGCGGCGGGGCTCTCACTCGGCGGATACGGCGCGGTGGAGCTCGCCGCCCGGCGGCCGGGGGTGTTCCGGTTCGCCGGGTCGTTCAGCGGCAACCTCAACCCCACCGGACCGTACGGCGAGTTGCTGACCAGCGCGATCGTCGCCTCGGCCCGGCAGGATCCCGAAGCGCTCTGGGGCGACCGGCGACGCCAGGCGTCCCGCTGGGAAGCGCACGATCCGCTGGTGAACGCCGACCGCCTGCGCGGCACCGAGCTGTACCTGTCGACGGGCAACGGCCTGCCGGGACCGTTCGACGGCAAGCTCCCGATCGACGTGCTGCCCGGAGCGATGCTGCTCGAGTTCCTGTGCTCCGGCCAGACCACCGCGATGGCCGACCGGCTGAACCGCCTCGGCGTCCCGGTCGTGACCGACTTCTACGGGCCGGGCACGCACCACTGGGCGTACTGGCAGGACCAGTTGCACAAGACCTGGCCGCGGATGCTGCGCGCGCTGTCGGCACCGGTGAAGACGGGGGAGGCGTCATGACTCGTCCTTCCTATGTGGTCACCGGGGCTTCGAGCGGGATCGGCAGGGCCTGCGTGACCGAACTCGTCCGCCGGGGCGCCCACGTCTGGGCCAGTGTGCGCACCGACGCGGACGAAACCGAACTCGTCCGCGTGTACGGCGAAGAGGTCTCCGTGCTGCGGATGGATCTCCGGGACGCGGCGTCGATCGCGGCGTGCGGGGAGAAGGTCGCGGCGGCGGGACCGTTGCGGGGACTGGTGAACAACGCCGGGATGGCCCGTCCGGGACCGCTGGAACATGTCCCGCTGGAGGATTTCCGGCAGCAGCTGGAGGTCAACGTCACCGGTCAGCTCGCCGTCACGCAGGCGATGTTGCCCGCGCTGCGCGCCGCGCCCGCCGCCCGTGTGGTGACGGTCGGGTCGATGGGCGGGCGCATCGCCGGGCCGATGGTCGGGCCGTATCACACGTCGAAGTTCGCCTTGGTCGGGTTGACCGACAGTCTGCGCGCCGAACTGGCGCCGTCCGGGATCGGCGTCATCCTCGTCGAGCCCGGCGCGGTGGCCACTTCGATCTGGCCACGCGCCCGTGCCGCCGCCGAGGAGGTGCGCGCCGCTTTGCCGGAAGTAGCGCGGGAAAGGTATGCGGTGCAACTGGCAGAGGCCGAGCGCAGCGCGGAACGTTCCGCGAAGAACGGTGTACCGCCGGAACAGGCCGCTCGGGTCGTCGTCCACGCGCTGACCGCTCGCCGTCCGGCGCCGCGGTATCTGGTCGGCCGGGACGCGCGGATCGCGGCGGTACTGGCGAACCTGCCGTTCCGGCTCCGTTACCGGCTGACCGCGGCGAAGCGATGAGCCGGCTCGTCGTGGTCGTCGCTCCCGGTTCGCGCGGCGATGTCCAGCCGTGTATCGCCCTGGGGTGTGGTCTCGCCCTCGACGGCGATCGTGTGCGGGTGCTGGCGGCGGAGCGGTTCCGGGCGCTGGTGACCGAGCGCGGCCTGGACTTCGCGCCGCTTTCGGCCGATCCCGGTGACGTCCTCGGTTCGGACGGCGGACGCGAATGGACCGAGGGCGGGCGTAATCCCGCGACGTTCCTGCGCGGGCTGCGGGGCGCTTTGGCTCCCGTGCTGGAGCGCCTGCTCGCGGATGTCCGCAAAGGATCGTCCGGAGCGGATCTCGTGCTCGCGCCGACGCTGGGTTTCCTCGGCGCGCACCTGGGTGCCTCGCTCGGTGTACCCGATGTAGAACTGCACTACCAGCCCAGCGTGCCGACCCGAGCCTTCGCGCATCCGTTGCTGCCGTGGTCTTCCAGGCTCGGTCCGGGTGGGCGGCGGCTGAGCTTCCACGCCGTCGACACCGTCGCCTGGCAGGTGCTGCGCCCCGAAGTGGACCGCTGGCGCGAGCACTCGCTCGGACTGCCCGCGGCCGGCGTGCGTGGACCCCGGAGAAAGGAGACCCCGGTGCTGTGCGGGTTTTCCGACGCCGTCGTGCCCCGGCCGAAGGATTGGCCCGCCAGGGTCCACGTCACCGGATACTGGTTCCTCGATACTCCCGCCGCGTGGAGGCCGGACCCACGCTTGCGCGACTTCCTCGCTTCGGGGCCGCCGCCGGTGTACGTCGGTTTCGGCAGCATGCGGCCGTCGGAGGCTGAGCGGACCTTCGCCGCTGTCCGCACGGCGTTGCGCCGGGTCGGGCTGCGCGGTCTTCTCGGTACCGATATCGAGCTCGACGACGACGATCTGCTGGCGGTCCAGGACGTCCCGCACGCGTGGCTGTTCCCGCGCACCGCGGCGGTGGTGCATCACGGCGGCGCGGGCACGACCGCGGCGGCGTTGCGGGCGGGCGTCCCGGCGCTGGTCTGCCCGGTCTTCTCCGACCAGCCCTTCTGGGGTGACCGGGTCTCCCGTCTCGGCGCGGGCCCGCGTCCGCTACCGCTACGGGAAATCACCGCGGACGCCTTGACCGCTAGGCTGCTGGAGCTGTCCGGCAACCTCCTGTTTCGTCGTGGGGCGCAGTTCGTCGCAGCGCGGCTGCGTGCGGAGGACGGGGTGGCGCGGGCCCGAGAGGTGCTGCGGGACGTGGGTCAGCGCAGCTCCGCGAGATAGGTGGAGAGGCAGCCGAAACAGGACTGCCAGCCGTCGACGTGCTCGTCGCGCTCCACCACGGTCTCGAAAATGGCTTGGTGGAACGTCATTTCGGTTTTGCCGTCGCGGTCGGAGAAGCCGATCGTGACGAGAGTGTCGTGCCCCCGCGCGCCTTCCGGTTCCTCCCAGGCGAAACTGAAGACGAGCCGCTCCGGCGGGACGATCTCGTGGTAGACCCCCGAGGCCCACAGGTCGGTTTCGCCGTCGCTGACGCAGATCCGCCAGCGGCCGCCCTCGGCGAGGTTGACCGTGCAGGACTTGGTGGTGAACCCGGCCGGGCCCCACCAGCGGGCGAGATGGTCCGGATCGGTCCACACCTGGAAGGCGAGTTCGCGGGGCGCGTCGAGGAGGCGCGTGATCGTCAGGTCGGTCATCGATTCTCTTCCGCGACGAGGTTGTGAGGGTATTCAACCAGAGAGTTGATCAACGTGTTGGTTGAACTGTAGTGGGCTGAGTGGCCGTGTCAAGACGCGAGTAGTCGACTGGTTGCGGTGGTCTTAGTTCGCGTGAAGCGGGGTGCCTCGGGTACCTACTGGGATTTGGGTGCGATTGACCGCGGTTCCGGTCCGTGATGCCCAGCGGCCGTGTCGCGAAAGCCACTTTCGGGACATCAGACGTCGCGAAAGTGGCTTTCGCGAC